>CACZYF010000073.1 GCA_902785355.1 uncultured Ruminococcus sp. | reverse complement strand
CCCTTCACCTTTCTGCGCCATACATCCAAAATACAGCGCCGCGCATATTAACGCTCCCAATGAATCTACGCCGGAATTATACAGATACGGCTGCAATCTCGCTTCGGAAAAAAAGGGAGCGCTGAACTCTATGATAAATAAGGCGGACGCGATAGTAAAAATCAGTCCGAATAATCGGATATCTTTCAATTTCTTAATCATATGTTCTCTCCGTCATATTGGTGCCTCACCGTTATTATCAAGCGGTGTAAGAGTTATTACTCGATGTTGAACAAGCGACCGAATCCGGTCAGCTCAAAAACCACGTGAACAGGCTCAGTGAGATTGCAAACGACCATCTCTCCTTTGTCTTCCATATCCTGCAGAGCGCCGAGCAGAACACGCAATCCCGCGCTGGAGATGTATTCGAGCTTAGCAAGATCCATGGTCAGCTTCGTTGCGCCACCGACGACTTCATTGATCTTGCTTTCAAGATCGGGAGAAGTGATCGTGTCAAGTCTGCCTTCCAGCAGGAAGGTGTATTCGGACCTATCTTTTGTCATCGAGATCTTCAGATAACTGTTCCCGTCCGAACTCGATGTAGTATCCTTTTTCTTATTGTTAAAAAGACCCATGTTTATATCCTCCTGTTGTAATAATTATTTGACTGTAGGTTAGGTGCAGGAATTACATATTCAAATGATTTCTTTAAAGAATCCGAAAAGTTCTACCTCATTTTTTGCCCGATCATTATCAATGTGTTTTTCCTGCTAGCATTATAATCCAAACTTAAACAGAAAACAATAGTTTGTTGGTGATTATGGCGGTTTTCTTTCCTGTAACAGCGAAATCCCTATATTGACAAAACAGCTCTCCGACACAGAAAAGAGTATCGCCAACATCATGAAGACGATCGAGATGGGCTTCGTAACTGAAACAACCAAAGATCGACTGCCGGAGCGGAGAGTCAAAAGAAGGAGCTTGAATTCCAATTAGCTACTCAAAAAACGAAACACATATCAGAATTATCTAAAAAGATATCAAATCGTTTCATCGGGCTATGCGGAAGTTCAGATCATACATCATTAATAATGCTTATGATCGGTTTTTATTAAGGATTAGTGTAAATATCAACGAGGTAGAATGTATATTCACCGAAGTCGCAGGTAACGAAGAAAAATAATACTTGTTTTTGTCGACGGGGTTTTGTATAATAATGCAAAAGGAGGAGAGAAATATGGATTACAGAACAATGGTAAACCCGACATATCTTACTGCGAAGAGCACCGTTTTTTTGCTCGCGGTCGCGGGAAATGAGGACGCAAAGCGGATGATCGCAGGCTTAGGTCTGGAGGATGCGCTCTCAAGGAGAGACCCATCTGATACTCTCGTCTCAGAGAATGACGCCAAAGCGCTGATGACAGGCGTTGCGGTGGCAATCGAGGCGCGGTATGCCGCTCTATCAAGAACGCTGAAAACTGACGGCTGCAAAAACCTGCTGGATGTCGCCTGCGGCTATACACCCCGATCGATCTTCTGCAAAAACAACGGTATTGCTTACGCGGGCTTAGATGTCCCTGTCGTAGCGGAGGAACTGCAGAGCTTCGCTGATAAAGAAGGACTCGGCAAGGTTTATCACGGCGGTGACGCCACGAACGCCGCCTCTCTCAGCGCCGCTGTCGAAGGCTTTGAGGGCGAGGTACTGATCTCCAGCGAGGGACTTTTAGGTTATCTTTCAACTTCGGAATTCGAACAGCTTCTTGACGGGATCCGCCGGATACTCGAGAAACACTCAGGCGCGTTTGTGACCTCGGATATGGGTGTGAATTATGAGCTGTTTGCAACAGCGAACATGAGCTCTCCGGAAGCATACGACGCGTCACGAAGAAGAACGATGGAGCAGTCGGATATCTACAACGAGGGCGTAGTACACATGGATCACGAAAAGGTGAAGGCGTTCATCGAAGCGCGCGGCTTCAAGGTGGAGATCCTGCCCTTCTACCACGGAGACGAGAACCTTTCGATGCTGCAGGCGATCCCCGAAAGTTGGCAGAAAAAGTATCTCGACCTTTTGAAGGATGCGCGCGTATGGAAACTGACCCTCGATCCCCATTACACACAGAAAGCGTCTGTCAGCGGAGCCGAGAAGATCGAGAATCTCACCGTTGATTACAAAACGAATGGCAGCGTGCTTGAAATGACCGTCAGCGGACGTATCGACACCATCAGCGCTCCCGCGTTACTGAAAGTGTTTGACGAGTGCGGCGACGGTATCTCCTCTGTCAGAGTGAACGCGGAAGAACTGGAATACATCTCCTCCGCCGGACTGCGCACGATGATGATCATGGTCAAAAAGCTCGGACAGGGCAACGTCACGGTCGAGGGCGCGTCGGATGAGGTCAAGGAGATCTTCACGGTGACCGGCTTCGACGGTATCATCCCTCTGCTCTGATAGTTGAGCAGGACGTTTGTCAACGCTTTATAATGAAATAAATAATTGCCGACAGAGCTGAACGATAGCTTTGTCGGCAATTTGTTTTCTGATTACAAAAGGAACTGATCGAAGCCGGTCGTCTCGAGGATCTCCCTGACCTCGTCGCTGATGTTCATCAGCTTGAATCTGCTTTTATCTTCAATGGATTTGTACATGATCAGCAGAACGCGCAG
>CACZYF010000072.1 GCA_902785355.1 uncultured Ruminococcus sp. | reverse complement strand
AGCCGCTATACCGCCTACCATGTGGATCGCGCAGGAGCCTGCGTAGTCGTGAAACCCAAGCTGGGAAAGCCAGCCGCCGCCCCAGATCCAGTGCGCTTCGATCGGGTAGATGAACAGGGAGATCACACCCGAATAGATGCAGTAGGCGGAGAACTTCGTCCTCTCTGCCATAGCGCCGGAAACGATCGTTGCGGTCGTCGCGCAGAAAACAAGGTTGAACACGAAGGTGGAAGCGGCGGTAAAGTCGCCGTTCCCGGGAGACGCGATGAACGCCTTGAAGTGGGTAAATAAATCCATGTTCGGGATACCGATCAGACCGAATAAGGTATCCTCCCCCATCATGATGGTATAGCCCAACAGGGCGAATACCACGGTACCGATACAAAAATCCATTAGGTTTTTCATGATGATATTGCCGGCGTTCTTGGCACGGGTAAAGCCCGCTTCTACCATCGCAAAGCCTGCCTGCATCCAGAACACCAGAGCGGCGCCGATCAAAAACCAAAATTCTACTGTCATAGTTTCACCTTCCAAATATGAAATGAGGCGTACCCCGCGAAAGCAGAGTACGCCTTTGTACATTGTCAATCAGCTAAGAAGTTCATATTTCTTCTTTCTTAGTTCTTATTTCTAACTCATCTTACTCCGAAGAGCAGCTCGCCGTAGGTCGGCAGCGGCCAGATCTCAGCGTCAACGACCGCTTCTGCCGCGTCGGCATAGTTGCGCAGTGTATCCATCTGCGGCAGGAGTTCATCGCGGACGAAGTTCGCTTGCTCCACGATATCGTCGATATGCGCGAGATGCTCCGCCAAACGCTCGAGGATACCCGCGTTGGCGCTCATCTCGTCACAGGCGGCGGAGAGCTTCTCGATGTTAGCAGTTTCATAAGCACAGCTGATCTCTGGAGAAATCGCCTTCTTCATAGAAACGTTCTTCAAGAGCTTCATCAGATAGGTCTCGATCGCGGGGATGATCTGCTTGCCGGTCATATCCACCATCGTCAGCGCTTCGATATTGACCTGCTTGACGTAGTTTTCGAGCATGATCTCCATGCGGCTCTCAAGCTCAGCGACAGTGAATACCTTGTGAGCGGTCAGCATCGCCACATTCTTTTCGTCCAGCAGATGCGGCATCGCGTCGGCAGTCGTTTTGAGGTTGGATAATCCGCGCTTCTCGGCTTCTTCGATCCATGCGTCGTCGTAACCGTTGCCGTTGAAAATGATGCGCTTATGCTCCTTGATCGTCTTACGAATGAGGTCATGAACGTCGTTTTCAAAGTCCTCGGACTTCTCCAGCACATCCGCAAACTGCTTCAAGACTTCCGCGACAGCGGAGTTGAGCATCATATTACAGCAAGCGATGGAGTTAGAGGAGCCGAGCATACGGAACTCGAACTTGTTGCCCGTGAACGCAAAGGGCGAGGTACGGTTGCGGTCGGTGGTATCGCGTCGAAAGCGCGGCAGAACATCAACGCCGAGCTTCATATATTTCTTCTTTGTGCCCTCATACTCGGTATCGTTCTCGATCGCGTCCAGCACAGCAGTCAGCTCGTCGCCGAGGAAGATGGAGATGACGGCGGGCGGCGCTTCATTCGCGCCTAAACGGTGATCGTTGCCTGCGGTCGCGACAGATAGCCTCAGCAGATCCTGATACTCGTCGACCGCCTTGATGACCGCCACGAGGAACAGCAGGAACTGCACGTTCTCGAACGGCGTCTCACCGGGAGTGAGCAGGTTGACGCCTGTATCCGTGCCGATCGACCAGTTGTTGTGCTTGCCCGAGCCGTTCACGCCCTTGAAGGGCTTTTCATGCAGCAGACATACCAGCCCGTGACGTTCCGCAACCTTTTGCATGATCTCCATGGTCAGCTGGTTGTGGTCTGTCGCGACGTTAGTCGTTGTGTAGATGGGCGCCAGCTCATGCTGTGCCGGAGCGACCTCGTTATGCTGGGTTTTCGCGAGGATGCCGAGCTTCCACAGCTCGTCGTTGAGATCCTCCATATACGCGAGGACGCGCGGCTTGATGGTACCGAAGTAGTGATCGTCAAGCTCCTGACCCTTAGGAGGACGAGCGCCGAAGAGCGTGCGGCCTGTATAGATCAGATCCTTGCGCTTTGCGTACAGCTCCTTGGGAACCAAAAAATATTCCTGCTCGGGGCCGACAGAGGTAACGACGCGCTTGACGTCCTCGTTGCCGAAGAGCTTTAAGACGCGCATCGCCTGGATATTCAGCGCCTGCATGGAGCGCAACAGCGGGGTCTTTTTATCCAGCGCGTCGGCGCTGTAGGATGCGAACGCGGTGGGGATACAAAGGGTCTTGCCCTTGATGAAAGCGTAGGAGGTGGGGTCCCACGCGGTATAGCCTCTTGCTTCAAAGGTCGCGCGCAGACCGCCCGAGGGGAACGAGGACGCATCGGGCTCGCCCTTGATCAGCTCCTTGCCGGAGAATTCCATGATCACTCTGCCGTCGGGAGAGGGAGTGATAAAGCTGTCATGCTTCTCGGCGGTGATACCTGTCAACGGCTGGAACCAGTGGGTGTAATGAGTCGCGCCCTTCTCGACCGCCCATTCCTTTAATGCCGCAGCTACGGCGTTCGCTACCTGAATATTCAGCTGCTCGCCGTCGTCGATCGTTTTGCGGAGCTGCTTGTAGATCTTGGGATCCAGCCGCTCTTTCATCGTCTTGTCGTCAAATACCAGACTTCCGAAATATTCTGCTACGTTTGCCATAATACCTTCTCCTTTTCATAAAGAAATAGACAAAGGCGT
>CACZYF010000071.1 GCA_902785355.1 uncultured Ruminococcus sp. | reverse complement strand
CCCGGGCGTGTCGCTGATCTCACCGCCGCCGCATCACGATATCTATTCGATCGAGGATCTGGCTCAGCTGATCTATGACCTGAAAAACGCGAACAAAAAGGCACGTATCTCCGTCAAGCTCGTCTCACAAGCAGGCGTCGGCACGGTAGCCGCAGGCGTGGCGAAGGCAGGCGCAGAGGTCATCTTGATCTCGGGCTATGACGGCGGTACAGGCGCCGCTCCGCGCAGCTCGATCTATAACGCGGGCCTGCCGTGGGAGCTGGGTCTTGCCGAAGCGCACCAAACGCTCCTGCTCAACGGACTGCGGCATAAGGTCGTCATTGAGACGGACGGCAAGCTGATGACAGGCCGTGACGTCGCGATCGCGGCGATCCTCGGTGCGGAGGAATTCGGCTTTGCGACCGCGCCGCTGGTGACCTTGGGCTGTGCGATGATGCGCGTCTGCAACCTCGACACCTGTCCCTTCGGCGTAGCAACGCAGAACCCCGAGCTGAGAAAACGCTTTATGGGCAAGCCCGAGTACGTCGTCAATTTCATGCGCTTTATCGCACAGGAACTGCGCGAGTATATGGCGCGGCTGGGCGTGCATACCATTGACGAGCTGATCGGACGAAAGGATCTTTTGAAAAAGCGGGACAATCTTTCGCCGCGTGAACAGCAGATTGACGTCTCCGTTATTCTTGATAACGGTCTTGATGATATGCCGATCCGCTATGATGAAAAGGACCCCTATGACTTCAAACTCTCCGATACACTCGATGAAAAGGTGATCATAAAAGCGTTCAAAAAAGCACTGCGCGAGGGCAAGTCGGCTCAGATAGAGATCGATGTCCGCAACACCGACCGCTCCCTCGGTACGGCGTTCGGCTCCGAGATCACCAAAAAATACGGCGAGGATCTCAATGACGATACCTATCGGATCATCTGCAACGGCTCGGGCGGTCAGAGCTTTGGCGCGTTTATCCCGAGGGGCTTGACGATGGAGCTCAAAGGCGACAGCAATGACTATTTCGGAAAAGGATTATCGGGCGGTAAGCTGATCGTTTACCCCGATGAACACAGTCGCTTCAAGGCGGAGGAGAACATCATCATCGGCAACGTCGCTCTCTATGGCGCGACAAGCGGCAAGGCGTTTATCAACGGTATCGCGGGCGAGCGCTTTTGTGTGCGCAATTCGGGCGCGACAGCCGTCGTCGAGGGCGTCGGCGAGCACGGATGTGAATATATGACAGGCGGCAAGGTCGTCATCCTCGGCAGCACCGGCAAGAATTTTGCCGCCGGTATGTCGGGCGGTATCGCCTATGTACTGGATGAACACCATCACCTTTATAAAAGGCTGAACAAAGAGCTGGTAGAGTGTACGGAACTGAGCGAGCAAAAGGATATTGACGAGCTGAGAATGCTGATCACGGAGCATGTGGAAGCGACAGGCTGACGAGGACAGCGCCAAGATCGAAGCCTTCTATCAGCTGATCCGCTCGAGATAAGGAGGAGTGCAGTATGGGAAATCCCAACGGATTTATGGAATATACACGACAGGATAATCCCTCGTCGGCCGTGGAAGAACGGATCAAAAATTATAACGAATTCCACACCCCGATCAGGGAAGCGGATCGCAAGCATCAGGGCGAGCGTTGTATGCACTGCGGCGTACCGTTCTGTCAGGCAGGCTTGCCGATCAGCGGCATGATATCGGGCTGTCCGCTGAACAACTTGATCCCCGAATGGAACAATCTTGTCAGCCTCGGCGCTTGGAAACAGGCGTACAATCGTCTGAAAATGACCAACAGCTTTCCCGAGTTCACCTCACGCGTGTGTCCTGCATTATGCGAAAAGGCGTGTACCTGCGGCTCAAACGGCGATCCTGTCACGGTTCGCGCCAATGAATATGATATCATCGAAACGGCATATCAAGAAGGCTGGGCAGAGCCAATGCCGCCGAAACAGCGGACAGGGAAAAAGATCGCCGTCATCGGCTCCGGCCCCTCGGGACTTGCCGCCGCCGATCAACTCAACCGCCGCGGTCATTCTGTCACGGTGTATGAGCGGAGCGATCGTGTCGGCGGACTGCTGATGTACGGCATCCCGAACATGAAGCTCGAAAAGCACATCATCGAGCGCAAGATCAACGTGATGAAAGCCGAGGGAGTTACATTCAAAGTAAACGTCAACGTCGGCGTTGATGTATCTGCCGAAGAACTGCTCTCAGAATACGACCGTGTGATCCTCGCGTGCGGCGCATCCCACCCGCGCGATATCGCGGTCGAAGGACGAGAAGCGGACGGCGTATATTTTGCGGTCGATTTCCTGCGCTCCACCACTAAGGCACTGCTCGATAACGGCTTGCAGGAGGGATCCTATATCTCCGCAAAGGACAAGAACGTCCTGATCGTCGGGGGCGGCGATACCGGCAACGACTGCGTCGGCACCTGCGTTCGTCACGGCGCAAAAAGTGTCATCCAGCTCGAGATGATGCCCAAGCTCCCCGATACCCGGTCAGAGGACAACCCGTGGCCGGAATGGCCGCGCGTCTGTAAGACAGATTACGGTCAGGAGGAAGCCGCCGCGGTTTACGGCAGCGATCCGAGAGTTTATCAAACGACCGTGAAAAAGCTGATCAGCGATGAGAGCGGAAAGCTGAAACAGGCGGTGCTCGTGAAGCTGAACGCCGAGAAGGATGAAGCGACCGGACGGCTGAGGATGGTACCTGTTGAAGACAGCGAATACACGATCGACGTCGATCTGCTGTTGATCGCGGCAGGCTTCTTGGGCAGTGAGAGCTATATCACCGATGCGTTCGGCGTAGCAGTCGACGGTAGGACGAATGTGCGGACGGAAACAGGCAGTCATCAAACCTCTGTCGACAGGGTGTTCACGGCAGGCGATATGCACCGCGGTCAGTCGCTGGTGGTATGGGCGATTCGCGAGGGCAGAGACTGCGCCCGTGAGGTGGACGAAAGCCTGATGGGATATACAAATTTATAGGAAGGTGTATGTATGACAAAATATATATTTGTAACCGGAGGCGTTGTGTCGGGACTGGGCAAGGGCATCACCGCCGCCTCACTCGGCAGACTGCTGAAAGCGCGCGGCTTGAAGGTCGCCGCCCAGAAGCTCGACCCGTATATCAACGTCGATCCCGGCACTATGAGTCCTTATCAGCACGGCGAAGTGTATGTGACCGAGGACGGCGCCGAGACCGACCTCGACCTAGGCCATTATGAGCGGTTTATTGATGAGAACCTGAACAAATACAGTAACCTTACCACAGGTAAGGTCTACTCGAACGTGCTCAACAAGGAACGTCACGGCGAGTATCTCGGCAAAACGGTACAGGTGATTCCGCATATCACGGACGAGATCAAGCGCTTCATCTACAGCGTCGGCAAAAAGACTGACGCGGACGTCGTCATCACTGAGATCGGCGGTACGATCGGTGATATCGAGAGCCAGCCGTTCATCGAAGCGATCCGCCAGGTAGGTCATGAGGTGGGCGAGGACAACCGTTTGTACATTCACGTCACCCTCGTGCCGTATCTCAAAGCGTCCGGCGAGCATAAGAGCAAGCCTACCCAACACTCCGTCAAGGAATTACAGGGCTTCGGCGTATCGCCCGATATCATCATCCTGCGTACCGATGAGCCGATCACCGACAAGGGAATTTTCGATAAGATCGCAGGCTTCTGCAACGTATGGCCTGACTGCGTGATCGAGAATCTCACCCTGCCCGTGCTGTATGAAGCGCCCTTGATGCTCGAGAAGGCGCACCTCTCCGATATCGTATGCCGCGAGCTGAATCTGAAATCCCACAAGCCCGATCTGAGCGACTGGGAGCACATGGTCGATCGTATCAAGACGCGTGAAAGAACAGTCAAGATCGGTCTGGTGGGCAAGTATGTGGAGCTGCACGACGCTTATCTCAGCGTAGCCGAAGCACTCCGTCATGCGGGCTACTATCAGGGCGCGTCGGTTGAGATCAAGTGGATCGACGCGGAAAGTATCACTGCGGAGAACGTCGATCATATCCTAGGCGAGACTGACGGCATTATCGTCCCGGGCGGCTTTGGTCAGCGCGGGATCGAGGGCATGATCATCGCCGCGCAGTACGCAAGAGAGCATGAAATGCCGTACTTCGGCATTTGTCTGGGTATGCAGATTGCGGTCATCGAATACGCAAGAAATGTCGCGGGCATCAAAAAAGCGAACTCCGGAGAGTTCGCTCAGAATGTTCCCAAGGTGATCGACTTTATGCCCGGACAGAACGATGAGATCGACAAGGGCGGCACCCTGCGCCTCGGCGCGTATCCGTGCATCGTGCAGGAAAACACGACCATGTACAG
>CACZYF010000070.1 GCA_902785355.1 uncultured Ruminococcus sp. | reverse complement strand
ACGCTCCCTCTGCCGCGCACTGCCGTACAGGCGATGAAGGTCGGCGCGGGAGAGCTGAGCCTCAAAGAGACCTTCAAGGGCTATCCCGAGTATGAGGGCTATGATTTTGTACGCGAGGCGGTCGCAAAATATTACGCAGGCTTTGGGGTAACAGTCAGAGCGGATGAAGTCTTTATCAGCGACGGCGCAAAGTCCGACACGGGCAATATCGGCGATATCTTCGGCACCGATAACGTCGTGATGGTTCCCGATCCGGTCTATCCTGTCTATGTTGACGCCAACATCATGGCAGGCAGAAAGATCATATACGCGCCCGGTACAAGGGAAAATCGTTTTCTCCCGATGCCCGACGAGAGTGTTCATGCGGATATCATCTACCTTTGCTCCCCGAATAATCCCACCGGCGCGGCGTACAATTCCGAACAGCTCAAGGCATGGGTGGACTATGCCAATCAACATGACGCGCTCATTCTGTATGACGCGGCATATGAGGCGTTTATCGAGGACGACTGTCCGCGCTCGATCTTTGCGATCGACGGGGCAAGAACATGCGCGATCGAGTTCTGCTCTCTTTCAAAGACTGCGGGCTTTACCGGCGTGCGCTGCGGCTATACGGTGATCCCGAAGGAGCTTGCCCGCGACGGTCACAAACTCCATGCCCTTTGGTACCGCCGACAGGCGACCAAATTCAACGGCGTGTCCTATCCCGTGCAGTGTGCCGCGGCCGCCGTATTCTCACAGGAAGGGCAGAAAGAATTCAAAGCCAATATTGCCTACTATAAAGAGAACGCCCGGATCATCTCCAAGGCGCTCGACGAGCTGGGGATATTCTATACGGGCGGCAAAAACTCGCCGTATATCTGGCTCGAATGTCCTAAGGGCATGGGGAGCTGGGAGTTCTTTGATGATCTTCTCGAGAACGCTCAGGTAGTCGGAACACCCGGCGAGGGCTTCGGCAGTCAGGGCGAGGGCTATTTCCGCCTGACGTCCTTCGGGGACAGAGAGAACACCATAGAAGCGGTAGAGAGGATCAAGAAGCTGTTGGGATAAAGACGTAGGGCGGGGGCTTGCTCCCGCCGAAACTTTTCTATAAGCACAATGCTTCAATAGCAAATGAAGCTTGATATGCTTCGCATGAAACATGAATCATACTAAAAGGTCTCGGCGGGAGCAAGCCCCCGCCCTACGAAGTAAGTCAATCGCGGATTTAATTACAATATGCTTTGATGATGCTTTCGGGAATGAACCGCTTGATGAAGTCGCTGTTTAAAGCGGCACTTTGTGCCCTGACAAGGGTATCGGGCAGAAGCTCCGCTGCGTTTTGTTCCGACGAGGACAGGTATTGCTGCTGTGTATCGGTAGAAGGCGGAAGGGGTTCGTTGTTCTCAATGCCGTCGACCGCCGCATAGATCATCAGCGCGAACGCCAGATACGGGTTGGCGTTGGGGTCGGGTGAGCGAAGCTGTAAGCATCTGCCGCCGCTCTCGGTACGGGTCGCAAAAATCAGCTGAGCGCGGTTTTTGTCCGACCAGGTGATGTACTTCGGCGCTTTCATCTTGTTGAAGCGCTTGAAGGATTTTTCGGTCGGATTGAGGAAGATCGTCATATCCGCGATGTTTTTCAGGATGCCGGCGATGGCGCGATCGGTGACTTCCTCACCGTTTTTTGCTTTGACCGACATTCTGATATGGAGCGCCGAGCCGGGCTTATCGGAGATCGGCTTCGGCGAAAAATCGGCATACAGACCGTTGCGCGCGGCAATCGTGCGGACGACGGAGATAAACGTGCTTGTATTGTCGGCTGAGGGCAGGGCGTGAGCATACTTGAAGTCGATCTCATTCTGACCGGGTCCCGCCTCATGGTGAGAGCTTTCGGGCATGATCCCCATCTGCTCCAGCGTCAGACATACCTCGCGGCGGATGTTCTCGCCCTTATCCAGCGGCGCGATATCCATATAGCCCGCGTGATCGTAGGGCGTATAGGTGCGGTTGCCGCTATCATCGGTCTTGAAGAGATAGAACTGCATCTCGGACTTAAAGTGGAACCGATAGCCCTTTTGGCGGGCATATTCCGGCCATCGGCATAGCAAAGCGAGCAGAACATACGGATCACCTTGCCGTGCTCGGGCCGCCACGGGAGGACGGAAACGGTATCCGCTTCGGGATGAAGCCATACGTCTACGCCGTAATCGCCGCCGAAGCCCGATACATAAGAAGCGTCGATCGGATAGCCCTTTTCGAACGCTCTGTGGAGCTCGGTAGGCTGGACGGAGATATTCTTTTGTACGCCGAAAATATCGCAAAAAGCAAGGCGTATGAACTTAACGTCCTCTTCCTCGATATACTGCATGATCTGGTTTTCTTCCGTTGTCACGGTGACACCCTCTTTTCAGAAGTGTTGTGGATAGGATTCTATCCTGTATCATAGCATTATCGGCGTGCCGTGTCAATCTTTCGCACATCAAAGCGTTAAAATAATTTTATAAAAAGACTTGAGCGTATAATGCAGACAGTAAAGACAAAGGCGTCTTGAATCCCCCAAGGGGTTCAAGGCGTCTTTTTTGCTATTTTGGAATCCCAAAACCCTTCTTTTTTCGTTATCCTGATCTGTCACCGCAGATCAGGATCAACACGGACTTTAGGGGAGATTTCTTCAAACAATATATACTTCATCAACATTATTGCCAAAAGAAAACTTGCACACACTCCCCTTTGGTTTACAGACCCCGATTTGCGACGGGGTCTGTATTTTTATACCTTTTTAAAAAGAACACGGCGCACTCCTTTGAAGAGTACGCCGTGTATATGTGTTCAATTACTCAACCGTTACGGATTTGGCGAGGTTGCGGGGTTTATCGACGTCGTTGCCCTTGTTGACCGAGGTATAGTAGGCGAGGAGCTGCATGGGCACCGTGGCGACCATCGGCATCAGCGTTTCGTTGATCTTCGGGATACGGATCATGTAGTCGACTGCGTCCGCGTCGATATCCGCTTCCTCGTCACAGATCACGATCGTCATCGCGCCGCGCGCCTTGACCTCTTTGATATTGCTGACGGTCTTTTCGAGCAGGGTGTTCTGGGTCGCGACGGCGATCACGGGCATACCCTCGGTGATCAGCGAGATCGTGCCGTGCTTGAGCTCGCCCGCGGCGTAGCTCTCCGAGTGGATATAGCTGATCTCCTTGAGCTTTAAGGAGCCTTCCATCGACAGAGCATAGTCAAGTCCCCTGCCGATATACAGTAGGCTGTCGGCGGTGATCAGCTTGGTGGAAACATACTGGCACATATCCACGACCTTGTTGATCGTTTTCTCGATAACGTCGGGCATTTTGAGGAGCGCGGCAGTCAGTCTGCGGCATTCCTTCTCTTCAAGCTTGCCCTTGGCGAGAGCCGTTTCAAAGGCGAAAAGATACATGACCGCAAGCTGGACCATATACGCCTTGGTGGAGGCGACGGCGATCTCGGGACCGGCGTGGGTGTAGATGACCATGTCGGCTTCTCTGGCAATAGAGCTGCCCTTGACGTTGACGATCGCGAGCGTCTTGGCGCCGCGTGACTTGGCAAGGCTCAGTACCGCCTTGCTGTCGGCGGTCTCGCCGCTCTGGCTGATAATGATGATCAAATCGTCGTGCGTCAGCAGCGGATCGCGATAGCGGAACTCAGAGGCGATATCGACCGTCACAGAAACGCGCGCGAGCTTTTCGATGACATATTTGCCGACCATTCCCGCGTGCATGGCAGTGCCGCAGGCAACGATAAAGATGTTTTTCAGATTTCTCAGCGTTCCGAAGATGATACCGCACTCGGATAGGTTCGGCAGACCGTCCTCGATGCGCGGCGTGATCGTCGTTTTGACAGCCGTGGGCTGCTCGTGGATCTCCTTGAGCATATAGTGGGGATAGCCGCCCTTCTCAGCGCTGTCCTCGTCCCAGTCGGCGAAGAGCAATTCCTTTTTGAGCGGTCTGCCGTGCAGGGAGCGAAATTCTGCGCTGCCGTCTTTCAAAATGGCGATCTCGCCCTGTTCAAGCAGATAGTAGTTCTTGGTATATTTGATGATGGCAGGTACGTCGGAGGCGATGAACACCTCGTCCTGACCCTGACCGACGATCAGCGGGCTCTCGCACCGCACCGCGTAAACGGTCTCGGGACGGTCGGCGAAAATGATCCCCAGCGCAAAGGAACCGCGCAGCTCATGGAGCGTCTTGCGGATACAGCGGATAGGATCGCCGTCATAGTAGAAGTCGAGCAGCTGCGCCACGACCTCGGTATCGGTATCGGAGAGGAACTCGTTGCGGTCGTTCTCAATCAAAAATTGCTTGAGCTGTTTGTAATTCTCGATGATGCCGTTGTGGACGATGGTGACCCTGCGACCCGAATGTGGGTGAGAGTTGACGTCGCTCGGCTCGCCGTGAGTCGCCCAGCGTGTATGACCGATGCCCGCGTGACCCTTCGGCTTACCCTCCTTCTCCATCTTCTGAGTCAGATCAGCCAGTCTGCCCTTGGTTTTGGCGACTTCGATCCTGCCGTTTTCAAACACGGCGATACCCGCGGAATCATATCCGCGATATTCCAGTTTTGTCAGAGCCGATACCAGCACGTCCGTACAGTCGCGCGGTCCGACATAGCCTACTATTCCGCACATAAGCATTCTCCTTTGCAATGAAAGTGTCGGTCATCAATGTAACCGAAAGTGTAACTGTAACCTGTAACCGAGGTCAAAGAACTGTTTTATTACACTATTTTCCTGTTCTATATATTTTTTCTTTTTATATGGTTACATGGTTACATAGTTACGTATGCTGATAATCCCACTGTTTATGGGACTTTTTGATGTAACCGTGATGTAACCGAAATGTCAACTGTCTACTGTCAACCGAGGTCAAAGACTTTTTTTATCTCACTATATTCCTATTCTATATTTATTTTCTTTTTATAAGGTTACATGGTTGACATGGTTGACAATCATAAGAAAGCCACTGTTTATCAGGCTTCGCGCTGTCAACCGAGATGTCAACGACGCGTGCGCCGGTTGACACCGTCCGAAAAAGACAAAGACGCATTCCCTATTAAGAAAATACGTCATTTACAGATATTTGTCAATGATCAATTGAGCTGCAAGCCGTTTGGTGATACCTGAATCCATGGCAGACTTCTCGATATATTTATGCGCGTCGGCCTCGCTCAAACCCTCCTGATCGATCAACAGCCACTTCGCCTTGTTGACGATGCGGATCTCGTCGAGCTTGCTCTCGGTGTTGCCGACCTTCTTCTCCAGGGAGCGCAGGCGTTCTCTGGCGCATACCATCAGGGACACCGCCTGTGAGACCAGTGTTTTGGATGTCGGCTTATGGAGCACGAAAACGCCGTGGACAGATACCTTCGCGTAGATCTCGTCATAGGTATCATTCGCCGCAAAGATCGCGGCGATAGTGCCGTTGTTGCGGCTGATGTCGATACACAG
>CACZYF010000069.1 GCA_902785355.1 uncultured Ruminococcus sp. | reverse complement strand
GTAGGGCGGGGGCTTTGCTCCCGCCGTAGGGGCGACCATCGGTCGCCCGAGGATGACGGGCGTTATCCATATCGAAAACGTTGGATAGAATATGCCACGCCCTGCAACAGCGGGCGGTCAATGACCGCCCCTACGAGATCGCGGCGCGAATGTCCCTTGCGGGACGCGGGACGTCGAGTCGCCGTCCCCTACAACTTCTCACTCCTCACTTCTCACTCCTGACTCCTAACTAAAAAGCCGCCCTGATCAGACAGGACGGCTACTTTTCGGTATCGAGGTAATTGATGACGGCTTCCCGCGTCAGCTCGGGCAGCTCGAGGGTGTTTGCCGCGTCGCGCATGTTCTCAAGGTAATGCGCGTCGGAGCAGGTGATGATGTTCATGTGGTCGAGGATCGGATGCTGATTTCTCAGCTCGGGCAGCTTCGAGATATCCGCCAGCTCCGCGGTCCTGAACCCGCAGTAGGGGTCGATCTCGCCCAGCACGCTGAGGATCGACAGCGAATCGCGGTCGATGTGCGCGGGGTAGCAGATACCGCCGAACTCCCGTACTTTACGGTACGCGTCGTACATGCCGATGAAGGAGGCGGGCAGCAGCAGATGCTCGATCTCGCCGATCTCCTCGTCGTTTTCGTTCATGATGACCTGTCTGCCGTAGATCTCCGCTTTGTTCGGCACCTTGAAGCGGTTCTCGTCCACATAACGCGAGAAATCCAGCGCCTGTTCCAGGGTGGGGAAGAGGCAGACGGCGTGGATATCCTCGGAGGTGGTCAGCTCCATCCCGGGGATGACCAGCAGCCCTGCTTCTTCGCCGACCTTCATCGCCGCCTCACAGTTCAGCGAGGTGTTGTGGTCGGTGAGGGCGATCACGTCCAGCCCCAGGAGCTTCGCCATGTTGACGAGGTTGTTGGGGGTCATGTCCATGTCGCCGCAGGGCGAGAGGCACGAGTGCAGGTGCAGGTCGTAGTAATACCGCGCCATCAGATCAGCTTGCTCAGCGCTACGGCGACGGTGTAGCTGTTCTCTTCGGTGGTGAGGATGTTGACGCCGTGCATCTCCGCCTTTTGGCGGGCGTTATCATCCAGCGCCGCATTCTCGACGAGGATGATGCAGCTGACGTCGGCGAGGGTCGCGACGGCGATGCTGTTGATATTGCCCATGACGGTCAGCCACGCGCTGTCGGCGGGCGCTCTGCCCATGACCCAGCTCAGCAGATCGCCGATGTAGCAGTCCTTGACCTCGCGGTCGTAGTCGTCCTCTACCAGCGGCTTCAGATTCAGTTTATCCTTGAGTTCGTTTACAGTCATAGCGACTCCTTTCAGTCGGATGAATCATAAATGGTTTCGGGAATATTGTCGTTTATTATTAGGCTCCCTTTGGGAAAGGGAGCTGTCACCGCAAGGTGACTGAGGAATTGTATTGAATGTCGGCAAAGCCGACCACCTTAAAAACAGGTGAGGTCGAAGCCCTCCCTTCACCGTTATCCGTTCACGGTTCTCCGTTTTCCGAATGGTTTTTCATGTATTCCTCATACACCTGACGGGTGAATTCGTCGGGGTCGTAGGTATCCTCGGCGAGGACGAAGTCCTTCTCGTTCAGCTTTTTGAGGAGCTTTTCATCTTTCTTTGCGGGTGTGCCGTTCTGCTTGCGCAGGACAGCCTTTTTGTAGCGCGTATAGCGCATCTCGCGCGCGGTTCGCATCAGTTCCTTATCGGTTTTGTTATAGGACGCTGAGGGAGCGAACAGCGTCTGACCGAACGACTTGAATACGCCGCCGATAATACGCATCGCGGCGTTACCGCCCGAGATCATCGGCGTTTGACACTCAATATACTCCCTCTCGCGGGACGTCAGTTCGTTCTTACTCATAGATTACCTAATGTGTCATAGACGCTCTGGATCTTCGCCTTGAGCTTATGGATACAGTCGGTCTCCTTGGCGTTGCCCTTGACGATATCCTCGGCGAGAGCGCGGCAGGTGGGAGCGCCGCAGGAGCCGCAGTCAAGACCCGGAAGTCCCTTGCAGATCTCCTCCATCTTCTCCATCATATCCATCGCTTCGATGATGTCGTCGGAGAGACGGAAGCTCTCGGCGTTGAAGGTCAGCTCGTTCTCCCACAGCATCCGGTCGAGATCCTTCTCGTCAAGGTGGTTGAGAGAGACCGGCAGGTACTTGCGCAGGTTCTGGATACGCGCCTGGGCGACATACGGATTCTCGACAGCGAGCACGCCGCCGACGCAGCCGCCGGAGCAGGCGTTCAGCTCGATGAAGTCGATGTCGCGGATGTGCTCGTCCTCGAGCTCCTCGAGCACGCGGATGACGTTCTCGATGCCGTCTGCGGCGAGGTATTTCTCACCCAGCATCGCGGCGGATTCGCCGCCCGAGTTCGCCCAGCCCACGCCGATCAGACCCGACTTCGCAAGCGGCTCGATCACCTTGAGGTGATCCATCTTGGAGGTCAGGGCGGGGTAGATCTGGGAGATCGCGATCGCGCCGGTCACGGCGCTCTTCTCGGTGCTGTTGGGGTTGTTGATCTCGGTCACCTTGGCGGGACAGGGCGTGATGAAGAACACGCCGATATCCTCGTCCTCGAGACCCGTCATCTTGCGCACCTCACGGCGCGCCATGCGCGCGGCGACCTCCATAGGCGCCAGCAGGGGCATAACGTTGCCGCACAGCTCGGGGAAACGGATCTTGATCAGGCGAACGACGGCGGGACAGGCGGAGCTGATGATCGGGCGCTGCAGCTTGCTCTCGCGGATCAGCTTGCGCGTCGCCTCGGATACGAGCTCGGCGGCGCGGCTGACCTCGTAGATGTAGTCGAAGCCCAGCGCGCGGAGTCCCGTCAGCACGATGTCGATATCGTTTAAGTTGTTGAACTGACCGAACAAGGCGGGCGCGGGCATTGCGACCTTGATCTTGAACGGTTCGATCTCTTCTATTGAATTGGAGCGGGCGCGTTTTGCGTGGTGCGGACAGATGCGGATGCACTCGCCGCAGTCGATGCACCTCTCGGAGAGGATGTGCGCCTTACCGTCGCGGATACGGATGGCTTCGGTCGGACAGCGCTTGAGGCAGTTGGTACAGCCGCAACACAGCTCCGCGTCCAGCTCGACGGAGTGGAAGTATTGTTGATTCATAACGATTCCTTTTGGGTGAATGGAGAATGACGAACGGTGAATGGTTCAGGGACTTTCCGAAGCCGTTCACGATCCACCATTAACCGTAAATCATTGATTTACTCTGACGGTGAGGTAGAGGTCGGTACCTTTACCGATCTCGGTCTCGATACGCATTTCGTCGGTGTATTTCTTGATGTTCGGCAGACCCATGCCCGCGCCGAAGCCGAGGTTGCGCACGTTATCGGGCGCAGTGGAGAAGCCCTCCTGCATCGCCTTCTCGACATCGGGGATGCCGGGGCCGTGGTCGGAGAGCAGCACATCGACGTGATCGGGAAAGATATCGACGTCGACGTAGCCGCCGTCGGCATGGATGACCATGTTGATCTCCGCCTCATACATCGCGATGGCTACCCGACGGATCGCGTCGGTGTTGTAGCCCAGCGCCTTGAGACGTTTTTTGACAGCGCCGGACGCTTCACCCGCGCGGGTGAAGTCCTCGCCGTTGACGTCATAATGAAGATGAATATTGCTCATACCGCGGTACCTCCGGACAGTCCGTTCGCATACAGCCTGCCGCAGGCGGTGAACATACGGTAACGGGTCTTGATGAGGGTGATGTCACGGCTCTCGGCAAGGTCGATAATCCCCTGATCGGGCATCTTGCCGCGCACGAATACGATGCACGCCATGTCCATCATCTCGGCGGTGCGTACGACCTGGGGGTTGACCAGCCCGGTCAGCAGCACGCTCTGATCCTTGACGAAGGCGAGCACGTCGCTCATCATGTCGGAACCGCAGGCGGTTTTGATCTCAGCGTTGAGGTCGCCCTCACAGATGATCTCGCCGTCCAAAATGTCAATAATATCCTTAACTACCATGTATAACCATCCTTTCCGGGTGATATTCTATATACCTTATCATCATACCATAAAAACGCCCTTTTTACAACATGACAAATACGGCAAATTTTAGATGGATAAGTTGTATAAAACGCTGAAAAGAGTTAGGAATAATTAGGAGTGAGGAGTTAGCGGTAGGGGCGACCATCGGTCGCCCGAGAATGACGGGCGTTATCCATATCGAAAACGTCGGATAGGATATGCCACGCCCTGCAACAGCGGGCGGTCAATGACCGCCCCTACGA
>CACZYF010000068.1 GCA_902785355.1 uncultured Ruminococcus sp. | reverse complement strand
AACTCCGCTATCGGCCCGTACAAGGGCGGTCTGAGATTCCATCCGTCCGTATATATCGGTATCATCAAGTTCCTCGGCTTTGAGCAGATCTTCAAGAACTCTCTGACCGGTCTGCCGATCGGCGGCGGTAAGGGCGGTTCCGACTTTGATCCCAACGGCAAGTCCGATATGGAGATCATGCGCTTCTGCCAGAGCTTCATCACCGAGCTGTTCCGTCACATCGGTCCCGATACCGACGTTCCCGCAGGCGACATCGGCGTAGGCGGTCGTGAGATCGGCTTCATGATGGGTCAGTACAAGCGTATCCGTGATTGCTATGACGGCACTCTGACCGGTAAGGGCACCGAGAACGGCGGTCTGGCGGGTCGTGCCGAGGCTACCGGTTACGGCGTAGTCTTCTATGCGCGCGAGATGCTCAAGCACTTCGGCGAGGAGCTCGCAGGCAAGAAGGTCGTTCTGTCCGGCTTCGGTAACGTTACCTGGGGTACCGCTCTGAAGCTGACTGAACTCGGCGCGAAGGTCATCACCATCTCCGGTCCCGACGGCTACATCCTCGACGAGGACGGTATCAGCGGCGACAAGATCGATTACCTGCTCGAGCTGCGCGGCTCCGGTAAGAATATCTGCTCTCCCTATGCCGAGAAGTATCCGAACGCGAAGTTCTTCCCGGGTGAGAAGCCCTGGGGCGTTAAGGCTGACCTGTACATCCCCTGCGCAACTCAGAACGAGATCCGCATCGAGGATGCCAAGAAGATGGTCGAGAACGGCACCAAGTTCCTGTGCGAGGCTGCTAACATGCCCACCACCAACGAGGCGATCGAGTACCTCAAGGAGAACAACGTCGTTATCGGACCCTCCAAGGCTGCTAACGCCGGCGGCGTAGCTTGCTCCTGCATCGAGATGAGCCAGAACGCGGGTCACACCGTCTTTACCGCTGACGACGTCTACGCTCAGCTGGAGAACATCATGGTCAACATCTTCAATCAGTCCATCGCTGCTTGCAAGAAGTACAACCTGGGCGACGATCTGATCGCCGGCGCGAACATCGCAGGCTTCGAGCGCGTTGCGAACGCAATGCTTCTGCAGGGTATTGTCTGATAAATACTTCCTGTGAATTGTAGCAGATACGGAGCTCCCCACGCGGGAGCTCCTTTTGTTTTGCGTTTTTCTATTGACAGCTATCTCAAAACAGAATACTATTAAAACAGTTGATATAGCCACAGGGCTTCACAATGACGATTGATAAAGGGAGCTGATCACATGGCACGGCATTATCGGGAACCGGCGACACAACGTAAGAATACCGGCAAAAAAGTCGGGCTCATCATCGGGATCGTCCTGTTCGCGGTGGGGCTCGTCTGCATCGGGATCGCGGTGTGGACGCAGTTTTTCATCAAGCCCGACATCGACCCGCCCCCGTATCAGGCGGTCGACGCAACCGTCATGCAGACGGAGACCGAAGCCCCTGCCGAGCCCGGTTCCGCCGAAAAGGCAAGGCAGTATATCGCGGGCATGACCGCGCGGGAGAAGATCTGTCAGCTGTTTATCGCGACTCCCGAGGCGATCACCGGTGCAGACAGCGTGATCATGGCGGGCGATCAGACAAAAGCCGCGATTGAGCAGTATCCCGTCGGCGGCGTGATCTACTTCTCGGACAACCTGATCGACGCCGAACAGGTCAAAACCATGATCACCAATACCCAAAGCTATTCAAAGACGCCGCTGTTCATCGGTGTGGACGAGGAGGGCGGCACCGTCGCCCGCTGCGCCGAGAAGCTGGGAACCACCGTCTTCTCCGATATGTACACCTACAGGGAGCAGGGCGCTCAGACAGCCCGTGACAATGCGCGCGCCATCGCGTCGGATATCCGCGGCTTCGGCTTCAATCTCGATTTCGCGCCCGTCGCGGATGTGTGGACGAATCCCGAGAACACTGTCATCGCCGAACGCGCCTATTCCGATGATTATAACGAGGCGGCGTCGCTGGTTTCGTCGGCTGTTGCGGGCTTTCATGAAGGCGGGGTACTATGCTCGCTCAAGCATTTTCCCGGTCACGGCGATACCCTGGAGGACAGTCATAACGGACTCGCGTCCGTCAGCAAGACTGCCGACGAGCTGAAATCGGGCGAGCTGCTGCCCTTCAAGGCGGGGATCGAGGCGGGCGCCGATATGGTGATGATCGGTCATCTGACCGTTCCCGCGCTCGACGACAAGCCCGCTACGCTCTCCAAGGTCATCGTCCCGTCGCTTCTTCGAGGGAATCTCGCCTACAACGGCGTGACCGTGACCGACAGCATGATGATGGGCGCGATCACGGAAAACTATCATTTTGACGAGATCGTGCAGGGAATCTTCGACGCAGATATCGACCTGATCCTTTGTCCCGATAACCTCGACGCATATATCTCCGCGATCGAGCAGAAGCTCAGCGACGGCAGTATCACCGAGGAACAGCTCGATACAAAGCTTATGCGGATACTGACGCTGAAATATAACCGCGGAATTATGTGAAATCAGCATAAAAAGTAAGAAGTAATTTATACATCTGAATATATTGCACAAAAATATCTGTGTGTTATAATAAAAATAGGATGATACATCGATCATGGCGAGAGTGAAAGAAAAACAGGAGGTCCATGATGAAAAAGCTGCTTTCTTTTACGTTAACGTTTATTATGGTTTGTTCCGTATGTTCCGCTGCTGCGGGAGCACGCGAAACGTGGATCGACAACTATTATTACGGTACCGGCGATCCTTTTTACCTGAACTATCCGACCAGAGAAGAGATCATTGCAAAGGCGAAGGAGCTTGATATCGATCTGAGTCATGTCGACGGATACGCTCAGGAATACTCGCTGGATCCTGCGGATTATCGGCTTGGAAAGCTCGACGACAGCACCTATACCCAGGCGCTGAACGTCCTCAATTTTTACCGGTACGTGGCGGGTCTGCCGTGTGATGTTGAGATCGACGAAGCGTATAACGAGCTTGCTCAGGCGGGTATGCTGGTCAACGCCGCTAACAATACGCTCTCGCATTATCCCGATCAGCCCGAGGGAATGTCCGATGAGCTCTATGAGCTTGGCAAGGAAGGCGCAGGCAAATGTAACATCGCATGGAGACACGAGAGCCTGCCGCTCTCTTTCCAGAACGGATGGATGGATGACTCTAATAAGAGCAATATCGACCGCGCAGGTCACCGCCGATGGATACTGAATCCGATGATGAAGTACACCGGATTCGGCGAGGTAGGCGATTTCACCGCTATGTATTCTCTGGACAGGAGCCGTGAAGGTCGCTTTGCGGGCGATTATATCGCGTGGCCTGCTGCGAACACGCCGCTCGATCTCTTTGTCGGCTCGCTTATCACCGTCAGCCTGGGCGCCTCATACGATGATCCTGTCGCGGATAAGATTTCCGTTGAGATCCGCTCCGAGACACAGGGCAGAAGCTGGACGGTCAACAGCAAAAGCGAGGACGCTGCGTTTTACGTCAACACCGGCAGCTTCGGTATCGACCGATGCATCATCTGCAAGGTCGCCGACTTCACTGCCGACGACACCCTGCATATCCGCATCAGCGGCATCACCAAGAACGGTACGGAAGCGCCGATCGAATATACGGCAAACCTTTTCTCGCTCTCTTCGGTTGAGCTTGATCGCACGACCGTCATGACCCGTCCTTCGTGGGGAGCCGACTTCAATTACACTGCAAGCTCGCTTCTGTCGAAGGATACCCCTAAGGTGAGCTGGCGCTCGGAGGATCCCGATGTAAGCGGGATCTGGTTATATAAAGACCGCCCTGTTTATTATGGCGTCAGCGAGGGCAGAACAACGATCACCGTCTATACCGGCGGGGCATATGTTGATGTGGACGTCATTGTCAGGAATTCTAAATTTCTGCTCGGCGACGCCGACGGAGATGATGAGGTCAGCGTGCTGGACGTTACCACCGCGCAACGAAGCTTATCTTTGATAAAGGTATCCGAGTTCTGCGATTATCTGTTTGATATAGACAGCGACGAGGAGATCGGCGCGATTGATGTCGCGCTTGTGATGCGCTGGCTCGCTGAAATGCCATCTAATCCGGCGATCGGCACCGGTATGCAATCCCCCTTTACCTATTGACCCGGAATACAATGCGAAACGCCTCCGTTTGGAGGCGTTTCAGTCTGTAGAAAAACCTAAAAAGCCTTCCTTTGGGAAAGGAAGGTGCCTCCGCAAGGAGGCGGATGAATTGTATTGATTGTTTGAGCGAAGCGAGTCACATTC
>CACZYF010000067.1 GCA_902785355.1 uncultured Ruminococcus sp. | reverse complement strand
GTCGAGGATCTCGGTGCTGCCCTCGCTGATCTTGCCCAGCTTGCGGGTCTTGATACCGTGCTCACGCATGACCTTTGCGGTCAGGTCGGTCGCCTCGATGTTGAAGCCGAGATTGTAGAAGCGGCGCACCAGCGGGATCGCTTCTTCCTTATCCTCGTCGGCAAGGGTGACAATGACGGTACCGTAGTTCTGCACCTTGGTGCCTGCCGCAACGAGCGCCTTGTACATCGCTCTCGACAGCTTTTTATCATAACCGATGGCTTCACCGGTAGACTTCATTTCGGGAGAGAGATAAGCGTCCAGACCCTTGATCTTCTGGAAGGAGAATACCGGGACTTTGACATAGTAACGCTTCTTCTCTTCGGGATAAAGCTGGAAAATGCCCTGCTCCTTGAGCGACTTGCCGAGGATGACCTCGGTCGCGATATCCGCGAGGCTGTAACCTGTGGATTTAGATAGGAACGGAACGGTTCTCGATGATCTCGGGTTGACCTCGATGATATAAACGTCATCGTTTTCATCAACGATGAACTGGATATTGTACAGACCGATGATGCCGATAGCTTTACCGAGCTTCTTAGCATACTGGAGGATGATACCCTTGACCTTGTCGGAGATAGAGAAAGAGGGATAAACGGAGATGGAGTCGCCTGAGTGAACGCCTGTACGCTCTACAAGCTCCATGATACCGGGGACGAATACGTCAACGCCGTCACATATCGCATCGACCTCGACCTCCTTACCCATGATGTATTTATCGACCAAAACAGGTTTATCTTCATCGATTTCAACAGCGGTTTTCAGATAGTGGCGTAAATCTTCTTCCTTACTTACGATCTGCATTGCTCTGCCGCCAAGCACGAACGACGGACGGACAAGCACGGGATAGCCGATCTCGTCGGCTGCCGCTACGCCCTCTTCGATCGAGGTAACCGCCTTGCCCGCGGGCTGCGGAATACCGAGCTCCTTGATGATCGCGTTGAAGCTGTCGCGGTTCTCGGCTCTCTCGATCGCCGCGCAGTCGGTACCGATGATCTTCACGCCTCTGTCCATCAGCGGCTGAGCGAGGTTGATCGCGGTCTGACCGCCTAAAGAAGCGATAACGCCCTCGGGCTGCTCAAAGTCGATGATCGCCATGACGTCCTCGGGTGTGAGGGGCTCGAAATAGAGCTTGTCGGCGGTGGTGTAGTCGGTGGAAACGGTCTCGGGGTTATTATTGATGATGATCGCTTCATAACCCGAACAACGAATGGTCTGTACCGCGTGAACGGTAGAGTAGTCGAACTCTACGCCCTGACCGATACGGATCGGACCCGCACCGAGCACGATGATTTTTTTCTGATCGGTGCAGACGCTTTCATTCTCTTCCTCATAGGTTGAATAAAAGTACGGCACATAGCTCTTGAACTCGGAGGCGCAGGTGTCGATCATCTTGAAAATCGGGAGAATCCCTTTTTCTTTTCGGGTATGATAGATCGTCAATTCATCGGTATTCCACAAACGCGCGATCACCTTGTCGGAGAAGCCCATTCGCTTTGCGTGATATAACGCGGCTTCATCATGGATATGATCGCTCAGATCACGCTCTGTATCGATGATATTTCTCAGCTTGCGGAGAAAGAAGCGATCGATTGCAGTCTGTTCAAAAATCGTGTCAATATCAATGTTTTGCCTGAGCAACTCGGCGATCGCAAAGATACGGTCGTCGGTGCCCTGTCGAATATAGCAGAGCAGTTCATCTGTCGCCATACTATCGAATTTTTCGAGGTAGAGGTGATCAACCCCTGTTTCCAGTGAGCGGATACCTTTGAGCAGGCTTTCTTCCAACGTCCTGCCGACGCCCATGATCTCGCCTGTCGCCTTCATCTGGGTGCCGAGGGTGTTGGGAGCGGAGGCGAATTTGTCGAACGGAAAGCGCGGCAGCTTCGTCACGACATAGTCGAGCGCAGGCTCGAATGACGCGGGCGTATTGGCAAGCGGAATCTCCTCGAGCCGCAGTCCGACGCCGATCTTTGCGCTGACGCGGGCGATCGGATAACCTGAGGCTTTAGAAGCCAGCGCCGAGGATCGCGACACACGGGGGTTGACCTCGATCACATAGTATTGAAAGGACTGCGGATCAAGCGCAAACTGTACGTTACAGCCGCCCTCGATCTTCAAGGTGCGAATGATATTCAACGCGCTGTCACGCAGCGTATGGTATTCCTTATTGGTCAGGGTCTGAGACGGACAGACAACGATGCTGTCGCCGGTATGCACGCCGACCGGGTCGAGGTTCTCCATGTTGCAGACGGTGATCGCGGTATCGTTCGCGTCACGAATGACCTCATACTCGATCTCCTTATATCCCTTGACGGACTTTTCGATCAACACTTGATGGACGGGACTGAGGGCAAACGCCTGTCTGCCGATCTCCAAGAGTTCAGCTTCGCTGTCTGCAAAGCCGCCGCCTGTACCGCCGAGGGTGAACGCAGGACGAAGTACGACAGGATAACCGACCGCCGCGGCTGCTTTTTTCGCTTCATCAAGGTTGTAGGTAATCTGTGAGGGGATGACAGGCTCGCCGATACTCTCGCACATTTCCTTGAACATCTCTCTGTCCTCGGCGCGCTCGATGCTCTTTGAGGAGGTACCGAGCAGCTCGACCTGACATTCCTTCAGTACACCCTTGCGTTCTAACTCCATTGCCAGATTCAAGCCCGTCTGTCCGCCGATACCGGGCAGGATCGCGTCGGGGCGCTCCTTGCGGATGATCTTCGCGATATATTCAAGGGTCAGCGGCTCCATATAGACCTTGTCCGCGATCATGGTATCCGTCATGATGGTCGCGGGATTACTGTTGCACAGGATGACCTCGTAGCCCTCTTCTCTGAGCGCCAAGCAAGCCTGTGTGCCGGCGTAGTCGAACTCCGCCGCCTGACCGATGACGATCGGACCCGAGCCGATGACCATGATCCTTTTGATATCCGTTCTCTTAGGCATTGTCCTTCGCCTCCTTCATCCAATTGATAAACCGGTCAAACAGATAGGAGCTGTCCTGCGGCCCCGGAGCGGATTCGGGATGATACTGCACGCCGAAGACGGCGTTTTTCGCGCACTCGACGCCTTCGACCGTGTTGTCCAGAAGATTGATATGCGTCGCGGTGAGCGGCGTTTTTTTCAGACTCTCGGCATCTACTGCGTAGGAGTGATTCTGTGAGGTGATCTCGATCTTATTTGTCAGCAGATTTTTAACAGGATGATTGCCGCCGCGATGACCGAATTTCAGCTTGTAGGTTTTCGCACCGTAGGCGAGGGACAGGATCTGATGACCCAGACAGATACCGAAGATCGGAACAGTGCCGATCAGCTCCTTCACGGCATCAATCACCTCGGGAACATCCTCGGGATCGCCGGGGCCGTTGGATAAGAAAACGCCGTCGGGATCAAGCGAAAGGATATCACGCGCGTGTGCGTTCCACGGAACGACCATCACATCACAGCCTCTTTGTGTGAGTGAGCGCACGATGTTCATTTTCATACCGCAGTCGATGGCGACGACATGATATAGATGCTCGGCTGAATCGTATCTTTGGAATCGGTTTCTGCTGACGCGGTTGACCGCGTCATGCGGGAGCGAAGTATCTTTCAGTTGTTTTTCGATCATCTCCTGCGGCGTGTCGGCAGAGGTGATCAGCGCCTTGCAGGAGCCGTGATCCCGGATATGTCGGATCAACCGTCTGGTATCGATCTCACTGATACCGACGATGCCGTAACGCTTCATCACATCCTCTAAAGGTTCTTTACTGCGAAAGTTGGACGGCTCGCCGTTGTACTCGCGCACGATCAGCGCGCCGATGGTCGGCGTATCGCACTCATAATCGTCGTCCGCCATGCCGTAGTTGCCGATGAGCGGATACGCCATGACGACGCCCTGATCGGTATATGACGGGTCGGAGAGGATCTCCTGATAGCCGACAGGCGAGGTGTTGAAGACGATCTCAACGATCCTGTCGTCCGTACAGCCAAAGCCCTTTCCGTAAAATACGGCGCCGTTTTCTAAGATCAATTTACGATCAAAATTTGATCTGTCGTACATTTTATTCATCCCTTTTGCTGTTCACTGATTTTGGTTTCAAAGCGGTTTTTTGCGGTTTTGTCGGGAATCGCGGTCGGATAGCTTCCGCCGAAGCAAGCCGTGCAAAAGCCGCTGTCCGTTCCCGTCAGCAGCCTGACATTTTCAACGCTGAGGTAACCGAGCGAGGTCACGCCGATCTCTTTTGCGATCTCAGCGGTGCTCATTCGATTGGCGATCAGCACATCGGCGGAGTCGATGTCGGTACCGTAGTAGCACGGAGCGACAAAGGGCGGCGCGCTGACGCGCATATGGATAAAGGGCGGCGCGCTGACGCGCATATGGATCTCCTTGACCCCTGCCTGCCATAACAACTCGGCGATGCGGCGGCAGGTCGTACCGCGCACGATCGAATCGTCGATCAACACGACGCGCTTATCTTTGACGATCTCACGGATCGGGTTGAGCTTGATCCCCACGCCCGCTTCACGCGAGCCCTGTCCCGGGGTGATGAAGGTACGCGCGATGTATTTGTTCTTGGTGAAACCGATGGCGTATGGGATCCCCGATTCATACGAGTACCCGATCGCTGCCTCCAAGCCCGAATCCGGGACGCCGATGACGATATCCGCGTCGACAGGGTGTTCCTTCGCGAGAAATCTGCCTGCTCTCTGACGGCATTGACTGACGGAAGCGCCGTCGATCACCGAGTCGGGACGCGCAAAATAGATGTATTCAAATACGCAGAAGTGTTTCGGCTCTTTATCGCAGTGCGCCGTGTCAAATCGCAGACCGTTTTTATCGACGATCGCCATCTCACCGGGGCGCAGATCTCTGACGAGCTTGGCGCCGACCGCGTCCAGCGCGCAGGATTCCGAGGCGAATACCACACTGCCATTATCGGTCACGCCGTAGCACAGCGGACGGAATCCGTGCGGATCACGAACGGCGATCAGCTTTTGCGGCGAGCAGATCACGAGCGAGTACGCGCCCTCAATCGACTCCATCGCCGCGCTGACGGCATTCTCGATCGAGCCATGGCGCAGCCGCTCCTGAACGACCATATAGGAGATGACCTCGGAGTCGGTGGTAGTATGGAAGATTGCGCCGTTTTCTTCCAGTTGTGTCCTCAGCAGATAGGAATTAGACAGATTGCCGTTATGGCACAGCGCCATCCTGCCTTTATGGTGATTGACTAAGAGCGGCTGGATATTCTGCGCGGCATTGCTCCCGGTGGTGGCATAGCGCACATGACCGACCGCGATATGACCTGTACCGAGGGATTTGAGCTTTTCGCCGCTGAACACCTCGCTGATTAAGCCTTCGCCTTTGATACAGCGGAACACACCGTCATCGTTTAGGGCGATGCCGGCGCTTTCCTGTCCGCGGTGCTGCAGGGCATACAGTCCGTAATAGGTCAACGCCGCTAAATCATCGTCGGCCGTGCTGTAGATGCCGAACACGCCACATTCTTCATGGATACTGTTCATCATAAAACCTCTTTTAAGCATAAAAAAGGCAAAGACGCTTTGGAGATCCAAGGCGTCTTTGCCATCAAGTATTATATTACTTGTCATGTTGTTTGTCAAGAAATGATCCGGTACTATTTTGGTCAGATGTATTGCGTTTGTGCTTACAATCGTGTATAATATACACAGAACACACGGAAAGGAGCATTGATAATGTCAAAAACCGCAAACCTTTATGTGAGGATCGAACCGGAATTAAAAGAGCAAGCAGAAAGTATACTATCCGCACTCGGAATTCCCGCATCCAATGCGATCAATATGTTTTACAAGCAGATCATATTGCAGCGCGGAATGCCGTTTGAGCTGAAATTGCCCGAACAAAGTGTATTGAACTTCAATCAACTTCCCGAGAAGGAGATCGACCTCGAACTACAAAAAGGGATCGATGACGTCAAGAGCGGCAAAATCAAAGAATCAAAGCAAGCGTTTGCCGATATCAGAAAGGATTATAAACTGTGAATTATACGGTAAACATCTCATCACAGGCGGATAATGATATTCGTGCGATCTATGAATATATTGCTTTGTCTTTGCTATCGCCGGAAAACGCGGAAGCGGTGTTATCCCGATTGGAAAGCAAGATCGAAAACCTCGATCAACTGCCAAAGCGATTTTCTGTCTATAAAAACGATATTCGATTGATGCCTGTTGACAATTATCTGGTGTTCTATTCGGTAGAGGAAAGCACTCAAACCGTTTCCATCCTGAGAGTGATGTACGGCAAGAGAGATTTGGAAAATAATATATAAGACAAAATGCAGACCCCGGGGAAGTGATCCTCGGGGTCTGTGACTTAAGGGAGCCGCTCAGAAAAAGGCAACGCTGTTGAGAGTTATTATCCGGTATTTTGAAGGGAACGGTTTCGGCTCCCGTAAATCCTTTATTCTACATCCTGCAGGGCGGCGTAGCCCTCTTCGCCGGTGCGGATCTTGACGACGTTCTCCACATCATAGACAAAGATCTTTCCGTCGCCGATATGGCCGGTGTAGAGCGCTTTCTTTGCGGTCTCGATGACGTCACGCACAGGGATAGCGGAAACGACCATCTCGACCTGAATCTTCGGCAGCAGGTTGCTTTCGAGCGGTACGCCGCGGTAGTATTCGGGCTTGCCCTTCTGAGCGCCGTAGCCCATGACATGGGTGACGGTCATGCCGGTGATGCCGAGCTTCGCCATCGCTCTCTTGAGCCTTTCAAAGCGGGCTTCCTTACAGATGATCTCGATCTTTGTGAACTTGCTGTCACCCTTTTCAAATGTGGGAACGGTCTTGACCTCGACCGCCTCGGCAACGGGGGTATCGCCGAGTACGACGGTGACGTCTTCACCGTAAACACTATAGTCCTCAGCAGTAGCCGCAAAGCCTGCGTAGGCTGACGGCAGACCGTGTTCGGTAATATCGAGACCCACGATCTCTTCCTCAGCGGAAGCACGGAGTCCGACGGTCTTCTTGATGATCTTAAAGGTAATGATCATCATAACCGCCGCATAAGCGGCAACAGAAACAAAGCCTAAGAGCTGGATGCCGAGC
>CACZYF010000066.1 GCA_902785355.1 uncultured Ruminococcus sp. | reverse complement strand
TTGTCTGTAATTCTTCTCAGGAAGCATGTCATTAAGTGTTATTTGTAATGGTGCCCCTTCCCGCAGAGATGCTTTTGTTTTCTGGTAGGTGTACAAATATCGAGTGGCCTACCTAGAGATACATGTCGCTGGTTCTGGTAGGTTGGGTTTTTAAAAAGTTACCTTCCAGTCGAGAGACTTCTCCAGTTTTGGTAGGTCAGTAAATTGTGGCTTTGCCTTCCTCTTGAGGTAGTTCTTCTCTTTTGGTAGGAGATACGACTGTGAATCTATATGCCGATTCCTACCACTAGAATTAGCTAAACACTTCTTGTAGGGGTCCGTAAGACAGAGCCCCCTTCCTTGATAACACGTCTCAGTGATTTGGTAGGTAATGTCATCAAAAAGCCACCTTCCAGTCAGGATATTTTTTGGTTTTGGTAGGTTCAAACTAATTATCACCCAAAAAACCCTTCCAAGCGGAATATCTTTAGTCTCTTGGTAGGTCCCCTGCCCGTTTTACCCACACAAAAAGGGCCTGAGATTCATCTCAGGCCCTTCGTTTGGGACTATTTATTCGCTGAACCCAGCGTCCGAGTCAAATCAGATCAAATCAGATCAAATTAGATCCACTCAGATTACTGTCTCGGATTTGCGATCGCGGCCTGCGCTGCGGCGAGGCGAGCGATCGGGACACGGAACGGGCTGCAGGAGACGTAGTCGAGACCGATCTTGTGGCAGAATTCCACAGAGCTCGGGTCGCCGCCGTGCTCACCGCAGATACCGATGTGCAGTTTCGGGTTGACGGGCTTGCCAAGTTTGATAGCCATTTCCATCAGCTTGCCAACACCGGTCTGATCCAGCTTTGCGAACGGATCGTTCTCGAAGATCTTGGTGTCGTAGTAAGCGTTCAGGAACTTGCCGGCATCGTCACGGGAGAAGCCGAAGGTCATCTGAGTCAGGTCGTTGGTACCGAAGCAGAAGAAGTCAGCCTGGGTCGCGATCTCGTCAGCAGTCAGAGCAGCTCTCGGGATCTCGATCATGGTACCGACCTCATACTCGAGCTCTACGCCTGCAGCGGCGATCTCAGCGTCAGCGGTCTCAACAACGAACTTCTTGACATACTTGAGCTCTTTGACGTCGCCTACGAGCGGGATCATGATCTCGGGAACGAGAGTCCAGTCGGGATGAGCTTTCTTGACATTGATCGCAGCGCGGATAACAGCCTTGGTCTGCATCTTAGCGATCTCGGGATAGGTGACAGCCAGACGGCAGCCGCGGTGACCCATCATCGGGTTGAACTCATGCAGAGAATCGATGATAGCCTTGATCTCAGCTACGCTCTTGCCCTGAGCCTTAGCCAGAGCCTCGATGTCAGCTTCCTCAGTGGGAACGAACTCATGCAGAGGCGGATCCAGGAAGCGGATGGTTACGGGGTTGCCTTCGAGAGCCTCATACAGCTTCTCAAAGTCGCCCTGCTGATAGGGCAGGATCTTCTCCAGAGCAGCCTCGCGCTCCTCGAGAGTATCAGAGCAGATCATCTCACGGAAAGCAGCGATTCTGTCGCCTTCAAAGAACATATGCTCGGTACGGCACAGACCGATACCCTCAGCGCCCAGCTCGCGAGCCTTCTTAGCGTCAGCGGGAGTATCAGCGTTGGTACGAACCTTCAGGGTTCTGTACTTGTCAGCCCAAGCCATTACACGGCCGAACTCGCCCGCGATGGTAGCGTCAACGGTCGGGATGATGCCGTCATAGATGTTACCGGTGGTACCGTCGATGGAGATGAAGTCACCCTCATGGAAGGTCTTGCCTGCCAGAGTGAACTGCTTGTTCTCTTCATCCATGGTAATGTCGGAGCAGCCGGATACACAGCAGGTACCCATACCGCGAGCGACAACCGCTGCGTGAGAGGTCATACCGCCGCGAACGGTCAAAATACCCTGAGCAGCCTTCATGCCTTCGATATCCTCGGGAGAGGTCTCGAGACGAACGAGAACAACCTTCTCGCCTGCGCCGCCCTGAGCCTTAGCGTCCTCAGCGGTGAAGACGATCTTACCGCAAGCTGCGCCGGGAGAAGCGCCCAGACCCTTGCCCATGGGGGTAGCGGCCTTGAGCTCCTTCGCGTCGAACTGCGGATGGAGAAGTGTATCGAGGTTTCTGGGGTCGATCATCAGAACGGCCTCTTCCTCGGTTCTCATACCCTCGTCAACGAGGTCGCAAGCGATCTTCAGAGCCGCCTGAGCGGTACGCTTGCCGTTTCTGGTCTGAAGCATATAGAGCTTGCCGTGCTCGACGGTGAACTCCATATCCTGCATATCTCTGTAATGATCCTCGAGGGTCTTGCAAACCTGAGTGAACTGAGCGAATGCCTCGGGGAACTTCTGCTCCATCTCGGAGATGTGCATGGGGGTACGAACGCCTGCAACAACGTCCTCACCCTGTGCGTTGGTCAAAAACTCACCGAACAGGCCCTTTTCGCCGGTAGCGGGGTCACGGGTGAACGCAACGCCGGTACCGCAATCGTCGCCCATGTTACCAAATGCCATGGACTGTACGTTTACGGCAGTACCCCAGCTGTAGGGGATATCGTTGTCGCGGCGATATACGTTCGCGCGGGGGTTGTCCCAGGAACGGAATACAGCCTTGACAGCGCCCATGAGCTGTTCCTTAGGATCGGACGGGAAGTCCTGACCGATCTTTTCTTTGTACTCAGCCTTGAACTTCTCAGCGAGTTCCTTGAGGTCCTCAGCGGTCAGTTCAACGTCCTGCTTAACGCCGCGGTCAGCCTTCATCTCGTCGATGAGCTCTTCGAAATACTTCTTACCGACTTCCATAACGACGTCGGAATACATCTGGATAAATCTTCTGTAGCAGTCGTAAGCCCAGCGGGGATTGCCACTCTGCTCAGCGATCGTCTCTACAACTTCCTCGTTCAGACCGAGGTTCAGGATGGTGTCCATCATACCGGGCATGGAAGCGCGAGCGCCGGAACGAACGGAAACGAGAAGCGGGTTCTCTTTGTCACCGAACTTCTTGCCGGTGATCTCTTCCATCTTACCGATATACTCGTTGATCTGTGCCTGGATCTCATCATTGATCTGGCGGCCGTCCTCATAGTACTGAGTACAAGCCTCTGTGGTGATTGTGAAGCCCTGAGGAACCGGCAGACCGATGTTGGTCATCTCAGCGAGGTTTGCGCCCTTACCGCCGAGAAGTTCTCTCATGTCAGCGTTACCTTCTGTAAAAAGGTAAACCCATTTTTTGCTCATTGGAATCTCCTCCTAAATGAATTGTTATAGTAAATACTACAGTGAAGAATCACCGCAGCATACATATACACATGTATTATAACAAAAGATGGAAAAAAATACTATACAAAAGAGAAAAAAGAAATAAAAAAGGGGCACAAAAGTCAAGCTTTTATTTTGTGGAATATGTGAAAAGTGTTAAAATTGTCATATTTTTGTAATTTGTCCTTGCAAAATCCCAAATATATGCGATAATAGTATTGTGTATGAGAGCGCCCCGAAGCGCAAAGTACAGTGAAAAATGAATAACGAATAGTGAAACTCGATTCGCTCAAACGATCCTATATGACGATTGTTTGCACAGCTCATTCGGTGTGATCCAGTTTTCATTATGATGATTTGTGAGGTCAATTCATGAACAATAAATGTGCCGTTATCCTCGCCGGCGGCGAAGGAAAACGAATGAAATCCGATATTCCCAAGCCGATGAACGAGGTATTGGGCAAGCCGATGCTCCGCTGGGTCATCGACTCCGTCAAGGCGGCAGGGATCGACGACATCTGCGTCGTCACCGGCTACAAGACGGAGATCACCGAGGAGTATCTCCATTCTCTGCCTTTTGAAGTCAGCCACGTTTTGCAAAGCGAACGTCTCGGTACGGGACACGCCGTCATGATGGCAAAGGACTTTTTAAAGGAAAAGGGCGGCGACGTCGTGATCCTGTGCGGCGACGCTCCTTTCATGGACACCAAGACCATCGCAGACGCTTATGAAGCGCACAATGAGGGCGGTGCTTCCGCGACCGTCATCTCCGCGATGCTCGACGACCCGACCGGGTACGGCAGGATCGTCCGCAACGCCGACGGTACGCTGAAAAGCATCGTAGAACAGAAAGAAGCCGATGAAGAGACCCTTCTGATCAAGGAAGTCAACTCCGGCGGCTACTGGTTCGATACCAATGATCTGTTGAGCGTTCTTGACGATATCAAAGCGAATAATTCCGCAAAAGAATATTATTTGCCTGACGCGCTCTATCTGCTCCTGCAAAACGGCAAGAAAGTCGGCGCTTTCACGGCTGACTCGCCCGACACCGTTCTCGGAGCGAACGATCCCGCACAGCTTCAAGAATTGAACGATATCGCAAGAGCGAAAGGGTATTAAAGCCTCCCTTCCCTAAGGGAGGTGGGCAAATCTGCTTGCCGATTTGGTCGGAGGGTTGCCGCGATCCATCATCATCTCTTTTAGAAATATCCATCATCATAAAACGATTCAACCCTCAGTCGCTTCGCGACAGCTCCCTTAGGAAAGGGAGCCT
>CACZYF010000065.1 GCA_902785355.1 uncultured Ruminococcus sp. | reverse complement strand
AACGTCGTTACCATTCCATTTGGTGCCGAATACGTTCTCTACACCGGCTGCAATGTAAGTATCCTCGGGCTGAGGAGCCTCGGTGGGAGCCTCAGTCTCAGGCTCGGTCGGAGCCTCGGTCTCAGGCTCAGTCGGAGCCTCGGTCTCAGGCTCAGTCGGAGCCTCGGTGGGAACAACCGCCTCGGTGGGCTCTTCGGGAACATAGCCTACATGAGCGCCGGACGCGTCAAAGTGAGCGGGGTTGCAGCAATTTTCTTCGATAGATTTGAAGTTGTCGCTCTCGGTACTGTACATTCCGTAGCAGCCGTCGCCGTAGTAAACATACCAGTTACCACCGCACTGCTGCATGCCGGAGTATTCGCTGATGTCAATCTGGTCGGGATCGACGATGTAGATACAGCCGTCAAAGGAAGTATCAAAGTCGGGAGAGCCCTCGGGGAGCTTGGGGTTCTCGTCATCTTCCTCAGCGCAGCCCTCGGTCTTAATGTTACGGGTCTGGGCAGCCTTGTAATAGATGTCCTCGGGATCCTCGGGAATTACCTCGGGCTTACCGCCGTCAATACCGTTGTTCCAGATGATATTGATGGAATCGAGATGGACCGTCGCCTTGAAGATGTTCTGGTCGGGATCTACCAGCTCGGCTCTGTAGCCGGGCCAGTCTCTCTGGTTTACGCCCTCGGTGTGAGTTGCGTTGTAGCCGGTCTCACCGCCGGGGGTATAGCCCGCGGGGCCCTGCCAGAAATAGATGCCGGCGTAGTGGACGCCGTCCTTTAAGTTATACTGGTTATTCCAGCTGGGGGCATAACTGCCGTCAGTACCCAGGTCACCGTTGTGGCCGTTAGGCATCATGAAATAAACAGTCTGGGTGTCTTCAGCATCAAATGCCATCTCTTCCATGACGTCGGCGATGGAGAATGCGATGTCATCAACAACATTGTAAGCTGAAACAGTGCCGTCACCCTTATAGATGACCGCGCTGAAACCTACGGTTGTCAGAGAGAGAACTAACATTAATGCTAACAGTACGCTAATAAATTTTCTCATAATTTCCTCCTTATAATTATTTTATTGCGTAGATTAATCATAACACATAATTTTGCAAGTTTCAATAATAAATTTAATTCGAAAGGAGAATTTTTTATTTAGCTTTTAAACAGAAAAACAGAATTCGGGACGAAACTTTGCATTTCCGCCTATAATTCCATTATGGATTTATGCTAATTCACGAAAGCTCCGTTATTTCGCATAAATGGCAGCGTTTAATTTAGTGTGTTTTCACCAACAATAAGTATTACCCGGTCGAAACCATTCTATATTTTGGCAAAAACAACCCCCTGTCCGTCAGACAGGGGGAGAATATGATCAGCCTTCGGGTACAACAGGGGTATCGGGAACCTCGGGGGTATCGGGAACCTCGGGGGTATCGGGAACTACGGGAGTATCCGGAACCTCGGGCGTATCGGGGGTAACGGGCGTCTCGGGAACCGACGCTGAACCGCCGCTGTTGTAATCATAGCTGCTGCTGTTATCAGAAGAGCCCGATGACGGCGCGGAGGTGTAGTAGGTAGAGCTCGGCAGATCGTCGGTATCGACCTTGGTGTCACCCTTATAATAGGTACGTGTCGCCTTAACGGTATAACCGTTGTCAAAATACTCGGGATCAAAGGTATTGATCTCGACATGATCGAACTTATCGTTCTTTAGACCATACATCGTGCAGTTAAGCTCGGTGCCGTCCATCCAGCACTTCATGAACAGCTGGTAGTTAAAGGGGTTCTTGAGCTTTAAGTCGATGTTGCCGTAGTCGATCGTCGCGTCGCGACCCGCCTCGACATAAGCGGACTGGTAGTAGTGGCACTCGCGCTCGACGACACTCATACCGCAGAGCAGCGCGGCGTTGTAGATCGTCGTGGAGGACTGACAGATACCTCCGCCGATGCCGGTCTCACTGCGGCCTTCTACGATGACACCCGCGGGAAGATAACCGTTGGACTCCTGGTTGGAGTCGCCGGTACACTCGTTGAACGACCATGTCGCATCAGGGTTGATGATAGAGCCGTTGCAGGCGGCAAGGCTGATACGCATGTTCTCATTACCGTTGGAGTTATTATACGAAGTAGTCGAGAAGTGGGACAGCTCGACGATATTGCCGGCTAAGAAGTCCTTGGTAACCTTGGGATCAACCTGAGTAGTCGGCGCGTCGACGGTACCGGTGTAGGTACCCTGCTTGATCAGGGTTGACAGCGCGGTAACAGTCTTATCCTCCTCAAGCTTGACGCCCTTCTGCTCCGCTTCGATCGTGAACATATCGGAGGCGTCGGGGTCGAACTTGGTAACAGTAGCGTCCTTCGCTTCGGATGAAACTTCACCGGCTATCTTATTCACAGCGTTCTTACAGCTGCTCTCATCAACGGACATTTTGATCTCATAATTCTGCTGAGAGGTCTTGATGCCCTTTTCTTCGGAATATTTCTTCGCCTGAGCAAGGACGTCCTCGGTATTGAAGGAGACCTTGAAGTCGTTTTTGGTTAAATCAAAGCTTTTGTCGCCCGCCTTAACGGTGATCTTGATCTGATCCGCGAGCTCCTTCTCAACAGGAGCCATCAGCGCGCGCGCCTCATCCAGAGTAAGTCCTTTGAGAGACTTGCCGTTGACATAAACATTATCGGAGAAGGTACCGGAGGGACCGGGCTGAGAACCGGAATTCAGATACATTACCAGCCCGCCGATTCCGGCGAGAAGGATCACGCCCACGATACACAAGGCGACGATCAGACCCGTCTTGCTCTTACGGGGACGCTCCTCATAATCATCATAGTCCTGATCGTTATATACGGCATAGGCGCTTGCCGGCTGCTTATCGTCATCCGTCAGAACAAAATCATCATTGAAGCTCCGGCGCGCCTGAGCGGCTTTCGCGTTCTGCTGAGGACGGGAAACAGGCTTCGGCGCCGAAGCGGTACGGGAAGCGGACTTTGCCGCCGCGGTACCGTTCTTGCGGTTGCGCGCTTCCTCTAAAATCGAATCTAATTCCATGGTGTTTGACCGATAATCCTTGCTCATACAACCACTTCCTTATCTGAAAAATTACTGTATATCAACAGGCAAAACGCCTTATTATCGGGAAAAACGGCAACATTAATAATGCCGCCGACACTTATTTATATAATATCCTAAGAAAATCAAATTAATAATCTTTTAAAGAAATATAAAACGAAAAAACCGACGATATTTACTACCGCGGCGGTTGGTTTTATTATGAATAATGGATAAAGCAGATCGATTATGTATTGAACAATGCAGAAAAAAGAGGTATAATATTAACCAAGCTATAAAGTCTGCAGGAGATACCATGAATATTCTGATCCTTTCAGCGTCGACCGGCGGCGGACACAACCGCGCCGCAAACGCCCTGAAATCTACAATCAACGAAACCGATCCCTCAACTCACGTCGACATCATTGACGTCTTTAAGGAGTGTTCGGCTCTGGTAAACAATACCGTCGTCATGGGATACAAGGCGCTGGTCACACTGACGCCTGCGCTGTTCGGCGCCATCTATAAGAGCGCCGATAAGAAATCCGCTCTGTCCGATACCGTCAACGTACTGTATCAGCAGTGTGCGAAGAAGCTGCAGCCTATCATTGAGGAATATCACCCCGACGCGGTCATCAGCTGTCATCCTTTTGCGGGCGGAATAATGGCCTATATCAAGACGAAAAACGGATATCGGGTACCGCTGATCAGCATTGTGACCGACTTTCTCCCCCACCGCACCTACGTCAACGACGGCATCGATGCTTACATCACCGCCTCGGATACCGCGAAATACATCCTGACCGAGCAGTACGGGGTCGACCCTAAATGTATCTACGACTACGGTCATCCCATTTTCGAGAAATTCTACGAGGGAAACGGCAGAAAACGCGAAGAGGTACTCGCGGAGTTAGGATTCGAGCCCGAGAAGCGCACCGTCCTGTTGATGGCAGGCAGCTTCGGCGTGAACGACATTCTGGAAATATACGAAAACCTGCTGAAGATCAACCTGGATTATCAGATCATTGTTATCACAGGCAAAAACCAAAAGCTGTACGATGCCTTTGTGGAAATGATCAACAGCGAGCAGGAGATCGTTACCCCCGACGAGCCGGACTTCATCAAGAGTCTGAGCGAGGACAGCGTGATTCGCTTCATCTACAATACGAGCGAGGACGTCGCGGACAGGATCACTTCGACCTTCCGACGCTCCGCCGTAGGCAGCAAACCAACGCAGCTGTTCTACTTTGTCGACAATGTGGACGACTACATGCATGCCGCCGATCTGATCATCACCAAGCCCGGCGGACTGACGACGTCTGAGAGCATCGCCTGCGCGCTGCCGATGGTGGTGTTCAAGGCTTATCCCGGGCAAGAGGAGCAAAACGCCGCTCTGCTTGAGGCTAACGATATTGCGGTCATTCTGAGAGACAGCTCGGAAACCGTCGATACGGTCGGCTCGCTGCTCAAAAACGATGAGCAGCTCAAAAAGATGCGTGAAAGCTGCCGCAGCTATGTTCGCAAACATTCCTCACGCAATATCTATGAGCTCGCAAAGAGCCTCGTCGAAAAAGAAAAAGAATCATCGTGACCGAAAGCTCCCGTTCAGGGAGCTTTTCTTATACTAATCCATGATAAAAAGATTTAATCAGATATTAGTGATATATTTCGGATAGCGCGACGGGAGACGCAGACAGGCTGGCGCCTGTCAAGGAGCCCAACAAAGCTATA
>CACZYF010000064.1 GCA_902785355.1 uncultured Ruminococcus sp. | reverse complement strand
TCGAATCCTTATTTGTTGGCAAGCGGTGTGAAGCCGACTTTCTCGAATACAGCGGAAGCCTCTGCCGTTTGCAGATAGTCGAGGAACGCTTTTGCCTGCTCGGCGACCTTGCTGTTTTTGAGCACAGCCGCGGGATAGATGACCTGACCGCACATTTCTTCGGTAGCGGTATCGGTGACGGTCAGCTTTGCGGAGTAAGCGTCAGTCTGATAGATGATGCCGCAGTCTACGGTACCCTCTGCGACCTGAGTCGTGACCTCTTTGACGTTTGAGCCATAGGTCAGCACGCCTTTATCAGAAAGAGCCTTTTCATCGAGCCCGTAGTAGGAAAATATCTTCCGGGTATACTGTCCGACAGGGACGTCCTCGTTGCCGATCGCCATCAGGATATCTCCTGCTTCCAAATGGGATTTCATATCCTCGTAGGTCGCGATATCGGCTTTGGAATTCTCCGCTACGCACAGAGCGACCTTGTTTTCGAGTAAGTCTACTCTTGTAGCGGCGTCGATATAGCCGCCCTCTTCCAGACCGTTCATTTGCTTTTGAGCGGCGGAGATGAAAAGATCGCACACTGCGCCCTCTTCGATCTGTGTTTTCAGTGTACCTGAGGAATCAAAGTTAAATGTCAGCTTGACGTCGGGGTGAGCAGTGATATAGCTTTTCTCTATTTCTTCCAGCGTTTCTGTCATACTTGCCGCGGCAAAGACAACGACCTCTGCCGATTCCTTATCTTCTTTGACAGTGGTAGTCGAACACGCGGCAAGGGATAAAACGAGAATGATTGACAGTATCAGCGCGATAATTCTATTCATGGATAACTTCCTTTCCAATTCATGGATAACTTCCTTTCCATTAATATAAGCATATTTTACCATTTTCAAGGTGTTGACACAATTTTATTCGTTCTGTATAATAGAATAATCGTTCAGTAATACAGAATAGGTGATCAGATGGAAGAAGATAAAGGAAAAGTAAAATCCCTGCTCAAAGCGATCGATATCCTCGACGCGCTGTTCCGAAAAGCACTACGCACGCTCTGGTTTCTACCATGCGCGACAGAGGTCTTGTCAGGCAATTGCCCGACGGCTCATATTCCTTAGGGATTAAGCTCTTTGAATACGGATCGGCGGTATCGCGCGGCTTTGATATCAGCGCGATCTCTCGACCGTATCTCGAGAGTCTGAGTTCTTTGACGGGCGCGAATTCCGTCATCAGTCTGCTTGACGGTGAAAACGCTGTTTCATTCGACTATGCCGTCAGCTCCTCGGGCGTACAGATATTGCCTGAGATCGGCGTAAGATTACCGCTTCACTGCACTTCGCAGGGAAAACTCATGCTCGCGTTTATGCCTGAGCAAAAGGTTCGCTCTCTGTGCAAACGTCGCCCGATGCTTCAATATACCCCTCATACCATCACGGAACAGGAACAGTTATCGGTACAGCTTGAGGAGATCCGCAGGAACGGCTACGCTGTCGAGGACGGCGAATATAAGGTCGGTTTGCGTTCTGTTTCCGCTCCCGTATTCGACACGGCGGGGGAGATCAGATACGCCCTGACGACCATCGGTTTCTTCCGCAGAGTCAGGTCCGTTGACTTTGAAAACGCGATACAGGCAACCGCCAGACAGGCAAAAATGCTCTCCGCGGCATTGGGATATGCAGAATAATCGAATATGGATATGATACTAATCCTTAATAAAAACCTTTATCATCTATTGCGCTATATTTCGTATAGCTTTGTTGGGCTCCTTGACAGGCGCTAGCCTGTCTGCGTCTCCCGTCGCGCTATCCGAAATATATCACTAATATCTGATTAAATCTTTTTATCAAGGATTAGTATGAAAAAAGCTGCCTCGTGATGAAGCAGCTTTTCTGATTATGTGGCGCTTGTCTGATAGTCGCGGTCGCCGGCTTCGGTCGTATCTCTGAACAGAAGCGAGATACACCACAGCGCCGCCAGAGCGACGATAACATAGACGATACGGCTGACGATCCCTGACTGTCCGCCGAAGAGGAACGCGACCAGATCGAACTGAAACAAGCCAACGCTGCCCCAGTTGATACCGCCTACGATCAATAATGTCAATGCGATTTTATCCAGCATCGGTAAACCTCCTTACAGATAGACTGTAATGCTATTGTTTGCCGAATACCGTTTGATATTCATATGATATGCGTCAAGTAAAATATTAACACGATCAGTCCCAGCGCGAAGATGACGCCCGCGATGATCTTTGTGATCAAAATGGATTTTTTTAACTTATACTTATGTATCATGATCTCAGGCGGAAAGGGGAGGAAGAAGTACATCAGACCCAGTATCAATAGGGAAGAGGCGCCTCCGATCGCGCCGACGTCGCGCAAAAACGAATAAAGAAAGATACAAATGCCGATCGCGATAACAAATATACCGTTGATAACAGAATACGGTTTTTGAAATTTATCTTTCAGATCATAGTATTTGTTGGCACTGTTCTGACATACATCACAGCAGTACATTTCGTGATAGGATATCTCTTTCGCGCAGTATTCACACTTTTTCATTATTATCACCGATGGGTATTTTATCACGATTTCGTACGAAATGCAACATGAATAAAATGATTCGATTTGATTATTGGCAAATTTGTTGAATATTTACTGTAATATTTGTAGAAAAAGTGAATTGAAGAATGTTGACAAATTTGTTATACTTGATTGTGAGGAATACTCAGTATAGGGTAACTATGTCCTGTTGCCCACAATTTTTAGGAGGAATAATATGAAAATGAGACGATTACTCAGCGTGTTGTTAGCACTCGCTATGGTACTGTCCATTCTTTCTGTCGGCATCGTTGCTACCTCGGCAGCGCAGGCTGACACGGCTGATACAGCCGCGGACATTAACATAGCCGGCGCGGGCTCCGCATATGAAGATATGCTGGCTCAAACAACCGTGGAAAACAATTACGGTCTTTCTAAGACCGTAAATGACGGTACCATCCTGCAGGCATGGACCTGGTCTTTCAAGAATATCGAATCGAATCTTGAGACCATCGCCGAGCAGGGCTTCACCACCATTCAGGTATCTCCCCCCAACGAGATCAAGAAGGGTACCAAAGGCGCAAAGTTTTTGCAGAACGACGGCCAGAACGGTTGGTGGATGTTCTATCAGCCCGCGGGCTTCCAGCTCAACAACAGCACCGATAACGCACTGGGCACCAAAGCCGAGTTCGTTTCCATGTGTGAAAAGGCGCATGAGCTCGGTCTGAAGGTTATTGTTGACGCCGTTATCAACCATATGGGTACCAAAGAGGGCGATGACAATAATACCTCCGAAGATCCGATGTCCCATGTTACGCCCAAGGCAAAGGACTTTGAGCCTGAGATATACAATAACAAGCTGTTCCATTCACCGTGGAAGAAGATGCAGTATATCGAAAGCAATAATACTTATTATAATTCCGCATATGACCTTACCCGTAACTGCACCTCCGGTCTGCCTGACTTAAAGACCGAGGATACCCGTGTTCAGACAGCAATCTATGATTACATGAAAGAGCTGGTCGAGGCGGGTGCTGACGGTTTCCGCTTTGACGCGGCGAAGCATATCGAAACTCCCGACGATCATGACGGTCTCGGCTCCTCTTTCTGGACCAACACGCTCAAGAAGGTTCAGAGTCAGTATTCTGACAAAGAGATTTATGCTTACGGCGAGATCCTGAACACCTGCGGTATCAGCCGTCCCTACAGCTGGTACACCAAGCTGTTCGACGTCACCGACTCCGGTTCCTATTGGCAGATCAAGAACGCTGTTATCGGCGAGTACAGCGGCAACCCGATCCCGTATTATCCCAGCTCCAACTTTACCGCTGCCAACACCATGCTGTGGGACGAATCTCACGATACTTATATTGACGGCGCTACCACTTCTTTGAGCACCGTTCAGCGCGGTAAGATCTGGGCGCTTGTTGCGGGTCGCGCGGGCATTTCCTCTGTTTATCTTGCTCGTCCCTCCGACAGCACCAACAAGAATGATCTGTACAATATCACCTTAGGCGAAGCGCGCAAGACCTCTTGGTCCAACGCTACCACCAAGGCAATCAACCAGTTCCATAACTACTTTATCGGTCAGTCCGAATATTGCTCTAACTCAAACGGCACCGCCTATATCGAGAGAGGCACGACAGGCGCGATGATTGTCAATCTCGGCGGCACCACCGCGAAGAATGTCACTCTGACAAATCACAAGCTGACCGCGGGCACCTATAAGGACGCTATCACCGGCAACACCTTTACCGTTACCAAGAGCCAGATCAAGGGTTCTGTCGGTTCTACCGGCGTTGCGGTTCTCTATGAGAACAACGAAGCTCCCAAGCCCACCGATCCTCCTGCTCCTACCGATCCTCCCGAGACCTATATCCTCGGTGACGCAGACGGCGACGGTACTGTCAGCAGTCGCGACGCAGTTATCGTTATGCGTTCTTCTGTCGGCGAAGCTGATTTGACCGAGAAGCAGCAGCTTGCTGCTGATGTAGACGGCGACGGCTTCATCACTGTTATCGACGCTACTCTGATCCAGCGCTATATCGCTAAGATGAGCGTCAAGTTTGATATCGGCAAGGAAAAGACCGTACAGCCTGTACAGCCTACCACTCCGACTCCGATCATTATCCCGACTACTCCGTATGAGGAGCCCACAGAGCCCGATCCCGAACAGGGCGGCACCATTATCTTCTCCAACAATAAGGGCTTCAGCACTGTTAATATCTATTATTGGTCTGATTCAGATCAGCCCGTTGAGTGGCCCGGCGTTCCGATGACCTCCATCGGTATGAACGAATACGGCGAAGAGAGATTCACCTTCGATATTCCCGCAGGCATCACCAACTATATCATCAACGACGGCAGCCAGCAGACTGTCGATGTTCCGTTCTATGGTTCTACCGGCGTTTACATGACCGATCAGGATGCTGAGGGTCATTATAACGTAGAATTCTATGATATCACTCCCGATCCCACCCCGACTCCCGGTCCCGACCCGGATCCTGATACCGAAGGTTCCTTCCTGCTGACCGATAACTTCGGTTGGGGTCAGGCATATGTATATGCATGGGATGATGACGGCAACGAGCTTTACGGCGCATGGCCGGGTTCCGCTCAGGCTGAGACCACTCAGAATGAGTACGGCGAGACTCAGTTCAGATGCTATATTCCCAAGGGCGCTACCGGCGTTATCCTGAGCAACGGTAACGGCGAGCAGACCGAGGATATCAAGGACTTCTCTTATGACGGTTACTGGATGGACGGCTCTAAGAACGAGCTCGGTCACTACAAGGTTACCGGCTGGAACTCCGACGGTTCCGGCGGTTCTGTAGAGCCTACTCCCGATTATCCGGTTAAATCCACCTTCCTGCTGACCGACAACTTCGGTTGGGGCAGCGCATATGTCTACGCTTGGAACGCTGCGGGCGAAGCGATCAACGGCGAATGGCCCGGTTCCGCAATGGCTGAGACCACTCAGAATGAATACGGCCAGACTCAGTTCAAGTGCAATGTTCCCGAGGATGCTGTCGGCGTTATCCTGAGCAACGGTAACGGCGCTCAGACCGAGGACATCACTGACTTTACCTATGACGGTTACTGGATGGACGGCTCTAAGAACGATCAGGGTCATTATCTCGTAACAGGTTGGAGATCCGATGGCTCCGGCTCCGGTTCCGGCTCCGGCGATCCCGTTCCTACTCCCGATCCTACCTCCAGAACCATTATCTTCTCTAACAATAAGGGCTTCGGCAACGTTCATATCTATTATTGGGGCGAGGGCGTTGAGCCTGTAGAGTGGCCCGGCGTTGCAATGACCTCTATCGGTCAGAATGAATTCGGTGAAGAAAGATTCACCTTCGAGATGCCCGAGGGCATGACTAACTACATCATTACCGACGGTACTTCTCAGACCGTTGATATTCCCTTTACCGGCGCGACCGGCGTTTACATGACCAATCTCAACGGCGAAGGCAAATATGAAGTAGATTTCTATGCTATCAGCGGCGAGAATCCCACTCCCGAACCCACTACCGCTCCTACTCCCGTAGGCGATGACGGTATCTACCTCGTAGGTACCTTCAGCGGCTGGGAAACCAACGCTCAGTATAAGATGAGTGAGAATCCCGGCGCTCCCGGCGAGTACATGATTTCTACCACCCTTACCGAGGGCGACGGCGTAAAGGTCGTAAAGGTTGAGAACGGTACTCAGACTTGGTACCCCGACGGTATGGACAACGAATACACTGTTGACGCGGCTCACGCAGGCAATGTTACCGTTTACTTC
>CACZYF010000063.1 GCA_902785355.1 uncultured Ruminococcus sp. | reverse complement strand
GTACACGTTACCGTTACCGGCAACAGCCAGATCAACGGCGACGTTGAGATTTCTGCTTCTAAGGGCGACGCGAAGGAAGGCTTCTCCCTGACCCTCGAGGGCGGCAGCATGACCGGCAATATCGTAGTCGACGCTTCTGCTCAGGCTCTGGTCGGCGAACATAACAAGGTCACCAAGGCTGATAACTTCACTAAGGAAGCTCCCGAAGGCTTCGAGTGGGTATCCAACGGCGACGGCACCAGCACTCTCGCTAAGGTTCAGGATCTCTTCCCGGGTCACTCCATCTCTCTCGATGGTAACATCAACCTCAATTTCTACATCAACACCAACGCGATCCCGAATTATGCTAACGCTTCCAGCGTTACCGCTACGTTCACTTGGGACAGCAAAGCTACAGAGTCCGATAAGCACTACGGTGATGACGTTGTTGTGGTTGATCTGAAGGATAATGATCATACTCCCGACGCTAACGGTTGGGTCATGGCTTATGTTCCGGTCAACGCTGCTCAGATGGCGAACCAGATCAAAGCTAAAGTATATGTCGGAGACGGCGAAGCTCTGGCTGAAACCGATACTTACAGCGTTAAGGAATACGCCGAGACCATCATCGCCGGCAACTATAACGCAAAAACCAAGACTCTGGTCAAGGAAATGCTCAACTACGGCGCAATGGCTCAGAAGGTATTTGAGAGCCAGCTCGTAGACAAGCCCGCAAAGCTTGCTAACGCCGGTCTCTCTGCAGCTGATCTTGCTGCTATCGAAACCGAGATGAATAACGTCACCAGCGCTAAGATCATCGGCGCAGTCGAGACTACGAACGGTCATCGCGGCGCTACTGTTGAACAGCTCCGTGCTATCGGTACCGCGATCGGCGGCGAGTGGACCACCACCAGCGTGATCTTCCTGGACGGCAACACCATCAGACATTACTTCAACAATGTAAATGAGAAAGACGACTTTGCTCCCAATACTGCCGTACAGGATAAATGGTTCCACTATGTACAGAAGGAAAATATCGCTGCTGCCGATCTCGATAAGCTCTATGACTTCTCCATCGGCGGTGAGAGCTTCCAGTACTCTGTCCTCGATTACGCTGCGGCTGTTCTGGAGAGCGGCATGGGCGATGACGCTGAGAACCTCGCAAAGGCTCTGTACCTGTACAACCAGGCGGCTAACGCTTACTTCGGTTAATTATCGGAAAGGAAATGATAAACTATGAATAAAGAGACTTACGAGCGTCTGGTTATAGACGTGACTCAGTTCGATGCAGAGGATATCATCACCACTTCCGGTGAGGAGCCTCCCGTACCGATCCAGCATTCCACTCATATGGGAAGATTTGAGCAGGGCCTCGGCCTCCCGCTGGGAATCTAATCCTACTGCGCAGCGAATTTGATCGCTGAACAAATGTTGTTCCGTAAAGAATAACGAATAATGCGCCGCCGTTTTGAGCGCTTTACTCAGAACGGCGGCGCAGAAAATGTATCGACAGCTATGCCGGTATTCAATAAAAACTCAAACGATTATTGAGTTTTTATTGAATGTCAGCGTCAAGGAAGTGTATTAATGAAATTAAACGAATGCTTTATCCCCCATCAGATCGACGGCCAGGCGGTAATCGTCCCCGTCGCCGGTACCGAGTTCCACGGCTTGATACAAGGTAACAAGACCCTCTCGGTAATTGCCGAGTGTCTGACCCGCGACGTCACCGAAGAAGAGATCGTCGACGTCCTCTGCGAGCGCTTTGACGGCGACAGAGAGGTTATCCGCGCCGATGTAGCCGCAGCGATAACTCGTCTGAAAGAAATAGGCGCGATAGATGAATAAAAAGTTCGAGGACGTCATCGCCGAGCAGGGCAGACTGGTTTATACAAATGTCGGCGACAGCATGTTTCCCATCATCCGCGAGGGTGATCTGCTGGTGATTAACGCCGTCACAGAACCGCTGAAGGTCGGCGACGTCCCGCTCTATAAGCGGGATAGCGGTCAGTATATCATGCACCGTATCGTCGCTCTTAAGAACGGCAAATACACGATGAAGGGCGATAACCGCGCGATAGCTGAAAAAGGGATCACCGACCGTCATATCATCGGCGTACTGACCGGCATCGTCCGCAACGGTAGGACATATCCCGTTGAGACCGTGGAGGAGTACACCGTACGGATCGCAAAGGAACTGATCTATCTGCTCTCCTGCGCTGTAAACGAAGAGACCCCTGACCCGGATAGGGTCAAAGGCATGGATATGGCGGAGATATACCGCCTATCCCGCGAGCATATGCTCACCGCTGCCGTCTCCTACGCTCTCGAGAAAACCATCCCTCTCCCCTACGCCTTCAACCAAGCTCAGAAGAAAGCCATCCGCAAGCTGACGCTCTTTGAAATAGAACGCGCGGCTATTACGCGGGAGCTTGAGAAAGCGGGGATCTGGTATTTGCCCCTGAAGGGTATTTTGCTCAAGAACGATTATCCGAAATCCGCCATGCGCGAAATGAGCGACAACGATATTCTGGTCGACAACACAAAGATGCCCGAGGTCAGACAGATCATGGAGCGCTTAGGCTATACCTGTGAGATGTACGGTAGGTTTAACCACGACGTCTATTCTAAGCCCCCGACGCTCGAGTTTGAAATGCATCATTCGTTGTTTGATAAGGATGTGCTCCCCCATCAGGACAGGTACTACAAACATATCCGTGAAAAGCTCCTTCCCCTGCCGGGGAGTGAATACGGCCTTAAAATGACGGACGAGGACTTTTACCTCTATATCCTTTGCCACCTGTACAAGCACTATACCCACGCGGGCTCCGGTCTGCGCTCGTTGCTTGATATCTATGTTTTCCGGCGTGCCCACCCCAACTTAGATCGCGAATACCTCGACGCAGAGCTCCAAAAGCTCAAGATCGCCGATTTTGAGAGAAAGATACGCCGCATGTCACAGAGTCTCTTCACCGTCGGCGAGCCGGATGAAGAGGATCAAAAGGACTTTGTTTACCTGATTATGTCGGGATATAAAGGTAAATTTGAAACGCTTGAGCACAATCAGCTGGTCAAAAATCTAAACAACGATGACAGCAAGGCTTCAAAGCTGCGTTATCTGAAAAAACGCTTTTTCCTCTCCGGAGACTCTTTGCAAAAGCAGTATCCCTTTTTTGCTAAGCATAAAGCGCTATATCCGCTGCTGTTGATCTACCGCCCGCTCAAGGGCGCAGTCACGCACCCAAAAGGAATACTACGCGAATTATACAGAGTCAAAAGCTTTAAAAAAGAAGGATAGAATATGAACGAAAACATGAACGAAAACATGAACGAAAACATGAACGAAACAAAGAAAGAAAACATTTTTCACAACCTGAAATTCCAGAACACGATCAGAATACTGACCGCCTTCTCATTTCTGCTGTTTGCCGCCTACCAGACTTTTCTGTCTTTTATGATAGACGTCAACAGAGTCGGCAGACTGATCGGAGTCGCCATCTACTTCCTCATCTCCCTTGCGTCATTCCTGGTGTTCTCCGATACCTACGCAGTCAGAACGCTGCGTTCCATACTGCTTGTGTCCGGATTTCTGGGCCTGGTCGTCACAAGGCTGTTTAACGCGCCTATCATTATCGACTTCCTGAATACCGGCGGAACGCCCGGTAAGATGTACTTTGCGGTATTCCTAATGTCGCAGCTTGCTACGATTATGCTGACAATCGGCTATCTGATCTTAAAAACAAACCGAAAGCCGAACGCCACGCGCACTCCCGTGACCGTTATGATGGTCATAGTGATCATCTTGTTTATAGTATCCCTGATACTCGAAGTAGTTTTGATCCTCAAATATCATATGCTGATCGATTTGGGCGTAAGGCTAACCTTACTCGGCAGAGTTTTATTCTGCGGCGGCTTCGCCGGCACAGCGCTGGGACTCATTCTCCCCGCTCCTAAAATCGAAGAAAAGCCCAGAATGGGTCATTATGTTTATTCTGACAGCAACAAAGATGAAATCGATCTGGTCTTATAAGCAGGCATAACCGGAGGTGTAATATGAAAAGAATAGGTTCAATCGTTATCGCTCTGCTCTTTATACTGACTGCCGTTTACACGCTCCCTTCAACATATGCGGCCGACAATCGTCTGCGTGGTGATGCCGACCGCAACGGTGAAGTCACGCTTCCGGATTCGACGCTTATTCAGTATGTTTTGTCCGAGATCGAGGACTATGACCTTGACGAGCAGGCTGCCGATGTAAACGGCGACGAAACGGTCGATATCACAGACGCAACACTGATTCAGCGGTATCTGTTAGGTTTTGACAATCCCTATCAAATCGACGAGATTATCGGCTATTCCGATCCTACAACGCCCACAACGGCAGCTCCCACAACGGCAGCTCCCACAACACCGACGCCGACACGCGACCCGTATGAGCTGCCGTTTATTCCGAGTCACTGATACATCTATGGAGGTTACAATGAGCAAAAAAGTCATTTCGTTAATCGCAGCACTTATGTTGATCGTCTGCATGTTGGCAGGCTGCGGAAAGGAAAAGAAGGATAACACTGAGACAGCTCCTTCTACCGTCACCGAAACTCAACAAGCCGACAAAGCGACTGAGGCAAAGTCGGACAAAAAGTCCGATCAGGCCGAAACAACCGCTGATGACAAGAAGTCCGACGACCAGAAATCCGAAAAAAAGAATTCTGACGAGAAAAATGCCGAAAATGACAAATCCGCCTCTGATAAGCAGAGCGGCGGCTCCGATGCAGGGAGCAACAGTGAAAGCTCACAGAAGAGCAGCGGCTCCGATTCAGGCAAAAGCGGAGAAAGCTCCAAGAGCGGAACTTCTTCAAAACCTCAGTCTGATTCCCACGCTGATGTTCCCCAGCCCTCCTTCGGCAAGTATGAACTGCCGTTCATTCCGGATTAAAAGGATCACAGCCAACGTATAACGTATTCGGATCGCCGCCGAAAGCATCACTTTTGCGGTAAACAATACACACATCACTCTGTAACGCATAAAATAACGCGAATAGGCTGCCGCTAAACTTTCAGTTTTGCGACAGCCTATTTATTTTCACGCCTTGAAGGCACCAATAAAAGCCCGCAGATCTTACCGTTCTGCGGAATTTTTGTCTAATGTCCATTCGTACCTATCCCGGGGCATTCTTTGCAGCTTTCATCTGCAAAGAAGCAGAGAGAGCCGATAATACAGCCTTCCCTGCTTTATACTAATCCTTGATAAAAAGATTTGTAGGCGCATTGTAAAATGAAGTTGCAACAATAAAATAAAAGAGTCCACAGTGACGATTCTGTAGTAGAATTGAGTTTGCGGAACCAATTCGAAAGGAT
>CACZYF010000062.1 GCA_902785355.1 uncultured Ruminococcus sp. | reverse complement strand
AGCGAGTAGATGTAGAAGCCGACCTTGCTCTTAGCGGTGACATCCCAGCCGGACTTGCCTGCGTCGAAATAAAGCTTGGTGGATTCTGTTTCCACTGCGTTGAAATTGATAGCGGAAATAGCTATTACGGAAACAACCAACATGACTGCCAAAAGAACTGACAAAAGTTTCTTGAACATTTTAAGTGTACCTCCTTAAAGATTATATTGGTGCGATTACATTATGCCATAAAGTTTTAAAAATTACAACTGCTTTTATTATTATTTATAAGAAAATTTATAAAAAAAATTCCGAACGGCAATTATTCTTCTGTAATATAGCCGAAATTCAGCGGTTTGAAGCGAATATACTACCATTAAAAAATTTTTTGTGCTATACTGTGGTAGAGTGAGATAATAATGTTTTATATTGATTTTCTGGGAGGTATATTATGTCAAATTGTGCGATCGTCGGAATCAACTGGGGCGATGAAGGCAAGGGGCGTATGGTCGATTTGATCAGCTCCGATTATGACGTTGTCGTCCGTTATCAGGGCGGCGGCAACGCGGGTCACACCGTCATCAACGAGTATGGTAAATTTGCGCTGCACCTGCTGCCTTCGGGAATCTTCCGCGAGGGAGTCGTCAGCGTCATCGGCAACGGCGTTGCCGTTGATCCCGAGAGTATTATGAAGGAGATCGAGTACGTTCGCTCCAAGGGCGTGAAGCTGACGCCCGATAACCTCAAGATCAGCTCCCGCGCGTCGCTCCTTCTGCCGTGGCACAAGGAGCTCGACTGCCTCGAGGAACAGCGCCTCGCCGATAAGAAGTACGGCTCGACCAAGCAGGGCATCGCGCCCTTTTACAGCGACAAATATCAGAAAAAGACCGTGCTGGCGGGCGAGCTCTTCGACGCAAAGGCGTTCTTCGAGCACCTCGAAGGTATCATGGAGTGGAAGAACCTGACGATCGAGAAGGTCTACGGCGCCGAGCCGACCACGCTCGATCAGCTCAAGGAGTGGTACGACCTCTACTGTATTCCGCTCATGCCCTTCATCGGCGACCTCGATGATTTTTATGATGATTGCGAGAAGAAGGAGAAGAATATCCTGTTCGAAGCGCAGCTCGGCTCGCTGAGAGATATCGACTTCGGCATCCATCCCTACACCACCTCATCCTCCACCATCGCCGCTTACGCGCCCATCGGCGCGGGCGCTCCGTATATGAAGCTCGACGAGGTCATCGGCGTAGTCAAGGCGTACTCCACCTGCGTGGGCGAGGGTCCGTTCACCTCCGAGTGGTTCGGCGAAGAGGCTGACAAGCTCCGCGAGGCGGGCGGCGAGTACGGCGCCAAGACCGGCAGACCCCGCCGCGTGGGTTCGTTCGACGTCGTCGCGACCCGTTACGGCGTGAAGAAGCAGGGCGCTACCGCCGTCGCGCTGACCAAGCTCGACGTCCTGAGTTATATGGAGCAGATCCCCGTCTGCACCAAATATCTCGTCAAGGGCAGCAAGACCGATAAGTTCCCCTTCCCGAGCCTGCTCGATCAGGCGCAGCCCGTCACCGAGTACCTGCCCGGCTGGGGCTGTGATATCAGCGGTATCAGACGCTTTGAGGATCTGCCGCAGGCAGCGCAGGATTATGTGCTGTATATCGAGAAGGCGATCGGCTGCTATATCAAGTACGTTTCCGTCGGTCCCGAGAGAGAAAGCATCATCATTCGATAAGGAGCCAATTATGAGAGGTAATTACGAAAGTCCGTTTTCGGCGCGTTACGCGTCGCAGTATATGAAATCCCTGTTCTCCGCCGAGACCCGTATCGAGACATGGCGCAAGCTGTGGGTCGAGCTGGCTCGCGCCGAGGGTGAGCTGGGTCTGCCCATCACCCCCGAGCAGGTCGCCGACCTCGAGGCGCATATCGAGGATATCGACTTCGAGTATGCCGCCGAGAAGGAGAAGGAGTTCCGCCACGACGTCATGGCGCATATCCACGCCTACGGTAAGGAGGCTCCCTCCGCCGCCGGTATCATCCACCTCGGCGCGACCTCCTGCTACGTCACCGATAACGCCGATCTCGTGCTCTATCGTGACGCGCTGGTCTACATCCGCCGTGAGCTGTTGAAGGTCATCGCGAACCTGACCGACTTCTGTGAGAAGTACAAGGCGATGCCGACCCTCGGCTACACCCACTACCAGCCCGCTCAGCTGGTCACCGTCGGCAAGCGCGCGTCCCTCTGGCTGCAGGACTTTGTGTCCGACCTCGATGAGATCGACTTCGCGCTGAAGAACGTCAAGTTCCTCGGCTGCCGCGGTACGACGGGTTCGGAGGCGAGCTTTGTCGAGCTGTTTGACGGCGACGGAGAGAAGATCAACGCACTGAACCGGAAGATCGCCTCTGCCTTCGGCTTCGATGAGATCTTCGACGTACAGGGTCAGACCTATCCCCGCAAGGTGGACAGCCGTATCCTCAACGCGCTCTCGTCGATCGCGCAGAGCGCCCATAAGCTCGCGACCGATATGCGCCTGCTGCAGCACGACCGCCAGCTCTTTGAGCCTTTTGCCAAAACGCAGGTCGGCTCCTCCGCGATGCCCTATAAGCGCAACCCGATGATGTGCGAGCGTATCTGCTCACTGTCGCGTTATCTGATGGCTGACGCGCTGAATGCGCCGATGACCGTCTCCGTCCAGTGGATGGAGCGTTCTCTTGACGACAGCGCCAATCGCCGCGTGTCGATCCCCGAGGGCTTCCTCTGCGCCGACGCGGTACTGCGTATTTTACAGCGCGTGACTGCGGATATCTATGTCAACACCGACGTCATCAACAAGACCGTCATGACCTACCTGCCCTTTATCGCGACCGAGAACCTCATGATGGAGGGCGTCAAGCGCGGCGGCAACCGCCAGGAGCTGCACGAGATCATCCGCCGCTGCTCCATGCAGGCGATCGCCGCGATGGATAAGGGCGAGCCCTGCAATCTTCTCCATATGCTTGCCGAGGACGAGGGCTTCCCGCTCAGCGAAGAGGAGATGACCGACGTGCTCAACCCGAGCGCCTACATCGGCCGCTGTCCCGAACAGGTACAGGCGCTGGTCGACAAGACCCGCCCGCTGCTCGACGGCGTAGACCGCGAGAACGCGGAGATCAATATATAGTATAAAGTGACCGATGGTCAGTGATCAGTCAAAGCGGCATGATGACAGCAGTCTTATGTTGTTTTCTTCACTGACCATTGATTTTTAAAGGTATGAACTATTTCGTAAAACCGGAGGGATAATATGGAAAAAATCTTAGTGCTCGATTTCGGCGGACAGTATAACCAGCTGATCGCGCGTCGTGTGCGTGAGCAGAGCATTTATGCCGAGATCAAACCGTATAACAAGATCACTGTCGATGAGATCGTCGCCGAGGGCTACAAGGGCGTGATCTTCACCGGCGGGCCGAACAGCGTTTATGACCCCGCGTCACCTCACTTCGACCCCGCGATCCTTGACGCCGGCGTACCGATCCTCGGTATCTGCTACGGCTGTCAGCTGATGGCGTACATGGCGGGCGGCATGGTCGAGAGCGCCGAGGACAGCAGCGAGTACGGCAAGATCGACGTTTACGCGCAGAAGAACGTCCTGTTCACCGACGTACCGTCTAAGAGTATCTGCTGGATGAGTCACCGCGACTACATCCCTCACCCGCCCAAGGGCTTTACCACCATCGCGGTCACGGATAAATGCCCCGTCGCCGCGATGTGCGACGAGAGCCGAAAGCTCTACGGCGTGCAGTTCCACCCCGAGGTCACCCATACCGAGTACGGTAAGCAGATGCTGCATAATTTCCTCTACGACGTCTGCGGCTGCGCGGGTGACTGGAGGATGGACAGCTTTATCGACGATACGGTAAGGGAGCTTCGTGAGAAGATCGGCGACAAGGGCGTTGTGCTCGGACTCTCCGGCGGCGTGGATTCCTCTGTCGCCGCGGCGCTGATCTCCAAGGCGGTCGGCAAGCAGCTGACCTGCGTTTTCGTCGATCAGGGACTCATGCGCAAGAACGAGGGTGACTTCGTGGAAGAGACCTTCACCAAGCTCTTCGATATGAACTTTGTCCGCATCAACTGTCAGGACGAGTTCCTTTCGAAGCTCAAGGGCTTGACCGATCCCGAGGACAAGCGTACCGTGATCGGCACCGAGTTCTATAATGTTTTCTGGAACAAGATCCGCGAGAGCTACGGCAGCGGCTTCTTCGCGCAGGGGACGATCTATCCCGATCGTATTGAGAGCGGCAAGGGCGACGCATCCAAGATCAAGACCCATCATAATCAGGTCGGCGTGCCGAAGGATATCCACTTTGAGGATGTGATCGAGCCGCTGAAGGATCTGTTCAAGGATGAGGTGCGAGCCGTCGGCGAGAAGCTCGGACTGCCGCATGACCTCGTATGGCGCCAGCCGTTCCCGGGTCCGGGACTGGGCGTGCGCGTGATCGGCGAGGTCACCGCCGAGCGCGTCCGTATCTTACAGGAGGCTGACGCGATCCTGCGCGACGAGATGGATAAGTGCGGTTACGCAAAGGAGATGAGCCAGTTCTTCGCCGTTCTGCCGGGCGTCAAGACCGTCGGCGTCATGGGCGACAGCCGCACCTACAGCGAGCTGGTCGCGATCCGCGCCGTCACCACCGATGACTTCATGACCGCCGACTGGGCGAAGATCCCCTACGATATCCTCGGCAGGGTATCGAACCGCATCATCAACGAGGTCGATAAGGTCAACCGCGTCGTCTATGATATCACCTCTAAGCCCCCCGGCACGGTGGAGTGGGAGTGATATGTAAAACGCCGAAAACCCAGTATTTATGCGAGGTTACGAGCCTTTTGCGTTGCTTTTGATAACAATTTGATAACAGTCGCTATTACCGCAATTATTCTGTGAATCAGGTGGTTGTGGGATAAAGGAATAATCATTCTTTGGATTGTGACTGTAAAAATCCATATGATGAAGCCCTTAGCTGTGTACAAATGCAGCTAAGGGCTTTTTGTCGTTATTAATCGTGATAGACAGAAACGATTTTGCTAAACAGTATTAATTTTTATTTTCTCGTCTGTTTATCACTAATAGCTGTACTCTTCTTTTTTCTAATTATAGTTATAATAAAGACAATAATCGATACTATAATAAATCCTGCTGTATAATTAATAAAGACATCTCTATATGCCGAACCTGCAAGTTCAACTGTAAGTCCTCTTATAAATACATATATGAAAACAAGAAGCATTGTAGGAACATAAACAGTTAATACCTTCAACAAGAAATTCTTTATTTTAATATATCTGATAAGCGCAAAAGCTATTACCACTATAAGAACTAATACGGCTCTATCTATTTCGTGCCAATTTCCGGAAGGATCCTCATATGTACCTTGAACAAGATAGAATATGCTGTTTGCTATAGTAGCTAATGTATAAAGCATGAAATATAAGAATGCCGGTATCTTTAAATATCTGTTCCATAACTCTTTCATTTTCTTACCCTCCACATACTTCGATTTGTATCACTCTTTGATTATATCTTTGAACGCCTCAATCAGTGCGTCGCTCAGCTCTTTAGACGGCACTTTCACCCAATGCCCGGACGTATCATACTTAGGACTTGCTGATTTCGCCCTTGCGGTATTTTTCACGCATTTCGCACCAACTCGGAAGCTCATCCAAAAGATTTCTTGCTTCTCTGCTCTTGAACGGATCAATACGCATAATGATTTCGCCGTCCCTGTTTTCAATCGTCAGACCGTATATATCCTCTAAGGCAAACAGCGTGTGCATTAAACCGATATAGGAATCAATGTCGGGTACGGTCAAAGCGTCGGGCGATACATCTAAAGCGTGAGCCAAAGCCTTAGTTAAATCTTCTTTCGGCGTTCTTGTTCCTGCTTCGTACTGCGCCATACGGATGTCGGCAGTTCTTTCAGGCAAGCCTGCCATTATACCTAAGTATTTCTGTGTCATTCCTCTGAGATTACGGATAAAGCGGATTCTTTCGCCAATAGCCATTATTCTCACTCCTTGTCGAATTTTCTTGTAATTATAATAGCATATAAGTTTAATGTCGTCAAGAGCAATGTAAATAAAAAAGTTTAATTATTTTCTTCAAAACCACTTGACATAAACATATTTGTGTATTATACTAAACTTATAGCGTTACCCGCTATATTTATATACAACTGAATGACCGTCTGCACGGGATACTCCGCCAAGACCTCTTGCGTAAGTAAGAGCGAGCGAGATAACGCTCCTGACAACAAGGGGGCAGGAACGACGTGCGGGTAGAACGGCACAACTCTGCGTTTATTTACATCCATATATCAAAAA
>CACZYF010000061.1 GCA_902785355.1 uncultured Ruminococcus sp. | reverse complement strand
TTGTAGTCCCAGCCGAAGCCGCCCTTCGAGGTCTTGCCGTGAGCGGTGTATGCGTAGGGGTTGCCGCTGTTGGTCGGAACAGGGGACTTGGTGTCGATGAAAACGCGCTCGCCGTTGACGATCTTGATGGTGTCATCGGTGGTGGAAGAAGTCTTGAACAGGGTCTTTACGGAAGCTTCGGTCGGCGCGACGGTAGGAGCCTGAGTGGGTGCCACGGTGGGAGCGGGTGTAACGGCTTTCTTCGCGGCTGCTGTCTTCTGTTCAGCGAGCTTCTTCTCAGCCGCCTTCTTCTGAGCTGCCTTCTGTGCTTCTGCTTTCATTTTAGCTGCCTTGATCTCGGCTGCTTTCTTCTCAGCCGCTTTCTTCTCGGCGAGCTTCTTCTCGGCTGCCTTCTTCTGCGCTGCCTTCTGCGCTTCGACCTTCTTCTGCGCTGCCTTTACCTCGGCGGCCTTCTTCTGAGCCGCTGTCGTATCGACCGTCTTTTTCGCTGTGATCTTTTCGGTCGGGGCGGTGGTCGCCTTGGTAAGCTCGGCGGACTTTTTGTTCGCTGTCAGCGCCGGGGCGTCAGCCTTGACGGAGATCGCGGTAGTGGGAGCGGCGGTCTTGCTGAACTTCGGAGCGTTCATCACGCCGAATACCATCGCGCCCGCGGCGATCACGCCGACCATAGCGACGGCGACCGCGCCGATGAAGATGCCCTTCTTCGTTGCCTTATCCTTTGCTGCGGTGTTGGTGTTCTTCTCGTTGTAAAAGTTCTTGTTAGTCATTTTGATTCCCTCCTGATTTTTGTTTTTATTTTTTTGGTAAATGACTGTTTTGTTCCGCCGTCGTTTCTTAATATTCAGCAGTCTTTCTGATCGGCGGCTTGGATCGAGCTTTAAGCTCGTTCCCTTGACTGTGGCTATAGCATAACATACACACTATGACAACAGTATGACAAAAATCGGGGGATTTTAAACTTTTTTTGAAAAAGTTTTAAAATAATGAAAAAGGAGCTTGCCAAACGACAAACTCCTCCTATATATACTATTATATAATATTTATGCGATGAAGGCTTTGATATCGGCGATCACCGTATCACGACAGTAATCATTGAGGATCTCGTGACGGTAGCCCTCGTACAGCTTAAGCTGTACATTCGCGCCCGCTTCCTTCAGAAGTTCATAGACCTTCTTAACGCCTGTACCGTGTTCGCCGACAGGGTCCTCACCGCCTGCTGTCAGCAGAATCGGTTTTTGCTTATTCATCTTTTCAAACCATTCGCTGTCGTTGCTGTATTTGTTCAGTTTGACCAGATCCTGCATCGCCGACAGGGTGAACTGATAGGTGCAAAAAGGATCGACGCGATAGTTGTCGCGGTTTTCCTTATTGACGGAAAGCCATGCGTAAGGATCATTCCCCTGTTCGAATCCCTTATTGTAGGTGCCGAACGCCATATTCTGCACCAGATTGCTGTAGCCGCGTTCGCCCTTGAATATCTTAAGCATGCCGCATACCGCGATACCCGCACCCGCGGCGGGGTTGGGTCCGCCGGTGCCCATGACGATCAGCTTATCATAATGGTCATACTTAGCGGCGGTCAAACGAACGATGAATGAACCCATGCTGTGACCCATAAGGGTGAAGGGGAGGCTCTCTCCGTACTTTTTGCGAACTTCCTCGCCGAAAAGATACACGTCGTCGATGAGCTTTTGCCAGCCGTTCTCATGTGCGATGAAACCCAACTCGCTGTTATCCTTGGCTGTATAGCCGTGACCCAGATGGTCGTAGCCGAAGGTGATATATCCCTCCTCGGCGATCTCCCGCATAAAGGAATCATAGCGGCCGATATACTCGCACATGCCGTGTACGACATGCAGAAGCCCTTTCGCTTCACCCTCAGGGAGATAAATTTTGCCTTTGAGCTGATGCTGCTTGTCGGAAGACAATACTTCCTTTTCGATAACTTGAATCATGGGTTCCTCCTTGTGGATTATATAACATGGTAATGTTTTATTCGGATCTGAGCGCAGTGACGGGATCGCTCTTTGCAGCCTTGCGCGAGGGGATGATGCCGCCGATGAGGGTGAGCATAATGCTCAGTAGGATCAGGATGACCGCTCCGAGGGGAGGAAGAATAGCGTTGATTTCCTCCTGTCCCGTCAATGAATGAAGGATCGGATTTGCGATCAGGATCAAGAGCTGTGAGATCATGATGCCGATCACGCCCGCCAGCGCGCCGATAATAAAGGTCTCGGCGTTGAATACCTGTGAGATGTTGCGCTTTGAGGCGCCGATCGCACGTAGGATACCGATCTCTTTCCGCCGCTCCAATACACTGATATAGGTGATGACGCCGATCATGATCGACGATACTATCAGCGAGATGGCGACAAAGGCTATCAGCACGTAACTGATGGCGTTGATAATGGTGGTGACGGAGCCCATCAGTGCGTCGACGAGGTCGGTGTAGCTGATGACCTTTTCCTCCTCACCCGCTTTTTGCATGCGGTCGTTATAGTCGCTGATGATCTGCTTGATATGCGTTTTGCTGTCAAAATCGATGGGGTAGATGGTGATGGCGGCGGGTCTTTCGATATCGGCGTAGCCCAGCTTTCTGAGATTGCTTTCGTAGGTGTTCTTCTGCGGAGACATCAGTGAGACCATCAGGTCGCGAAGTTCTTCGGGGGACATTTCGGTCTTGAACATATCCGCCAGCGCGTCGGTATCGAAGTTGAAGCCGTTCATAAGACTGTCTGAGATACCGGACATCAGTTTGCCCATGCTCTTCTCCAGCGACGCGGAGATCTGCGTTCCGACGGAACTGAAGATCTTCTGCATAGCGGCGCCCATCTGCTTTGAGAAGGCGTCCGAGAAACCGCCCATGCTTTTTTCCAGACCGGAGGTATCGATCGCTTTCTTTGCCGTGTCGCCGATTAGCCTCTTCGCTTCGTCCGTAGCAAGGTATTTTTGAAATGCTCCGATCATGTAGGAGGCGGAGGGCAGGCTGTGCTCTTCAGCATACTTTTCATATTCGTCCGCAAGCTGCTTAGTCCAGCCGTTGATCTCTTCATCGGTAGGTGGGGAACTCTGCAGCTTATCGCGGAGCTCCTTCAAGCCGTCTGAAAGGATCTTCTTTGCTTCCTCGGAAACGACATAATCGCTGATGTGAGTTATATCGGTGAGTGAATAATTGTTTTTTTTCGCCCACGCAAAATAGCCGCTGAGATAGTTTTCCGCCAATGCGGTAAGGTCGCTTTCGGAGATCATCGCGCTGCTGTGATCCTTGAGATACTGCGCTATATCGCTGCGAATCATCGTGATCGCCTTATCGGTCTGCAGAAAGCCTGCGAGCGATGAGGGCAGCTTGCCGATATCGGCGCGGGGATCGCCTTCGGTGTAACGGGAATAGCCCTCGAGTATATTGTTGAACAAATTTTTGAGCGTTTCCTCGGTCATATTGATCTTAACGCCGTCGAGCAGCTTTTCAAGATCGGCGGCGCTCATAGACGGCATCAGCTTGCTCAAATCATTGATATTGACAGCGGAGCTCAGGTCGAGGTTCGAGAAATCGATCCCGCTGAAATCGAGCTTTGAAAAGTCGAGATCGGAATTTTTGAAATCAAAGGCTTTATTGATCGCGTCCTTGTCAACGTTGAACAGAGAGCTCATATCCATGTTGCTTTCGGATTCGTCGTCAAAGCGCTTGCCGGTAAAGACGTTGATATCAGGCGCCTTCAGCTGAGCCTTGATGATCTCGGTTTCCGCCGCGAGGTCGATGACGTGCCTGGTCAGCGACGCGGGATACCCGATACCATATTCGTTGGTTTTGGCGCCGCCCTCGGAATTCGGTTGGACCACGCCGACAATCTTCAGCGTTTCGGCGTTTTTGAGCTTTTCACTGACATACTTTTTATCTTCACCGTGATCCGACCAGACCTTGTATTTCTTGTCGTAGGTATAAAGCGCTGTGGATGGCAGAAGCTTGAACTCCATGCCGATAAAATCATCATAATCATAACTGCCGATACCGGAGGTCGGCTTATAATCCTTGCCCTCGGAGAAGGCTTCGACCATCTCGTCGAGCTCCTTTGGATCCTTCAAGCCCATGATATAGAGCGTGATGTCCGAGACTCGGCCGGTCGGTGTCAGCGATACGACACATTCGTTGTAGTTTTCGGGCCACTTGCCCGCCATCAGGTCATAGCCCTTCCGGAACATTTTGTCGCTTTCAGGTATTTCGTAGAAGGCGTTGCCGTTTGCGAAAGAGGACATCAGGGTGTTGCCGCTTCTTTCGCTTGAGAAGCCCAGAGCCTCAAAGCTGTTGTTCGGATTGATCTGACGGTAACCTTTTTCGCTTACCTTGTAGATACGGGGCGTGATATTATAGCTGTAGTCGAGCGCCTGCACATAGTCCTGAATATCACATTCGTCGCTGTCAAAATAGGCTTTGAGAGATTTCAAATCGTTGGAGGTAACGCCGGACAGCAGATTTGTGACCGCGCTCCACTCCCGCACCGCTTTTTCATCTTTGGTCGCGGCGGCTGTGCCGTTCTCGTTCGCGCCTCCGGTCATACTTGAAGCGTACATTGAGGTAAGATTGAAGCTGGTGTCGGTGATCTGCAAGGGATAGTCCTGCAGACTGCCTTCCTCTACGCTATGGATATACTCGTTTGCGCCGTTGGACATCGCCAGGATCATCGCGATGCCGATGATACCGATTGAGCCCGCGAAAGAGACGAGGATGGTGCGAGCCTTCTTTGTCCACAGGTTGTTGAAGGAGAGCGCGAGTGACGTGAGGAGCGACATAGATGATTTACCCAAGTTTTTATGGATGCTGCCGCCCGTGTCGGAAGGCTCGAAGGGGTCGGAGTCGGAGGTGATCTGACCGTCCTTGAGGGTGACGATACGGGTTGCGTACTTTTCGGCAAGCTCGGGGTTATGGGTGACCATCACGACCAGCCGATCCCGGGCGACTTCCTTGAGCAGATCCATGACCTGCAGGCTCGTGTCGCTGTCCAGTGCGCCGGTGGGTTCGTCGGCAAGCAGAATATCGGGATCGTTCACCAGCGCGCGCGCGATCGCGACGCGCTGCATCTGTCCGCCCGAAAGCTGTGAAGGCTTCTTATGGATATGCTCCTCCAACCCCACCTTGACCAGCGCTTCCTTTGCGCGGCCGGTACGCTCGGAGGAGGAGATTCCTCCGATGGTAAGCGCGAGCTCTACGTTTTTAAGGATACTTTGGTGGGGGATGAGGTTGTAGCTCTGAAAGACGAAGCCGACCGAATGGTTGCGGTAGCTGTCCCAGTCGCGGTCGGAGTACCTCTTGGTTGATACGCCGTTGATGATCAGGTCGCCGTCGTTATAGCGGTCAAGTCCGCCGATGATGTTCAGCAGGGTAGTTTTGCCGGAGCCGCTCTGTCCGAGGATCGCGACAAATTCGCAGTCGCGCAGACTCAGCGAAACGCCCTTGAGCGCTTCCTGTACGAGTGTCCCGGTTTTGTACACCTTTCTGATTCCTTTGATTTGAAGCATATCATTCTCCTTACTATCGCCGCAGCAGCTGAATTTGCGCCGTGCCGGCAGGCGGATGATCTGATAATATAATTTACCCATTATAATATAGGTTACATTATATAATTTAATTCGGTAGCTGTAAAGAAATCTTACGAAAGAGTCATTAAAAATTTACAATATTGACACAGAAAACCCACTTTTTCACCGTATCGTATATTCATACTAATCCTTGATAAAAACCTTTATCATCTATTGCGCTATATTTCGTATAGCTTTGTTGGGCTCCTTGACAGGCGCCAGCCTGTCTGCGTCTCCCGT
>CACZYF010000060.1 GCA_902785355.1 uncultured Ruminococcus sp. | reverse complement strand
AGCGCGACGGGAGACGCAGACAGGCTGGCGCCTGTCAAGGAGCCCAACAAAGCTATACGGAATATAGCGCAATAGATGATAAAGGTTTTTATTAAGGATCAGTATAATTCCGTTACGGAACAATAATCGATTCCTTCGCCTTTTCCAGCGCCCGATTCATCCTGTAGTTCCGGTCCAGCGCCTCGGTCTTGTACCGTAGGAGCGGAAGACTCTGCGGCGACGAATAAAAGCCTACCCATACCGCATGGTCGTCGATCACACGATACACGCGGGTGTTGCCGCAGCGCTCCATAAAGAAATCATCGAGGTTCTCGGGGAGGCTGCCCAGAAAGTACATCTCTCGGATACGGGGGCAATCCACGATCGCGTCCCTCCTGATTTCCAGCACGCTCGCAGGGATACAGAGCTCGGTCATTTCGTCGTTATCCGCAATCGCGTTCTCGTCGATCACCGAAAGCGCGCCGCCGTTATCCGGGATACGCACCCTGTTGTCCACGCCGCTGTATTCAAGGAGCATGGTATGATCCTGTGAGAAGGTATAGGCATATTTAAAATGCGCCGTCATCGTCACCCTGCCCGCGTAGGTCAGCCGCTCGATCCTGTCGCCGGGCTCAAAGACGTACTCGGCCTCAACATCCTTTTCATCCAGCCATTCGGGCGTGTTGCTCGCGGCTCGGTAGCCGTAGACCCTGCCGTCATAATCGCGGCTGGCTGTAAATCCGTCAAAGACGAAGCCGTCCTTTATGAAAGTCGATTCGGGTACAAGGTGCATCTCGTCATAACCGACGCTCAACGGCGGGATATATCCGTCGCCCTCGCCGCTGTCAAAGTTGATTTCGTAGCGGTCGGCGATCCACATCGCGCGCAGCTTTACGCCGCCGTAGCGGACGGTGGTCGCGATCTTCTGTTCATCCCGATAATAAAAATCGTTGTAACATTCCTTCTCGCTGAGCCATTCATATTTCTCGGAACCCAGCTTATAACCGATGCGCTTGCCGTCGCTCTCGCGTTCCGCGATCCATCCGCCGAAATGATATCCGATGCGGGTGAAGGTATTTTTTCGAAGGGGCGTTTTCTCGCCGTAATGAACATAGGTCGGCTTCATCTCGCCGTATCCGCCGTTTGGATCATACTCGACGGGATAAGTGATCTTTGTTGAGGATGAGAATCCCAGCCGATACACGTAACTGCCGTAGTAATACAGCGAGGTATAGAAGCTTGAGCCGACATGAAAGAGGTTCTCGACCTCCCTGTTATCGGTAAGCGGGATTTTTGCCGCGAGATTACCGCTGTAGTCGTACACAGCGAGCAGGTTGTTTCCGCCGCTCTGCGGAAAATAAATGTAGTTGTCGTCGCAGTCGCAGCCCTGGCGGGTGTAGCCGGTGTTCTCTCCCTTGAACTTCTTCACGGTCTTGAAGCTCTGATCCAGCAGAGCGAAGTCGTACGAGCCCGAGAGTCCTACGACATACTGCTTGCGTTTCGCGTTATAGGCGATGGAGTATATATCCTCCTTGAGCGTCACGTCGCGGATGACCTCCAGGGTCTTTGCGTTGAGGATCGCTACGCGGTTGTAATACGGCTTGTTTTTGACGATGACCAGCCATCCCTTGTCGGGGTTATATGTCATGTCGTTGGCGTGTCCTACGTTACTGTAGCTCTGTTTATCGACCGGCTTCCAATCGCTCATGCTGTATTTTGTGATCGTCACGGTGTTGCCGCTGTCGCTGGTCATCGCGAAGTACGCATACGTGCCGTCGGTACAAGCACCCTGGACGGGAATGTACTGACTGACGCCCGCGTCGTTTTCTATATGATTTTTGACCGCCAGCATCTCGGCTTTATTCATAAAGCCGCCTGCCGCCGACGCTGTCGTCAGATCAGCGGTAATCAGCGCGAAAACCAGCGCCGATAATACCGCAAAACGAAGGATCAGTTTCATGTAAGCCTCCAAAGGCATAGGGGAATCGCGTTAAGTGGATAATGCATAGTATAATCTTACCATCATTCGTCTGCGCCGTCAATGCCTGCTCAAACGATTAATAGATTGTTAATTTTTTCTCAAATCCTTCGTTTACACCTTGAATCATCCGCGGCTATTCGTTATAATAGAGGTATAATATTTGCTTTAGGAGGTAAATTATGGCAAACAGAATCATTTTGAACACCGTATCTCACCACGGTAAAGGTGCGATCAGGGAGATCCCCGTTATCGCTCATTCAAAGGGCTTCAAGCATATTTTCGTATGCTCCGACCCCGATCTGATCAAGTTCGGCGTGACCGCGAAGGTCACCGATCTGCTTGAAGAAGCAGGTATTCCCTACACCGTTTATTCGGGCATCAAGCCCAATCCCACCATTGAGAACGTCAAGGACGGCGTCGAGGCGTTCAAGGCGTGCGGCGCCGATTCCATCATCACTATCGGCGGCGGCTCCTCTATGGATACCGCTAAGGCGATCGGCGTGATCATCACCAATCCCGAGTTCGCCGACGTCCGCTCGCTCGAGGGCGTCGCTCCGACTAAGAACCACGCTGTTCCCACTATCGCTGTCCCCACTACCGCCGGTACTGCCGCTGAGGTCACCATCAACTACGTTATCACCGATACCGAGAAGGAGCGCAAATTCGTCTGCGTGGACGAGCACGATATCCCCGAGGTCGCGATCGTCGATCCCGATATGATGTCCTCTATGCCCAAGGGTCTGACTGCCGCGACCGGTATGGACGCGCTGACCCACGCGATCGAGGGCTACACCACCAAGGCGGCTTGGGAGATGACCGATATGTTCCATCTCGAGGCGATCCGCCTGATCAGTAAGAACCTCCGCGGCGCTGTCGAGAACATCCCCGAGAACCGCGAGGGCATGGCTCTGGCGCAGTATGTCGCGGGCATGGGCTTCTCCAACGTCGGCTTAGGCATCGCCCACTCTATCGCTCATACCTTAGGCGCTCATTATGACACCCCCCACGGCGTAGCGTGCGCGATGATGCTCCCGCTGGTCATGGAATACAATCAGGAGTTCACCGGTGAGAAGTTCCGTGAGATCGCCCGCGCGATGGGTGTAGAGGGCGTTGACGCCATGACGCAGGAGGAGTACCGCAAGGCGGCGATCGACGCTGTCAGACAGCTCTCCGTCGACGTCGGTATCCCTGAGAAGAACGAGAAGGTCAGAGAAGAGGATCTCGACGTCCTCGCCGCCGACGCTTACGCCGACGCGTGCCGTCCCGGCAACCCGAGAGATACCAGCGTAGAGGATCTCAAGGAACTCTATCGCAAGATCATGCCCTGATAATCCGCTGATATTTCCCTGATACAGCAACAAAGCTCCCGTACCAAACGCGGTACGGGAGCTTTTTATCGTCTATATATCCTTGATCAGCAGCAGTCTGCCGCGCTCTACGGTTATCTGTGCCGTCTGTCCCTTCAGCGGTTCGTTGCTGACGGCATACTGGTAGTCGCAGGTCACGGAGCCGTTCTCCAGCGGGAACTTCGCCCCGGTGATCGTGATCCCCTCCGCCTCTCCGCTGAGGTTCAGCAGGGAGAAGTAGCTGTAGCTGTCATCCACCTCGACATACGACGACGCTACCTCGATCTCGGAGTAATCATCCGCCGCTGTCGCGGATTTACCGAGCGTATCGAGATAGTAGAGGATCGACAGGTTCGCCAGCGTATGATCCAGCCGCCCGCCGATCACCCCGAGCAGCAGAAAGTCGTCATATCCCCTCTTTACCGCTTCCTTTACGGCGTAGAAGGTGTCGGTATCGTCCTTCTCGCGTGGGAGCACGATGGTCTCTATGCCCGCGTGAGGGTTCTCGTATGAGTCAAAATCCCCGACGATCAGCGTCGGCTCAACGCCGAGTCCCGCGCGGTGTCTGAGTCCGCTGTCACAGCAGATCACGTCGTCGTCAGCACGCAGCAGCGCCCTCGCCCTCTCATAATCGCCGATCGGCGCGCCGCCGACGATCACACAGCGCTTCTTTCTCCTTATCATGCGTCCAGATCGCCCTTAAAATTCTCCAGCGAATCGATGGTGAATTTACATCCGGGCTTGATATGCGTCATAACGTACTTCATCACGCTCTCGGGTACGGCGACGCAGCCGCCCGTATAGGGGCGGTTGACGCGGAAGCTGTGGAAGAAGAACGCGAAGCCCTTCTCTACCTCGCACTCCGAGTTGTAGCCCGTGTTCAGCACGTACTGATAGGCATAGTCGAAGTCGGCGATATGCTCGCTGTTCTCGGTATCCAGCCCGGGGATATCCTTGGTAGATACCAGCTCGTTAAAGTGATTCTCAGGATCGCCCGACCAGTAGTAGGTGTCGTCGACCTTGGTATATTCGAGCTTACAGCCCGGATCATCCGCCAGCCCGAACGCCTTATCCACGGTGAAGGTGCCGACAGGCGTATAACAGTCGTTGATATTCGCGTCGCCCAGGCCGTCTAACCCGATGAATCCGGGGGTCGCGATCAGCTGGCGCCATTTTCCGTCGCTGTTCTTCTCATGCATGGTGATGTAGGCGGTCGATTTGTCTATGCCCGCGATCACGATCATCTGCTCCGCGTCCTTCGCGGCGTCCAGCTCGGTCACCCACCTCGGCGAGTCGCGCTCCGCCTGCTGTGTAAAATACAGTTCATCGGCAGTCGCCCCGGTCTCGGACTTCTGCTGATTACAGCCTGTAAACGCGATAGCCGCCGCAGCCAGTAAAAAGGCGAGTATAGCGGCTGATACCCTGTATTTCATAGTAATCTGCATCAATATCACTCCTTATTGATACGGTTATTATACCATAACTCCGAAGGAGATATGGTATAATCAGCCATCGCCCGTTGTCGCGAAGCGACAAACCGGGCGGGCATATAAATTTGTATAATAACCGGATTGATACGGTTATTATACCACATTACAAATTTTTGGCAAGTGCCTAAACCCGCCCCCGCGTCAATAGGATTCATATGCCTGCCCCCTCTCCTCCCTTTTCGCCCTTCAATCATATGCAATTTTCCCATATAAATATTATGGTATCATATTTTATAATATAGCGAATTGATCGGCGGCTTCCTAAATAATTATTATAAAATTGCTATTAAATTCACCGCTACCCCTTGACTATTTTAGCAAAATGTGCGAAAATAAATTATCAATATCAAAAAGAATGTCTATTTTTTCTAATAGAGAATATACGCACCCTCCTCTTTACCCGGAGCACCATCCGGAAGAATATCATTGCTCCGACGCGGCAAGCTCAACCTTAGCTCTGCCCTACGGTGCTCTCTCGCGGCGCCTCCCGACAGCCGCCGTATGATTCCGTTAAACCGAAATGCGCGAAACGCGCATTTCCAGTTTATAAAAATATTGTTTTGTTTTGTTTGGCTTTTCAACGCCGTCCCTCGCCCTTGGCAAAGGGTATCGGCGCGTATCCATCAGCGGCGTTGTCAAGTCAATGTCCGGTGTTTTATTCAAATAAAATATGTGGTCAGCGGACAGACCCAAACCAAAGCAAGCACAAAAACTCTTAAAAAGAGGTATAAAAATTTAAGGAGGAAATTATGATTAAAACAATCAAGAGACCCATCAGCATACTTTTAGCTGTGCTGATGGTAATTGGTATGTTTTCTGCTCTGCCGATTTCGGCGGGTGCGGCGGATTGGACCTTCAAGCTCCATAGCAATTTAAACGGCAATTGGGATGTAGATCAAGACGTCATCTCCGAGAAGCCCATCGAGCTGACCCTTGCCGCAGGCGACTATGAGTTCCAGATACTCGCTAATGATGGAAGCGTAGATTATTACCGCGGTAATGAGCAGGCAGGCAGCTTCACAGAGACCTATTCTCAGATCATGCACAACAACGGTGGCAACGCTAAGTTCCACGCCGAAGGCGGTAAGTACACCCTGACCTATAATGCGGGCTCCGGCGTATTAACCATCAATCCCGTCTACGTAGCTAAGATCGACGGCACTAATTACAAGACCCTCGAGGCTGCGTTTGCAGCAGCTCAGGACGGCAATACCATCACCCTGCTGGCTAATTGCGCAGGCAACGGTATCGTAGCGCCTCAGGGCAAATTTGCCAACGGCCTGACCGTTGACTTTGCAGGCTTCACCTACACTGTAGACGGCGAGACTGTCGGTTCCACCGGCACCGAGACCAATGGCTTCCAGCTTCTGAAGGGCAAC
>CACZYF010000059.1 GCA_902785355.1 uncultured Ruminococcus sp. | reverse complement strand
CGCCAATCCCTGTATCGAAATCTCCAAGAAAGCCAATAACACCAACATCAACCTTAACTGGACTGAATTCAACAGCGAATACTCCAGCCGTATCAAGAACGACGGCAAAAACACCAAGATCAACGAATGGTACGTAACCCGCTCCTGGGAAAAAGAGGAGCGCGGCGGCGAGTACTGGGGAACCTGATCAAAACACAAACAGAATATGAACCGTATATAACAAGCAACAGCGGGGACGGCAAAAGTCGTCCCCGCTGTTCGTATTTATCTATCTTTTTACTTTAACCGATATACTCTGTTCCGGTTGGCGCCTTCGGCGATGATGATACCATCCTGTATCAGTTCACTGAGGTAATCCCTCGTCCTGGACGGCTGTAACCCGATCGCAGCGGCAACCTGAGAAGCTTTGACGGTTCCGCTGTCTTTGATAAAGGCGATAATTGCTTGACGGTTCCGTACGTTTATCGCCGATTTTTTATCGCCGATTTTTTCTTTATCGCCGATTTTTTCTTTATCGCCGATTTTTTCAGGTGGCTGCATTTCGGTGTCAATCAGCAAATACCGATTTTTAAGTTCATGATGTTCTCCGAGCAGCAGATTCCGGAAGAAGTGTTCCAGATAGCTTTTATCCTCGACAATCCCCTTTTGGATATCGGAGTAGTTCGCACGAACAAGGGCGTTTCGAAAATACCATGAGTTCTCAGCAAACAGCGTATTGTTCACCTCAAAGCCCATCGAGCGGAGATATTTGATGCTGAACACCGCCGTCGATCTGGTGTTGCCTTCGCCGAAGGGATGGATCTGCCACAGGTTCGAAATAAACTCCGTGATATGGCGGATGCTCTTGTCGATTCCGAGACCGCTGTAATTAAAGTGTCTCTCTGCATCAAAATCATAGTTCAGCGTATCGCGGATCATGTCGGAACCGGCATAAACCACCGACTTGCCTTTGAGCACCCACTCTTTTTTTGAGATGTTGTAATCGCGGATATTTCCGGCGAATTTGTAGATACCCTCAAAGAGTCTGCGATGAATCGCGATGAACTGTTCAGGCGAGAAAACAAAGGCGTCTTCCGAGAGAATCTGAGCAATGCGGGCGGATACCTTATCTGCTTCTTCGGTACGGTTCTCCGCGTCAATGCGCGCGGTTTTGCTCTCATAGTAGCTGTGGATCAGCTCGTTCGCTTCTTTCAGCGTGATGTCACCGTCGATGTTCTTTTTCGCGGTCTCAATCAGGTATTCGGATGGCTTTAGGCCGTCCACATCCTGCAGACCGATCGCCGTCTGCCAGATATAGCCTTTCTGCTGTTTTTCAGGCTCGCTCTGTCGGATATATTCATCAAAATCAAAGTTGACAGGATCGCTCATTCTCTCACCACCTTACTATGGTATAATCAGCCATCGCCCTTGTCGCGCAGCGACAAATCGGGCGGGCATATAAATTTGTATAATAACCGGATTTATACGGTTATTATACCATAGACCGGGGCAAATAACAACCGTATTCTTTTCAGGGGAAAGGCTCTTTGAAAATATTTTTTCAGTGCAAAAAATCGCCATCGGAGACCTTAAATGACTCCTGTCTGGGTGACCAAACAAAGTCCTTTATCCTGTATCGTTTGAACATTAGTTTGAGCATTTTTTACGTTCCGAGCCCGCGAGACCGCATGGTGACCGGGATTTGTACTTTCACTCGGACAACCCTAAGACTCTCAAAAGTGTAGATTATATCTCACTTTTGGGAGTTTTTCTTTTTTCCAAACCGTCAACAGTTCATTATTCGCTCATTGTTTTGGCTTGTTTTTTCTGTTGTTTCAGCAGATCGCTCATCACATTACAGCCGAAAGCTGTTGCTTCTTTGAATTCGTGAGCATAGACTGACAGAGTAACATTTCCGTTGATATGACCGACGATATTTGAAATCGTCGTGACGTCGACGTTGCTATGAATCAGATTGGTTACTAAGCTATGACGAAAACTATCTGATTCCTCCTATTCTTATTTTGCTGCTGTATGATACATCATCCCGGCGAAAATGTCACTATCCAATTTGGATATAATCGCAAAAAAGCGAAATCCGCCCCTTTATACGAATTATATAGACGATTTCTCAATTCCGTGCGGCAAATACGGAATTGAGAAATTTTTTTGAAAAAATTTAAAAAAACGCCAAAATTTGTCAGGGTTTTGTCATAGTCGGTTCGTTATACTATAGTCACAGTCAAGGGGAGATACAAAAACCTCCCAAATAAAAAGACGAAAGAGGTAAAGAAAATGAAAAACACAACCATCAACACCAATAACAATAACAATAAAAAAGGAGAGAACACCATGAGAAAGACAAATAAGAAAACCAGAATCATCGCGGCAATCCTCGCGATCGTAACCGCAATTTCCGTCGCGGCATTCGCAACAGCCTCAGCCTCCGCAGCGGAGACCGCCGGACAAGCAACAACCGTTCAGTCTGATAAGGACGCACAGAAGGCAAAGGACCTTGAGGAGCTGAAAAAGGTAAAGGACGGCAAGGAAGCGCTGGAAATCTTTCAGAGAATTATCGACAGAAATGAAAGAAAAAGGAATGAGCCGAAGCCCGACCCCATTGACCACAAGGGTATGACCACCATCAAGACCAACAGCGAAGAAAAGGACTACAACACCTTCGCCGAGGCGTTAGAGCAGGCGATTAAAGCGAAGAACGCTTCCATCAAGCTGCACGCCGATCAATACGAGAAGATGAATCTGACCATTCCCGACGGCTGTGATATCAACATTGACCTCAACGGCTTTTTCATGCAGTCAGACGGTGATCTGTTCACGGTAAACGGCGGCGGCGTGCTCCATGTGAGCAACGGCACCCTCATGGGAGCCGCGTCGTCAGTCAAAGCGAACGGTACCGCTTACCTCAACAAGGTTACCTTCAGACACGCAACCAATTCCGCTGTTAACGTAGCGCAGGGAGTGAAGGCAATCATCACCAACTGCACCTTTGAAGACAACAGAGGAGAGCGCGGCGGCGCGATCTATATGCCCGGCGAGGTTTACGGCTCCAATATCGAGAATAATACCTTCATCAACAACACAGCTTCCAAGGAAGGCGGCGCAGTTTACACAAGCACCCCCATCAGAAACTGCACCTTCAAGTACAACAAGTCTGCGGGCAACGGCGGCGCAGTCTACTACGGACACAGCGTTTTGGCTATCAAAGACTGCAACTTTGAAGGCAACAGCGCAGAGGGTTACGGCGGCGCACTGTATATGACCGCTTTCAACGAGATACTCGGCAACCTCTTTAAGGACAACCATTCCGACAAGAACGGCGGCGCGATTTATGTACCTGAGAATATCAAAGCAAAAATTTCTTTTTCAAAGTTCTTCAATAATACCGCATTCGGCAGCGGCGGCGGTATCTATGTAGGCGACCACAGCAAGCTCGACGCTTTCGCACTGACGCTTACCGGCAACGAGGCAAACAACAAGGGCGGCGCGATCTACCTCGGCGCACTGAGCTCTTCCGATCACAATTTCGACGCGATGACCATCACGAATAACAAAGCGGCGAAAGGCGGCGGCGTTTACTGCGACGCGGGATTTGCCAAGGCGGCGGACGTATATCTCAGCCGTGATATTATTGTAAAGGACAACGAAAACAGCAACTTCTATCTTGTAAAGAATTGCGGCAAAAAGGCTGTCCTCTATACGACAAGGAATTTCTTTAACGACAAGTCCAACGTTTACGTAAACTCTTCCGAGAGCGGCGAGCGCGCGGTTGTCAGCCTTGAAGAGAAGTTCCACGAGAACGCCTTCCACGGCGACAACGGCAGAGCGCTGGAGAGGGGCAGCCTCCACAATTACACCCTCTATATCCAGTAAGAGGAAAAGCTGTCGGACAAATCAATATCAGGCTGTCATATCAGGACAGGCTAAAGCTAAGAGGGCTGGCGCTTCGTGCGTCAGCCCTCAGCTTGTCGATAAAGTTCATTTGTCAATCTTAGCGCAGCGAAGAATCTTAGGGTTTATGCGGTTCAAAGGCCATTCATTTCGTACAGGATGACACTTTTTCTATAGCCTTTTTACATTTGCGCAATTTATTATACCTTATCTAAACAAGCCCTTGGTATTACAGGTGTAATCCGAAAAATCCGCAATACGTAAAAAATATCGCGCCCCGTTGGAAGGGCGGCGTAAAACGACATAGGGGCCGTCGCACTAGGAAATGCGACAGCTCCATTATTATACTCTACTGTTACGACGCTCCGACTGACTCAGCCGATACGGTCAACCTGAACATCGTACGGTATGGGCATACCCGCGATCGCGCGCTGAACCCATGTCGCGTCCATGACGTTGATATCATCATCCGCGTCGACGTCGGCAGCCTCCTCGATGAAGCCGTCGAACACGATACCGACGATATAACGCTGGATCCAGGTTACATCCATGACGTTAACGTCATCGTCGCCGTCGACATCACCCAGGTTGACGCCGGGCGTGATAATCGCCTCGGTCGCGGGAGCGGCGGTGGGCTTAGGCGTAGTGGGGGCTGCCGTTGCGGGAGCAGAGGTAGGAGCTACGGTTGCGGGAGCGGAAGTAGGAGCTACCGTTGCGGGAGCAGAAGTGGGCTTAGGCGTGGTGGGCTGTACTACAGTGCCGGGGGTGAACGCCTTACCGATACGCGCCATCGGGACGGTGATATGATCCTCGTCCTCCTTCTCAGCGGAAGAGGAGGGATCGGCGGAGTAGGGCTCGGCGGCGTTATCGGACATAGACAGGTCGTAGGGCAGGGAGTCCATACCGGAGGTGCCGAAGGTGGAAACCTTCATGATACCGATACCGTTGGTCTCGATGTCGGCAGCGGAGATATCCAGATTCTTGAGCGGGATGGAGATCTCATAGAACATATCCATGCTCGCCTTATGACCCTTGGTGTAAAAATCGGTGAGGGTAGCGTCGACAGCGTCGCCTGCCGTGCGGCCGTTGTTGCCGCCCGCTTTGTTGATACCCATCAGCTTGCCGGAGAGGGTCTTGCCGTTGCCCCACTTGATACTGATGCCGGACTGAGCACCTGCGAGTACAAGGTCATCGGGCATGAGCTGACCGTCGTCGTTCGCGGTATAGATAAACGGACCGTTCGAGGCATTGGTGGAGTAAGCGATCACATGATCCGCGTGAGCGTCGAGGGTCGTACCGGTCGCCCAGAGGGTGCCGTCGGCAGTCTCGCCGTGGTTGATATTACCTTCACCGGAATAGATGTACATAAAGACAGGCAGGTTGTAGATCCAGAGGTTGCCCTGCGTCAGCGGGAAGTCCGCGCCGGGAGCGACAACGTCCTGAACGTTCGCCATCTCATACATGATGTAGAGATTGGTGTCATCCCAAGCGGCATACATCGCGTAGTCGTCGATCGGGATCTCGTGCATCGACCACGCAGTATAAACGCGGGGATCATCGTTCGCTACACCCTGAGCAATCAGCATGGAGCTGTCCCAGTCGGACTTGTCGCCGTCGACGGTGATGGTCTTGCGTTTACCGTAGCCGTTGTTGGGGTTAGTTGCGTAGTTGCCGGTGAGAGCGGGAGCGGTACTGCCGTCGGAATCCATGCCACCGGAGGTTCTCTTTTTGAAGGTGAAGCTCTTGTTGACGGTACCGAAGCTGTTGGTCGCGCTGATATCCAGCACGATGGAAGAGCCCTCGGCAGCATCTGCGCCGAGCGTCAGGTTGACGGAGCCATTGATCGCGAGGTGAGAGCCGCTGTTGATCGTATAATAGGCAGAGGTCGCGTCGGCGACGGTGATGGTCACATCAACGGAATCCTTGAAGCTTCCGCCCTCTTTGGAAACGGTGATGACCGGTACCGGGTCGCTGCTGTAATCTTCCCATGTCCTCTTGGCGTAATCAAAAAGCTTGTTGCCGCCGGGGTACTTCATGTCGTCGGTCTGACCGCTGCCGTTGAAGATGATCATGTCGAACTTGTCGCTGGGGACGGTGTAGCAGTACACATCTGTCTCACCGTCGACCTTGGTCATCTTGACACCGGGCCACTCCTGGTTGTTCTCTTTTGTGGAATCGTTCCACATATAGCAGTTAGGGGTGAAGCTGGCGCGGCAATAGACCTTATCGCCGGCTGCGGCGGAAACATTCACGGCGGCGACAGCTGCGCTTGAAACCACCAGAATGACCGCGAGGATAATAGCGAGTAATTTCTTTGAGATTTTCAAAAAATCCCCTCCTTTTGGTACAATATTAGCATAGTCTTACTGCTGACTACAGTTGGTATGGCACTATGCTTGTTTTTTTGTATAATGAGAAGGTAATGGTCTGATGGGTCCT
>CACZYF010000058.1 GCA_902785355.1 uncultured Ruminococcus sp. | reverse complement strand
CTATGCTCGCAGAGGGCATCGTCTGATAGAAGCTCTTTACTCACAATATCAATAGCGCGCTCTCCTGAAAAAGCGAGAGTGCGCTTTTCCTGTAAATAGAAAGAGGAAATTTGTATGGAAAAATGTATTGACTTATCACTGCTCGACGGCGTACTCGACGAATACGCCTCCGTCAAAGGCAGCCTTATCACCATCTTACAGCACACGCAGGACATCTACGGCTATCTGCCGAAGGTTGCGATCGAGCGTATCTCTGAGAGGACAGGTATCGCGACCAGCGAGATCATGGGAGTAGGTACCTTCTACACCCAGTTCCGCTTTGAGCCTGTCGGAAAATATCTTATCATGCTGTGTCAGGGTACGGCGTGCCATGTCAACAGCTCCGAGCTCATTTTGCAGACCATCAAGGATGAGCTGCATATCGACGACGGTCAGACCACCGAGGACGGCTTGTTCTCGCTCAAATGCGTGGCGTGTCTGGGCTGCTGCTCGCTCTCGCCCGTCATGATGGTCAACGAGGACACCTACGGCTCCCTCACCCCCGACAAGACCAAAAAGATATTGAAAGAACTAAGGGAGGCGGCAGTATGAGAATCGTCATCGGACAGGGCTCCTGCGGTATCGCCGCGGGTGCGGAGAAGGTTAGAAAGGCGCTTCTTTCTCAAAGTATTGAAGCCTCTATCTCTATTACCGGCTGTATCGGTATGTGCTACCTCGAGCCGATCGTGGATATCTATGACGAGGATAAGCTCACCAGATTGGTCAAGGTTTCGGAGAGTGACGCTCCCGCAATCGCCGAGTACATCAAGGCAGGCGATCGCTCTAAGATTGAGAATCTTACAGTCACCGACGAGGACAGCGAGTTCCTCTCGAAACAAACTCGAATCGCACTGCGCAACTGCGGTATCATCAACCCCGAGATCATCGAGGAATATATCGAGAAAGACGGTTATACAGCACTCAAAAAAGCGCTCGGCATGACTCCCGAGGAAGTAATTGACATCATCAAGACCTCAGGGCTTGCGGGTCGCGGCGGCGCGGGCTTCCCGACATGGTTCAAGTGGAACGCCGCCCGCAACTCTGAGGGCGAGGAAAAGTACCTGATCTGCAACGCCGACGAGGGCGACCCCGGCGCGTTCATGGATCGTGCGGTCATCGAATCCGACCCCCACAACCTCATCGAGGGTATGCTGATCGGCGCGTATGCCATCGGCGCAAAGCATGCGGTCGTCTATGTCAGAGCGGAATATCCGCTCGCCATCAAGCGTTTAAAGAATGCTTTGGAACAAGCACGTGAAAAAGGCATCATCGGCAAGAATATCTTCGGTACTGACTTCTCCTGCGACTTTATGATCAAAGCGGGCGCGGGCGCGTTCGTCTGCGGTGAAGAAACCGCCCTGATCGAGAGTTTAGAGGGTCACAGAGGTATGCCGCGCTTGAAGCCGCCGTTCCCCGCACAAAGCGGCTTTTGGAGAAAGCCCAGTAACATCAACAACGTCGAGACCTTCGCCAACGTCGCTTGGATCATCAATAACGGCGGCGAAGCCTTCGCCGCGATGGGTACAGAAGGTTCTAAAGGCACCAAAGTCTTTGCCGTCACAGGTAAGGTCAAGCGCTCGGGTCTGGTTGAAATCCCCATGGGCAAGACGCTCCGCGACGTCATTTTCGACATCGGCGGCGGTATGAAGACCGACAAGCCCTTCAAGGCTGTTCAGATGGGCGGTCCCTCCGGCGGTTGTATTCCCGCCTCCTTAATAGACACCGTTATCGACTACAAAGCTCTCGGCGCTACCGGCGCGATTATGGGCTCGGGCGGTATGGTCGTCATGGACGAGAGCACCTGCATGGTCGGTATGGCAAAATTCTTCCTCGATTTCACCGCCAAGGAAAGCTGCGGCAAATGCATCCACTGCCGTATCGGCACCAAGAGAATGCTCGAAATGTTAGAGCGTATCACCAAGGGCGAGGGCAAAGAGGGAGATATCGAACTGCTCGAAGAGCTGTGTTACGCCATCAAGGACGGCGCTCTCTGCGGTCTCGGTCAGACAGCGCCGAACCCGGTACTCACCACCATCAAATATTTCCGTGACGAGTATGAAGCTCACATCAAGGACAAAAAGTGTCCCGCGGGCGAATGCTCCGATCTGATCGAATACAGTATCAACGCGGATAAGTGCAGGGGCTGTACCTTGTGCGCACGCAATTGTCCTGTGAACGCTATCACCGGTACAGTAAAGAATCCCCATACAATAGATATAAACAAGTGTATCAAGTGCGGAAAATGTTATTCCGTATGCCGCTTTGACGCGGTAGTAAAAGCGTAAAGGAGGGGTAAGAATGATCAATTTAACGATAAACGGAAAAGCGATTCAAGCCCCCGAGGGCGCAACGATCTTAGAAGCCGCGAGAGCGAACGGTATCGACATTCCTACCCTTTGCTATGACAAGGCGGTGGAGATCTACGGCGCGTGCGGTCTGTGCGTGGTGGAGGCTGAGGGAATCCCGAAGCTTCTGCGCTCCTGCTCCGCGAAGGTCAGCGAGGGCATGGTCATCAACACGGAATCACCACGCGTGGTGCAATCCAGAAAGATCGCCATGGAGCTGTTGATGTCAGCACATGACGGCGACTGCGTCGCGCCGTGTCAGCTCAACTGTCCCGCGAGAACCGACTGCCAGGGCTATGTCGGACTGATCGCTAACGGCGAATACGACAGCGCAATAAAGTTGATCAAGAACAAGATTCCGCTCCCCGCTTCAATCGGCAGAGTATGTCCCCATCCGTGCGAAAAGGCCTGCCGCCGTAAAAACGTGGAAGAGCCGATCAATATCGCACAGCTCAAAGCCTTTGCCGCGGATATCGACCTCAACAAAGAGAGTTATTTACCGGACGTTATGGTGCGAACCGGAAAAACAATCGCAATTGTAGGCGGCGGTCCCGCGGGACTGACTGCGGCGTATTATCTGAACATCATGGGTCATTCCGTCACCGTTTATGACATGATGGAGAAGATGGGCGGTATGCTCAGATACGGCATCCCCCAGTACAGACTTCCCAAAGAGGTCTTAGATAAAGAGATCGCCATTATTGAAAAATCCGGCGTGAAGCTCGTCAATAATGTGAAGCTCGGCAAGGACTTTACCATTCAGTCATTAAAAGCCGAGAACGACGCGGTGATCGTCGCCGTCGGCGCGTGGAAATCTTCTTCCATGCGTACCCCGGGCGAAGACCTCGAGGGCGTTTACGGCGGAATCGATTTCCTCCGTGCGGTCATACAGGGTAATCCTCCCGCAATCGGTGAGCGCGTTGCCATTTGCGGCGGCGGCAATACCGCGATGGACGCTTGCAGAACCGCTGTCCGACTTGGTGCGAAAGAAGTATATGTCATCTACCGCAGAACCAGAAACGAAATGCCCGCCGACGCGCTCGAGATCGACGAAGCGGAGGAAGAGGGCGTGATCTACAAGTTCCTCACCAATCCGATCTCCTTCAACGACGAGAACGGCAAGCTGAAATCCGTGACCTTGCAGATCATGGAGCTCGGCGAACCCGACGCGTCGGGTCGCCGCAGACCTGTTCCCGTAGAGGGCAAGACCGAGGAGATCCCGCTCGACAGCGTTATCCTCGCCATAGGTCAAAAGCTGGTGCAGGGCGACGTCAGCGAGCTAAAGCTCAACGACCGCGGCAACATCGAAGCCGACCCCGACTTCTTCACCACCAGCATTGACGGTGTATTCGCAATCGGCGACGCGACCAACCGCGGCGCGTCCATCGCGATCGAAGCGATCGGCGAGGCTGACCGCTGTGCAAAGGCGGTTGACGCGTATCTGAACGGTCAGCGCCTTGACACGCGCGTTCCGTATATCTCCAAGCGTGACGAAGCGACGATCGATTACTCCGACAGAGAGAAACAGGCGCGCCTGAATCCGAAGGTTTTAGCACCCGACGTACGTAATAAGAACTTTGATGAAGTCAGCTTAGGCTTCACCGAGGAAGAAGCGCAGGCGGAAGCAAGCCGCTGCTTAGAATGCGGCTGCCGCGAGTATTATAAATGTAAGTTGCTCAACGTAGCACAGAGATACGACATCGACCCGAGCCGCTTCAAGGGTGAGATGCCGCAAAAGTACACCCGCGACGAAAACGCCTTCATCGAGCGCAACACGGCGAAATGTATTCTCTGCGGACTGTGCGTGCGCTCTTGCCGCGAGGTCATGGATATCCACGCCCTCGGCTTGATGGGCAGAGGCTTCACCACCGAGCCTGCCCCCGCCTTCGCGCTCCCGCTCGATCAGACCAAGTGCAACAACTGCGGACTGTGCGTGCAGCTCTGTCCGACAGGCGCGCTGACAGAGAAAGCCAACCTCAAAAAACAGGTACCGCTTGACGAAAAAACAACAGAAACCTTTATTGATATAAACGGAGAGAAAGCCGCTGTGCTGGTCTCCCGCTACAACGACAAGATCCTCAGAGTGATTCCCAATGATGAGATTTCACGCAACGCGAACCTAACACGCGAGCAGCTCCTTGCAAAGTTGCAATAATTGACTAAAGGCTGTCTCACCGCTCAGGTGAGGCAGCCGCTCTTTTTATCAAATGATCATCGGAAAGGAAGGGTCATATGAATAACACAAATAACCTTCTCTATCGAGAGTGCTTTGAGCACGATAACTGCGGTATCGGCGCGGTCGTCAACATCAAGGGCAAGCCCTCGCATACCACGGTCGACAACGCCCTGACGATCGTCGAGACCTTAGAGCACCGTGCCGGTAAGGATGCAGAGGGCAAGACCGGCGACGGCGTCGGAATCCTGCTCCAGATCTCAGACCGCTTTTTCCAAAGGACGGCACAGGAACTGAACATTCCGATCGGCGCAAAGCGAGATTACGCAGTCGGTATGTTCTTCTTCCCTCAAAATGAGCTTCGGCGCAATCAGGCGAAGAAGATGTTCGAGATCATCGCGGAAAAGGAGGGCTTAGCCGTTTTAGGGTGGCGAGAAGTCCCCTGCGATCCTGACGCGATCGGCAGCAAGGCGCGGGAGTGTATGCCTGATATCGAGCAGTGCTTCATCAACCGCCCTCAGGATATCAAGCGCGGGATCGACTTTGACCGCAAGCTGTATGTCGTGCGGCGCTCCTTTGAGCAGAGCAATGAGGGCACCTATGTCGCCTCGCTGTCGTCGAGGACGATCGTGTATAAGGGCATGTTCCTCGTCGGCGATCTCAGGCGGTTTTACCTCGATTTAGCGGATGAAGTTTATGAGAGCGCGATCGCTCTGGTGCATTCGCGCTTTTCGACCAACACCTTCCCGAGCTGGCAGAAAGCGCATCCGAACCGTATGATCGTGCATAACGGCGAGATCAACACGATCCGCGGCAACAGCGACAAGATGCTCGCGCGTGAAGAAAATATGGCTTCGCAATATCTAATGGGCGATATGGACAAGGTGCTTCCGGTCATAAATCCCGACGGCTCGGATTCCGCACGCTTGGATAACACCTTGGAATTCTTGGTGATGAGTGGAATGGAGCTGCCGCTTGCCGTGATGATCACTATTCCAGAGCCGTGGGACAACAACGACGCGATCTCGCAAAAGGAACGCGACTTTTATCAATACTACGCGACGATGATGGAGCCGTGGGACGGTCCCGCGTCGATCCTGTTCTCGGACGGCGATATGATGGGCGCGGTGCTCGACAGAAACGGACTGAGGCCGTCCAGATACTATATCACTGACGACGATCATCTGATCCTGAGCTCCGAGGTCGGAGCCCTGCCGATCCCCTCTGAAAGAATCGTGAAGAAGGAGCGCCTCCATCCGGGCAAGATGCTGCTCGTGGACACCGTGCAGGGAAGATTATTAAGCGACGAAGAAGTCAAACGGCATTACGCCTCAAAAGCTCCCTACGGCGAATGGCTCGACAGCAACCTGACGCGCCTGAAATACCTGAAGGTGCCGAACGCCAAGGTGGAGGAGCATCACAGAGAAGAACGCCGCCGCCTGCAAAAGGCATTCGGTTACACCTATGAGGATGTGATGACGTCCATCCTGCCAATGGCGCAGAACGGCGCGGAGCCGATCGCCGCAATGGGATCTGATAAACCGCTCGCGGTCTTGTCCGATCAACCGCAGCCGCTGTTCGATTATTTCAAGCAGAATTTCGCGCAGGTGACCAACCCGCCGATTGACGCGCTGCGTGAAAAGATCGTCACCTCTACCACGATCTATATCGGCAAGGACGGCAACCTGCTGGAAGAAAAGGCGGATAACTGCAAGGTTATCAAGGTCGTCAATCCGATCCTGACCTCCACCGGAATACTCAAGCTCAAGAGGATGAACCTGCCCGGCTTCAAGGTCGCCGAGATCCCGATCCTGTACTATAAAAACACCAAACTCAGCAAGGCGATACGCCGCCTGTATGTGGAAGCGGACAAGGCGAGCGCCGCGGGAGCGAATATCCTGATCCTCTCCGACAGGGGCGTGGACGAAAACCATCT
>CACZYF010000057.1 GCA_902785355.1 uncultured Ruminococcus sp. | reverse complement strand
TGTAGAGTTTTGTTGTAAGCGAACTAACTGTAACACCGGTTCTTCCTATTTGCTATTCTTTTTTACTTCTACTGTAACGACTCTATTGTAAACCTACAACAACACCGCCGTAATAGCTCACTTATGATACTTGGTTCCCTTGGAGATCTGGAACGCACGGTAAATCTGCTCGAGCAGCATCACGCGGCACAGCTGATGCGGAAAGGTCATCTTTCCCATGCTCAGTTTGAAATCCGAGCGCGCCTTCAGCTCCTCGCTCAATCCCCAGCTGCCGCCGATGATCAAATCGACGGTGCTGTGGGTCATGGAGATATCCTCCAGACGGCTCGACAGCTCCTCGGAGCTGATGTTTCTGCCCTCAACGCACATCGCGATCACATAGTCGCTCTTGTTGAGCTTCGCCGTGATCCTCTCGCTCTCCAGAGTGATGGTGCGCTGTATCTCGGCCGCGGAGGGATTATCCGCGACCCGTTCCTCGGGCAGCTCGATGATCTCGAGCTTGCACAGCGGCTTCATCCGCTTGCTGTATTCGTCGATCGCGTCGCGTAGATAACGCTCCTTGAGCTTGCCGACGCAGATGATATTGATACTCAGCATAATACCTCCGCCTTAAAACAGCATCGATCTGCCGTTGGTCGCCACAGGCGCCACGTCGATCAGGTAATCCGACTCGAGCACCATCCCGGCACGATTCAGTGCGTCGATCGCGCCGCTGAGCGCCAGATGAGGGGTATTGTTCTCCTCGCTGAGGTGACCGAGGATGATACGGGTCAGCCCCGCGCCGACAAAGTCGGGCAGCGCCTCGTCACAGGCGGCATTGCTCAGGTGACCGCTGTCGGAGAGGATGCGCTTCTTTAAGATATAGGGATACATGCCCTCGCGGAGCATGTCGATATCATGGTTGGACTCCACCACCGCGAGGTGGGAGCGCGAGATCGCGCGGCGGGCGGAATCGGTCAGGTAACCGGTATCGGTCACCACGCTCAACCGACGCCCGTCGGGCGTGACGATGTAGTAACCGCAGGGCTCGGCAGCGTCGTGGGAGGTCTCGACCCGCTCGACGCGGAAGTCGGCGATCTCGGCGATATCCTCGATCACGTTCAGCCGCGCAGAGGCGGGTACCTTATCATAATTTGCGAGATAATCCAGCGTACCGCGCGAGGCGAACAGGGGGATATCATAGCGCTTCAACAGCACCTTGAGAGCGCTGATATGGTCGCTGTGCTCATGAGTAACAAAGATCGCGCCGACGTTTTTCATCGACAGCTCGTTGGCGGCGAGCGCCAGCTCGATCTGCTTGAGGTTGCGTCCGGCGTCCACGAGGATCGCGGAGCCGTTACCCTGTATGTAGTAGGAATTGCCCTTGCTCGACGAGAAGAGCGGTACGATCTTAGCCATTTTATCTTCACCCTTGAAATTCTTTCCGTGATGACCACAAGAAAGCGCGCCTTGCGCGCATTTCGCATAGCCATTGCTCGTTGCCGCACAGCGGCAAACTGAGCAGGCATACAAATTTATTGCTTTACGGAAACGAACAGTTTCCTGTAAAGCTAAAAAAGCCACCCGCAGGTGGCTTTATATTATGTCATTATGCGGTAGTTGCGATCTCTTCGTTATCGGGAATGTAGATCTTCTTGATATCCGCGCCGAGACTCTGGAACTTGGTGACCACATTGGAGTAGCCTCGCTCGATATAGCGGATATTGGAGATATCCGTCTGGCCCTTCGCTACCAGTCCGGCGATCACCATCGCCGCGCCGGCACGCAGGTCGGTCGCCTTGACGGGGGCGCCGGTCAGCTGACCTCCCTCGATGATGGCGAGTCTACCCTCGACCGAGATCCTCGCACCCATGCGTACGAGCTCGCTGACATACTGATAGCGGTTGTCCCATACGCTCTCGTTAACGATGGAGGTACCCTTGACGGACGCCAGCAGCGCCACGAACTGGGGCTGACAGTCGGTCGGGAAGCCCGGATGGGGCATAGTCTTGATATTTACGCGGTTCAGCGGACGCTTGGTCGCGTCGACGATGACCGCCTCATCGTACTCTTCGATCTCACAGCCCATCTCACGCAGCTTGGAGCTGATGCTCTCGAGGTGCTTGGGCGTGATGTTGCGGACGGTGATCTTTCCGCGGGTCGCGGCGGCGGCCGCCATGTAGGTGCCGGCCTCGATCTGGTCGGGGATGATGGAGTAGGTCACGCCGTGCAGATAATCCACGCCGCGGATCTTGATGACGTCGGTACCGGCGCCGCGGATGTTGGCGCCCATAGAGTTGAGGAAGTTCGCCAGATCGACGATATGCGGCTCCTTAGCGGCATTCTCGAGGATCGTCTGACCCTCCGCCTTGACGGCGGCGAGCATCAGGTTGATGGTCGAGCCGACGGAAACGGTATCGAAGTAGATACGCGCGCCATGGAAGGAACCCTCTGTACGGCTCTCGATGACAGCGCCGTTGACGAGATCGTTCTTCGCGCCCATCAGTGCAAAGCCCTTGAGGTGCTGGTCGATAGGACGAACGCCGAAGTTACAGCCGCCGGGAAGGGCGACCTTGGCGTTATGAAAACGTCCGAGCAGCGCGCCCAAAAGGTAGTAGGACGCACGCATGCCGCGCACGTTCTCGCTGACCGCCTCATAAGTGTTGATGGGTCGGGGGTCGATATCGAGCGTGTTCTTATCGACGCGGCGCACCATCGCGCCCATATCCTTGAGGATCGTCGCGATCAGGGTGACGTCGGAGATATTCGGTATATTCTCGATGCGGCAGGGCTCGTCACAGAGCACCACGGCGGGGATAATCGCGACCGCCGCGTTCTTGGCGCCGCTGACGGTGACTTCACCGTGGAGCGGTTTACCGCCGTTGATTACGATCTTTTCCAATCTGTACACTTCCTATACAAATCATCTGTTATATAAGTCACGCGGACTGTCCGCGTATGAATCAAAAGGGCGCTATCATCCACACTAAGCCTATGATAGTCATATACATAAGATAATACAAAGCAGCGGTAAAGTCAACCGAAAAAATCTTTTGTAATTATTTTTAGTGATTCTGTATGGTTTTCTTTAAACCTACTGTATGGATTTTCTATAATTATAATTCTTTTATGTAATCATTTTGTAATTAATTTTTTGGTTGAATAAAACGTAGTACTAATCCTTGATAAAAATATTTAATCAGATATTAGTGATATATTTCGGATAGCGCGACGGGAGACCGGATATGCCTACCGAGTACAGCGAACGACGACGACAACAAAGCTATACGAAATATAGCGCAATAGATGATAAAGGTTTTTATTAAGGATTAGTATAATATAATAAAGAAAGAGAGCTGCCTTTCGACAGCCCTCGGGGTATTTTGTTTATGCCGGCTCGGCTACGACGCTCTGCTGGCGGTTGGGGATCGCGAACGCGACGTTGATAGCGTGGTCGCCGACGCGCTCGATATCGATCAGCATATTCAGGAAGGTGGTGCCCGCTACCGCGTCGCACAGACCCTCATCCATACGCTTGATATGGTTCTGCTTGTAATCATCCTTGCAGTCGTCGACGCTGTCCTCCATCTGGATGATGCGCTCGATCAACTCGGGAGAGCCGCCCTGCGCGTTGAACATCGCGAAGCTCAGCTCCATCAGGGTACGGCATTTATCGCAGATATCGTGCAACTCAGCCGTCGCGGTATCCGAGAAGGTCAGCTTGTCCTCGATGACGGTATGGGCATACTCGACGATATTCTCGGCGTGGTCACCGATACGCTCGAGATCCTGGATCGCGGAGTACATCGCGGCGACAATCTGGCGGTCGTGTGCCTCAAGGTCGAGCGCGTTGAGCTTTACGATATAGTCGGTGATCTCCTTCGAGAGGAAGTCGATGACCTTCTCGCGCTCCTGTACCTTCCCGATCGAATCCGCGTCGCGGTCGAAGAAAGCGATCAGCGCGCGGTTATAGTTCTTCTGTACGAGGCGGCTCATACGGGCGACCTCTTTCTCACACTGGAGCACCGCCATGGGAGGGGTGGTCAGGATTCGGTTATCGATAAACTCGACCGCCATCTTGTCCTTCTCGGGATCCTCGTGGTAGGGAAGGATCTTCTGGGTCAGCTTGACCATGAGGTTCGAGAACGGCATCAGCACGATCATGTTGATAACGTTGAAGAAGATGTGAGCGGCGGAGATCTGCGCGGCGACGTTGCCGGGCAGGAAGTTCTCGATCGTAGACGAGATCGGCAGCAGCATCGTAATCGGAACGAGCAGGATCACACCGAACAGCGTAATGATCATATTCAGGATCGCGACCTGCTTCGCGTTGCGCTTAGCGCCCGCTGCAGAGAGGAATGCCGGCATACACGCGCCGAGGTTCATACCGTAGACGATGAAGATCGCCTGATCGATGCCGATCGCACCGGCAGCGCCCAGCGCCATCAGGATACCGACGGATGCCGAGGAGCTCTGGATCACGGCAGTAATCACCACGCCCAGGAGCAACCCGATAAAGGGGTTGTTGACGCTCGATAGGATATTGTCGATCATACCGGTGCCGTCGGGACCGGGGGTGTTCAGGTTCTTTAACGCGCCGGACATCATCGTCATACCGTAGAACAGGATACCGAAGCCGGCGAGGATCTGACCGTAGTACTTGTAGTTGTTCTTCTTGACGAACATCATCACGATGACGCCGAGGAAGATGAACAGCGGTACGATGCTGCTCATGTCGAACGACAGCAGGACCGAGGTCATACAGGTACCGATCTTTGAACCGAAGAGGATACCGACCGTCTGAGCCAGCTCCATGAGACCCGCGTTCGTAAAACCGACCACCATCGCGGCAGTCGCGGACGAGCTCTGGATGACCGCGGTCACAACAAGGCCGACAAGCATACCGAGGTACTTGTTGGAGGTGATCTTCTCGAGCAGGGTACGCAGCTTGTTACCTGCGGCGAGCTCCAGACCCTCGCCCATGTATTTCATGCCGAGGAAGAACAGCCCTAAGCCGCCCAATACACTAAACAAACTGTAAATATTCATATGTTTCTCCATTTGCGTGCCTGCGAAAAGCGTATCGCTTCTGCGCGGCTGTGTTGCGGATAGTTCATATCCATTGTATTCGCAGGTAATCCTTCAAATTACCCTATGTTAATAATACAGGATAGCAAAGTCAAGTTTATTCTAATTTAGAACAATAACAAAATTCGTCAAACTATACAATCATCTGCCGCTTTATGCATGGATAATGACGAAGCTGTACTTGACAATATATGACATTGATGCTATTGTATATTCTACAAGTAGAATATACGGAGGCTGTATGGATATGCTTAAACACGGGATCCTCGGTTTGCTGGGTTACGGCAGCATGACGGGCTACGAAATAAAAAAGGTCTTTCATGAATCCTTGTGCTATTTCTGGTCGGCACAGACCAGTCAGATCTACCGCGAACTGCAAACACTGAGCCACAGAGGGTGGGCAAGCTACAGGCTCATCCCTCAGGATGGTAAACCCGATAAAAAACTGTTCTCCATCACTCCCGAGGGCAGAGCGGAACTGAACAGGTGGCTGACAGAGGACGTGTCCGAATATACGATCCACAACCCGCTGATGATGAAGGTTTTCTTCCGCGGTGAACGGAGTCTGGATGAAAACATCGACTATTTCTGTCGCCTGCGTGAGAGCGGGGACAACTTCGCAGACAACTTGAGACATACCCCTCCCGATACAGACGGCTACGCTCAAAAGGTGGACGATCCGTCTAAAGCATTGTACTGGCGCATGACCGTGCGCTACGGCGAAATGTACGCAGAGATGCACCGAAGATGGCTTGACCTGTGTATCAATGAAATGGAGGCGATCAAGGATGAAAATACTTCTGATCAACGGCAGTCCTAAGGGCGCGCGCAGCAACACTCTCAGATTGTCCCATGCGTTTGTCGAAGGGATCGAAGCGCATACGGAGGCGGAACTTGAGGAGATGATTGTCGGGGAACTTGATATCAATCCATGCCTGGGGTGCTTCTCCTGCTGGAGTAAAACACCCGGCTCCTGCGTGCGCAGTGACGATATGCAAAACGTGCTCGACAGGATACTGTGGGCGGATATCATCATCTGGTCGTTCGGGCTGTACTATTTCAGCGTTCCCGGACCGCTGAAAACGTTGATCGACCGTCTGCTTCCGATGGCGTTGCCGTTCATGGAAAAGGACGCCGAAGGCGGGGGTCACGCCCCGCGGTATGATATGACCGGCAAACGGCATATCGTGATCTCTACCTGCGGCTTTTACACAGCAGAGGGGAACTACGACTCGGTAAACGCCATGTTCGATCACTTTCTCGGTAAGGGCGGCTATGATGAGATCACCTGCGGTCAGGGAGAGCTGTTCCGAGTGCCGGAGCTTCGGTCAAAAACCGATGCGTATCTCAGCATCGTTCGGCGGGCAGGCGCTGAATTTGCCGCGGGCAGCATTTCGGCGTCTTCTAAAGAGGAGCTGTCGGAGCTGTTGTACCCGCGCGCGGTTTTTGAGGAAATGGCGGATGCCAGCTGGGGCGTTGAAAAGACGACCGGGGATAAATCGGACGAGGACTTCAGCTTCACGCGCCAGATGGCAGCGCTGTACAACAAAAAGGCTTACAGCGGGAAGGATATCGTGCTCGAAATGGACTATACCGATCTGGGCAGGCGTTATCAAATCATCCTGACAAAAGACGGCAGTGAGGTAAGAAAGGATCGTTTCCTCCCCTATACCACCCGGATCGAGACTCCCTACACCGTATGGCGCGATATTGCCGCGGGCAAGCTCTCGGGTACCGAGGCGATGATGCAGCGGATGTATCGCGTAGAGGGCGACTTTGATTTGATGCTGCACTGGGATGACTATTTCGGCATTGAAGCAGCAAAGAGGTCGGTACCCGATTCAGCAAAAAGCAGCAAAAAAAGCAGTACTATGTTTCTTCTGCTGTTGCCGTGGATCGCCTACTGGGTCGGCGCGCCGATCGACGCCTATTACGGCAGCGTCGCTGCATTGGCGGTGTGCGTGATCCTACCGCTGATCTTCTTTAGAAATCGCAAAACGATTTATGACACGATATCTCTTGCAGCTGTCGGCGGGTTTTCTCTGTTAACGCTGACCATAGGCAGCACATGGCTTCTTGTACCTCTGTCGTATCTCGGCTTCGGTCTGATGTGGACGCTGTCCTGTCTGACTAAAATACCCCTCACGGCTCATTACTCAATGAATGATTACAACGGCGATGAAGCGCTGAAAAATCCGCTGTTCATCCGCACGAACCTCATTTTGACCTTGGCGTGGGGCGTTCTTTATCTAATCACTTCTGTATGGACATTCTTCCTGATGCAGAGCGAAGTATCCTTTCTCACAGCGATCATCAATAACATTCTCCCGATCATGATGGGTATTTTCACCGCATGGTTTCAAAAATGGTATCCCGCCCACTATGCCGCAAGTCAATAAGTCTCACCTATAAACAACAGGCTGCCCCAGAACAAGGCAGCCTGTTTTCAGTAATATTTTATATTATTATTCATGCCAGTATTTACGGTCGAGGGAACGATACTGGATCGCCTCGGCGATATGAGATGAGCGGATGACCTCGCTGCCGTCGAGGTCGGCGACGGTGCGCGCGACCTTCATGATACGGTCATAAGCGCGGGCGGTCATGCCCAGCTTGTCAAACGCCCTCTTCAGGATCAAGTTTGCCTTATCATCCATCACGCAAACCTTCTCAAACATCGCAGAGGTGATATCGGCGTTATTCTTGATCGCTGTTCCTTTAAAACGCGCCGTCTGGATATCGCGGGCAGCATTAACGCGGCGACGGATAGAAGCGGAACCCTCCTCACCACTCTTGGCGGTCAGGTCATCATACTCCACGGGCGGCACCTCGATATGGATGTCGATACGGTCGAGCAGCGGACCCGACACACGCCCGAGATACTTGTGTACCGCGTTGTCGGAGCAGGTACACTGCTTCTTCGGATGGTTGAAGTAGCCGCAGGGACAGGGATTCATTGCGGCAATCAGCATAAAGCTCGACGGATAGGTATAGGTTCCGTTCGCGCGGGAGATGGACACCACGCCATCCTCCAGCGGCTGGCGCAGTACCTCCAGCACCGAACGCGGGAACTCCGGCAGCTCGTCCAGAAACAGCACGCCGTTATGCGCAAGCGAGATCTCACCGGGCTTAGGATGGGTACCGCCGCCCACCATACCCACACGGGTCACGGTATGGTGCGGTGACCGAAAGGGTCTTGTGGATATCAACCCCGAACCCTTCGGCAGAGTCCCGGCGATAGAATGGATCTTGGTCGTTTCGATGGTTTCTTCAAAGGTCATCTGCGGCAGAATAGTCGGTACACGCTTGGCGAGCATACTCTTTCCCGCACCGGGAGAACCGATCAGCAGCACATTATGACCGCCCGCAGCGGCGATCTCCAGCGCGCGCTTCGCTTCGCCCTGACCCTTGACCTGTGAGAAATCGAGACCGGTTTCCGCCTGCGTGTCGGCGTTTAAAAAGACAGCGGGTTCTATTCTGCTGCGCCCTGCGAGATGGTCGAGCAGTTCAAATATATTGCTCGCGCCGTAGACCTCCAGTCCTTCGACTACAGCTCCCTCGTTCGAATTGGGAGCCGGAACAAAGAGCCTTTTCAGCCCCTGTTCACGGGCAGCGATCGCCATCGGCAGCACGCCGTTGACGCTCCTGAGCTCACCCGACAGGCTCAGCTCGCCGATGAAGGCGGCGTCATCCGTGTTTGCGTTTACAACTCGCATCGCCTTGAGCACGGCGATCAGGATCGGCAAGTCGTACAGCGGACCCTCCTTCTTGATATCGGCAGGTGCGAGGTTCAGCACCAACCGCGAGTTGGGAAAGTCAAAGCCGCAGTTCTTCATCGCGGCGCGCACGCGGTCACGACTCTCCTTGACCGCGGTATCCGGCAAACCGACGATATCGAAGGCGCCGACGCCGCGCGAGAGGTCTGCTTCGACCTCGATCGCATAGGTTTGCAGTCCAAATAACCCGAGGCTGTTACACTTTACTACCATCACCGTCACCCTTTCAGAAACCGCGCTGAACACAGCATTTTTAATCGCTTTTATGTTCGAATATCTCTATCTGAATTATACCATACTTGACGTGAAAAAGGATTCCAAAATTTTGCATAAAATACTGGTGAAACTGCACAAAATCCGAATTTTAATGAATATTTTGTAATATTTTCCGACTGGCGTTTTTGAAAAACCTGTTGACTTTTATCCTTGGATTGGGTATTATTACTTTAAATAGATAAAATACTGTGAGGTGTTGTAATCTGTTGAATCATACCGATGATGAACGCAAGCTCTCCGACGCCGAGCTCCTCGACGATTTTCGCAGAGGCAGCGAGGAGGCGTTCGAGGTTATCGCGTCGAGGTATTTGGGGCTGATCTCATCAGCCGCCAAGCGATACCGCGGTATGTCGGCAGATACCGACGACAGCGATCTGGTGCAGGAGGGTATGGTAGCTCTGCTCTCTGCCTGTCGCTCCTACCGGGAGCGCAAGGGCATGAGCTTCAAGAACTACCTGATGCTCTGCGTCGAGAATCGCTTTCGTTCGCTGCTACGTTCAGCAACGAAGAAGGGGACCGTCCCCGCTCGCAATATGGTATCTATCGAGGAAGATCAGGATGCTGCTTTTGATTCTACCGCAACTTCCTTACCTGAGTTGGTAGAAACAAAAGAATACATCGGCAGCCTGCACCGCATCCTCAAGGACAGCCTATCCGACCTGGAGTACAAAGTAGCGATTTTGCACCTTTCCGGCTATTCTTACAGGGAGATCGCAGAGAGACTGAACGTATCCTTAAAAACAGTTGACAATGCACAGACCCGTATACGTCAAAAGCTTTCTAGGTAATACACCCCGAAGAGAAATCAGACGGTGCAACTCCGCCGCGGGGTAAAATATA
>CACZYF010000056.1 GCA_902785355.1 uncultured Ruminococcus sp. | reverse complement strand
GTTGGGAGTATTGTAGAGTTGCGAAAACTCGCAGACTCCCAATCGGTTTGACAACAGGAAGGAGCAAAAAATGTCAAACCAAGATAAAATAACCGCGCTATACTGCCGTCTTTCAAAAGACGACCTCAACGTCGGCGACAGCGACAGCATCGTGCATCAAAGAGCAATCCTCGAAAAGTACGCTGAGGATAATCGCTTTCCGAATATCCGAGTATTCGTTGACGACGGTTACTCAGGCGTTAGCTTTGACCGCCCCGGGTTTCAGGAGATGTACAAGCTGATTGAAGCGGGCAAGGTCGGAATCGTTATTACGAAAGACTTATCCCGACTTGGCAGAAACTATATCGAGGTCGGCAACTACACCGAGTTTGTATTTCCGAGATACGGGGTCAGGTATATCGCTATCAACGATAACTACGACTCGATGTTCAGCGACAACAACGAGCTTGCGCAACAACGAGCTTGCGCCGTTCAAAAATCTGTTCAACGAGTGGTACGCCCGCGATACAAGCAAGAAAATCCGCGCTGTGTTCAAGGCAAAAGCCGAGCGCGGTGAACGCTTGGGAACTACAATCCCTTATGGTTACCGCCGCGATCCAAACAGCGAAAAAGAGTGTCGTCTGTTGATTAATGAGGAAACCGCGCCTGTGGTTAAAATGATATTTGCTATGTGCGCCGAGGGTATTGGACCATGTAATATAGCAAAAGCACTACAGGAGAAGAAGATTCTCAAGCCAACCTTCTACCGCTTCCAAAAAGAAGGTAAGTATGGAACGCACACAGATCCGGAAAACCCATACAAATGGAATGAGCGCACGATTGCCGATATTCTTGACAACGAAATATATCTCGGACACACAATCAACTGCCGTACAAGGATAGCTTCGTTCAAGGACAAGCGAACCATAAAAGTTCCTAAAGAAGAACAACTTCGCTTTGAGAATACACATGAGGCGATTATCGACCAAGAAACTTGGGATATCGTCCGCAAGGTGCGTGAGGGAAGAATCCGCAAGACCCGTATGGGTGAAATCAACAAATACAGCGGTTTGATTTACTGCGCTGACTGTGGCAGAAAGCATTACCTTTATCGCGGGCGAACCATTAAGCGTGAAAGCTACAGCTTTATCTGCGGGAACTACCATAAGCACGTCGGTGAAGAAAAATGCACGCCACACTCTATCCGAGAGGTTGTGCTTGATGAGATTGTATTGGAAGAAATCAACAGGGCGCTTTACTACGCGAGAAATAACACAAAGGAGTTCACTGATTATATTAGTAAAAAGACCTCCTCGCAGTACAGAAAAGATTTGAACGCCAAAACCGCTGAACTGTCAAAAGCTGAAAAGCGTATCGTGGAACTGAAATCACTTTTCAAGCATCTGTATGAGGATAACGTCCTCGGACGTATCAGCGATGAACAATACAGAATGTTATCCCTTGATTACAACGATGAGCAAAAGGAGCTTGAGCAATCAATTCCTGATTTGCAAAAAGAAATTGATACACTCAAAAGCGAGTGTACCAATGTGCAGAAGTTCCTTGACGTTGTCAAGAAATATGTATGTGTTCAGGAACTGACGCCGGAGGTACTGAGAACCTTCATCAGCAAGATTGTCGTTCACGAGCGCGAAAAAAAGCACAGCCAGACCTCTCCGCAGCAAGTCGACATCTATTTCCGCTACATCGGAACATTCGCTCTACCGGGCGAAATCAACCAAGCAGAAAAAAAGCATGACGAAAGGCGGACAGCCTGAACTGTCCGCCTGCGCATAGGACGCCGCCTTAAACTGAAAACATCCTTTTCGGAATCAGCCTAAAGGTGCTCCCTGTTTTATTATGAGAACAAGAATCATGCCGATAAAAAATCCCCTGATTATCCGTGTGGACAATCAGGGGCGTTTTATTGAGTTTGTGAGCGTTCAGATCTCAGTGACAGCTTACTGCTGAGGGGGTACCTGACCGTTCTGGGGGTTCTGAGGAGCGGGTTGGCCGTACTGCGGATACTGGCCGTTCTGCGGCATCTGCGGCTGGCCGTACTGCGGATACTGACCGTTCTGCGGCTGAGCGTACTGCGGATACTGACCGTTCTGCGGCATCTGCGGCTGACCATACTGCGGATACTGACCGTTCTGAGGAGCATAGTAAGGGTTGCCCTGAGGCGCATAGAACTGACCGTTCTGAGGACCGCCCTGAGGAGCATTTTTGATCTCTTCATAGAAAGAAGCGTGAACGATGTTGATGAACAGCGGCACGAGCAGGGAGAAGCAGATCATGAACAGAACGTTGATGACTCCGAAAACAACGCCTACGTAGGGAATCCTCGCCAGCAGAGAGAGGATCAATACGACCAGGAAGAAGGCGACATAGACGAGGATATCGGCAAGGAACATCTTTCCCTTGTAGCCGTTGGTCATCTTGGTGGATTCATCCTTGTACTCGGTGTTCTTTAGCTCGGTATTATCCATTACCAGATAAGGAATCAGAGAATACTGATAACCTCTGATGATCATGAAGATCGGTCCGACGATCGGGATAAGACCCCACAGACATTTCCAGAGCATGCCCCAGGAGATCGCGCACAAAACGCGCTTAGAGGTTTTCCAATCACGGAAGGTGTTGAATAGATCAACCGCGTGGATCTGTTCGCCGCCGATGTAGCTTTTGAGATAGACATTGGCAAGCGAAGCCTGGAGCAGGATCGCGACACATACGCCGATCAGCAGTACGGGACCGCCCAGAACATAACCGACCCATGTGAGAATCCCCGACAGGAGGGTGATACCCCAGAGCCTGAACGGCTTCTTCATGAGCTCGGCAAAAGCCTTTTGATAAATTCTCATTACCATAATACGTTTCCTCCTTTTATTTGGACAATGGTTTTCCATTGACTGATAAAATTATACTACATGGTTGTGCCTTTGTCAACGAATCTCACTACTTTTGTGATTTAATACAATAAAGTAAAAGCCTATCTATCGGATATTCTATCATATAGAGCGGAAATATAAAATATTCATGATTGCGTAAGCCGGATTTATACGGTATAATCAAAACGGTGATTAAAATGGAAGATTATTTGATTCGTCAGGCGACCGCCGAGGATGCGGCGGCGCTGCTGGAGATTTATGCTTATTATGTAGAGAATACCGCGGCGACCTTTGAGTATCAGCCGCCGTCTTTGGAGAATTTTACCGGGCGGATTCTCCGTGCCGGAGCGCGTTATCCGTATCTTGTGATCGAGTCTGAGTTCGAGATCCTCGGCTTCGCGTTCGCACACGCCTTCCGCGAACGACCCGCCTATGATTACGCCGCCGAGGTAACGATCTATCTCAGACACGACATGAGACATCGCGGACTGGGCAGGGCGATCTATACCGCGCTGGAAGCCGAGCTCGGGCGGATGGGCGTTAGAAGCCTGTATGCCTGCGTTGCAATCCCGTCGGGAGAGGATGACCGCCTGAGCATGGACAGTCCCCACTTTCATGAGGCGCTCGGTTACCGTCGCTGTGCGGAGTTCCGTAACGTCGGATGGAAGTTCGGTACATGGTATGCCATGGTGTGGATGGAGAAGGTCATCGGCGATTTCCCCGCCGATCCCGAACCGCTCACGCCTTATCCGGAACTGCTGATGAATACGCCGCAGGATATACCGGAGAGGCTGTCGGCGTACGATGACCGACCGGTACGGCTCGTGACCGAGGACGGCGAGGTGTTCATCGGATTGTGCAATTCGTTTCCCGCATCGTACGGCGAGCTGGTGTACAATTGGTCCGAAGAGGGTGTGAGACTCGATAGCCGGGCGTTTTTTAAAAGTCAGATCATAAGGATCGATCCGATCGAATAAAAGACGGGGCTGCCAAATCGGCAACCCCGTTTATCATTGCGTTTATTAAGATCACAGCTTTGAGAAGCCGTAGCTGTTGACCAGCGCCTCCAGCTTACTGCCGCTTTGGCACATCGGACAGCGGTGAGGCTTATAGCTTTGATAGTCCTCCAGATCGTGAGGGTTGAAGATCGAGGTCACGGGATGACCGTCACACTCGCTGACCGTGGCGAAGATCGCGGAGATGCCCTCGATATGACCGCCGTAGTAATTGACGGCGTCGACCGCCGCCAGCGCGCTCTTACCGGTTGTGACGGATGCCGCCAGTATTAGAATATGCTTGTTATCGATCATCGGGATGGTGTTGTCGCGAAAGACCATCTGACCGTTGCCGATGTACTCGGGGGAGAGGATGTAGATGGTTTGATGAGCATTGAGGTTCATGAAGCTCGCGTCGGTCAGCTCCTGGGCGACGAACGCGCCGATGACCTCGGTGCCGTCGAGACAGATGATCGTGTCGATGACAGTGTTGGAGCGGTAGAAGGATACGATCTCCTTCGCGACCGCCTTCGCCTCGGACATACGGTATTTCTGGGTCGTGACGTCGATGTAGTAGTTGGTGTGGCTGTGCATGGTGGCGAAGTGACCCTTCTGCACACGTAGGAACAGCTCCGGATTGCGGGTCTTGATCTTGAATTCGTTAGCCATAATTACCTCCCGATGATGATATTGTTTCCGTAACTTAGTTTACATCAACCCGCCTGAGAAATCAAGAGGTTTTCTGTCGGAAAGGGCGAATCTTTACGGAATTGTTGACGGATCGTCACAATTAACCTCGCGTCGGGCAGCTAAAGCTGCAAAAATACGATTTTGTAAAACTAAATGCTTGTTTGTAAAAGTAAATAGTGGGTATTACTTGCATTTACTTTTACAATTAACGTTGCATGTTGAATATGCAAAGTCCCGTTTAACGGTCTTGTCTTGTGCTACACTGGTATTGTAAGAGAAGAAACAATGTCAATGACGCATAAGGAGGACGCTATGAGCTATTTTAACAGTGATATCCGATCGGAGAATGTGATGACCGCTGCCCGCGAGGTGATCGGCGGAAAACGTGACCTGCGCGTGATGCGCGCCGAGCGCTCAGAGAGCGGCTGGAGGCTCAAGTATGTCGCGCTGGACGACGATTATCCCGTCGCCGCGATCGAGCGCAGCCTCAGCCGTCTTGTCGGTGAGGCGGTCAGGATGATCAATCTGCATTATGACTTCGATACCTCAGCAAGATTGATCTACGCGTCCGCTGCCTGAGGTTTTTCAGCGAGCGTTACGGTACGGCCGATAAGAATAGCCGGTCGGTTCAGTTCGCGGCTGATCCGATCGGCTTTTGTGATGCGTTATTCAGATTGGATATCGGCGCTTATCTGAGGAAGCCGTTGATGATCTGCTCCTCAGCCTCAGCCTCGGTCAAGCCGAGGGTCATCAGCTTGGTGATCTGTTCGCCGGCGATCTTGCCGATCGCTGCCTCATGCACCAGTGACGCGTCAACGTCGTTCGCTTCAAGAGCGGGTACGGCGAGGATCCTACCGTTGTCCATGATGATGGAATCACACTCGGTATGACCCTTGCACGCTGCGTTGCCGACGATCTTGAGGTCGAGCTTCTGGAAGGAATCATCGCGCGCGACGCCGCGGGATACGACGTCCGCGTTAGCGCCGTCGCCGTTGAGGTTGACGGTGTATGCGCTGAACGCCTGCTGTTCGTTGTGGGTCATCAGTCGCTCGCGGACGATCAGCTTTGCGCCTGCCTTAAGCTCCGCGACGGTGGTGCGGGAGGTGTCGTCGACGCCCTTGATCTGCACCATCTCCATCTCGCAGGTGCTGCCCTCTTCCATATATACCTCGGTGACGGGATTGAGGATGCGCTTACCGGAGCCGTCGCCCTCGCCGTAATGCTTCTCGACGTACTTGACGCGGGCGTTCTTACCGACATAGAAGCGGTGGATGCCGTCGTGCTGAGAGTCGTGGGTGCCGCAGTTGTTGATGCCGCAGCCCGCGACGATCTCGATATCCGCGTTGTCGCCGATGAAGAAGTCGTTATAGACCTCCTCCTTGAGGCCGCTTTGTGTCATCACGACGGGGATGTGTACGCTCTCGCCCTTGGTGTCGGGCTTGATAAAGATATCCATGCCGCTGACGCCTGTTTTGGATACGATCTCGACGTTCTTGGTGGATTGTCTGCCGATCGACATACTGTCGGAGCGGATATTATAGGCGCCGGTGATCTCGCCGTCGATACCGGCGATCTCTTTGAGCAGTGATTTTTGGATAAGATTCAGATCCATCTTGAGCCCTCCTTACATGTTATACGCGCCGCGGCACTTGTCCACCGCGGAGGGAGTGCCGATCAGTTCGGGCAGAACATCGTCCTTTACGCCCTGAGTACGGATGGAGCCGCTGTCGAGCACGATGATTTCGTCGGCGATGTTCAGAATACGTTCCTGGTGCGAGATGATGAGGATAGAGCGATCCTTGATCTCCTCGCGCTGCTTGCGGAAAACGTCGATCAGGTTGCTGAAGCTCCACAGGTCAATGCCCGCCTCGGGCTCGTCAAAGACGGTCAGCAGCGAATTTCTCGCGATCACGGTCGCGATCTCGATACGCTTGAGCTCGCCGCCGGAGAGGGAGGCGTTGACCTCGCGGTGGATGTACTCTCTGGCGCACAGCCCGACCATCGAGAGATAGCGGCAAGCGTCGGTAACGGAGAGCTCCCTGCCCGCCGCGAGACGGATCAGGTCGATCACGCGGATGCCCTTGAATTTGACCGGCTGCTGGAAGGCGAAGCCGATGCCTTTGTTGGCGCGGTCGGTAACGCTCATGTCGGTGATGTCCTCGCCGTTAAAGAGGATCTGACCCTCGGTGGGCTTTTCGATACCCGCGATCAGCTTGGCGAGCGTGGACTTGCCGCCGCCGTTGGGTCCGGTGATGACATACAGCTTGCCGTCGGGGATCTCGAGCGATATATTCTTGATGATTTCCTTATCGGTGCTGTCGGAGCTGACCGAGAAGGACAGATTCTTGATTTGAAGCATGGTGTTTTCTCCTGTATCAAATTGTCACGGCGGTAAAGCGGCACAGCCCGCTTTACCGTATCTCTACCTAATTATACTAATCCTTAATAAAAACCTTTATCATCTATTGCGCTAAATTCCGCATAGCTTTGTTGAGCTCCTTGACAGGCGCCAGCCTGCCTGCGTCACTCGCCTCGCTCTGCGAAATTTATCACTAATATCTGATTAAATCTTTTTATCAAGGATTAGTATTACATATTGTGCTGATAGGTTATCCATATTATTATACCTTATTATTCCTGTAATAGCAAGAACTATTTATTATGGTTTTTCTTGCGTAAATGTAGGTTTACAATAGAGTCGTTACAGTAGAAGTAAAAAAGAATAGCAAATAGGAAGAACCTGTGTTACAGTTAGTTCGCTTACAACAAAACTCTACA
>CACZYF010000055.1 GCA_902785355.1 uncultured Ruminococcus sp. | reverse complement strand
GAGCCTGTCACCCCGACCGAGCCCGTAACTGAGCCTGTCACCCCGACTGAGCCCGTAACCGAGCCTGTCACCCCGACCGAGCCCGTAACTGAGCCTGTCACCCCGACCGAGCCCGTAACCGAGCCTGTCACCCCGACCGAGCCTGTAACCGAGCCTGTCACTCCGACCACCGCACAGACTGCCAAGATTACAATCTATGGCTTCAACGGTCAGAGTGAAGTTATGACCTACAATGTAAGCGACAGCTTCTATGTTTACACAACGCTGAATGCGAAGAATATTGCTGACGGCGGCAAGATCGCTTCACTGAATGCTTCCCAGACTTATACCGACAGCATTATCAAGCTGAACGACCTGACCAATGACGAGATGTTCCCGATCATTAACAAGGGCGACGGTGTAGTCGTTAATAAGCAGACCGGTAAGATCCTGTACACCGCTTCTACTCCCGAGACTGATAACGCATTTGTATTTGACAGCGACGACGATTGCGTCATCGTAACCAAGTACACCGTTACCGCTCCCGGCGAGGGTGAGATCCGTAACGCGATCAAGACTATGGCTGCAGCAGATGAGATGCTGACTCCGATCATTAAGAATGGCGAGCCCAGAACAGATAAGCCTGTCGATATTCAGGCGCACTTCGAGAAGCCTGAAGCTCCGACTGAGCCTGTCACCCCGACCGAGCCTGTAACCGAGCCTGTCACCCCGACCGAGCCCGTAACCGAGCCCGTAACCGAGCCTGTCACTCCGACCGAGCCCGTAACCGAGCCTGTCGCTCCGACTGAGCCTGTAACTGAGCCTGTCACCCCGACTGAGCCTGTTGTTGACAAGATCATCATCGACGCTGACGGCAACAAGTACGAGGTTGAGAAGGGCAGCACTCATACCTATTCCTTCTACCTCGACAACGACGGTAAGGTTTGCTCGCTCGACGCGACCACTACTTGGGATACCACTCTCAACAATGCAGGTATCGTACCCGGTATCATCATTGACGAGAACATGCCTGAGTTCCCGATCATCGGCGGCGACAACCTGATCGCTAACCAGACCGAGGGTAAGATCCACTACACTTACACCAACGCTAACGGCGCTGATTTCAGTGCTGAGGACAGCAAGCTCATCACCTTCACCTTCAAGGTTTCTGATGACGCTCAGCCCGGCATCTACTACATCAAGACCAACATCAAGACCTTAGCAGGTGAGGATGAAGAGAAGCAGATCTTCAATGGTAAGGACATCAAGGATGACTTCACACGTAAGGAAGGCGTTCTTGACGGCGAGGATCCGATCTCCAAGGCTAAGGAATATACCGCTACCGATGTAACATACACCAAGGGCAGCGGCTTAGATGCTGATGTAGTTGTAAGCGCTAAGGATGGTAATAACACCGATACCGATAAGGACTTCGAAGGCGTTCTGATTAACGGCGAAGAAGTTGATCCCGCTAACTACACCAAGACAGTTAACGACGACGGTTCGCTGACCATTACCTTCCACAATGACTTCCTTGAGACTCTGCCGAACGGCAACACCGATTTTGAATTTAAGTTCAATAACGGTTCTGTCAAGAGCACTGTTGATGTCAAGGAAGGCAGCACAGAGGGCCCGACTCAGCCCGGTGAGGATGAGACTACTGAGCCTACTGAATCCGGTACCGAGTCCGGCACTGAGTCCGGTACTGAAGGTGCTACTGAGAAGAGCACCAAGGATCAGGCTGCTACAACTCCGAAATCCTCTACTAACAGCGGTTCTTCCTCCTCTAACAGCGCTGCTGTACAGACCGGTTCACCTGTCTTTGCAGTTGTCTTCATGACCATTCTGCTGATGGCTGCCGGTATCATCATCTTCGCTAAGAAGAGAAAAGAGAACTAATTCCCTGACAATTTCGTCAGACTCCTAAAATGAACCTGACCCCCTCATCTCGAGGGGGTCATTTTCATAATGGCAAAAATCGGTAACCGAAATACCGAAGATCGCCTGCTATAAAATCATACTAATCCTTGATAAAAAGATTTAATCAGATATTAGTGATATATTCCGCATAGCGGTGTTGTCGTCCTTGGCATACGACAGTATGCCTGTATCGTCTGCCTTGTTCTGCGAAATTATCCGCTAACAGCTGTTTGTTTCGTTATATTAATAACCGGTATTATCGTCAAAACACACAAAATAATCAGTATAAATTTGTTCACTAAATCAGCCTTCATGATAACTGTTTACAATTTATTTATTGAATTGTACATTTGGTTGTATTATAATGTATGAGAATAAAGAACCACGCTTTGAAAGGACTGTTTACCATGAAAAAGCTTTTATCTATCCTTTGTGTTGCTGCGCTTGCAGTCAGTATGATCGCGGTTTGTGCCGTATCTGCTTCGGCAGAGGTCGATTCCGCTAAGACTGCCTTGGACGTTAAAGCCGGCGACGAGGTTGTGTACTCTCTGCATTTGGGCGGCGTTAAGAACCCTATCATCGGTTCGGATTTCTCATTCTACTATGATCCCGCTGTGTTTGAGGTTTCAAAGATCACTGATTTTGAAGAGAGCGAGAAGCTATCTAACCTTGCGCTGATCAATCCCGATCTGGAGGGTGAGGTACGCGGTAACTGGTCTTTGCTTAACGGTCTGGATTTTTCCAAGGAGCGCAATTTTATCACAATTACTTACAAAGCGCTCAAGGATGCCGACAATACGCATTTGTCGTACTTTATCCGTTATATGTACGACGAAACGTTATTTGACGACCCCGACAACAAGCCTCAGATCAAGGATTATACATTTACCTGCACCGTTACAAAGAACGGCGAGAAAGTGCTTGATAAGGTCCCGCCCGAGCTGAATGTTGAGGAAACTCAGGATAAGGGTCTGTTTGTTAATTCCGTAACCGGTGACAGCAAAGACGCTGATCCTGATATCCCGAATACTGTCGGTAAGAAATCCAACGGTACAAGCGGCTCCGGCAGCGGTAATAATGCGGCTGCAAATAACGGAAACAACGCGAATAATAACGGCAACAACGCCAACAGCAATAACAGCAACAGCAACGATAAGAAAACCATAGAGACCCGTATCGTGGATATGGGTAAGACAGCGGACGGCTACTTTATCACAGCAACCGACGCCGACGGCAACGTTATCGCAACGGCCGATCAGGCTCCTGTTGTGACTGTCGAGGTTCCTGCTGATCAAAAGGGGTCTTCGCCTGTTGTTTGGATCATCATTGCGCTGGTCGTTCTGGCCGGAGGCGGCGGAGCTGCTTACTACTTTATGAAGAAGAAGAACGGTACTGCCGGATCCGATAACACCGATAACAGTAATAATCTGTAATATCTATGAAAGTAAAGGGGCTGACTCGCTGAGCCGGCCTCTTGTTCTTGTATCGGACGTTTTATACTAATCCTTGATAAAAAGATTTAATCAGATATTAGTGAAATATAGCGCATAGATGATAAGCTGTTTTATCAGAGAATAGTACTATATGATGTAAACGATTGATTCACGAAAGGATTGTTTATAGATGAAAAGGGTATTATCGCTATTTTTTGTGTTAATGATACTCACCCTGCTGATTGTACCTGTATGTTCGGCACTGACTACAGATATGGATTATGTATATTTTGCGGTACCTTCCTCGGAAAGCGTCGCATGGACCGGATTCAGCCAAATTTATTGTCATATCTGGAGTAAGGATTCAGGCGAGCTTTATCCCTGGCAGTATGAGAAGGAAGCCTGTGAGGATCTTCACAACGGCTACTGGCGTTACAATATCAGCAATATTAAGTTTAATCCTGCTGATGAGTATTCGCTGATTTTCTCTGCTGATAACGGAATGCAGACCTATGATCTGCACTTTACCTCCTCGTGCCGAGGAGATGTTGTCTGTTGCGACGGAACAAATGAAAAGAACCCCATAAATTCGGAAAAGAATTGTTTTGTTGCCCGTTGGAGGTACAACGGTGCTGTCGAGCGTCCGGTGATCGAGGTGGATGATTCCGGCGCAGTCACCAAGCTCAGCAACAGTACCGCAGATGTCAGCTGGGGAGACTATTGGGGCAACAGTTATGAGCTTGCAGAGACTGTTGCCGCGACAGAGTCTGTAGGAGCGAATAATCGGGATGAAACGACCAGGGCCGAGAAGATAGCATCCGAGAAGGACGGACTCAATACCCGCGCCGTAACGGTGTGGATCGTCATAGCTTGCGCCGCAATTGTGATCGCTGTAGTTTCTATAACCATATACCTGGCTCGAAAGAATCACCATAGCTGAGTTTTTCATCGGATTCGGCGTCAATAAGTGTTTTTATTAAATCTCAGTGAGGAAGCTTTTGGCAAGACTGCCGAAAATATGAAATAATTTTGTTGAATATAACTTAAACCTAAAAATGTTTTTTGGTTACTTTTTGTTGAGCTAAATAATGAAATAATATTGCAAATTTGTGATTTTTAAGTTATAATATATGATACAAAGGAAGAGTGTAGATAGCTTTTCCCTAAAGTAAGTAATTAAATTACGGAGGAGATTATTATGTTCAAGAAATTTTTGAGCCTGGCAATCGCGCTGATGCTCGTTCTGAGCGTAGCTGCCGTAGGTTTCTCTGCTGCTCAGGTTGAGATCACCGACGAGGCCGCTGACGCTGAGGTTGCCGATCAGGCTGCTAACGGCGATGCCGCTTCCCTCGGCGCTGAGGGCGATGTAGCTGCTACCGGCGCTGACGTTCTGAAGTTCGACGCTAACTCTATCGGTTGGTCCGGTATGAAGGCTGTCCAGTTCTATGTTTACAGCATGGATACCGGCGCTGAGCTGCTCCCCTGGGGCGGTAAGAAGCTGAACGGTACCGATGACGGCAGCAACGTATGGACCTATGAGCCCGCTGCTAACGGCATGGATATCCAGGCAGGTAAGCAGTACGGCATCATCTTTGTTAATGCTGACACCAAGGAGCAGACCTACGATCTGCTGATGGATACCTCTTGCTTCGGCGATACCGCTAAGTCCACCGGTAAGGACATCGAGAACCCGGTTGACTCTTCCAAGACCACTAAGGAAGCTCGTTGGACCAACAATTCCTTAGGTCCGCGTCTCCAGATCACCTCTATCGGTAACGTTGTCGGCGATACTATCCCTGCAACCACTTCCGCTTACGGCATGCTGGTTCGCTTCCTCGCTTCTCAGGGTAAGGACGGTCTGACCAACGCGATCAACAACGGTAAGGAAGCTCAGTCCACCATCGACAGCGTTGCTACCGCGCTTGGCCTGAAGAAGGGCGACGTTGAGCAGGCTATCAAGGAAGCCGCTTCCGCTAACAGCTACAGCTCCGATACTCACGACTGGAGCAAGGATTGGGATGCTTCCAAGTCCTCTCTCGCTGACGGTACTTCCGATGACGCTCATAAGACCGGCGACGGCGGTTCCGATGGTTCTTCTTCCGGCGGCTCCGACAACTCCGGCAGTTCTTCCGGCAGCGGTTCTTCTTCCGGCAGCGGTTCTTCTTCCGGCAGCGGTTCTTCTTCAAGCTCTTCCAAGAGCGGTTCCGCTTCCAACACCCAGACCGGTCAGACTGAGACCGTTCTCTTCATCATGCTCGGCGTTATGGTTGCTGCAGCAGGCGTTATCTTCTTCGCTCGCAAGAGAGAGCGCGCTTAATCTCCTTTGATTAAGTCAATATAACCATCCAAGGGTCCTGTGAAAGCAGGGCCCTTTTTATTGTATATGAGATGTGCAGATAATTATGTAGGGGTCGGCTCCGATACGCGTGTCTCCGAAGTCACGCCGTAGGGGCGACCATCGGTCGCCCGTCATCGCGGAGCGACACCGATAAAGCGTTTCTAAAAACATGTAGGGGTCGAATTCATTCGACCCGTTCGCGTAGCACAAATGATGGACGCTTGATCTTGTTGTAGGGCGGGGGTTTGCTCCCGCCGTAGGGGCGAGCATTGCTCGCCCGAGGATGACGGGCGTTATCCATATCGAAAACGTCGGATAGGAAATGCAACGCATTGCGATAGCGGGCGACCGATGGTCGCCCCTACGCTATCGCTGCGCAAATGTCCCTGACATTCGCGCAGCGACATACTCATTCCGAGTGAAATCTCCCTTAAACATGCAAAAAAATGTTGACAAACCTGTCATACTTATGGTAATATAACTAATTGTGGAAGAGTGTGTCCATACACGCTGCTTTCACGGTCAAAATGTGTGAAAACCTTAGGTTTTATCTGGGTTTTTCGTGCGTTTTGCCCATCATCGCTTTAGCATGATAAACACTTGTCACTCGGCGGGTGTTTTTCATACAGGCAGTTTACCGACTGCCGATCAATTCTTTATTATTCTTTGAAAGGAGGAAAATCATGCCAACCTTTAATCAGTTAGTCCGCAAGGGCAGACAGGTATCTGAGAAGAAGGCGAAGGCTCCCGCACTGTTAAAGGGCTGGAACTCTCAGAAGAATCGTGCCATCGATCAGACTTCTCCCCAGAAGCGCGGCGTATGCACCGCCGTCAAGACTGCGACACCTAAGAAGCCTAACTCTGCGCTCCGTAAGATCGCCAGAGTACGTCTCTCCAACGGTATCGAGGTCAGTTCCTATATCCCGGGCGTTGGCCACAACCTGCAGGAGCACTCTGTTGTTCTGATCCGCGGCGGCCGTGTCAAGGACTTACCTGGTGTACGTTACCACATCATCCGCGGTACGCTTGATACTCAGGGTGTCAACGGTCGTATGCAGGCCAGATCAAAGTACGGCGCTAAGCGTCCGAAGAAAAAATAAGGAATTGACAACTCAAAGAAATTAGCTTTTCTTGTTCTGTATTGTTGCAGGGTTTATATATAGAGCTCAGGCTCTCTGACCTACGGGAGTTTGTCACTTTCGAGTACCAATGATTTCTCAATTATTGTGAAGGAGGGAAGTAAAGATGCCCAGAAGAGGTCAGATTGCAAAACGTGATGTTTTGCCGGATCCGATTTACAACTCCAAGCTCGTTACCCGTCTGATCAACAATATCATGCTCGACGGTAAGAAGGGTGTAGCCCAGAAGATCGTTTACGGTGCTTTTGATATCGTTGCCGATAAGACCGGTAAGGACGCGCTGGAGGTATTCGAGCAGGCAATGGAGAATTGTATGCCCGAGCTGGAGGTCAAGGCTCGCCGTGTCGGCGGTGCGACCTACCAGGTACCGATCAAGGTCAGAGATGCGAGAAAGCAGACTCTCGGCCTGCGTTGGATCACCACCTACTCCAGAGCTCGTTCCGAGAGAACGATGAAGGAGAGACTCGCCGGAGAGATCCTCGATGCTGTGAACGGTGCCGGCGGCGCGTTCAAGAAGCGTGAGGATACTCATAAGATGGCTGAGGCTAATAAGGCGTTCGCCCACTATAGCTGGTAAGCAGAAGCGCCCGCAAACTAACAGCCTGCGTTCGGCAGGCTGAGGTATATGAAGATTCAAGATGAAGGTGTGACTTTTATTATCAAGGTCACGCATACGCACTAAGGAGGATATTATGCCCAGGCAGGTATCGCTTGAAATGACAAGAAATATCGGCATCATGGCTCATATCGATGCCGGTAAAACCACTACCACAGAGCGTATCCTTTATTATACAGGTATCAACCACAAAATCGGCGAGACCCATGACGGCGCCTCCACGATGGACTGGATGGAGCAGGAGAAGGAGAGAGGTATCACCATCACCTCCGCCGCTACCACCTGTTTCTGGAAGGATAACCGTATCAATATCATCGACACCCCCGGACACGTTGACTTCACTGTTGAGGTTGAGCGTTCCCTGCGTGTACTGGACGGTTCGAGCCCCAGTCCGAGACTGTTTGGCGCCAGGCGGATAACTATCATGTTCCCCGCATGGTCTACGTCAACAAGATGGACATCACGGGCGCAGACTTCTATCATGTTCTGCAGATGATGCATGACAGACTGAAGTGTAACGCTGTGCCGATCCAGCTGCCTATCGGCTTCGAGGATACCTTCACCGGTATCATCGACCTGGTTGAGATGACCGCCGAGACCTACACCGGTCCTAACGGTGAGAAGCGCGAGACCATCCCGATCCCCGATGACATGAAGGACAAGGCTCAGGAGTACCATGACGCACTGATCGAGGCGGTCGCCGAGACCAGCGACGAGCTCATGGAGAAATATTTTGCAGGTGAGGAGCTCACCATCGACGAGATCAAGGCTGCTATCCGTAAGGCAACTATCGCCAACGAGATGGTTCCCGTATGCTGCGGTACCTCTTATCGCAACAAGGGCGTCCAGAAGCTGCTGGATGCGATCGTCGATTATATGCCCGCTCCCACCGACATCCCCGCTATCAAGGGCGTGGATGTTAACACAGGCGAAGAGTGCGAGCGCCACGCCAGCGATGACGAGCCGTTCTCCGCTCTCGCGTTCAAGATCGCTACCGACCCCTATGTCGGTAAGCTCTGCTTCTTCCGCGTTTACTCCGGTAAGGTCGAGAAGGGCACCGCGGTGTTCAACTCTACGAAGGGTAAACACGAGCGTATCGGCCGTATCCTGCAGATGCACGCCAATGACCGTAAGGACATCGACGTTTGCTACTCCGGTGATATCGCCGCTGCTGTCGGTCTGAAGAACACCACCACCGGCGACACCCTCTGTGACGAGGATCATCCCGTTATCCTCGAGTCCATGGAGTTCCCGGAGCCTGTTATCAAGGTTGCGATTGAGCCCAAGACCAAAGCCGGCCAGGAGAAGATGGGTATCGCTCTGGCGAAGCTCGCCGAGGAAGATCCCACCTTCAAGGCTTACACCGATGAAGAGACCGGCCAGACCATCATCGCCGGT
>CACZYF010000054.1 GCA_902785355.1 uncultured Ruminococcus sp. | reverse complement strand
GACCGATGGTCGCCCCTACGGCGGGAGCAAGCCCCCGCCCTACAACTCTATGCAACGTTTATACAATTCCTAATTCCTCATTCCTAACTCCTCACTCCTCCTCGTCGTCACCGGTTTAGCGCTTTAAAACTTGCAATAAGTAAAGCGTTTTGCAAGTTATATTTCCATTTTAGAAATTCAGCTCACCTGTTTGAATACTATTTTTCCTCAAAAGAATACTGGTTTCCGAGGTTAGCAATAGCTAACTAAAAACACCGTAAAAAACTGCATTTTTTACCGCTTTTTGCACGAAAAAATTGCGTTATTTTATAGACAATCCCGCTGAAATATGCTATATTATTAAGGTAAGTAACCATAGCTTCCGCTATGAATTTTCTGCTACAATTCACTTACATCATCATTCATTAAGGAGGAATAAAGATGCTTAAGAAAATCAGCACTCTGCCTTTTCAGGGTACGCCTGAGCAGGAAGCGAAGCTGAAGGAAGTCATCGCGAACCACAAGGATGATCCGGGCGCAGTCATGCCTGTACTGCAGGAGGCTCAGGATATCTACGGCTATCTGCCGATCGAGGTCCAGCAGATGATTGCGGAGGGTCTCGACGTACCGATCGACGAGGTTTACGGCGTAGCTACCTTCTACAGCCAGTTCGCTCTGTCCCCCAAGGGCAAGTACAACATCAGCGTATGCCTGGGTACCGCCTGCTACGTCAAGGGCTCCGGCGACGTACTGAACCGCCTCTCCCAGGAGCTGGGTATCGAGGCTGAGGAGTGTACCATGGACGGTAACTTCTCCCTGACTGCATGCCGCTGCATCGGCGCCTGCGGTCTGGCTCCCGTTATGACGGTCAACGACGACGTTTACGGCCGTCTGGTAGCCGACGACGTTCCCTCGATCCTCGCGAAGTACAAGGAAGCGTAATGAGAGAGCTATCCCTGAACGTCATGGACGTGGCGCAGAACTCGGTTCGCGCCGAGGCTGATCTGGTCACCGTCAAGGTAGAGGAAAGCGATAAGGACGACTTCCTCACCATCACCATCGCCGACAACGGCTGCGGCATGACGCAGGAACAGGTACAACAGGTCATCGATCCGTTCTTTACCACGCGTACCACGCGCAAGGTCGGGCTGGGCGTGCCGCTGTTCAAGCTGAGCGCCGAGCAGACGGGCGGCAGCTTTGACATACAGAGCGAGAAGGGCGTGGGCACCACCACGACCGCTACCTATGTCAAGTCGCATGTCGATATGACCCCGCTGGGGGACATCAACGACACCATGAAGATCCTGATACAGTGCAATCCCGAGATTGACTTCATCTTCATCCACAGCACCGACAACGGCAGCTTCACCCTTGACACAAGGGAGCTTAGAGAGGTGCTCGGCGATGTGAGCCTCGACACCCCCGACGTTCTGGAATGGATCGCGGATTATTTAGAAGAAAACACTAAGAGCATATATGGAGGTGCGTAAAAATGAAATCTTTAGCTGAGTTAAAGGCTATCAGAGACAGAGCGCAGGCTGAAATGAATATGAGAAAAGAGAACCCCAACGCCGCGCGCGTTCTGGTCGGTATGGCTACCTGCGGTATCGCGGCAGGCGCAAGACCCGTTCTCAATGCCTTTGTAGAAGAGATCGCGAAGCGCGGTCTCAAGGACGTAACCGTCACCCAGACAGGCTGTATCGGTATCTGCCAGTATGAGCCCGTCGTAGAAGTCGAGATCCCCGGCGAGGAAAAGGTCACATACGTCAAGATGACCCCCGAGAAGGCGGTCAAGGTCGTCAACGATCATCTCGTCAATCACAACGTAGTTACCGAGTACACCATCGGAACTGCTACCAAATAAGGAGGACTCTGAATGTATCGTTCTAATGTGCTTGTTTGCGGCGGTACCGGCTGTACCTCGTCAAACAGCTTACAGATAGCTGAAAAGCTCAAGGAAGAGCTCGTCAACAAGGGACTCGATAAGGAAGTCAACGTCATCACCACCGGCTGCTTCGGTCTGTGCGCGCTGGGTCCGATCATGGTTGTCTATCCCGAGGGCTCCTTCTACTCGATGGTCAAGATCGAGGATATCCCCGAGATCGTTGAGGAGCATCTGAACAAGGGTCGTATCGTCACCCGCCTCCTGTATCAGGAGACCGTCGAGAACGACACCATCAAATCCCTGAACAAAACCGCTTTCTACGAGAAGCAGAAGCGTGTCGCGCTGCGTAACTGCGGCGTCATCGATCCCGAGAAGATCGACGATTATATCGCTCAGGACGGTTATGCCGCTCTGGGTAAGGTCCTCACCGAGATGACCCCCGAGGAGGTCATCCAGACCATGCTCGACTCAGGGCTCAGAGGCCGCGGCGGCGCGGGCTTCCCCACCGGTCTGAAGTGGAAGTTCGCACGCGGCAACGACGCCGACCAGAAGTACGTTTGCTGTAATGCCGACGAGGGCGACCCCGGCGCGTTCATGGACCGTTCCGTTCTCGAGGGCGATCCTCACGTCGTACTGGAGGCTATGGCGATCGCCGGCTACGCGATCGGCGCTTCTCAGGGCTACATCTACGTCCGTGCCGAGTACCCCATCGCCGTTAAGCGTCTGCAGATCGCGATCGATCAGGCGCACGAGTACGGCCTCCTGGGCGACGACATCTTCGGCACCGGCTTCAATTTCGATATCAAGATCCGTCTGGGCGCAGGCGCGTTCGTCTGCGGCGAGGAGACCGCTCTGATGACCTCTATCGAGGGTAAGCGCGGTGAGCCCCGTCCCCGTCCTCCGTTCCCGGCGGTCAAGGGTCTGTACAGAAAGCCCACCACCCTCAACAACGTTGAGACCTACGCCAACATCCCCCAGATCATCTTAAAGGGCGCCGACTGGTTCGCCTCCATGGGTACCGAGAAATCCAAGGGTACCAAGGTATTCGCTCTGGGCGGTAAGATCAACCACACCGGTCTGGTCGAGGTTCCCATGGGTACCACCCTGCGAACCATCATCGAAGAGATCGGCGGCGGCATCCCCGGCGGCAAGAAGTTCAAGGCGGCTCAGACCGGCGGTCCCTCCGGCGGCTGTATCCCCGCTCAGCACCTCGACATCGAGATCGACTACGATAACCTGCTCTCAATCGGCTCCATGATGGGCTCCGGCGGTCTGATCGTAATGGACGAGACCGACTGTATGGTCGATATCGCGAAGTTCTTCCTCGAGTTCACCGTCGACGAGAGCTGCGGTAAGTGTACTCCCTGCCGTATCGGTACCAAGAGACTGCTCGAGATGCTCGAGAAGATCACCAAGGGTCAGGGCAGCCTCGAGATGCTCGACGAGATGGAGGAGCTGTGCAACTACATCAAGGCGAACTCCCTGTGCGGCTTAGGCCAGACCGCTCCCAACCCCGTGCTCTCTACCCTGCACTTCTTCCGTGACGAGTATGTCGCTCACGTTGTCGACAAGAAGTGCCCCGCAGGCGTATGTAAGGACCTGCTCGAATACACCATCATCAAGGACAGCTGCATGGGCTGCTCCCTGTGCTCCCGCAAGTGCCCGGTCGGCGCGATCTCTGTCACCGACTACATCCCCGAGGGCAAGAAGAGACCCGCCTTCGAGATCGACCATAGCAAGTGCATCAAGTGCGGCGCTTGTATGGATTCTTGTAAGTTCAAGGCTATCATCAAGGGCTAAGGGAAAGGAGAACATTCATGGAAATGCTTAACATCAAAATCAACGGTAAAGACTATACCGTTGAGAAGAATACTACCATTCTGGAAGCGTGCCATAAGTTCGGTATCAAGATCCCGACCTTGTGCTACCTGAAGGACATCAACGAGATCGGCGCCTGCCGTATGTGCCTCTGCGAGGTCAAGGGCGCTCGTTCCTTAGTCGCGGCTTGCGTTTATCCGATCGACCGTGAGGGCACCGAGATCTTCACCAACACCCCCGCGATCCGTCAGAACCGTAAGACCACTCTGGAGCTGCTGCTCTCTAACCACGACAAGAAGTGCCTGTCCTGTCCGCGTTCCGATAACTGCGAGCTGCAGACCCTCTGCCTCGAGTACGGCGTAGACGAGACCAGGTTCCAGGGCGCCGAGACTCACTATGAGGAGGATCACTCCACCCTGCACCTCGTTCGCAACAACAACAAGTGTATCCTCTGCCGCCGCTGCGTTGCTGCTTGTAAAGAGCAGTATGTCGGCGTTATCGGCGCCAACAACCGCGGCTTCGATACCGCGATCGGCTGTGCGTTCGATATGCCTCTGGGCGATGTATCCTGTGTAAGCTGCGGTCAGTGTACCGTCGTCTGCCCGACCGGCGCGCTGGTCGAGAAGGATAACACCGCCGAGGTCTTCAAGGCGCTGGCTGACGAGACCAAGCATGTTGTCGTCCACACCGCTCCCTCCATCCGCGCTACCCTCGGCGAATGCTTCGGCATGCCGATCGGCTCCTGCGTCACCGGCAAGATGGTCGCGGCGCTCAAGATGCTGGGCTTCGACAAGGTATTCGACACCAACTTCGGCGCTGACCTCACCATCATGGAAGAGGGTACCGAGTTCATCCAGAGAGTGAAGAACGGCGGCGTGCTGCCGATGATCACCTCCTGCTCCCCCGGCTGGGTCAAGTTCTGTGAGCATTATTATCCCGACCTGATCCCGCACCTGTCCACCTGTAAATCCCCGCAGCAGATGCAGGGCGCTATGATCAAGAGCTACTACGCCGAGAAGGCGGGCATCGATCCGAAGGACATCGTGGTCGTTTCCGTCATGCCCTGCGTTGCAAAGAAGTTCGAGATCAAGCGTGACGATCAGGGTCGCGACGGTATGCAGGACAACGATATCTCCATCACCACCCGCGAGCTCGCGAAGATGATCAAGAGCGCCGGTATCCAGTTTACCGACCTCCCCGACGAGGAGTTTGACCCGATCATGGGTATCGGCTCCGGTGCGGGCACCATCTTCGGCGCTACCGGCGGCGTTATGGAGGCTGCGCTGAGAACTGTCGCCGACGTTCTGACCGGCGAGGATCTCAAGCAGATCGACTACAAAGAGGTTCGCGGTACCGACGGTATCAAGGAAGCGACCTACGATGTAGCCGGCATGAACGTAAAGGTTGCCGTATGCAGCGGTCTGAAGAACGCGGCTGAGGTTCTCGATAAGGTAAGAGCCGGTGAGGCTGATTACCAGTTCATCGAGATCATGTGCTGCCCCGGCGGCTGCGTCAACGGCGGCGGTCAGCCGATCCAGCCCGGTCATGTGCGTAACTTCACCGACCTTAAGGCTCTCAGAGCCAAGGCGCTGTATCAGGACGACCTCGACCTGCCCTACAGAAAGTCTCATGACAACCCCGAGATCAAGGCGATCTACGAGGAGTACCTCGGCGAGCCCGGCTCTCACAAGGCTCACGAGCTGCTGCATACCTCTTATGTAGCAAGAAAGAAAAACATCAATTGAATTGTAGCAGTTCAATAGAATGCGCCCGGGCGAAAACCGTGATATTCTTAACGGAAAAAACAGCGGCGGGGATACCCTGAAGGTTTTAAGTGCCTTCAGGGTATTTTCTTACTTAGTTTTTGTCTAACTGAAATGTGTATTGGATTACGATGGTATTGCCGCAGGTGCGGGAGTATCTGACTTCCTTTTCGTAGACGTCGATTCGCGTGATAAAGGCGCGGAGGATTTCTGGAGTGAGCTTTTCAATACTAATGTACTCTTTCGCTTTTGCGATGAAATCCTTGACGTATTTCTCTTGTAAATCAATCTCATTGATTTTCTCGTTGAGTTCGTTCAGTTTGGTGCGAATTTGAGCCTGTTCTTCCTCGTAGCCTGACGCAAGGAAATCATAGCGTTCCGGAGTGATACGACCTACAACTCTGTCCTCGTAAAGGCAGCGAATGATGTTGTCAAGCTCGTGAAGCCTTGTGGTCAACTGTGATTCTTCTTTCTCTGCCGAAGCATAATACTTTTTAGCTTCGGCTTTGCCCTTCTCGGTTGCCATTGCGTAGAACTCATCGCTGTGGCTGCTCGCCAACGCTATCATAGATTTTAACTGTGCGAGAACGATCGTATCAAGCACATGTTCCTTGATATTGTGGACAGTACATCTTGATTTTCCTCGCTGATAACCGCCGCATTGAAAGTAGTTTTTCTCAGTCGGCATTGTTTTCGAACGATGAAGATACATTCTTTTGCCACAGTCTCCGCAGTAAAGATAACCGGAATACTTGTCCATCTCGCCCTGTGTATCAGGACGTTTCCTGCCTTCAAAATGTTTCTGTACGAGGTCAAATGTCTTCCTGTCAACAATCGCTTCATGAGTATTTTCGAACACCCGGATATTTTCAGGCGAATTGTTTATGCGCTTTTTCAGTTTGTTTGACTTGGAATAAGTTTTGAAATTAACGGTATCTCCAACATAGAATGGGTTCGACAACATTTTCCTAACGCTGTTTTGCGACCATATATATGGATTATTTAAGTTCGGTTGACCGCTGCGACTTCCTGTTTTCTTGAAAGCATATACGCTCGGACAGATCACTTTTCGCTCCGCAAGCTGATTACAGATACTCCAGATTCCGATTCCGCTTGCGTATAAATCAAAGATTTCTTTTACAATCGGCGCGGTTTCAGGGTCGGGAATCCATTCCTTTGGATTATCGGGATTTCGCATATATCCGTAAGGAACAGTTGTACTTATCCTTTCCCCGCGCTCACCTTTTGAATGAATGACAGCTCTGATTTTCTTGCTCGTATCTCTGGCATAGAAATCATTGAAATAATTCTTGATGCCGGAGAAGTCACTCTCACCATGAAGGCTGTCAACGCCGTCGTTGATTGCGATAAACCGCACGTCATACTGTGGGAATGTAATCTCCATCAACATACCTGTCTGGAGATATTCTCTTCCGAGTCGGGATTGGTCTTTTACGATGACCGTACCGACCTTGCCCGCGTAAACGTCCTCCATCATCTGCTTGTAACCGGGACGGTTGAAATTTGCGCCGGAATAACCGTCGTCAACATAGTACTTACAGTTGTGCAGATTATTATCGTCCGCAAACTTCTTGGTAATGATTTTTTAATCAATTGGTTTGAATTTGTGTTTAACAATTTGAACCTTCCTTTCCGAATGCAGCCACTCTGAAATTCAAACCGAATAGGATACAGCAACAGGATACCCCAACTCGGCTTGAATGTCCAGAGATTTTGGCATTTTATTTGCAATAAAACTTTTGACCCGCCGTTGCAGAAACTTAGTTTATATATCTCAGTTTTCCAAAGGCGGATTTGGATGCAACGTAAGTGCCCTACGGGTACACGTTGCTATTTTCCGCTGATTAAATATTTGATGGTGTCACTGACGGTGGGAGCGTCATCTGTAGGGTTTACAGAAATAATCTCGTAAGTCGCGCCGTTGACCGTCATGGTAGTGGAGCTGAATAGATTCCTTCTGTAAAAATCTGTTTCGTTATTCAGAGTAATCGTGCTGAATTCTTTGTCCATAGAGTCCTTTCCTCGCCGTAGTAAATGCGGCGAATTGTTTTTATGATTTGGTTAATGTGGTAGTTGGTTTTGGAATAAAACCGATTCATATTTGGCATCAATCCCTTCATTTAATAGATTTTTTAGAGCGTCATAGAGAAGCCTTCGTCCTCATCTTCATCCTCGCTGTCATCATAATTATCGTAGTCATAATCATCAGCGCCGAAGATTTCGTGGAGGATTTCTTCTCTGGTTTTGTGTTCTTCCTGCTCAAAATCAGGCTCCTGATTGAGCGTTTCCTCTTGACTGTCGGCTGTTGCGCTGGTTATCATACCGATACCCAAACCGAGAACCGTACCGAGAGCGGAGCCGTTTTCATCGGCTTCAATACGCTTTCTGCGCTCGTCCGGGTCTTCGGAATCATTGTCAACGATTTTTGAAATCGCTCCGACAAAACTGCTGACTCCGCTGCCAATATCAGAATAGCTGTCAGCGGTTCTTTGCATTCCGGCTTTGGATAGAGCACGTTCTCGGAGATGTTGTTCGTACAACTCACATGAATCTTCCCAGCCTGTCGGCAGCTTTTCTCCACCGGGAAACTCTCTTTGATGGAGCTCACGCTCGATATTATCCTTGAGATATTTCTCGTCGTGGAGCTTAATGTCACGGCAACTCTTGCCGTTGGGACAGTGAAAGGTGAGATACTTCCTCTCATCCGTCCACGTCATATGGTATCCGAGAATAGACATGGAGCGGATAAATTCGTCTTTGCTGCCGCTGAACTCCATCGCCTTGTCGATATCATTTGCCAGCTTTTGTTTCCAGCTTTCGCCCTTCATCCTCGCGCGAAACTCTCTGGTGGACATTCTTTTGCCGCCGCCTTCGTATGGTTTGAGAACG
>CACZYF010000053.1 GCA_902785355.1 uncultured Ruminococcus sp. | reverse complement strand
TCACACGCAAATATATCCTCTGAATCCGCGGGATGAATAATAAGAATCCGCTCCGTTGTGAAAGGTGAATACCCTGCCGTATCGGCGCTCACAGAACAAGGCTCCGCCTTTCTTTCTGATCGACTCAGGCGCATGGATCCAGCTCGACGTTTTTAAGTCAAATTCTCCGATCTGCTGCAATCTGTAGTAGAGCTCTTCTGTCAAAAGCTCGACGCCCATTTCTTTCGCCAGCTGAACCGCGCTGCCTGTCGGCGGATTCTTCTTTCGCTTTTGCAAAGCCTCATCATCGTAGCACAGACTTCTGCGATCAGTGGGAGATTCCTTGGAACAGTCGCAGAAGATGAGCTTATCTCCGGCTTCATCAAAGCCGATCGTATCAGGCTCGCCGCCGCTTTCTTCCATATACCGCAAAACCGTTAACGCAGATGCGTTATCTCTCAGTCGGCTTTCGACATACTCCCATTCGAGATTCGGGTGGCGATCCCTATTTTCGTTGAACCTGTTTTTCAGTATTTCCAGCATGGTTTTCTCCTCCCTGACGAGATTGATGTTAACCGTGGCTTGTATCGGTCGTTTTATGTTCCGATCTCTCATTCTTCCTCAGGCATATCTATGAGCATCGTGTTGCGTGAAGAACAATGCAGCTTCGTCCTTCGCGTTTGGATACGCCATCTTCTGACCGCAGTAATCGACCTTGTATTTCTTTACGAACAGTCCCATGTTGCACCTCTATACAAACAGTGTTAATCTTGCCTTATGCTCCGGCCGCTGACAGATCAGGAATCTTTCCCCATCCCATATCAGCGCCGCTGCTACTTCGGTCATGTTGCATCCTCTCTATCCGGTTATCAAATAGATCCGATCATTATCAAAGCAGATTTCCTCTGTATGATTATAAATCCGGATGATATCACCCATTTTATCAATGAATACCATCGTATTCGGCGACTTGACCTCTGCGAATTGTTTGACCGTATCCGTTTCAATATCACTTGCGCTTTTTTTCAAACTGTCTCCGCTGTCGTTAAAGAATTTATCGACAGATCCCTTCATAAAAGAAATATTCCCGAACAATCCGCCTACAGCTTTGCTTGCAGCTCCGACTCCCTTCATCACGTTGGTCTCTACCGAAGAAGTCGTCATTTTCTCAAGACGCAGTGAACACTTATCATACATCTCACGATAAATAAAGGATTGTTTTTCTATCTCCGATTTGATCTCTCTGACGTAATCTTCCTTAAAGCTCTTGCTGAGCATGATCTCGATCAGTGACGCCAGAGAATAAGAGTACAGCGACAATCTGTAATACTTAAACTTTTTCAGCAAATCGGTCAGCGTCTGTTTGACAAAAGCCTGTGCGAACGGAATGCTGAGAGAGTTGTTTTCCGAAGGAACAGACCGCACGTCTGCGAGCAACTCCTCGGTAATTGCCGATATGTTGTTTTCAGGAGAAATTTCTCCTTTTTGAACATTTGCATTGATCATGTCGTTGCTCATAGATTTTCCCTCTCATTCGTTTATCTTATGGTAAAACCATAATAACATTAATTCCATTGTTTTTCAACGAGAAAATCTTTTTGGTTAGGGTAAATGCAGATGGTTTACTGAAGCAACCAACGCTGTCTTGAATTCAAGGCGGCGTTGGTTTTTATGCGGCAATTTATTGTTTACGGGATCAGCCCGAGCGGTAACACTAATCCTATCAAGGATTAGTAAGGAGTGTGAATGTGACGGTTGTGTGAAAGTTATCTGAAAGCTTCGTGAGAATTATTGAAACTTCCTTTTGATTTATGTATGATGCAAGTGGAATCCGAAACGGAACACAAATCATCTGATCGAAAGGAGATTCATTATGACTCGAAAATTCCTATCCCTGATACTGGCGCTCATGCTGGTATTCACCCTTACGATCCCCGCTATGGCGGAATCGGTCGACATGGCTCCGACCTCTGCTGTTGTCGAGCAGAGCGCCGCGCTTACCTTCTCGAACAGCGGCATCACCGAGACTTCTGCCGGCAGCGGCTACACCATCGACGGCACCGCGCTGACCATCACGACGGCAGGCACCTACCGTATCGGCGGCAGCTGTAATGACGGTACGATCATCGTCAGCAAGGGGCTGAGCAACGTTACGCTGATCCTCGATAATCTGACGCTTAGTTCCTCTGCGACAGCGCCGATCGTCGTCAAGAAAAGCGCGACAGTCAATATCCACCTCGAGGGTACTTCTACACTTACCGATAACGAAGATCCCGCGAACGAGACCTCCACCGATACGACCGTAGCCGAGGCCTTTGAGGGAGCGGCAATCAAGGTCAAGAGCGGCTCTTCGGTGACCTTCTGCGGCGACGGAAACCTGAATGTCGTCGCGAACGCGAAGAACGGCATCAAGGGCGGCGCGACAGCCGAGCTGATCTTCAATGGGAGCGGTACGATCAATGTCAGCGGCAACGCGAAGTATTACGGCGCGACCACCTCGGGCGCTGCGGTCAACAACGGTATCGGCTGTGACGGCAGTATCGTCATCAATCAGGGCACCTACGTCATCAAAGCCGCGAACGACGGCATCAAGAGCGCTCCGGACGCAACCGATGAAACCGCCGGAACGGTGATCGACACCGAGTCGGCGGGTACCGTCACCATCAACGGCGGCACCTTTGACCTTGATGTAGACGGCGACGGTATCCAGTCGGACACCGCGCTGAATATCAACGGAGGCACCTTTGATATTTGCACCTGGAAGGGCTACAGCGTGTGGAACGATACCCTCGCGAATGAATACAGCTGTAAGGGCTTGAAGGCGTCCGGCGACCGTGCCGAAGAAGCGGGAATCGAGCCCGCCCTGAATATCGCGGGCGGAACCTTCACGCTGAACACCGGCGACGACGCAGTTCATTCCGACGCGAATGTGACCGTGACCGGCGGCACCTTCACCATTCAGACGGGCGACGACGGTATGCACGGCGACACCTCTCTGACGATCGGTACCGAGGGCGGCTATACCCGCGATCCCGATATCACGATCGACCGTTCCTATGAAGGACTCGAGGGCGGTACGGTCTATATCTATTCCGGCCGCAGCTATGTTGTCGCGAGCGACGACGGCGTGAATGCGGCGGGCGGCAGCTCCAACGGCTCCGATCCCGGCGCGGGCGGCGGCAACACCTTCAATCCCGGCGGCGGTCCCGGAGGACGTCCCGGCGGTGGCGGCGGCTTCAATCCCGGCGGCGGTTCTTCTACCAATACAGGCAACTATAACATCTATATCTACGGCGGCGATCTGTACGTTAACTGCGACGGCGACGGTCTTGATTCCAACGGCGGCTTGTACCTCTACGGCGGCACCCAGGCGGTGTTCAGCATGAGATCGGGCGGCGACAATTCCGCGATCGACGCTGACGGCACCATTTCGATCCAGGGCGCAACCGTATTCACCGCCGGTACAGCCGGTATGGACGGTTCGGCAAAGTCGAGCTGGTTCGGCACTAATCAGAAGTACGCTTCAAGCTCGACAAGCTACACAGCCGGCAAGATCATCAACACCAAGATGGGCAGCAGCGGCAGTGTGATCCTCAGTTATTCACTCCCGAAGAACGTTAATTATATCATGGCTTCCTACCCGACTGCCGTGTCGAGCAACACGCCTTCCTTTGCGACTGCGACAAGCGTGACGGCATGTAAGGGCGGCTCGTGGAGCCACAACTGGAACTCCGGCACGGTAACGACCGCGGCGACTGCCACCTCCGCAGGCGTGATGACCTACACCTGTTCAAAGTGCGGCGCAACAGAAACGCAGACGATCCCCATGACCGTTTCTGTCGATACATGCGATCATTCCGTCGAACAGGAGGCGATCGCCGATAAGGGCTACACCGTGACCTTCGCGGGCGACAGCGGCATTGACTCGATCACCGTTTATCAGACGCAGGATTATACCGGAGCATCCGAATCCGTCTCGGCGACCGGTTCTACCGTATCGCGAAGCAGTGCAACCGGCGAGCCCGATTCCACCGGCGACGGTCAGGTCAACTTCACCATCGTCCTCAAGGACGGCTACGCACTGGACAGCATTTCTGTAACAGCAGGAACCTACAAGAACATCAAGGGACCGACCGATACGGGTATGGCGAACACTTACCGCGTCACCAAGGTCAGCGGAGCGGTAACGATCTCTATCACTACTGAGCAGAGCGAGACTCCCTCGGACTATGTCCTCGGCGATGCTGACGGCAGCGGCGAGGTAGATACTCTCGACGCGACGTGGATCCAGCGCGCACTGAACGATTACGCAGTTCCCGACAGCTTTAGTGAGACTGCCGCCGATGTTGACGGCGACGGCGAGATGTCCATCATCGACGTGACCTTCATCCTACGCTACTGCGTAGGCATTTCGACGCCCTACTCGATCGGTGAAACCGTATATGACTGATAAGAGATACAAACATCATATTCTTTCTGAATAATCTCACAACCGCTTATGTAATGCTTCTTTACGAAGAATTACCGGCGTGATGTCACCGGAAGGCACGTTTGCCTTGAGACGCAGACAGGCTGGCGCCTGTCAAGGAGCCCAACAAAGCTATACGAAATATAGCGCAATAGATGATAAAGGTTTTTATTAAGGATTAGTATAAGCGTTTGCGCAGAGTTTATACATTTCTCTATAATAAGTGATGACATTTTCAACGGCATGGTGTATAATGCTTCTATAAAAGAAATAGGAGGTATAAACTATGAAACACATCATAAAACAAGTCTTGGCGTTCATACTGATCGCCGCAATGACGACGGTGTTGTTCACAGTCGGCGCAGCTGCCGCCGAGGATACGCCCGCTGACGAACAGAGCATCGGCGCTCTGCTGGGCGATGTGGACGGCGACGGTGAAGTCATGATCGTCGACGCAGCGTTCATTCAGCGCTGGCTGTCAGGAATGCCGATCCCGTTTGTCCTCAATGATAAGATCGCCGATACTGACGAGGATAACGACATCACGATCTTCGACGTAAACTATATTCAACGATGGCTTGTCAACCTTCCGTCCAATCCGAAAATCGGCACGCAGTTAGAAGAAGCAGAAGAGTATAATACAATTATTGATCCGGAATGCTATAATACGGTTTTAAAGATCAGCGATAAGGTTGACAGCAAGCTGTGTTCGACCGCGTATCAGGGAGTAGACGACGTACTGCTCGGGATCAATCCTGACGCTGCCTACTACTTTAAGTTGGCGGATACAAGCGTTGTCGACCTTGCCGCTAACCGCACAAGGATCTACGCGGTCAGCGAGGGCAACACCACAGCTGAAGTCTTTCAGGAGCTCGACGATAAAACGACTAAGATCGGCACGATCAACGTATCTGTTGTCAAGGCTAAAATGTCCGAGGTCGCCGATAATGCCTTTTTATTCTACAGCGGCGGCGAGTTAAACGGTCAGGTGCTGAAAACCAACTTCGGCAAGCCCGAATTTGATATGAAAACTGCAATCAAAAAGGTTTTGGTCAATAACGAAGAACTCGGCACCAAATTCAGCGAGAATGATTACGAGGTAACATATCAATCCTCGGACGAGAAGGTTGCGGTCGTAAGCAACAGCGGCATTGTCTCAGGTACCGGCAACGGCAGCTGTCAGATCGACTACAGCATTCGTTTCTCCGACGACTCCGTGTATAACGGCGTTCCCATCACGCAGGTAACCGGCAAGGCGATCGAAAAGGTTGAGGGCTATTCGATCGACAATATCCGGGATTATGTCGTCGGCCTCAATACGCCCGTTGAGCTTGCCGACGGTACAAAGACGCCTATGATCAATTTCGATAACGCCGCTACCACCCCCGCGCTCATGGCGGTTCGCGACGCGATCAACGAGGAGCTCGAGATGTACGGCTCGATCGGACGCGGCTTCTCTCAAAAGTCCAACCACTCTACCGATGTGTACAACAGCGTGCGCGACAAGGTACTGGACTTCTTCACTGCCGACCCGGAGCTTTACACCTGCTTCTATGTCAACTCCACTACCGACGGACTGAACAAGCTCGCCTCTGCTCTTGTTGAGAGCAAGGATGATATCGTGCTCACGACCCGTATCGAACACCATGCCAATGACCTAAGCTGGCGCGAGAGGTGCAAGGTCATCTATGCCGAGGTCGACGAAAAGGGCAGAGTCATCTATGACGATATCGAAAAGCTACTGAAGGAGAACGACGTCAAGATCGTTTCGATCTCAGCTGCCTCTAATGTAACGGGCTATGTCAACGACGTCCACAGGGTCGCGAAGCTCGCCCACAAATACGGCGCCGAGATCGTAGTGGACGGTGCGCAGATCGTCGCTCACAGAAAGTTTGAAATGATGGGCGATCTCAACGATCCCAACGACGACATCGATTATTTCGCTTTCTCCGCACACAAGATGTATTCTCCCTATGGCGGCGGCGCGGTCGTGGGACTGACCGAAACGCTTAACAAGCATATGCCCCAGTTCTACGGCGGCGGTACGATCACCGTAGTCGGCGACTATTGGCAGAATTACAAGACGGCACCCGCGGCTTATGAGGCAGGCTCTCCCAACTATCCGGGCGTTGTGGGCTTAGGTAAAGCCATCGACGTTCTCTCGACCATCGGTATGGATAAAATCGAGGCGCACGAGAAGGTACTTAACCGCAAGCTCATCGACGGACTGAAAACGCTGCCCAACGTCATCATTTACGGCGACAGTGAGAATATCAGCGACAGAGTCGGCGTCATTACCTTTAATTTCAGCGATATCAATACCTATTTTATCTCTCAGAAGCTTTCTGAGCTGGGCGGTGTGGCAACGCGGCGCGGCGCGTTCTGTGCTCATCCGTATGTATGGCGCCTGATGGGAATCAGCGACGAGAAGGCTAAGTCCTTTGCCAACTGCTCCGACATCAATACCGCGGGAATGGTCAGAGTCAGCTTCGGTATCTATAACAATGAGGCTGAGGTTGACAGGTTCCTCGAGCTGATGCCGTCCGTAATGGAGGCAGCTAAGGCTGCTCAGAGTCCTTTGGTAGTAGTCGAATACTGATAATCATACGATAGAGCGGGCTTATCACTTTAATGTAACAGCCCCGTGCTAATCCCGGATATGAAAACAGCGCTGCATCCATGGCAGCGCTGTTCTTGTTATGTGATTATTTCTCGTCCTTATCCTTGTACTCAACGTTCACGTAGGTGAAGTCTGCTTTCTTCATCGCGTTACCGAAGATGATCAGCGAGATGATATCCAGCACTGCCGACGCGATCAGCATGATACCGAGGACAGTCCAGAAGATCTGCGCCGTGCCGAAGGGATTGAAGGCAATCAGGATGCCCAGCACGATGCTGATGATCACGCTGAAAATCGCGAAGCCGGAGCCAATACCTGCAGCGCGCAGCGTCAGGTAATCCGCGAGCTTAAATACGCCGCTGATGACCAGGATCAAGCCGTAGATCGTTGCGATAAAGCCAACAACACCCAGCACAGACCCGGAAGCCGCCGTGAAGAAGGCGCCGATCGTGATCAGGATGATGGACATGATCAGCGCAAAGCTGCTGATGACCTGTCCCCCGCGCGCAGCGAGCAGAGTACGAATCAGCGAGATCAGGCCCAGCACCAGCATCAATACGCCGAAGATGACGAAGATCACGCCGGTAAAGCGCTCGCCGTCGATCAACAGTAGGATACCGATGACGACCTCGAAGAGGATCATCAGGATCGTAGGTAATAAACGTTTGAATTTTTCCATTTTAACCTCCTTGGATTTCATTTGGATTATCATTATTTATTTCCGCAGCCGCAGGTTCAACGACCTCGGCATGCTTGAAACGCGCTTTGATCTTGCCGTACAGAAAGCCGAACAGCCGGTAGACAAGGTCGATGACAACGGCGATACCCGTCGCCGAGAGGAAGATTGCGAGCACCATCGGGATATACGCCCACAGTCTGTCGGGCATGTTGGGGATCCACTGCTTGAGCAGTACATAATACTCGTTATCGAAGATATAGGTCAGAATGAATATCTGCAGGCTCATCCCCGACAGGTAGCCGAACACCGCCGCAAGCCACGACGGTATCCGCCTGAACTCATGCTCTAAGAACATAGACGCTAAGAGTGTGCCGCTGACCATCACGAGCGGCGAATCCCAGTCGATCCATGCGCCCCATGCGAACTTGCCCTCGGGGGCTCTCCACAGCATATAGAGCGTCGTCAGCGCGATCGTCACGACAAACAGCAGCTTCTTCGTCAGCTTGCCGAGTCCCAGTCCGTACTCTCGGATATACGCGCCGATCAGGTAGTAGGTCAGCGGATAACCGAACAGCCACCACTGGGGGATCAGTCGCTGGTAGGTGGTCGATAGGGTTGTATCGCTCCACCACCCGGCGGTAGTGAAGTTATAAACGTTGATGATCTTGGGCAGCGAATTGAGCGCGAAGCAGGTGAAGATCAGCACCTTTTTCCAATTCTTGGAAGGAATATTCTTATAAAGAATATTGATAAACGGGATCAGCAGGTACAGCCCGATGTACATCTCGATGTACCACGCATACGGCGCGGTTCCGTTGAACCTGAGGATACCCCAGATCGCGTCCTCGAGCTTCATGTTATGCTTGATCGACACACGGTAGATCACGATCGGGATCATCGTCAGCAGATACAGCCATATAACCTTCATGCCCTTTGCGTAATGCGACTTCGTCAGCGTCTTATTCAAGCTCAGATAGCCCGTCAGGATGATGAACAGCGGTACGCATGACGATACGATCATCCTCAGCACCAGCATGATGATCATATTCACGCCCTCGATCGGCTGGTCGTAGAAGCCGTTGTACAGCAGAAAGTGGATGGAGATGACCGCCCACACCGCGAATACGCGCAGCACATCGGGCGAGACCATCCTCCCGCGTACGGGGACGGTCACCGTGTTCTCAGGCGTCTGTTGTATATTTTCCAAGTATCTCAGACCTCATTTCTGTAGGTTGGTTTCGCAAAAATACGGGGTGTCGCCACAGTAATAAACATCTTCCGCCCAGTGAGCGGGATTGTTGTCGATGTATTCGTAGATCGAGCGGTAGTCGTGCTCATTACGAATGATGTGATCGTGAAATGAAACCTGCCATAATTTCTCAATTTGCGACACTTGCTTACATCTACGTGTAGACAGGGACTTAAACGCGCAGACAATATCCATGATCGTAGGGCGGGGGCTTGCTCCCGCCGGAGCGTTTAATGTCATAATGACGTGTATATGGTTTGGCATCACGACATAATTCTCGATTTCCAAATATTGAAATCGGGAAGGCATTTCCGATAACGTCATTTCTACGATTTTACCGTGATTTGTCAGACAGGTTTCGGCGGGAGCAAGCCCCCGCCCTACTTTGATCTTTGAAAGCATCTTTCTCTTCAGAAACGTACATATCGTAATAAAGTATCTGGCATTCAAACTATAATCATATCGTTTCAACCGAGGATGCTTCCTCCTGGGTAATTCACTCATTACTCAAAATCGAAATCGTCCTTATAGCGCTCCTTAAAGATATCGAAGACCTTCTGCAAGGTTTCTTCATCGTTGATTCCGACATAATTCTCGGTATCGTCGTCGACGGACTCGATCTTGAGGATCATGACCTCGCTCTGCTCGTCCTCCTCGGTCGGGAGCAGAATGATATACTCCTCGCCCTCATACTCTACGACGTCGAGGAACTCGAAATCCTTCTCATTACCGAGATCGTCCTCGAGGGTGATGATCTCAGGCTCATACTCATCATAAAAATCTTCATTATTCAGCATAAAATCGCCTCCTCAGATTGATAGTACCATTTTACAATGAAACGGCATAAAAGGCAAGTCTTTTGCTACACCATACCATGACTTTGTTGAAAAGTTCATCGTTCATCGATCACAGTGCGGGAATATAAACCGTAGGGCTGTGACCGTAACCTTGGTAAAAGAACGGTCAGACAACCTCCCGGCGCAGTGATCGCTCAAAGATCGGATACCAGCCGACAGCGATCGCAGCGCAGAATATAAGCCGTAAGGCTGTGACCGTAACCTTGGTAAAAGAGCGGTCAGACAACCTCCCGGCGCAGAGATCGCTCAACGATCGGATACCAGCCGACAGCGATCGCAGCGCCGACATATAAGCCGTAAGGCTGTGACCGTAACCTTGGTAAAAGAGCGGTCAGACAACCTCCCGGCGCAGTGATCGCTCAAAGATCGGATACCAGCCGAGCATAACAGTATGGAGTACCAAAAAAACTCCCGAAACCTTGCGGAATCGGGAGCTTGAATCAATCAATATTTCTTTGAAAGAAATTACTCGTTGATCGCGATAACAGCGCCGGAACCTACGGTACGGCCACCCTCACGGATAGCGAAACGCAGACCAACCTCGATAGCGATAGGAGTGATCAGCTCAACATCCATCTCAACGTTATCGCCGGGCATGCACATCTCAGTGCCCTCAGGCAGAGTAATGGTACCGGTAACGTCGGTGGTTCTGAAATAGAACTGAGGACGATAGTTGTTGAAGAAGGGGGTATGACGGCCGCCCTCGTCCTTGGTCAGAACGTAAACCTGGCCGCGGAACTTGGTGTGGGGATGAATGGTGCCGGGCTTAGCCAGAACCTGACCTCTCTCGATCTCGTTTCTCTGAACGCCACGGAGCAGAACGCCAACGTTATCGCCAGCCTCAGCATAGTCCAGAGTCTTTCTGAACATCTCAAGACCGGTAACAACAACCTTGCGCTTCTCGTCGGTAAGACCAACGATCTCAACTTCCTCGGAAGTACGGATCTGACCTCTCTCAACACGGCCGGTAGCAACAGTACCACGACCGGTGATGGTGAAGACGTCCTCAACGGGCATCAGGAAGGGCAGGTCAGCCTTACGCTCGGGAGTGGGGATGAACTCGTCAACAGCGTCCATCAGCTCGTGGATGCACTGATACTCGGGAGCGTTGGGGTCGGTAGAGGTAGAGGTCAGAGCAAGATAAGCGGAACCCTTGATGATGGGGGTCTCGTCGCCCGGGAACTCGTACTCGTTCAGCAGGTCACGGATCTCCATCTCGACGAGCTCGAGCAGCTCGGGATCGTCAACCTGGTCGGTCTTGTTCATGAATACAACGATGTAGGGAACGCCAACCTGACGGGAGAGCAGGATGTGCTCACGGGTCTGGGGCATGGGGCCGTCAGCAGCGGAAACAACGAGGATAGCGCCGTCCATCTGAGCAGCACCGGTGATCATGTTCTTAACGTAGTCAGCATGTCCGGGGCAGTCAACGTGAGCATAGTGACGCTTAGCGGTCTCGTACTCAACGTGAGCGGTGTTGATTGTGATACCACGCTCGCGCTCCTCGGGAGCCTTATCGATGTTAGCGTAATCAACGAAGTCAGCAGCGCCGCCGAAGTTCAGGACCTTGGTGATCGCAGCAGTCAGAGTGGTCTTACCATGGTCAACGTGGCCGATGGTACCGATGTTAACATGCGGTTTATTTCTTTCAAACTTTTGTCTTGCCATTGGGAAATTTCCTCCTTTAATTAGTAACTTTAAATTACCGATTACAGTTATTGTAACAATTCTGAAGAAGAATTGCAATAGCTTTTTGCAAATTTCCACAACGAATAGTGGCTTTATTTCTCAAAAACGTCTATCTGTTGTGTCAATTTCAGCGTGAATGTCTTCATAAGGCTGATTCCGTCAGCCGTCGGAATGACACTGTAACTTGAATTACTTCTTGCCGTTGCGCTCGGACATGATCTCCTCGCCTACGTTCTTCGGAACCTCTGCGTGATGCGAGGGCTCCATGACGTAGTTACCGCGGCCCTGCGTCTTGGAACGCAGGTCGGTCGCGTAACCGAACATGTTGGAGAGCGGTACGTCAGCGACGATACGGGCTACGCCGTTATCGATCTCCTGACCTCTTACGGCGCCGCGGCGAGCGTTGAAGTCACCGAATACGGTACCTGCGTACTCCTCGGGAACAACGACGCTGACCTTCATGATCGGCTCGAGCAGGACGGGATCAGCCTTCTTCATAGCCTCCTTGAACGCCATGGAACCGGCGATCTTGAACGCCATCTCAGAGGAGTCGACCTCGTGATACGAACCGTCATAAACTTCACACTTGACGTCTACTACGTTGTAGCCTGCCAGAACACCGCTGAGCATTGCGCCCTGGATACCCTGATCGACTGCGGGGATGTATTCCTTCGGAATCGCACCGCCGACAACGGAGTTAACGAACTCGTAGCCTTTACCGGGATTCGGGTAGATACGCATCTTGACGTGACCGTACTGACCCTTACCGCCGGACTGACGGGCGTACTTCTGGTCGACGTCTGCCTCGCGGCGGATGGTCTCCTTGTACGCAACCTGGGGCTTACCGATATTCGCCTCGACCTTGAACTCACGGAGGAGTCGGTCGACGATGATCTCGAGGTGAAGCTCACCCATACCGGCGATGATGGTCTGGCCGGTCTCTTCATCGGTGTAAGCCTTGAAGGTGGGATCTTCCTCGGCGAGCTTCGCCAGAGCG
>CACZYF010000052.1 GCA_902785355.1 uncultured Ruminococcus sp. | reverse complement strand
TGGAAATCCCCTCGCGAGTTCCTTTACCATTTCCTCAATACCAGCGAGGTCATCTTTTCTTGAATTTGTGTAACACATCATTGACAAACCAACATATTTATTATGGTTTTTCTTGCGTAAAAAATGATTATATGGTATATTTATGAATATAGATTGCTTGGGGTGATAATATGAGTAAAGACAGATTAGCGGCGTTTATGGACGCGGTGCTGGCGATCATCATGACGATATTGGTGCTCGAGCTCCCGAAGCCCGATCCCGTTACGCTCGACGGTGTGCTGGCGCTCGGCAATACCTATGTGACCTATATCCTCTCCTTCTTCTGGCTGGGTACGATGTGGATCGGTCTGCATAACGAGTGGCATCACATCCGCGTCATCAATAATAAGATCGTCTGGCTGGGGATCATCCTACTCTTCGTGACCTCTTGGATCCCCTACAGCATGAGTGTCGTCGCGCTCGACCCGATGAACCGCCTCGCCCAGGGACTGTACGGCGTGTCGGTGCTGTTGGTGACCTTTGTGAATATGATCCTGTCTTTCGCGCTGTACCGCTGTCACTACGATATCGAGGAGTGTGACTCCGAAAGGCATAAATGGCTGTTGAAGATCCGCTATATCCCCGATATCATCATCAAGATCATCGGTATTTACGTTGCGCTGTTTGTTTATCCGCCCGCGATGATCTACTCCGTCTTTCTGGCGATGCTGTGGATGATCTTTCCGTTCGAGCGGTTCTATGATAAGAAAAAGTCATAATATAGTAGAAGAAGTCATAATACAGGAGTAAGGTGACTATGAAAAAACGGTTATGTTTGATTTTGATAGGCGCCGTTCTGGTGCTGAGCGCGTGCTCGGGCGGTGTGAAAACGGGAGAGGCGGTTTCTCCGACCGCCGCTGAGACCTCACCGGAAACGCAGGGGCAGACCGCCGTCAAACGCGATATGGATACGACCTATGAGTACGAGACCCGCGAGCTGTGGTGTGAAAATAACGGTAACCGTATCTACGGCAAGGCGTTTATCCCGAAGATCGAGGGAGCGGCGCGCTTCCCGCTGATTATTCATGCCCACGGTATGGGCTCCAACCACGAGGCGGGGGAGGGCTTCTGCAAGCGCTACGCGGAGCACGGTTTCGCTTCCTATACCTTTGACTTCCCCGGCGGCAGTAAGCCGTCGAATGAGAATAAGAGCGACGGCGATCCGCTGCAGATGTCGCCCGTGACCGAGGCGGCTGACCTGCAGGCGATCCTCGATACGGCGCTGACGTGGGACTTTGTCGATCCCGCGTATGTGTTCCTCGAGGGCGGAAGCCAGGGCGGCCTGGTCGCGACGATGGTGGGTCTCGACAATATCGATACCGTACACGGCATGATCCTGCATTATCCGGCACTGTATATGCCGCAGAATATCGCCTCATGGTTCAATTCGCCCGAGGATGTGCCCGAATCGCTTTCGTTCGGCGACGATTATACGCTGGGAAAAAAGTTCGCGGTCGATCTCTTCGGCGTGGACGTCGTCAGCCGTCTCGGCGAGTTTGACAAGAATGTGCTGATTCTGCAGGGCTCGGAGGACGCGCTGGTTCATCCGCAGATGATCGAGGAGGCGTCTCACAGCTTTCCGCACTGCGATTTCATCATGATCGAGGGCTCGGGTCACGGCTTCAGCGGCGAATACTTTAACCTTGCCGTAAAGTACGGACTGGAATATCTGTTTGAGAATACCTGATCGATAATAGTCTGAAAGCCTCGCTCGACGGGGCTTTTTCCTTTATATAGTGTAAAAAATGTTGACTATTGTCGTACTTTGGAGTAATCTAATAGAAGTGTGTGTCATGGCTCCCTTTGGTAAAGGGAGCTTCCGCGGGAGCGGGTGAGATCGCGGCTTTGAACCGAACGTCAGCGCGATACAATTTCTGATCGATGATAAATGATAAGGTGAGGAGGGAGAATAATGACGACTGAGGATCACGGCATTTCGGCGCGGGAGCTGAATCAGCTGTCCGCCGACAGCTACACGCTGATCGACGTGCGCCATCCCGCCTCTTTTTCTTACGGCACGATACAGGGCGCGGTCAATCTCCCCGATGTGCTCAATGTTGCCGAGAGGGGAGAGCTCCCTCTTGACCGCATGCCGATCCTTTTCTGTATGCACGGCGATATATCGAAGAAGCTTGCCGGGTCGCTTTGTCGTCGCGGGATCAACGCGTGGTATCTGATCGACGGCTACGAAGGATGGCTGAGAGAAAACGTCGACGGCGCCGACCGTTCCCTTGAAGCTCAGCGGAGCATCACCGGTAAGCGGCGCTTCAAGGAGAAGCTGTTCCAACCCTTTACAAAAGCGATCGTCGAGTTCGATATGATCCGCCCCAGCGACAGGATCGCCGTCTGTATCTCGGGCGGCAAGGACAGCATGCTGATGGCAAAGCTCTTTCAGGAGCTCAAGCGGCATGACAAATTCCCCTTCGAGCTCGTCTTTCTCGTCATGGATCCCGGCTATAACGCGCTTAATCGCATGATGATCGAGAATAACGCGAAGGCGCTGGGGATCCCCGTCACGATCTTCGAGACGCGTATCTTCGACGCGGTCTATAAGATCGACAAGTCGCCCTGCTATCTCTGCGCGCGCATGAGGCGCGGTCATCTGTATAAGCAGGCTCGTGATCTCGGCTGTAACAAGATCGCGCTGGGTCACCACTATGACGATGTGATCGAGACGATCCTCATGGGTATGCTGTGGGGCGGTCAGATACAGACGATGATGCCCAAGCTCCGCTCGACCAACTTCGAGGGGATGGAGCTGATCCGACCGCTGTACTATGTGCGTGAGGCGGATATCAAGGCGTGGCGCGATCATCTCGGGCTCCACTTCATCCAGTGCGCCTGCCGCTTTACCGATGAGAGCAGCAGGGGTATGTCCGACGGCGCGAATCTCTCGAAGCGCCTCGATACTAAGCTCCTCATCCGTGAACTGAAAAAGACCAATCCTCATGTGGAGGCAAATATCTTCAACAGTATGCATAACGTCAATGTGGATACCGTGATCGCGTATAAGAAGAACGGCGTCAAACACAGTTTTTTGGAAGCTTACGGACAGGACGACGGAGGTAAGGAATGAGCTCGCTGACCGATTACGTCAGGTGGTATGCCGATCTGTCGTTCTACGATATGCCGTTCAACGACGTCGATAATCTCGTGCTGTCGACCTTGACCTACTACCATTTCGATTTGTTAAAAAAAGCCGAGGGTAAGGCGGCTTCTCTGCGCCGTTGCCTGCAGGGAAATGCCGACAGCGGTTTTTATAAGGCAGTGTATGATTCCCGCCGCTTCGGAACGCTGCTTGTCTCGGATTTTACCGAGGTGTTCGACAGCGAGACCGATACCCAGTTCGCGGCGATGCAGTTCCATCTCTGCGATAATGTTTACTATATCGCCTTTCGCGGTACCGACAATACGCTGGTCGGCTGGCGGGAGGATTTCATCATGAGCTATCGCCGTACTTACGGACAGGAACTGGCGCTCAGTTATCTTAACCGCGTCATACGGGATGAGCGCGAGTATTTCGTCGGCGGTCACAGCAAGGGCGGTCATCTGGCGCTGTATGCCGCCTGTCATCTCGACGATGATAAGCTCGGTAAGATCACTCATATATATAATAACGACGGTCCCGGGCTGTGTCCCGAAGTCGACGACGTCAGCCTGATCGGTCGGATCAGGAACCGCACGACCGTCATCCTGCCGCAGTACTGTATCTTCGGGCGTATCTTCGCACACGATATCCCCGACGTTAAGATCGTGTCGAGCTCCTTCAAGGGTATCGTGCAGCATGATATCATCAGCTGGGGCGTCGATCACGGCGCTCTCGATATTGTTAATGATTTCGACGAGGCCAGCTCGTGGATCAACGATGTCGCGGAGCAGTGGATCGGTGATATCTCCCCCGAGGAACGGGAGAAGCTTGTCGGCGCGATCTTCGATACCTTTGAGGAACGCGGCGCCGAATACTATACTCAGATGTTCAGCGAGGGTATCGACGATGTGGAGGAAGTCGTGAAGAACGTCGTGGAGTCGGATGCGGTCATCACCGCCGCAAAGCTCCCCGGCAAGGTGCTGTTCGGCGATTTTTTCGATCGCCTTTTCAGCGGCAGACTCAGGCGCTTTCTCGACGCAGACGAACTGGTCGAAGGGATCATACTGACCCTGCTCGGACTGTTGATGGTGCTTGTGCCGCGCCAGACGTTCTGGATCGTTGTAGCGGTACTGCTTGGCGGAACGGTCGCCTTCCAGCTCTGGTACACGATCAAGAAGCTGCGGCAGAGTCGCTGGAACTTCGCGCACGAGCGAACGCGGGTTTATATCCTGCTCGCTTGCGCGACGGTCTTTGTCGTCACGCTCGTGAAACCGCAGGCGGTGTTCATCGTCGGCAGCGCGATCATCGGCGGATGGCTTCTGCTGTCGGCATATAAAAGTCTGCTGAAGGTAAAGTCCGGCCGCAAGCGGGATTTTCTTTGGTTCAGAAATATCGTGAAAGCCGTTTTGTATATGGGCTGTGGTGTGTTCATCATGGCGGCACCGGTCGAAACGCTCAAGTGGTTCATGCTCGCGCTGGGCGCGGTAATGGTGATCGACGGCATTTGTACCGTGATCGCTACCCTGCTCAAGGCGAACAGAAAATACAGCCGTCACCACAGCGGCAATAAACAATAGCAAAGGTTAAGGAAAAATGAAAAGAGAAGGGTTCAAATCAAGGTTAGGGTTTATTCTGGTCAGCGCCGGCTGTGCGATCGGTATCGGCAACGTCTGGAAGTTTCCGTATGTAACGGGTCAGAACGGCGGCGGACTGTTCGTCCTGTTCTACCTGTTGTTTTTAGTGATAATGGGTGCTCCCGTACTCACCATGGAGCTCGCTGTAGGACGCGGCAGCCGCAAGAGCGCCGTGCAGGGCTACAAGGAGCTCGAGCCTAAGGGCAGCAAGTGGCATCTGCACGGCTGGGTGTGTATCCTCGGCTGTCTGATGCTGATGATGTACTACACCACCGTGTCGGGCTGGATGCTCAACTACGCCGTGAAGTTTACGACAGGCGCCTTTGACGGCGTGACCTCTGAGGGAGTCGGCGGCGTGTTTGAAAATATGCTCGGCTCTCCTGCCGAGATGCTCGGATTTATGGGTATTACAGTTCTGATCGGCGTGCTTGTATGCAGCTTCGGCTTGCAGAACGGTATCGAAAAGATCAGCAAGGTGATGATGCTGTGCCTGCTGGGACTGCTCGTCGTGCTTGCTGTCCACAGCCTGACCCTCAAGGGAGCGGGCGAGGGCGTATCGTTCTATCTGCTTCCGAGCTTTTCGCGTGCGAAGGACGTCGGTATCGGCCATGTGATCACCGCCGCGATGAATCAGAGCTTTTTCACGCTTTCTCTGGGCGTTGCGTCGATGGAGATCTTCGGCAGCTATATGAGCAAGGATCATACCCTCGGCGGCGAGTCGCTGCGCATTTGTGCGTTGGATACCTTTGTCGCGATCATGTCGGGTCTGATCATCTTCCCCGCGTGCTTCTCCTATAATGTTGAACCTACCGCAGGTCCCTCGCTGATCTTCGTCACCCTGCCGCAGGTATTTATCCACATGCCTCTCGGCAGACTGTGGGGTTCGCTGTTCTTTGTCTTTATGACCTTCGCGAGCCTGTCTACGGTCATCGCCGTGTTCGAGAACATCATCGCCGCGGGTATGGATAACTTCGGCTGGAGCCGGGTGAAGAGCTCTGTGATCAGCTTCTTTGTCCTGTTGATCACCGGTGTGCCCTGTGCGCTGGGCTATAACCTGCTCAGCTCTGTCCACCTGATCGGCGGCCGTGATATCCTCGATTCCGAGGACTTTGTCGTCAGTAATCTTCTGCTGCCGATCGGTGCGCTGGTGTTCACCTTCTTCTGCGTGACGCGCTTCGGCTGGGGCTTCGAGAAGTTTCAGGCGGAAGCGAATACCGGCAAGGGATTGAAGATCCCGACATGGATGAAGTACTATTTCCGCTTCGGGTTGCCTGTACTGGTGTTGATCATATTTATCGCGGGTCTTATCCCGCAGTCATAATCTATTATAAGGAGGATTTACTATGCCTTGGGAAGCTGAATTTCTGCGCTCGCTGGGAGCGCTACGCTCGCCGTTCATGGACAAGGTGATGGAACTGTTGTCGATGCTGGGCGATCACGGAATCTTTTGTATCTGTCTGGGATTGGTGCTGCTGATCTTTGCCAAGACCCGCCGCACCGGTATTCAGGTTTTGTTGGCGATGGCGCTTGCCTATATCTTCGCAAACCTGATCCTCAAGAACCTCGTCGGACGTGTGCGTCCCTATGACGCCTATACCTTCATCGAAGCGCTGGTGAAGAAGCCGCATGACTCGTCCTTCCCCTCGGGTCATTCCGTCAACGTGTTCGCCGCGGCGACCGCTATCTTTCTCGAGCATAAGAAGACGGGTATCGTTGCTCTGGTGATCGCGACGCTCGTAGCGTTCTCTCGTCTGTATAACTGCGTGCATTATCCTACCGATGTCCTTGCCGGACTGGTGATCGGTATCATTTTCGCGGTCATGGTACATTATCTGATCTTCCCCAAGTGCGAGGACGGCGTCCGTAAGCTCAGGGAGAGAAAACACGCGTGAGTAGTTTGGTACAGGCGATCTTTGATTACGCCCGCTTGAACTATGGAGTCGAGCCGGACTATCCCTTTCCGACGGCTCCCGATTATCCCGTTTTGCGCCATCCCGACACGCGCAAGTGGTTCGCGTTGATCATGGATGTGCCGCGTTATCGTCTTGGACTTTCGGGTGAAGAGCGTGTCGATATCCTGAACATCAAGTGTGATCCGCTCCTCAGCGGTTCTCTGCGATTGCAGGAGGGCTATTTTCCCGCGTATCACATGAACCATGACGGCTGGCTGACGATTCTGCTCGACGGTACCGTACCGATAGCGGATATTACGCCGTTGTTGGATATGAGCTTCGAGCTGACGATGATAAAGTCGAAAAAGAAGAACGAATAGGATATGAAAACGACCGCCACGCATTGTGACGGTCGTTTGAGCTTATATATAATACTGATTTTTGATTAAACGGGATATTCGGATGAGAGCAGATTATCTCGCCTTGATATAATCAACGAGAAGGTCGACGATCTTTTCCTCGCTGAGCTTGGAGGAGTCGATGCATAGGTCATAGTTCTCCGTCATACCCCATTTCTGACCTGAGTAGAAGCTGTAGTAGTTGGCGCGGTTTTTATCGGTCTTATTGATGATATGCTCCGCCTTCGCGGCGTCGATCCCGTGCTTACGAATACTTTGATCCTTACGGAATTCCATATCAGCGTAGATGAAGATGTTCACACAGTTGGGGTTGCCTTTGAGAACGTAGTCAGCACATCTGCCGACGATCACACAGTTCTCACGCGCGGCGATCTCTTTGATGATTTTATGCTGAAGCAGATAGAGCTTATCGTTAACGGGAAGGTCGCCCATCGCGGGGAATCCGCTGCCGAAGCTGTACATGCCCATCGAGAGGGAATAGAGCAGGCTGTTCGCCGCTTTCTCGTCAACGCCCTCAAATACCTCGGGATCCATCCCGCTGTCCTTGGCGGCAATGGAAATCAGCTCCTTATCATAAAAGTTGACGCCGAGCTTATGAGCCAGCTTTTCACCGATGGAACGGCCACCGCTTCCGAATTGTCTGCCGATCGTAATAATATATCTTTCCATAATATACCTCGCATCAATATCCTGTGTTACACATATTATAATACCACAAAATAGCGAAAAGTAAATTACAGGTTTGTAACTTTTTGAATTAACCCTTGACCTTTATGTCGAAATATGGTATAACATAACTCGCGTCAGTTATGAAGCGATTCGGAACCGCTTAGAAATCAAGCTGTTTTCTGACCTTTTGCGAAGGCTTGATGGATAGGCGATTTTTTGAGCTCATTTATATAAGAATCGGTTTTCAAATTTTTTTGAAAAATTTTGAAAAAAGTCCTTGACAAATGAGCATGAATCGAATATAATATGACTTACGCTGAGTGCGAGAGATTACAGCCCTGTAATCAATCTGAAATCAGCAAAAAGGACCTTGAAAATTAAACAACGAAGAAGATAACCCGTAATTACTTTGAGAGCATCTGAGGGAGACCTCAGAGAGTACTCAAGAAATTACAGATGTAATTACATCTAAGGTAATCTGGAAAACAGATTATTCAAAACGCGAAAGCGAAATTTTGAGCAGATTGGCTCTGAGAATGATTTTAAGTCCTTAAGGATTTGAGATACCATTTTTAGAGAGTTTGATCCTGGCTCAGGACGAACGCTGGCGGCGTGCTTAACACATGCAAGTCGAACGGAGTTAAGCGCTGGTTTGATGTCAGCTTGCTGATGGATTTCCTTGCTTAACTTAGTGGCGGACGGGTGAGTAACGCGTGAGTAACCTGCCTCTCAGTGGGGAATAACGCCCTGAAAAGAGCGCTAATACCGC
>CACZYF010000051.1 GCA_902785355.1 uncultured Ruminococcus sp. | reverse complement strand
GGCTCGGGAGAAATCTGAGAATATCTATGAATAATTATTAAGCGTATCATTTTTGTAACCGGAGCACTTTCTCTGCACTTTTATTTTACCCTAAACACCAAAAATCGCACAATAGCAAATTATGTCGTATACATATATAATAAAGCTGTAAAGGAGGTTGAGGTTATGAGAAACCCGAAATATCATCTCTATATGGACTACGGCGAGTACAGGGAGATCATTGATGCCCTCATCGCCAAGAAAAACGACTTGATTGCCACCGGTCATTACACGGACGCTATCGATGAGATTCTCATCAAGCTCAGCCGTGCCAAGCAGAAAAAGGTCAAGGTGATTTACACCGCCTAACAATCAAATATTGTATATGAGTCAGCGCTCACTTCTTTATTCAAAAGGAAGTGGGCTCTTTTTTGCGTTTACGGTACTTTTTTGACCGTAATAATACTGATTTCTAATAAAAGGGTTTAATCAGATGTTAGTGGAAAATTTCGCAGGACAAGGCGGAGGACGCCGATAGGCTGGCGCCTATCAAGGACAACAACGCAGTTATGCGGAATTTTACGCAACAGATGATAAGCTGTTTTATTAGAAAGCAGTATAAATTTCTGTGTATTCCCCGAAAGGGTTAAATACAAATCTAAAAAGGAAGGAGGAAAACGTATGCCAAACAGTAAAACGATTGCTATCTGTAATCAGAAAGGCGGTGTCGGCAAAACGACTACCACACTCAACCTCGGCGTTGCACTTGCTGATCAAGGAAAACGTGTGTTACTCGTCGATGCCGATCCGCAGGGCGATCTGACTACCTGCCTCGGCTATAACGCCGATGATATCAGCGTTATACTCGCTAATAAACTCATATCTGTCGTTCGGGAAGAGCGAAGCAATCCATATGAAGGCATCATCCAACACCCCGAGGGTGTGGATCTGCTGCCGTCCAATATGGATTTGGAATCCACCGAAAACTATCTTGTGACAGCGATGAGCCGCGAGAGCGTAATGAAAACATATCTGAGCAAGGTCAAGCACAATTATGACTATGTTCTGATTGATTGCCGCCCTTCGCTTGGTATGTTGACGCTGAACGCCTTGACCGCCGCAGACAGTGTGATCATCCCCGTTCAGGCGCAATACTTATCGGCAAAAGCAATGACACAGTTGTTTCAGACGGTTGAGAAGATTAGGACGCACATCAATCCCGAGTTGGCGATTGACGGAATCTTGTTGACCATTGTGGACAATCGCACCAATCTTGCCAAAAGTACGGTGGAGGCGATCCGGCGCAATTTCGGTAACTGTCTGCGAATCTACAATGCCCAGATACCGATTGCCGTAAAAGCTGCCGAGGTAGCGTCCAAGGGCAAAAGTATCTTTGCTTATGAGCCGAGCAGTAAAGCAGCCGTCGCATACGCCGATTTCGCTAAGGAGGTGTTAGCGCATGACAAGCAAAGGGCGAAAGAGCGATTTCGAACTGCCGACGCTCGATGATCTGTTCTCAACACAGCAGGAGCGCGACGAAGCGAAGCTCGATAAGATCAGAGATATTCCGTTATCCGAGATCGACGACTTTCCCAATCATCCGTTCCAAGTCCGTGATGATGAGGATATGTTGCAGCTTGTGAAAAGCATCAAAGAGCACGGCGTGATGACGCCCGCGGTACTCCGCGTCAAAGATGACGGACGCTTTGAGATCGTAGCAGGACACCGCCGAAAGCGAGCTTGTGAGCTTGCCGGGTTGGATACGCTGCGCTCAGAGGTCAAACATCTGACCCGTGATGAAGCGACTGTCTATATGGTAGAGAGTAACTTTCAGCGATCGTCCATACTCCCCAGCGAGAAGGCGTTTGCGTATAAAATGCGGATGGATGCTCTTAATAGGCAGGGAGAACGTTCGGATTTAACTTCCGACCCAGTGGGTGGGAAGTTAAAAGGTAAAGAATCAGCACAATTGATTGGCGAACAAAGCGGAGATAGTCAGACGCAAGTTCGCCGCTATATCCGCTTGACCTACCTTATCCCCGAACTGTTGCAGTTGGTGGATGAAGGCAAGATGAAGATGCGACCTGCTGTCGAACTGTCTTATCTCAACGTCGATTTTCAGAGGGATGTGCTGGAGAATATTGAACTCAACGACTGTACGCCCTCACATGCTAATCAGCGTGAACGCATGGTGTTCAACGGCGAGCGTATGCGAAAGCTCTTGCCTCGTGACTTGCCGATGAATAAGACGGAGGATTACATCTGCGAGGCGATCGCGTTTTATCGCAAGCACAACCGTGAGCATGAGCAATCGCGCAAATCGAACAGGGACGCGCGGTAATTTACCGCTCCCCCTTTCTCACACTCTAACCCCCTGTTACTCTCACTTACTTACCGAAAGAGAAATACTATATCTCATTTAATATATTATTATCTCTTAAAGGCAGGCGGCAGAATAGCAGGAGTAATAATCCCAACATAGGAGGTGAATCAGGTGAAAACCATTATCGGTATCATCATTTTTGCGCTGGTACTCGGCGTATATCTGTTCATTACCATCAAAAACCACAGAAAGAAGTAAATTATTCACAAGGAGGTGAGCTGAAATGGCAGAGATGACCTTTCAGCAGAAAACAAAAACGATGGCGAAACTGATTGATAACGGCATCACATCCGAAAAAGACTTGCAGAATCTGAACTTTGATTCTGTTCTGCAAATCCCCGGCATTACCATGCAGGATCTTGCCGTTGTTTCTCAGCTTCAAAAACACACCAAAGACAACAAACTCTATTCTTATCTTTCGGGAGGTGAACGGAATGAGTAGTGAAGGATATGAGATCATTCCCATGAAGCCCGAAGAGGTCTTGTATTCTTATCGGAACAGTCAACAAATATCCAATCAGACCGGCTTGGTCGGCTATATTCGCGCGGATATGGGGACAAACGGAAATCAGTTCTGGGTTACTTGGAACTGTTTTCGCAATGATCTGAACACGCCTGAAATCAGCAATGAACTGTCGGAACTGCTCCATTCACTCAGAAAGGACGGCAAATACCTTTCTGACAGGGATACGCTGACACGGTTCTGCCTTGACAGTAAAAACGCGCTGCCTTATGAAACCGGCAGAGATTTTGGTGTGAGAGTCAATACCAGAGATCATGCCTATCTCATGCGACTTAATCCGCATAAGGGAGAATACAATCTCTATTGCTACTGCTATCGCAAGGATTGGCTCGACAGTCATATCCAGCAGGCAAAGCGTGGGATTCGCTTCATCGATCCGCATTACCGTGAAAAGTTCAGAATTGCCGACGGCGATGAGATCATTATCAGCGGCGAGCCGAATGCCTACACCGTCAGGGATGTTCCTGCTCGGTATGTATGTCGCTATATTGATGACTCTCATTTTGAATACGGTCCGAATCTCCGTCATATCTGTGAATTCGCGGAAATGATAGAGGATTTGGGGTATAAGGTTGTACCGCTCAGAGCGTCTTTACCCGAGAAAGCCTATGTTTACATAGAATCCGAGAATAAGATCGGCGTTGTAACGAAAGGCGAAATGGGTTACAAGGAAATGGATATTACCTTTTCCGATAAGCAAGACGCGCTGGATATGGTTGACATCAACAACAAAAAGCACGGCATTACCAAAGCGCAGTCGGAGGCGATGAAGTGCGGTTCCATGTTCGGCTGGCACGTTCCTGCCGCCGACCCGAAAAACTATGAAGAGAACGGTATCCCCAAGAATTTCAGAGCCAGAGATACCGCTCGATAAGGAGGTGTTCTGATGGCGAGAAAATATGAGCTTCTCAGCGAGATGTACGACAAGACGACGAAAACAATGACCAATCCTGTTGTGTGGCGCCATTTTCTGGAGTCTGCTTGCCGTAACTATCGTTTGCGATTTGACGAGCAGCTCCTTGTCTTTGCCCAGCGCCCCGACGCTACCGCTGTTCTTGAAATAGAACGGTGGAATAAGCAGTTCGGCAGATGGGTCAACCGAGGAGCTAACGGTATCGCGGTATTTGAGGATGCGGAGCGTAATTCTCAGCGATTGAAGTATTATTTTGATATATCGGATACGCATGAGAGCCGCTTATCCCGACCGGTCCCGATCTGGAATATGCGTGAGGAGTACACCGAGGATGTCATCGACACCCTTGAAAGTATCTTCGGCACATTGGAAAACAGGGAGAATCTTGAAGAAGCGATCCTCAGTGCTGCAAATAATGCCGTCGAGGACAATGTTCCCGATTACGTCGGAGATTTACTGCTTGTGATGGACGACACCCTGTTATACGGACTGGCCGAAGATACGGCGCGGTATATGTATAATAACCTCGTTACCCACAGCGTCGCCTATATGCTGATGACGCGTCTCGGTGTGGATACATCCCTGTATTACAGCAACGAGGATTTCAAAGATATCGTCAACTTCAATACGGAGGACGCATTGAACGCGCTGGGATACGCCACCGGCGATATATCCGAAATGGCGCTGTCCGAGATCGCAAAAACCGTTCTGTCGCTTGACAGAGCCAATCGCACATTTGATAATCCGCAGAGAAGCGAATACAATAATAACACAATACAAACCGAAAGGAGACTTGAACATGACAGAGATAGCTTACACCAGACAGGGCGACTACAATCTGCCCAACCTGACCTTACCCGAACAGCCGAAGGTCGAGCTGGGGATGTACGCTCAGATGAGGCGCAGATTCCTGAAAGAGCATCACAAGATCCTGTACTACAACCTCCTGACGAAATGCAAGCTGATCGAGAACCTGTACGAGACCGAACAGACGGCGCTGAAGATGGAGAACGATCTTATCCGTCAGATGGCACAGGATCAGGGCGTGACGGAGCAGTTGAAGGCGCAGGATCAGATGACATGGGTACGCCGGATGAACAACATCCGACAGGCGGCGAGAGAAATCGTGATGGACAAGGTGATCTACACCGTATAACCCCCGATGGGCAGACTCAGCGTGATGATGAGTCTGCCCTTTCTTTATCTACAACCTTTGGATTGGCGGATCGTATCTACGATTACCTGACCGATTATATTATCAACTTCTATGAAGAAACTGACGGAGAACCGCTTGAAGTGGTTGAGGACGGTTCCGACCCGGTGGTGGTCGCCCGCATCGAGCATGACCTGCATGATACAGAAATTATGCGGGCGATGTTAGAATATTTTTCCGTGACATATGATCGTCGGGATAATGATGAACAAATAAACGAACAGTATGACCTGATCGTTGCAGCGGTCGAGGAGCGAATCAACAACCTCGAACCGTTTGATCTCGATAACCGTTTTGTCAGTGGAGACACCCGCTTTGACGTTTTTGATGAAGACGGAGAAAGATTAAAGTATCCGTTCTTCGGCGTCGATGAGGTTGTCAATGAAATCTTTGCGACCACTCCCTACCTCGGGGCAAGCCTTGAGGATATCGGCGTTTATCTCGAAGGTGTATTCGATACCGACAGGCGAATCGAGTATATCCGCAGTATCTTCAACAATGATTTCACCGAGATTATCTTGGCTGACGATACCCGTGTCGGCTACAAGACCTACGATAACGGCGTTCTTGTCTGGAAAGGGCGTTATCCCAGCCGTGAAGGGCAAAGATTTCTCAGGTGGAACGCGGTAGCCGGTCATTTCGACGCAATGCGTAAGCTCGGTATGCTGCGCAGCGATATCAAATCGCTGTTATCGCAGGACGGCCAGCTGCAATATCTGGCAGACGCGGCAGGAGCCAACGCTCCTGCTTTTGTCTTTCCGCAGGAGATCATCGACAATGTTTTGACAAGAGGCAGTAATATCGAACAGAGTAAAATGCGGATATATGAACAGTTCCAAAAGAGCCTGTCCCGTGATGAAAACATCCGTTTTCTAAAGAAAGAATACGGTATCGGAGGCGGCTCAAGTGCTGTAGCCTACACCGGCATTTCCGAAATGCACGACGGAAAAGGCATTACACTGAGTATAGGTTTCGATCCGGATAGACCGCACCAACTGCTCAAATGGAATTATGTTGAAAAGCGTATCCGAGAGCTGATAAGCCTTGATCGATATCTTAATGAAGATGAAAAGGAATCATATACAATCTGGTCCGAAAGAATGGACGTTTATCGAGAGGAAGCCGAAAGAGAAAACCGTCGCCGCGAGGAAGAACGCCGCCGTCAGATGGAGTTGGAAATGTCCCCCGAAGAACGGTTGCTAAATGAGGGGGTTCAGCACTCCTATGAGTATCAGTATCACCTTGGCGACACAGTGTATATCGGTGCTTCATCCTATGAGCTGTTGTCCATTGACGATGACCGCGTTATGCTGTTTGATCCGAACTTCCCCTTGTTCAATAAGGAAATGCCCCGTGCCGAGTTTGATGCAAAGGTGCAGGAAAACCCGCTGAATAATCATCTTCGCATTCTGGTGGAGCAGACGGACGAGCCGAAAGAAGCGGCACCATCCGAAGGAAATAAGAGCTTCAGCGATAAACTGTGGGACGATTACCGTCAGGCTCAGGAGGCTAACCCCAACCGCATCGTCCTTTATCGTGTGGGCGAGTTTATGGAGATCATGGGCGACGATGTTCCTAAGATAGCACAGGAGCTGAATGTTACGCCGACTCAGCGCATATTGTCCGATGGCAGTCGAATCCCAATGTGCGGATTCCCTCGCAACCATACGCAGGCGCTCACAGATATGCTGATGGACAGAGGCTATGATCTGGTGCTTTGTACCGATGAAAACGGCGAGTATCAAATGATTCGCCTGAACTCTGATTCAAAAGAAGAACCCCGACAGTCAAGAGTGATCGCCCGCGTTGAGTATATCAACAGAGCCAGTGAAACCTATGACATACAGGAGTACACCAGCGAGTATCTTTTCAAAAAGGATATTCAGGAAGAAAGCGATATCGCCGACGAGATAAAAGTCTATCTCTATGCTGATAAAGATGGCATGGTCGGTGATTATCCTTTCATGAACATCCCTGCTGTCAAGTCGATTGACATTGTTGATTATGCGCCTTTCGCCAACGAGCACGATATGCTGCTTGACCGTGCAAAAGAACTCATTGACGAGTTTAGCCAGCGAGAGTACGGTGGTGAGGGTGCAGATTATTCTAATCTGTCCGAGGTTAATTTGGCATATACCGAAACCGAGGATGGTTTACATGAAATCCAGTCTTATGCTGACCTTGAGAACTTCCGTATTGTCACCATGGTGGACAATCAGATTGTCCGTACAGAAGAGTATGACTCCTTACAGGGACTTATTGATTATGCATTAAATAATCTTGAGTTTGGTGATTTGACTTTCCTTTCCAGTGAGGAAGCAGCGCCGTTCTATGAACCTGATGAAGATGTTGCTGATGTTGTCCATACGGTTTACAGCGATCCTACTCACGAGGATGATTTTCTTGATGAGGTCGATCCCAGTGTTATCCGTCAGCGCCTTGCTGAATCCGGTATTGTGAATGGTCAGCTTGTCGATGAAGAAAAGCTCAACAACAATCCATTCATTCAACAGGTGATGGCTGACGTGGACAGGATAGCACAGGAAGAAAAGGAACAATCCGAAGAAGTAAACCTCCGATCTGTCGTAGTCGACTTAACGCCGAATGAACCGGACGGAGCCAACAGCGACCTGATCGGTCAGCGCCTTACCCTTGATGACCGCGAATTCGAGATAAAAAGGGTGAATGCCTATGGCGATGTCAGCATGGAGGATCTTACCTTCAGAGGTGAAACAGGATTCCCTGTCAATCGTGTGGAAAAGGTGGATTTTGTCCGCAGGGCGCTGGAAGAACAGCGAGCAAAAGAGAATGAGATCACACCGTCATGGGAACGTCAGCCGCGGGAAAAGGCACAAACCTTTGACTTGCACCCTGATATCCCGATGTCTCAGCGGCACACCTTTGATCTCAAGCGTTTTGAGTTGGAGGAAGTCGGCAAAAAGGCTCGTTTTCGCAGGAATGCCGATGCAATCCGCGTACTGAAAGAGTGTCAGTTTGACAATCGTTTTGCCACTCCCGAGGAACAAGCTATCCTTGCTCAGTATGTCGGCTGGGGCGGTATCCCCGAAGCGTTTGACGAGCACAATGATGCATGGTCTAACGAGTTCACAGAGCTGTATGGCTTGTTATCTCCCGAGGAATACGCGTCTGCTCGCGCCAGTACGCTGACCGCTTTCTACACGCCGCCTGTGGTGATCAACGCCGTTTACAAAGTGATGGAGAACATGGGCTTTCAGCGCGGCAATATCTTGGAGCCGTCCTGCGGTATCGGTAACTTTATCGGTATGCTACCCGACTCCATGAACGACAGCCGTGTGTTCGGCGTAGAGATCGACACGATCTCAGCCGGAATCGCGCAGCAGTTGTATCAGAAAAGCTCCATAGCGGCACAGCCGTATGAAAAGGCGGAAATCCCCGATAGCTTCTTTGACGCTGTTGTAGGTAACGTCCCCTTCGGCGATTTCGGCGTATCCGATAAGCGGTATGATAAATACCACTTTATGATACACGATTACTTCTTTGCCAAGTCACTGGATAAGCTCCGTCCGGGCGGCGTGATGGCACTCGTTACCTCACGCGGTACGATGGATAAGGAGAATCCCGCTGTCCGTAAATATATCGTGCAACGCGCCGATCTGCTCGGTGCTATCCGTTTGCCTAATAATACCTTTAGGGGTAACGCGGGTACAGATGTAGTATCTGACATACTCATTCTCCAAAAGCGTGACCGTATCATCGACATTGAGCCTTCATGGGTGCATTTGGATACCGACGCAAACGGTATCACGATGAACAGCTATTTTGTCGAGCATCCCGATATGATACTCGGTGACATGAAGATGGTATCCGGTCGCTTTGGCATGACTGCCGATTGCATTCCTTATGAAAACGCCGACCTCGGCGAGCTTCTTGATGAAGCAGTCAGCAACATCCACGGTGAAGTGACCGACTACGAACTGGACGAGGATGTGGAGGAAGATTTATCTATCCCCGCCGATCCAAGTGTCAGGAACTTCTCCTTTACACTGGTAGACGGCAAGATCTACTTTCGAGAGAACAGTCGAATGACACCGTTCGATGTGTCCGCGACGGCGCAGAATCGAATCAAGGGTATGATCCCGATCCGCGACAGCGTTCGCCGCTTGCTTGAAATGCAGACCGAGAACTATCCCGATGATGTGATCAAAGCAGAACAGGGACGGCTGAATACCCTATATGATAACTATACGAAAAAGTATGGTCTAATCAACTCCCGCGCCAACAACTCCGCTTTCTCGATGGACAGCTCCTATTCGCTAATTTCATCCTTAGAGGTGATCGACGAAGAAGGCAATCTGGAGCGCAAGGCGGATATATTCACCAAGCGTACCATCCGACCGCATGAGCCGATCACATCTGTTGATACTGCGTCAGAGGCGCTTGCTGTGTCGATGGCGGAACGTGCAAGGGTGGATATGGATTTTATGTCAGAGCTGTCTGGACTGCCCGAAGAAAAACTGTATGAGGATCTGAAAGGTGTTATCTTTCTGAATCCTTTGTATGGCTTTGGAAACAACCACGAGGCGAAATATCTGACCAGCGACGAATACCTGTCCGGTAATGTCCGTGAGAAGCTAAAGGTCGCTTTTCAGTCGGCACAGCTCTATCCGCAGGACTATGCTGTTAATGTGGAAGCGTTACGGAAGGTTCAGCCGGAGGACTTGAAAGCCTCTGAGATTTCCGTCCGACTCGGCGCGACATGGCTGCCGGTCGAGGACGTTCAGGACTTTGTATACCAGCTTCTTGATACCCCTTACTACGCCCGATGGAAGATGAAGGTTCACTATTCACCTATCACAGGTGAGTGGAATATGGAAAACAAGACCTATGACCGCACCAATGTCAAAGCGTATAAGACCTACGGCACCGATAGGATCAACGCCTATCAGATTATTGAGCAAACGCTGAATCTGAAGGACGTTCGCATCTATGATTACGAGGAAGATCCTTTTGGTAAGAAGAAGGCTATTCTGAATAAAAAAGAAACCGCTATCGCTCTTGCCAAGCAAGAGCAGATCAAACAGCAGTTTCAGGAATGGATCTGGTCAGACCCCGGTCGCCGAGAACGCCTTTGCAATTTGTATAACGAGAAATTCAATAATACCCGACCGAGAGAATATGACGGCTCCCATATAGACTTTGTGGGGATGAACCCCGAAATCGAACTCAGAGAGCACCAGCGTAACGCTGTCGCACATATCCTTTACGGCGGAAATACGCTGCTTGCACACGCGGTCGGCGCGGGCAAGACCTACGAGATGGCAGCGGCAGCAATGGAGAGCAAACGCCTCGGCTTGTGTAACAAATCTCTGTTCGTTGTGCCGAATCACCTGACCGAACAATGGGCAGCAGAGTTTTTACAGCTCTATCCCGCGGCGAATATCCTTGTCGCTACCAAAAAGGATTTTGAGCGAAAGAACCGTCGCCGCTTTTGCGGCAGAATTGCCACCGGTGACTATGATGCGGTTATTATCGGTCATACGCAGTTTGAAAAAATCCCTATCAGCCAAGAACGTCAGATCATGATGCTGCAGGCTCAGCTTGAGGAAATTACCGAAGGTATTGAATCGCTCAGCCGAAACAGAGGGGATAACTTTACCGTAAAACAGCTTGAAAAGAGCCGCCGTTCCATCAAAGCAAAGCTGGAAAAGCTCGAAGCACAAGACCGCAAGGATGACGTTGTGACCTTTGAAGAACTCGGCGTTGATCGCTTGTTTATTGACGAAAGCCACTATTACAAGAACCGTGCGAAACGTTGTGCATAAGCCGTAACTGACAATTACGACAAAAAGCACCCGTTAATTGCACTTGATATATTATCAAGAAAATAT
>CACZYF010000050.1 GCA_902785355.1 uncultured Ruminococcus sp. | reverse complement strand
GCTGTGCGAATGTCCCTTGCGGGACGCGGGTCGTCTTGGGGGTCTCCCCGCCGGGGAGGTGGCGCAAAGCGACAGAGGGGTGCCGTCTCCGGCTGAGGAACCGACCCCTACAACTCTATACAACGTTTATATCAATCACCGTTCTCCGTTCTCTGTTCTCCGTTCTCTGATAAATAGTTTGCATTATTTGTCGAAGTATGGTATAGTGAAATATATATATGACTTCCAATCAAGGAGGCTTAATATGAATTTCAACCATCTATGGGAAACCTATAAGGAAAAGTGCAGGGATATTCGACCGTTTCTGCGCACCAAAATCGGCTCCCGGCTCGCGATCGCCGCGATCCTCGACTTCATCATTCTATTCTTCGCTCCGCTGATGCACGGCTTCGTCGGAACGGCGCTGTTCGGATGCGTGGCGTCGGCGTTCCTGATCCTGTTCTGGCGCAAAAATGACCGCGAGCACGCAATCGTTCCGGCGGTCATCCTATGCATACCAATGCTGCTGGACATGGCTATCTACCACGACCTCGCGATCGTCGTCGGCTTCCTCGTCTCCATCGTCGCGGTACTGCTCGCGGCGCTCAGCCCGTGGCTCGGGTTCTTCGATAGGATCACCGACCTGATCAACTCGCTGCTGGTAGCCGGCGCGCTGTGCGTAGGCACGGTCGTGTTTGCATGCATTATGCTGATGCTGGTTAACATCGCGTGGTGGATTCTATGTATTATCGCATTCTTTATCGTGGTCGCGGTATTCATGGGCGTGGTATTCTCCACCGCCGCATATACTGCCTCGGACGGCAGACGTCAGGCAAACAAAAAGCGCCGCCGTGAACTGCACGAGCGCGACAGGGATGACCGCTACCGCGACTACCAACCGCCTAAGCGCGACAACCGCGTCTACAACCTCGATGATGACGACTTCCGCGACGTCGAATGATATGGACAGTGAAGCTGCCGAAGATCGGCAGCTTTTTTGTACCCGATTATCTCATACTAAGTATCAAATCTCCGTACAAAAGAAGAAAGCGCACGCTGCGGGCGTACGCTTCTTCCGGGGATAAATCCAAATAAAATGAGGGGTTCAAATACGGATAACCGTATTGAGGAGGGTAGAACATATACAAGGAGTTGCGGTATCTCTCTTGCATGATTTTATTATAGTCAAAACTTCCCGTGATTTGTTAACGGAGTATTAACGCGCATTAAACAAATTAAGAATTGTGACCGGCGGTTCATTCATAATTGCGGATCAGGGTAACAACCTTACCCAGCAGCACCGCCTTATCGACGATGATCGGCTCGTAGGCGTCGTTCTCGGGCTGGAGACGAATATGCCTCTTCTCCTTATAAAAGCGCTTGACAGTCGCGCTCGCCTCGCCGCTGAGCTCATCCTCCACCATCGCGACGACGATATCGCCGTTGTTCGCAACAGGAGTACGGTTCACGACGATAATATCTCCGTCAAAGATACCCGCGTTAATCATACTGTCGCCCACAACGCGCAGCGCAAAGAGCTCCCTGCCCTTGCCGATGTCCTTGGGGACGGGGATGTAGGTCTCGATATCCTGCACGGCGAGGATCGGTTGACCCGCGGTAACGCGGCCGAGCAGCGGCACCTTGGCGGTAGGCTGTTCGTTCTTGAGGCGGATACAGCGGTTGAGTCCTTCCTCACGCTCGATCAGTCCCTTCTCCTCCAGCGCCTTTAGATGATAGGCGACGGTAGACGTGGACTTGAAGCCCGTCGCGTCACACAGCTCTCTGACGGAAGGAATCCGGTTGTTCTCGGAACACTCGAGAATATAATCATATACTTTCTGCTGGCTTTTGGTCAAAGGCTTCATACAATCACCTGAACTTATCGGTTGAGCCGACCGTAGGATGCACCGGATAATTCGCCTCCTCGGCGGCTGTTTATTTTACTATCGTGTTTATTATAACACAAGTCACGATAAAAAGCAAATATTTGTTCGAAGAAATTACATCGATCCGAAAAAACGGCAATTTCACTAAAATCAACATACATTTTTTGTCATTATACGATCACCGTTCAATTTTGACCGGTTTACAGAAAACCGGCGTTTTCTACAGATTTGTAACACTCCTTGCAATTATCGGCGATATCTTTTACAATATTCACAGTATCTGTATCATAGATAAAAGGAGGAAAGCATGAGACGATTTCTGTGCCTTTTCATATTCATACTGCTCTGTATCGCCGTTTTTGTCCCTGCAGCAGCAGCCGACAGCGACACGCTGACCATCACCGACTCAGGTAAGGTGCTCGCCGAGGTCAAGGTCGGGAGCGTTTTTCTCTACCGCGTGGGTCTGTTCACGGGTCAGCACACTCTTATTAACGGAGAGGGCGAGATCCGCTATGACAAGAGTCTTCTGCAGCCGCTCGCTTACGGCGATCCGACCCCCGAGGGTTACAGCTTTGAAGGCAGACTGGCGGACGCCTCCGCCGTCGTCAATATCACCGATGTCCCAGGCAACGTTTATTATAATTTCAGTCAGGTCACGGGCATCGAGGGCTACGGCAGTACCGACGAACCGTACCTCAGGCTGAGGTTCAAGGTACTCGCGGGCGGTACGACCGAGCTAAACCACTTGATGCAGACCCTGACTGCACGCGACAACAAGAATACCTTCTATAAGCTCTTCCAAAACGGCAAGGCAAGCGATCGGTACGACAAGCTCCCCTATACCGTCGGTTCGGTCGAGCTGCCCTGTGCGTACATCGGCGACGCGAACAATGACGGCGGGATCAGCCTTATCGACGCGACTCTGATCCAGTGGATCACGGCGGGCAGACGGTTGAGCTATAGTAAACCGAACGCCGATACAAACGGCGACGGTGATATCAACCTCAAAGATGCACTCGCGGTCCGTCGTTACGCGGCGGGGATGAACGCCGCAAACGTCGGCGACTACCGCTTCGCATCCGAATAACTACAGGAAAGGTACTGCAAAACCGTGCGTTTCATCCTTACCCAAGCGCAGTTTCATCTATCCGTCGTTCGCTGCCGTACTGCGGCTGTTCCGGAATCCGTATAATGTAAAAAGGTGCTGCCACGCGACAGCACCTTTTGTTTTGTTCTGTTACATTCCCGTAGGGAAATGGATTTCTCCGGAGCCGGAGTCGCCGCGGAGTATTAGATTGACGTGTCAAAACAGAAGTATTATAAAAGGGCTGTTGCGTTTTCGCTGCAACAGCCCCGTGATTCGTGAGCTTCCGCATAGAAAGCGGTTCTCATCCCCACTTATTTATTCAAAAAGTTTATTGAAAATTGCTCCAGTTGTATTTCGCTTCCAAATCCGTATCGGGATCATCCTCCGTGAGCTCGGCGGACTCGTTCGGCGCTTCTTCGGCAGTCTTTGAGGGCGGTTCCTCTCCATCCTCATTGCTTTCCTCCGATTCCTGTCTGTTCAAGGTGAAGAGCATCACGGCACAGATCGCCGCAATAGCCAGCGTACCGATCACCTGTATCACCGGGAACACCACACGCGCACCCAACACGATAGCGCGAATCAGCGTAATCACCGAAAACACCAGCGCAACGATCGAAACACCGAACGCGATCTTGATTATCAAATTATTCTTCATGATCCAACTCCATAATCGTTCCGAGGAGCTTGCGCACATCACCGTCCATGATCTTGCGCAGCGCGGTGACCTCGCTCTCATCCTTCACCTCGGGGCTGATCTCCTGGTGGATGTAGAGCCCGTCGATACCGACGCTCTTAGCGCCCAGCATATCAGCGTTCTTATCGTTGCCGACCATCAGACATTCCTTCGGGTCGAGGCGGTATCTCTCAAGCAGCTTCGTGAAGAACTGCTTCTGCGGCTTGCAGACCTTCTCCTCGGAGCTGATCATGATGCCGTCGAAGTATTTAAGGATCCCGAGCTCGTCCATCTCGGGGATAGTGAAGCTCTCCTGTGCGTTCGAGAGCAGGTAAACACCCCTGCCCGCGGCTTTGAGCCCCTCTAAGAGCTCGATCACGCCGTCATACAGACGGATCATCAGCGTGCTGTCCTTACGGAAGCGGTAAGCGGTATCGCGCAGAAGGGTCATATCCGCGTTGATCCCCTTATCCTGATAGAGCCTGCGGAACACCTGCAGCAGGTCGATATCCACATGCTTGAAGATCGGGTGACGAAGACGCTCATGGCGTAAAGCGCGCTTGACATACTTCGTATAGGAGGTACGCAGCTCGTTCGGGCTGAACGAAGCGCCTTTCGTTGCGAACACCTGCACCGCCTTGCGCCAGAAATCCAGCGAAAATTCGTCGGTACGGATATCGATCAGTGTACCGTATAGATCAAAGATGATGTTCTTGTACATACTTCACCTACATATAATAAGTCATTGCGGGGCACATTGATGTGCCTCGGCAATCTCATCCTTATTTACACATAACAGTACTATTTATTGTAGCAATAAACCGCTGAAAATTCCATACATAATTAGAATAAAGCACAGAAAAAATGACAAAAAATTTTGTGCAAATTAGGGTCGGAACGATTTTACGGTCAAAATAACGCGCGCCAAACCAACCTGTGTCGGATGAGCTTATAACAATTAGCCCTTGCTAACCGTCAAAACTGCATAAATGGCTGTATCTCACAACATTTTCCCCTTTACAATATCGACAAAAAGTGATAAGATAGAGGATGAAAAATGAGGGGTCGGTATGCTCTCGGGCAGGGATCTCTCATGGATCTAATTCATGCGTTGGTGTAAGAAGGAGCTCATCTTACAGCAATGTAAAACAGGAGGAAAACACATGGCAAGACAAATGAAATCCATGGACGGCAACAACGCCGCGGCTTGGGTGTCCTATGCGTTCACCGAGGTAGCCGGCATCTACCCCATCACACCGTCCAGCCCGATGGCTGACTACGTTGATCAGTGGTCCGCTCAGGGCATGAAGAACATCTTCGGCACTACCGTAAAGGTAGAAGAGATGCAGAGTGAAGCAGGTGCGGCAGGTACCGTACACGGCTCGCTGAACGCGGGTGCGCTGACCACCACCTACACCGCTTCTCAGGGTCTGCTGCTCATGATCCCGAATATGTACAAGATCGCGGGCGAATTACTCCCGTCCGTATTCCACGTTTCCGCCCGCTGCGTAGCGAGCCACGCGCTGAACATCTTCGGCGACCATTCTGACGTCTATGCTTGCCGTCAGACCGGTTTCGCGATGCTGGCTGAGACCAACCCGCAGGAGGTCATGGATCTGGGCGCTGTCGCTCACCTCTCCACCATCAAGGGCAGAGTTCCGTTCATCAACTTCTTCGACGGTTTCAGAACCTCTCACGAGATCCAGAAGATCGAGATCTGGGACTTCGACGACCTCAAGGAAATGACCGATATGGACGCTGTACAGGCGTTCCGTAAGCGCGCTCTGAACCCCGAGCATCCCACCATGCGCGGTTCTCACGAGAACGGCGATATCTTCTTCCAGCACAGAGAAGCCTGCAACAAGTACTATGACGCTCTGCCTGAGATCGTTGAGGAGTACATGGGCAAGGTCAACGCGAAGCTCGGCACCGACTACAAGCTGTTCAACTACTACGGCGCTCCCGACGCTGACCGCGTCATCATCGCGATGGGCTCTATCTGCGACGTTGCGGAAGAGGTCATCGACTACATGAACGCCAACGGCGAGAAGGTCGGTCTGGTCAAGGTTCGTCTGTATCGTCCCTTCCGTGCCGACAAGCTCGTAGAAGCCATCCCCGAGACCGCGAAGAAGATCGCAGTCCTCGACCGTACCAAGGAGCCCGGCGCTCTGGGCGAGCCTCTGTACCTCGACGTCGTCGCCGCTCTCGCGACTCAGGGTCGCACCGCTAAGGTAGTCGGCGGCAGATACGGCCTCGGCTCCAAGGATACTCCCCCCTCCAGCGTATTCGCTGTCTATGAGGAGCTCAGCAAGGAGAATCCGCGCCACAACTTCACCATCGGTATCGTCGATGACGTCACCGATCTCTCCCTCGAGGAGAAGCCCGCTCCCAACACCGCCGCAGAAGGCACCATCGAGTGCAAGTTCTGGGGCTTAGGCGGCGACGGCACCGTAGGCGCGAACAAGGATTCCATCAAGATCATCGGCGACCACACCGATAAATATGTACAGGCATACTTCCAGTATGACTCCAAGAAGACCGGCGGTATCACCATCAGCCATCTGCGCTTCGGTGATAAGCCCATCAAGTCCCCCTACTACATCAACAAGGCTGACTTCGTAGCCTGCCACAACCCCTCCTACATCCTCAAGGGCTACAAGATGGTTCAGGATGTCAAGCCCGGCGGCGTATTCCTGATCAACTGCCAGTGGACTCCCGAGGAGCTGAACTCTCACCTCAACGCGGAGACCAAGCGTTATATCGCGAAGAACAACATCCAGCTCTACACCGTCAACGCGATCGACATCGCGGCTGAGATCGGTCTGGGCAAGCGTACCAACACCGTTCTGCAGAGTGCTTTCTTCTCCCTCGCGAAGGTTCTGCCCGCTGAGGAAGCCATCGGCTACATGAAGGAGAAGGCTCAGAAGTTCATGAAGAAGGGTAAAGAGATCGTCGAGATGAACGAGAAGGCGATCGACGCAGGCGCTACCGCTTACGTCAAGATCGACGTACCCGCTGATTGGGCTGACGCTGTAGACGCTGAGAAGAAGGCTGCCGACGTAGAGATGACCAAGCTCGAGAAGCAGGTCGAGAACATCATGGAGCCCGTAGGCAAGATGGACGGCGACAGCCTGCCCGTATCCGCCTTTGTGGATCATGCCGACGGTACCTTCGAGCAGGGCGCTTCCGCGTTCGAGAAGCGCGGCGTAGCCGTTATGGTTCCCGAATGGAACAACGAGACCTGCGCTCAGTGTAACCGCTGCGCGTTCGTCTGCCCCCATGCTACCATCCGTCCCTATGCGATGGACGAGGCTGAGGTCGCCGACGCTCCCGAAAACATCAAGTACGGTCCGAGAGCCGTTAACAAGGTTTATAAGTACACCCTCGCGGTATCTCCCTTCGACTGCATGGGCTGCGGCGTCTGCGTAGGCGTCTGCCCGACCAACTCCCTGAAGATGGTCGCCCGTGAGTCTCAGGACGATCAGCAGGCAGTATTCGATTACTGCGTCGCCAAGGTCACCGAGAAGCCCGAGACCACCGCAAAGATCAACGTCATCTCCTCGCAGTACAAGCAGCCGCTGCTTGAGTTCTCCGGCTCCTGTGCAGGCTGTGCCGAGACCTCTTACGCGCGTCTTGTGACCCAGCTCTTCGGCGACAGAATGTACATCAGTAACGCTACCGGCTGCTCCTCCATCTGGGGCGGTCCCGCTGCTACCTCTCCCTATACCGTCAACAAGGACGGCCACGGTCCCGCATGGGCAAACTCCCTCTTCGAGGATAACGCTGAGCACGGTCTCGGTATGTTCCTCGGCCAGAGAGCTATCCGTGATCGCCTGATCGCTGACGTCAAGGAAATGATCGCTGACGAGAGAGCCTCCGACGCGCTCAAGGCTGCTGCCGACGAGTACCTCGCTACCCTCAACGACGGTGAGAAGAACACCGCCGCTACCAAGGCGCTGATCGCCGAGGTCGAGAAGGTCGACGAGGCTTGCCCGTACAGAAAGGACATCCTCGACAACAAGGAATATCTCAGCAAGAAGTCCATCTGGATCTTCGGCGGCGACGGCTGGGCTTATGATATCGGCTTCGGCGGCGTCGACCATGTTCTGGCGACCGGCGAGGACGTCAACATCATGGTATTCGATACCGAGGTTTACTCCAACACCGGCGGTCAGGCTTCCAAGGCTTCGAACATCGGTCAGGTCGCTCAGTTCGCGGCTGCCGGTAAGGCGATCCAGAAGAAGTCCCTCGCTGACATCGCGATCTCCTACGGCTACATCTACGTCGCTCAGATCGCTATGGGCGCTGACATGAACCAGACCCTCAAGGCGATCCAGGAGGCTGAGGCTTATCCGGGTCCGTCGCTGATCATCGGCTACGCTCCCTGCGAGATGCACTCCATCAAGGGCGGCATGCAGAACTGCCAGAAGGAGATGCAGCGCGCGGTTGCCTGCGGCTACTGGAACAACTTCCGCTATGATCCCAGACTCAAGGCTGAGGGCAAGAATCCCTTCATCCTCGATTCCAAGGCGCCGACCGAGTCCTATCGTGACTTCATCATGAACGAGGCTCGTTACTCCGCTCTGACCCGTTCCTTCCCGCAGAGAGCCGAGGAGCTCTTCCAGAAGGCTGAGGACACCGCGGCAGCTCGCTTCGAGACCCTCACCGAGCGCGCTAAGGGCGAGTGATCCGGGATTGTCATTGCGAGAAGGGACATCGTCCCGATGCGGCAATCTCAACCTAATTAAGCTCGCTTTCCTGAAAGCTATCGTTCAAAGCTCGAGTCTTATAGCTCAATAACCACATCACCCCCGGGAGCAATCTCGGGGGTTTTGTTATATGTACGGAGAACGGAGAACGGAGAATAGTGAATAGTGAATGGTGAATGGTGGTAGGAAAGCCTGACGGCTTTTGGAATTGTATATCGGGCGTTTGATCGTGCTGTAGGGCGGGGGTGCCCCCGTTGGGGGAATGTCCGCCCTACGATATAACCACACGCCCGTCATTCGCGGGCGACCAATGGTCGCCCCTACGGCACGATCACACGTCGATGTTTGCGGGTCGTCGGGGGGTCTCCCCGCTGGGGAGGTGGCGCGAAGCGACAGAGGGGTGCCGTCTCCGGCTGAGGAACCGTCCCCTACGATTCTATGCAACGTTTATATAAC
>CACZYF010000049.1 GCA_902785355.1 uncultured Ruminococcus sp. | reverse complement strand
TGATCCTTTCGAATTGGTTCCGCAAACTCAATTCTACTACAGAATCGTCACTGTGGACTCTTTTATTTTATTGTTGCAACTTCATTTTACAATGCGCCAAAATTAAAAAACCCCTGATTTTTGTCATACTGTTGTCATAGTGGGTGTGTTATGCTATAGCCACAGTCAAGGGAATGAGCATGAAGTTCGACCCAAGCCGCCGATCAGAAAGACTGCTGAATAGAAAGAAACGACGGCGGAACAACAGTCATTAACAAAACATATATACCATTCAGGAGGGAAATAAAATGACGAACAACAACATGTACAACGAGAGAAACTACACCGGCAGACAGTATTCCGACAGAGCGAGAGCGATCACCGCGAGAAAGAAAGCTAAGGCGAGAAAGCAGAGGATCCTCATCGGTACCGTCGCAGTCGCGCTGGTCGCCGTCATCGCCGCGGGCGCGATGGTATTCGGCGCGATGAACGCCCCGAAGGTCACCAAGACCGCCGCCCCCACCACCGCGATCTCCGTCAAGGCGGCTGCCCCCGTCAAGGCGGCAAGCGTGAAGAAAACGACTCCTCAGCCCGCAACCACCGTCGCTCCCAAGCAGACCGCTCAGCCCGCAGCTCAGCAGACCGTACAGTCCGTTCCCGCAGCGCAGGTCACTCAGCAGAGCGCGCCCGCTCCCACTCAGGCGCCCGCTCCCACTCAGGCTCCGACCCAGGCGCCCGTTAAAGACCGCATCGATAACGTAAACGGCGAGCGTATCTACATCGACACCAAGCGCGTCGCTCCCGCCAACAGCGGAACACCCTACCACTTCTACGCCTACGGCAAGACCTCTTACGGCTTCGACTGGACGTACAAGGCGGACAACATCAACTTCCTGCTCCGCTGCGACTATAACTTTAATCAGCAGCAGTACGATTTCCAGTTCTACGGCGTGACCCCCGGCACCAGCCACGTTACCCTGTACTATAACACCGATGATAACGTACAGGTCCCCGTCAACCTGACCGTTACCGTCGACGACGCCCTCAACGTCACCGCAGCTTGATACTAATCCTTAATAAAAACCTTTATCATCTATTGCGCTAAATTCCGCATAGCTTTGTTGAGCTCCTTGACATACGCCAGTATGCCTGCGTCACTCGCCTCGCTCTGCGAAATTTATCACTAATATCTGATTAAATCTTTTTATCAAGGATTAGTATAAAAATACAACAATCTTTTCATGAGATCTTCCTTATATAATCAAAGGCCACCCGTTGGATGCAGCGGGTGGCCTTGATTTTTGATAGTATTAGATAGATTTACTGATGGATGAGCGTCAATTGATCTCTTCGGTCTTGTAGATGAACTTGACGTAGCCGTCCATGCCGTCGGCGAGTCCGGAGTAGCTCTTGTAGTTTTGGGATACGCGGATGGTGGCTTTGACGCGGCTGACGAGATCGCCGACGTTGTCCTTGAGCAGGGAGGTGATCTTGCTGATACCCTCGTCGTTGAACTGCTTCAAGCCGTCGCTCAGCTGCATGGAGCCGGAACGGAGCTGAGATACGCCTTCTACCAGAGCGGGCATGCCGTTCTTCATGGTCAGGATACCGTCGCGGAGCGTATCGGCGCCGGTGCTGAGTTGAGCGGTGCCGTTCTTGAGGGTAGAGGCGCCGTTACTGAGGGTATCGGTACCGGTTTTCAGCTCGGAGGAGCCGGAGCGGAGCTGTGAAGTGCCGCCCTGCAGCTGCCGAGCGCCTGCAGATGCGGAGCCGACGCCGCCGGTATAGGTCTTGAGACCCTTGTCGAAGGTGTTATAGCTGTCAAGCTGTTCCTTGAGGGCGGAGATGCTATCTCTGCCGGCCTTCGCCTGTGCGAGAGCGGCGGCGATGCCCTGCTGTACCTCTTCGTTCTGCATGTTCTGCTCGATCAGGTTTTCGATCTGGGCTTCGGTATTCTGAGCGATAGCCGCCTGCGCCTGTTCACCCTGCATATTCTGTTCGGTCAGGGTGGAGATGGTGTTCTGTACCTGAGCGCTTGCCATCTGAGCGTCGATCGCGCCGCTGATCTGCGCCTGTGTTGCGGCGTCGACCATACCTGCGGCGACAGCGGCGTTATAATCTGCGGCAGAGTAGCCTGCCGCGGCGAGTACCTGCTCGGTGACCTGAGCGCGAACGCCTGCTGTGACCTCTGCCTGTACATTCTGTCTGACAGCTTCGGTGACAGCGGCTGTTACGGCTGCGCGGTTCTCTTCGACCGCCGCTGATACCTTTGCGCGTGCGGTCTGTTCAGCCTGTGCCTTTATATTCTTCTCGGAGAGCTGATCCAGCAGGGAGTTGAGGATCGTCGCGTAGTTATCGGGGGTGAGCTCGGGGACGTCCAGACCCGCTTCGACCAGCGACTTTCTCGCGGTGGCGAGGATGGCGGTGAAGGTCCGGGCGCTGCCGTTCGTAAGCGCCGTGTTATTGGCGCTGAGGGTGGAGAGTCCGTTGCTGAGGTCGAGCGCGCCGATATCGACGCTGACGGAGCCTGCGCTGAGGGCGGCTGCGCCGTCGCTGAGTTTCTTGGCGCCGTCGTTGAGCTGACCTGCGCCGTTATCGACCTGCTTTGCGCCGTCGCTGAGCTGTACCGCGCCGTCATAGAGCTGATCTACGCCGCTGACGAGTTCGCCGGACTTCGCGAGCAGGGTATCGAGACCGGTGTAAAGCTGGGATGAACCGTCGATCAGGGCGGTCATAGCGCTCTCGAGCTGATTGAGAGAATCGCCGAGATCATCGAGGCTGTCGAGATCGTCGGGATCGAGCTCCTTGCCGAGGGCGTTGGAGGCGATGGTGATGGTGGTATCGAGGGCGAAATCCGTCGTATCCGCACTGACCTCGAAGTAATCGGGGATGTTCACCTCGTCGCGGGAGAGACCTAAATCATGCTGTAAGCCGGGGAAGGCGATACCCGCCACGATCGTTCGGTCGCCGTCGGAGACGACCTTACCGTTGGTGACCTCAACGTTATCGAACTTCCCGCTGTCGAGGATCATGCCGGACATCATCAGGAAGGGAACGTAGATACGCTCCTGCTTACCGTCGATGGTGACGTTTTCGTAGGCGTTGTTGGTGTAGTCAAAGCGGATGGTGACTCTGCCGCTCTTGCCGGCGAGCTCCTTGGGATCGATGACCTTGCCGTCGAGGGTGTAGGTGACGCTCAGGTCGACGGGAAGAGGCTGGGTGCCCGTACCCTCCAGATAGAGGTCGGCGCCGTCCGCCTGCCAGACGCGCATATTGTCGCTGTCAAGGGTGAAGGAGGCGTCGGTCTTGACGTTCTCGATATCGCCGAGGGCGGCAACGTCGCGGATGGTAGTCGCCTTTTTATTGTTCTTGATCCAGTCGCTGACGATGATCTTGTCAACAGTGCCGTCGGCATTCGCCGTGACATAAACGGTCTCGTCCTTGATCAGATCGGCTTCATCGGCGGTCGCCTTGTGCTTTTCGCCGAGGGTGATGCCGTTCAGCGAAAGGGCGAATACGCCGACAAGAGAAGCGGACAGCACGATGCTCAGGCACAGTGCGACGCTCAGCAGCTTAATCATTCGTTTCATAATATCTCTCCGTTCTTTCTATAGTTACATATAGCTGTTATATAGGAGGGGAAACCCTCAGTCAGCTTCGCTGACAGCTCTCTTAAGAAAGGGAGCTTAATATTTAGCACATTTTTTCATGCCTATCGTAGTGTGGCAGACGAGCTTGTCGCAGAGCAGCAGCAGCGCCGGCAGAATAAAGATGACCAGCAGCATACTGATGATCGCGCCTCTCGCGAGCAGCATGCACATCGAGCTGATGATGTCGATGTCGGAGTAGAGCGCGACGCCGAAGGTCGCGGCGAAGAGTCCCATGCCGCTGACGATGATCGAGGGGATGGAGGTGGTCAGCGTGGTCTTCATGGATTCACGCTTGTCATGTCCGCCGAGTCGCTCCGCCTTGTAGCGGGTGGTCATCAGGATCGCGTAGTCGACCGTTGCGCCGAGCTGGATCGTACTGATACAGATGGGGGCGATGAAGGGCAGCGACTGACCGAAGAAATGCGGCAGGCCGAGGTTGATGAAGATCGCGAGCTCGATGACCGCGATCAGGATGAACGGCAGGCTCAGGCTGCGTTCGACGACGGCGATGATGACGAAGATCGCGATGATCGATACAAGGTTGACGACCTCGAAATCGGCGCCGGTGGTATCGATCATGTCCTTCATGCACGGTGCTTCGCCGATCAGCATACCGTTCGGATCGTAGCGGTGAAGAATGTTATTGAGGCTGTCGATCTGGGCGCCGACGGCGTCGGACGCGCTGTGGTATTCGCTGTTGATCAGCAGCAGCTCGTATTTATCGTTTTCGAGCACGCTCTTGATGTGCTCGGGGAGCATCTCTTCGGGAACGGTGGAGCCGAGCAGGCTTTCGATGCCGAGGACGTACTTCACGCCGTCGACATCTTCCATCTCGGCGATCATCGACTTGACCTCTTTAGCCGGGACGGAGGAGTCCATCAGCACCATATGGGTCGAGCTGATGTCGAAATCCTCGCTGAGCTTGGTGTTGGCGATGACGAAGTCGAGATCCTTGGGCAGACACTCCGCCATATCGTAGTAGACCTCGTTGTTCGTTTGGGTGTAGCCGTAGAGGAACGGCGGCACCAGCGCGATAAAGATAACGAGAAATACGGGGAAGATCTTGACCACACCGCCGGAGAGCTTCTTCATATCGGGGATCAGCGAGCGGTGGTTGAGCTTGGAAAGCGGCTTGTCAAGGATCAAAATCATCGACGGCAGTACCGTGATACAGCCGATCACGCCGAACAGCACGCCCTTTGCCATGACGATACCGAGGTCGCGGCCGAGGGTGAAGGTCATGAAGCACAGCGCGATGAAGCCCGCGATCGTCGTGACGGACGAGCCGATGACCGACAGGAAGGTGTTGTGGATCGCGACCGCCATCGCTTCCCTGTTGTCGTTACAGATACGCTTCTGTTCGTTGTAGCTGTGCCACAGGAAGATGCTGTAGTCCATCGTGACGGCGAGCTGGAGCACCGCGGACAGCGCCTTGGTGATGTAGGAGATCTCGCCGAGGAAGTAGTTGGTGCCGAGATTCAATAGGATCATCATGCCGATAGAGGCGAGGAACACCAGCGGGATGAGCCAGTTGTCGAGTAGGAGGATCATCGCCGCGAGTGCGAGGACGACCGCGATCCCGACGTAGATGGGCTCTTCCTTCTCGCACAGATCCTTCAGGTCGGTGACCAGCGCCGAAAGTCCGCAGACAAAGCACTGCTTACCGGTGATCGAGCGGATCTCGCGGATCGCGTCCATCGTTTCATCCGAGGATGTAGAAGTATTGAAGAACACCGCCATGACGGTGCTGTGGTCGGTATTGAAGGCGGAATAGACCTTATCGGGCAAAAATTCCTTCGGCACGGAGATATCGGCGACGTTGTTGTACCACAGTACGCTGTCGACCTGCTCTACCTGTTCGACCTTTTCCTTGAGGGCGGCGACGTCCTTATCGGGCATATCCTCTAGGATGATAAAGGAGAACGCGCCCTTGCCGAATTCATCCAGCAGGATGTTCTGTCCCTTGACCGTGTCCATGCTGTCGGGCAGATACGTCAGCATATCATAGTTGATACGCGTGTTCAGCATTCCCAGCAGCGACGGCACAATCAGAATGAGGGCGATGATCACGATCGGGACCCGCAGCTTTACGATAGCTTTTGAGATTTTCATGCTTTCACCTTCGCTTTTGACAAATGAGCATTGTCTGTTTTTACTAATACAGGATACTCCTGATTGTGGAAAATTACCATTCGCAAAGATTTTTGCGTGCACAAAATCTGAGCAAAAGCGGTGCTTTGTACTAAAAATTTTTAAAAATGAAACTGCCTCCCGCGAGGGGAGGCGATGGTCGGTTTTTCGATTTTTGATCGTGAATTACAGCCCGAGGTCGGAGGACAGCATCTTTGAGCGCAGGGCGATCAGCTTATTGATCTGCGCGGCGTAATCATCCTTCATCCCCTTATTGCACCAATCGGCGATCAGCCCGAAGCTGACGCTCTTGTAGTAGTCGATCAGGATCTCGCGATCCTCCCTGCTCAGGAGCTCCTTGGGGACAGCGCGGTCAAAGTAATCGGCGACCACCTTGCGGCAGACGGTCATCAGACATTTTTCGTAGACGTAGCGGTGGGAGGAATTGTAGATATGGTACGCGGCACGTCGGTTGGACAGCACAAACTGCGCGGCGACGTTCAGACACTCTTCGAGAGAGTCGATCGTAGGGTAGGTATTGATCAACTCCTCGGCGTTATCCATCAAGAGCTCCTCCAGCAGCGCCGGCAGATCGGCGTAGTGGTAGTAGAAGGTATTGCGCGAGACGCCGCAGTCGTTGGTGATATCCGTGATCTTGATATGGTCGATCGGCTTGCGATCGAGCAGCCGGAGGAAGGATTCCTTGATCGCTTTTTGGGTCAGTTTTGACATTTTTTCACCTTTATCAATGAAGAAGTTTCGCTTGGGTTAGCATTTGCTAACGCCTATGTTTCTATTATAATGCAAATGTCCGGTTTTTTCAAGAGGTATTTCAAACTTGTTACAAGAAAGTCTGTCATTCTGAGGGTTCGCCCTCAGGATGACATGTGGAAAAGCTGTGTTGGTATTTTTCGAAAAGTTAAACCCGACAGAAATCTGTCGGGCTGAAGTAATCTTGATGAATAAGGGAGCGGGATTTACCAGTTCTCCTTAAGCTCCTCGGTCGCGACCTTCTTCTCGTAATCAAAGCCGCGGGTCGCGTCCCAAGCCAGCACATACTTGCCGCTCTTGGTGATCACGGCGGTCATCTCGGTGCTGTCCTCCATCGGGCGGAACTTACCGTCGTCCTTGATGTCCTCGAGGATCGCCTTGGCGGTATCGTTGTTCGCCTTGGAGTAATCGTAGATCTCGACGAAGGAGTTACCGTTGAGAACGATGCGTGCCGCGTTGTCTGCGCCGACGATATCGGCATACAGCTCCTGCTTGGTGGTGTTGTTATTGCGGTCGGTGATGTACTTTTGCAGGCCTTCGAAGTCCTTAGAATAGGTGCTGACGTCAGCAGCGTTCGCCTGATCGGCGGTTGAGCTGTTGGAGGGGGTCGTGCCGAAGCAGCCGGCCAGTGAGAGCACCATCAGGAGTGCCGCGGCGAGTACGATGATCTTTTTCATATCTATTCTCCATTCTGTTGATATCAAATGTACCCATCTATTTTACAATATAATGGAAAAGAAATCAATAGGTATTTTTCGGGTCCTCACAGGATATCCCGGCAGTTTAGAAAGCTCTCGCTCAGCTTTTCCTCTTTTTCTTCGGAGCGGGGAGGTCTGCGGCGATCGCGGCGGGCAGTTGCGTCATCAGCTCTCTGTCTTCGATCTCCTCGACCAGGAGCATCTCCTTCGCGCCCTCGTAGGGGAGCTCGCGCGGGGCGTCGGGGAGCAGCGACAGGGCTGATTCGGTCGGCTTTACCAGCAGGCGGTTGTCGTAGATCCCGCCGATCACCTTGCCCTGACAGTACAGGATGTATTCGCCCATCATCGCGCGCCATGAGATATCCTCCGCGTCACGCAGCTGTTCGAGTACAAAGTCCAGATATTCTTTATCGGATGCCATGCGATCACCTTCTTTATTATCGGTTCTCTGTTGTTATTTTACCATACCGCGCGTGATAAGGCAACCTCCGACACACAGAAAAACAAGGCTCCCGATAAACGGAAGCCTTGCGATCGATGATATGGGATCAATAGCCGAAGTCAACGATCTCCCAGCCGCCGTCAGCGGTACGCGCCAGCCACCATTGGTAGTCGGTGTACTCCCTGTCGGATTCGAGGCTCGTATTCTCCGTATTCTTGGGCGTATGGAAGTCCATCAGGAATCCGGCGATCTGCGTAAACTTGCCGTCGGGATTCTTCTTATTGATTTCCGCCAGCTTCTCATCGGTCACGGCACTGTCGCCCGCATAGCGGATGCTGTGCAGCTCACAGCCGTCTAAGGACGCGAAACGGCACTTGATCTGGAGAACAGCCGCGTCGAGGTCGTCTTTCGAATACAGCTCGGAGTTGCCGAGATCGATCTCGACCGCTGCGCCGCTCGCGGTGCCTAGGTACTCCTCGAAGGTGATATCCTTCTGCATGATCTCCTTGGCGATATCCTTATCGTCGATGTAGCGGATGTGCCACGGCTCGTAGCCGTAGCCGGTAATGTGCTCTCTGCCCTCGAGATAACGCAGGATGAAGCCGTAGTCTGCGAGCTTCTCGTGGATCTTTGCCCAGATCTCGGGATACTGAACCATATCCTCGTTCTCGGTGATATCCTTGCCGTCGATGATCAGGTACAGATCGAGCGCGAGACCGGTATGATGCTCTGAGTAACCGGGTGCTGCGACGGTCTTCAGCGCATAATCCTTACCGTATTTCTCGGTGAAATCATCCATGATGCGCTGCTGGTCGGCTACACTGCGGCGTGCGGAGTCGAGGTCTACGAAGATATTCTCCTTCTCCAGCGCCGCCTTGAGTTCCAGATAGGCGTCGTAAGCCTTTTTCTCGACCTCAACGTCATCGCCGATCGAGTTGGTCATGTGGACGGTTTCGAGCTTCGCCTCCCAATCCTCGGGAAGAGCATGCGTCTTGTTGACCAACGCCATGTAGTCGATGCCGTCGGACTTTGCCTCGTCGACGGTTGCGGCTTCGGTGGCTGCCTCGGTCGCTTTATCGGGAGCGGTTTTTGTACCGCCGCATCCGGCGAGGATCGCCGCGGTCATGCAAAGGCAAAGGATCAGACTGATCAGAATTCTCTTTTTCATTATAATTGCCTCCGTGAATCATTGGATTGAGTGAATTATAACGCAACTGCCGTACTTTTTCAATAGACAAAACGCCGAAAAGACTTTGGGATATAAAAAACAAGGCTTCTGCCGAAACAGAAGCCTTGAAAAAAGATAAATCTGATTTGCCGATTATCTCTTGGAGAACTGTAACAGCGTAAAGAAAACAGTCCTGAGGACTGTTTTTAGCTGTGCTTTGCGAGGGCTGAGTCCCGAGCAAATCCGCAGTCGACAGAGATGATCGGGACGGACAAAATATAAAAACAAAGCCCCTGAAAACAGCAATATCATTAAGATAAGGCACTAATAAGAAATACCTCGTACCAAAATATGGGTACGGGGTATTTTTTTGAAGATTATTTTAAAATTTCCGCAAATTGC
>CACZYF010000048.1 GCA_902785355.1 uncultured Ruminococcus sp. | reverse complement strand
TGGAAATCCCCTCGCGAGTTCCTTTACCATTTCCTCAATACCAGCGAGGTCATCTTTTCTTGAATTTGTGTAACACATCATTGACAAACCAACATTTTAGGCGTGCCTTTTGTAGATTTATAGTTGCATTGACCCTCAGCCGTGTGTTATAATAGATCCGATTATAACGCACGGCTGAGCTGTGCGACAGAGAAGGGAAAATCCAAGATGAATGAAAATGACATGAAAAGAATTGAAAAAACAATGGAGTGCCTGCGGCGCCACCGCATGGCGGCATACTACGTCGAGACCAAGGAAGAGGTCATCCCGCTGTTGAAAACGCTGATGAAGGACGGCGAGACCGTCAGCCACGGCGGCAGCGAGACCCTTAAGGAATGCGGCGTTATCGACATGCTGAACAGCGGCGATTACAACTACCTCGACCGTTCCAAGGCACAGACGCCCGAGGAGGTCGAGCAGATCTACCGCGATACCTTTTCCGCCGATACCTTCCTGACCTCGGCGAACGCCGTGACCGAGGGCGGACTGCTGTATAACGTCGACGGTAACTCCAACCGTGTAGCGGCGATCCTCTACGGCCCGAAGCAGGTCATCTTCGTATGCGGCTATAACAAGATCGTGAAGGATCTCGATGAGGCGGTCGTCCGCCTCAAGACCGTCGCCTCGCCCAAGAACACCAAGCGCCTCGGCTGCGATACCTACTGCTCCCACGAGGGCGAGTGCCTTGCGATGGGTCGCGACGCGAGCTATATGTGCGACGGCTGCCGCAGCCCCCAGCGTATCTGCTGTAACTACGTGATCTCCACCTTCCAGCGCCACCCCGACAGGATGAAGGTCATCCTCGTCGGCGAAGAGCTGGGATATTGATGATCTGATAACAGATAATAAATAACAGATAACGGAAAAGAGGTGTCCGATTATGAGGATGGATGAATATTTTGCACGTATGAAGAACCTGCTCGGCGATAACTATGAGCGTTTTCTCGAGACTGTGGACAAGCCCGCCTACAAGGCGATCCGCGTCAATACGTTGAAGACATCCGCCGAGGAGCTCCGTCCGCTGCTGCCCTTCATGGGTGAGCAGGTGCCGTTCTGTGAGGACGGCTACTATGTGAGCGTTGAGAAGCTCGGTAAGCATCCGCTCCATCACGCGGGCGCCTTCTATGTACAGGAGCCGTCGGCGATGTCGGCGGTGACGGCGCTCGGCGTCGAGCCGGGCGACAAGGTGCTCGATCTCTGCGCCGCTCCGGGCGGAAAAAGCACCCAGATCGGCGCCGCCTTATGCGGTACGGGACTTCTCTGGGCGAACGAGATCGTCCGTCCCCGCGCCCATATCCTACTCTCGAATATCGAGCGCATGGGTATCAAGAACGCCGTCGTCTCCAATATGAGCCCCGAGGCGCTGTGTCCGCGTCTGGAGGGCTTCTTTGATAAGATACTGGTGGACGCGCCCTGCTCCGGTGAGGGCATGTTCCGCAAGGATAAGGACGCGATCTTTGAGTGGTCGGTCGAGCACAGCCACGCCTGCGCCGAGCGACAGCGGGCGATCCTTGACTCCGCAGCCTGCGCGCTTCGTCCCGAGGGCGTGATGGTCTACTCGACCTGTACCTTCTCTGTGGATGAGAACGAGGGTGTGATCGCGGGCTTTTTACACGATCATCCCGACTTCGAGCTGATCGATACGGGCTGCCGCTTCGGCGAGCCTGCGCTGGAGCTGTGCCGCAGGATCTATCCCTTCAACGGGGGAGAGGGCCACTTCGTCGCGAAGCTCCGCAAGCGCCGCGGCAAGGCGTATAAGGGGCTGATGTACCGTTACGTCGAGCCGGATCGCGAGGATCGCTTGATGATCGACAAATTTATCGTCGATGTGCTCCGCAATCCGTCCTTCCGTCATATCCACGTGATCGACGGACGAATCCTCAACCTGCCGAATACGGAGTTGCTGCCCGATCTTGACGGTATGAACATCCTGCGCGCGGGCATCAAGCTCGGCGATTTTAAGAAGAAGCGCATCGAGCCGCACCATAACCTCGCGACCGCACTGACGCCTTATGAATTCAAGCGCCGCCTGATCCTCAGCTGTGAGGACGAGCTGACTGCCCGCTATATCAGCGGTGAGGAGATCGAGCTCGACTTCTGGATCGCGGGCTGGGCGGTCGCTGTCGTCGACGGCATCACACTGGGACTCGGCAAGGCGGTCGACGGCCGCTTCAAGAATAAATATCCGAAAGGACTGCGAACCCTCGCATGGAAAGACTCACAGATATAAGCGTTATCCGGGATATCCTCTCCCGCCACGGCTTTACCTTCTCCAAGGCGCTGGGGCAGAATTTCCTGATCAATCCCTCCGTGTGCCCTCGCATGGCGGAATCCGCCGTTGAGGGGGAGCATACCGGCGTGCTGGAGATCGGCCCCGGTATCGGCGTGCTGACCCGCGAGCTGCTCGAACGAGCCGAAAAGGTTGTCGCCGTGGAGCTCGACCGCAGGCTTCTGCCCGTGCTGGATGAAACGCTCGCAGAATACGATAACCTCAGGGTCGTGAACGCCGATGTACTCGAGCTCGACCTCAATAAGCTGATCGCCGGGGAGTTTGACGGTATGGACGTCGCGGTCTGCGCGAACCTGCCCTATTACATCACCTCTCCCGTGATCATGAAGCTGCTCGAGGATCATCTCCCCGTCAGGACCATCACCGTCATGGTGCAGAAGGAGGCGGCGGTGCGCCTGTGCGCCGAGCCGGGTACCCGCGACAGCTCCGCGATCACCGCGGCGGTACGCTATTACTGCACGCCCGAGCTGCTGTTCCATGTGTCGTCGGGCTCGTTCATGCCCGCACCGCGCGTCGACTCGGCAGTGATTCAGCTGCGCCTTCATGAGCCGCAGGTGCACCCGAAGGACGAGAAAACCTTCTTCAAGGTGATACGCGCCGCCTTCGCCCAGCGGAGAAAAACAGTTTTGAACTCGCTTTCTTCGTCACTTTCTCTTGACAAGACGGCTGTGCGTGCTATACTGGAATCAGCGGGTGTTGACGCGACCGCCCGTGCCGAGAGACTGACTCTCGGGGATTTTGCCGCTATTGCCGACGCTGTTTACGAAAAGGAGTAACAGATGGAAAAGAAGAATTTCACCGTATTGATCATCCTGATCGCCCTGCTCGCCGTCAGTATTCTGCTGATGAGCGTTTCCCTGCTGTTGTCCGAGCGCGTGTTCGGTCAGGTGTCCAGCTATATCGCCATCGCCTGCGTTGTGGTGACTCTTATAGGCGTGGTAATCATCATCCGCAACAACCGACGCCGTAAGGATGATGATGACCTTGACGAGTGATTAAGCAGACAGCGATTGATTCGTGCGCATAAATCAGCGGTTACTTAAGAATTATACTAAACATTGATTATTATTACTCTGCTTTTAATCAAATAATTGAAAAAAACACCGGAATTGTCTATGCGGCGGTTCCGGTGTTTCGTATCGTTCCGGGATTATTTCAGTGAATCCCGGTATTGTCCCATCAGCTTAACGTTTGCGTATTCGTATTTATTCATTCTGCTGACGATGGTATTCATGTTGGTGGTGTCGGGATTGTACCAATCCATTGACTCAAAGTACGTTTTGGCGTCGCCTGCCTTGGTGAAGCGGAAGCCGTGCTTCGCATAGATTTCGTTGAGCGCATGCTGTACCTGAGTCAGGCTCATCCACGAGATGTCGCTTAGGCTGAGATAGCGGGATGATGCGTTCAGCCCGTAGAGGTCGGTGGTATCGGTATAGGTTTGAGCCGGAGCGGGCGTATCGTTCGTTTTAGGCGTATCGTTTTTCGGCGTTTCGACAGGCTTCGTACCCTTCGAGATCGTCAGCGTGACGGTAGAGCGGGACTGAGCCTGTTCACCCTCCTTCGGGGACTGCGCGATAACATAGTCTGCGGGTACGCTGTCGCTGTAGTCAAATTCGGCTTTATAATTAAAGTCGGATTCGCCGAGCTTTGAGTAGGCGTCAGCCGATCTCATCCCCACAACATTCGGTACGGTCGGATTCTTCTCCGCCTTGCTTTCGCTGTTTCCGTCGGAACTGCCGCCGCTCTGAGGCAGACCTCCCGCGGGAGCTGCGGTCGGGATAGGGAGGGTCGTTTGGACGCCGCCTTCCGTATGATCCTCATTTCTGAAACGGAACAGCAGAAAGGTTCCCGCTCCGATCAGCACGACTAAAAGTATTATCACAAGGACATAGATCCATGTGTATGATTTTTGCTTTGGCGGCTGCGCGGGGTACCGGTTGGGATCGTACATCGGGACAGCGAGCTGAGCGCCGCAGGCGGTGCAGAAGCGCGCTTCCTCTTTGTTTAGATTTCCGCAGAAGGGACATTGCATCGTTTCTCTCTCCTCAAAAGATGTTCTTCTTTTATTCTACATGCTTTTCTTACGAAATACAACAGAATTCGGATCGGTATATGTAAAAAAACAACGTTTATTCTTGTATAGGTTGTATAAAGAAGGCTGCCGCTGAACTTCTCGTTTTGCGACAGCCTTTGTTATTCGGTTATCTTATTGTTTCGGCTTTTTCTCTCTCAGAAAGACGAAGTATCCGATGCCGACGCCGAGTGCCATCGGCAGAATCACGCTGTTCCACACATCGAACCGATAAGGGCTGTGGGTGATGAGCAACCCGAACAGGAAAATCAGCAGGTTGTAGAACGCGGCGAACAGCACAACAAAAATCGCGAACGCGGCGTATTTGTTTATACTCATGAAACGCTCCCTCCGCTCGTTTACATCCGCTCGGGGCAGGTGATGCTGAACATGTCGAGAACATTCTTGATGACGGTCTTGGTCGCGGTGCAAAGGCTCAGACGCGCCTGCATCAGCCCTTCGTCGTCACACTTTACGCGGCAGGCGTTGTAGAACTTGTGGAAGTAGGTCGCCACGTTGGTAACATACTTGGTGACCTTGGTGGGGTCGTAGTCGCGCGCGGCGGCGACGACCTCGTTATCGAAGGATGAGAGCAGGTGGATCAGCTCGATCTCCTCGGGAGCGCCGAGCAGGCTGAGCTCCTCGTCGGTGCAGGGGCGCGCCTTCACGCCGTCCGCCTCAAGGTTGCGCAGGATGGAGCAGATGCGCGCGTGGGCGTACTGGACGTAGTAGACGGGGTTCTGGCTGTCCTCCTGGATCGCAAGGTCGAGGTCGAAGTCCATCTGGGTGGTCGCCTCGCGGGTGTTGAAGATGAAGCGCGCGCTGTCGACGGGTACCTCGTCCAGCAGATCGCGGAGCTGGATCGCCTTACCGGTACGCTTACTCATGGTGACGACCTGTCCGTCGCGGACGAGTTTGACCAGCTGCATCAGTAGGATATCGAGCTTGTCGCCGTCGTAGCCGATGGCGTTCATCGCGCCCTTGAGGCGCATGACATGACCGTGATGGTCGGCGCCCCAGACGTTGATCAGCTTCTCGAAGCCGCGGTCGAATTTATTCTTGTGATAGGCGATGTCGGCGGCGAAGTAGGTGGGGTTGCCGTTGCTGCGGATCAGCACATCGTCCTTTAATTCGAGCTTATCGATGTAATCTTGGCTTTTGCCCTGCTTCAAGAGGATATCGGTGCAGACCTCCTTGTTCTTGTACCATACCGCGCCGTCCTTCTCGTAGACCATGCCCTTCTCGCGCAGGGTCTCGACGACCGCCTTGACCGCGCCGCTGTTGTGCAGGGTGCTCTCCATGAACCAGTTGTCAAAATTGATCTTGTACTTCGCCATGTCGTCCTGCATGCGCTTGATGTTGCGCGGCAGAGCAAAGTCGACCAGCGCCTGACGGCGCTCCGCGGGTTCGGCGTTCATGTAGGCGTCGCCGAACTCCTCCTTGAACTGCTCCGCGCGCTCGATGATGTCCGCGCCCTGATAGCCGTCCTCGGGGAAGGGGAAGCTCTCATCAAAAAGCTGCATATAGCGCGCCTCGAGAGAACCGGCGAACTTCTCGATCTGGTTGCCCGCGTCGTTGACATAGAACTCGCGGTACGCCTGATAGCCCGCCTTCTGCATGACGGCGGCGAGACAGTCGCCCAGCGCGCCGCCTCTGGCGTTGCCCAGATGCATCGGACCGGTCGGGTTGGCGGAGACGAACTCGACCATGACCTTCCTGCCCTGACCGAAGTCGCTGTCGCCGTAATGCTCGCCCTCGCGCTCGATCTCGCGGAGCACCTCGGCGAAGTACTGCTTGCTTAAGAAGAAGTTGATGAAGCCGGGACCGGCGATCTCGTATTTTTTGATAAGAGAATTATCGAGATCGATATGGCTGAGGATGATCTGCGCCGCCTTCGCGGGAGCCATGCGGAATACGCGCGCGCCCGCCATCGCGACGTTGGTCGCGATATCGCCGTGGCTGCGGTCGGCGGGCTCCTCGATGACGAACTTCGGCAGCTCGCCCTCGGGCAGCTCACCCGCCTGCATCGCGGCGTTCACCGCGTTTTCGATCTGCTTTCTCAGATTTTCGGTAACTTTCAGATTGGTCTTTGACATAGTGATATTCCTTTGCTGTATGATGTTGTTTCCCTAGTGATCTCGGCTCCCTTTACCAAAGGGAGCCTTTATTTTTCTTTGATCGAAATATAAAACTCGTTCTCGCTGACGACGGCGCGGTTGAAATCCAGCTTGTAGGAGGCGCAAAGCTCGCCGCCGTGCTCGTTCAGATCGGTCTTGACGCTGTCGGTAAAGATGCCGATGAACATCTGACCCATCGGGGTGTCGTACAGGCACTCATGCCGAACGCCTTCTTCAAGGATCAGATGACTGCTCATCTCGCCGCGGCGGTCGATCGACAGCACGCCGTTCTCCAGCGTGACGGTGGTGTCGGTTTTGACGCCGGGATTATCCTCGGCGTATTCGGGGTAGGTGATGACCGCGCCGCTCTCGGTGAGCTGCATATCGCCCGCGGTGATGACCTCGATCCTGTCCTTTTCGCCGTCGACGGTCTGGACGCCTACGACGGTGATCATATATCTCTCGTCCATCAGTATTCCTCGATGTTGATGTGTTCGATGTTATTGTGAGGCTTGTTTTTCAGGAACAGCCCCGCGAATTTCTCAAAGTCGGCGGGTGTATCGCTGACGTAGTACTGCGCCGTGCCGCGCTTGCCGCTGTCGCGCAGAAGTCCGCGTTCCTCGAGGATCTTCTTGGTGTAGATGGCGGTCTCCTTACCCGAGTCGATCAGGGTCACGCCGTCGCCCATCTCGCGCTGTATCGCCTCGGCGAGCAGGGGGAAGTGGGTGCAGCCGAGGATGACGGTGTCTACGTCGTTCTCCTTGAGCTCCGCCATGTAGCGGTGTACCATCATCTGCACCAGCTCGTCGTCCGGATCGACCAGGCCGTTCTCTACGAAGGAGACGAACAGCTGGCAGTGCTTCTCGAATACCTCGAACTCCGGATGCTTCTCCCGGATCCGCTTCTTGTAGCTATGGGAGTTGATGGTCGCGGCGGTGCCGATCACGCCGATCCTGCCGTTCTTCGTGACCTGCATCGCGGTGTAGCAGGTGGGGTTGACGACGCCGGTGTAGGGGAGCCCCAGCTCGTCGCTCAGGTCGGGCGCCACCGAGCTGACGGTGCCGCAGGCGGCGACGATCATCTTGACGCCCATCTTCTTGAGGAAGCGCGCGTCCTGACGGGCATATTTGTTGATGGCGTCGCGGCTCTTGGAGCCGTAGGGCACGCGCCCGGTGTCGCCGAAATAGATGATATCTTCATCGGGCATGATCTCCAGGATCTCTCGCACGGCGGTCAGTCCGCCCAGTCCGGAGTCAAAAATGCCGATAGCCTTGTCTTTCATCTGCGGTACCTCTTTTCACAGAAAATGCTTGAGATTGCCCCAGCCTCAAAAGAGGCTTCGCAACAATTGTTTATATAAGCACATACATATACATTATATATAATAGCACACAGCCGCATGTGTTGCAAGTATAAAATATTCTGCTTGCATTATCGGCAAACCTATTGTATAATAACTCTAACTAAGGTTAAAAGGAATGATAATCATGCTGAATGAAGCTTTTGCACATATAAGTGACCGCGTAGAAGAGACCCTGCAGCCGCAGGGCTTCACCAAGGTGAAGATCCAGTCGACCGACAGTAACGAGAAGGTCGCTCTCTATACCTCCGAGAACCTCGCCTATTCGGTGATCTACACCCTCGACGACCAGCATATGGTGCTGCGCGAGTGCCCGATGACCGACGACGGTCCCAATAACGATTGGAAGAGCCTGGCGACCTGGATCTTCGATCCCGAGCACGATACGATGAAGGAGGCTTCCTCCATCGCGAACGACTTCTGTGACGCGCTGGTAGCGCCCGTCGCCATCAAGAAGCTCAAGCAGACGAAAAAGACCAAGAAGAGCGATGACGGCAACGCCGATCCGCTGTTCCTTTCCAAGCGCTTCATCACCCTGTTCCCTGATATCCGTGACGAGATCACCGCCGAGCAGGACGGCTACTACCCCTTCCGCGGCGTGACCTTCGCCCGCGCAAGCATCGTCCCCCGCGTCAACGAGCTGGTGAAAAGCGGCAAGTCCGCCGATCTCAAGAAGCTCGGCAATATCCTCAGTGCCCAGTACACCAACGGCGATATGGATACCCGCTCGATCATCACGATCGTCATCCTCAACTCCATTCCCGCCGAGGACGAAGCGAAGCTCGAGGAGTATCTCGACGATAACCTCAAGAAGGCGTTCACCTACTCGAAGAAGTTCCGCGGCAAGACCGTGAAGCCGGAGAAGGAGAAAAAGAAGAAAGCCACTGTTGCCCAGCGCCTGGAGAGTATGCAGAGATAATGAACGGTGAATAGTGAATGGTGAGTGGTTATCGGAGGGCTCCGCCCTCACCCGATCGCTATAAAACGCGTCAGCGTTTCCCTTCACCGTTCTCTGTTCTCTATAATATATTAGTATAAAAAATATTGAAACAAGCCCTTGACGTATTGACGGTAATGTGTTATACTGTTAAATACCTCGTAAAGGGGCTTGTTTTTTTGCGCCCCTTTGAGTTGAGGTCGGCTTTTCATTGGACCGGCTTCAACGTTCCTTTTGAGGGAGGCTTGAAAAACAAGAAGAACAGTCCCGACAGATTAGAGATGAACAAGTATTGCAGATTCTGCAAGAAGCATACTCTTCACAGGGAAACAAAGTAATCGGAGGGTAACATGGCTGATACAAAGAAAAAGAATGTTTTCGGCAAGATATCCTCGTTCTTCCGTGCCTGCATAGGCGAGATCAAGAAGATCACATGGCCGACTGCCGCCCAGACCACCAAGAACTTCTTAATCGTTCTTGTGGTGATCATTATCGCGGGTCTGTTTATCTACGGACTTGACAGAGGTCTGTACGCGCTTCTGAATCTTGTCATGAGCACCGGCGCCCACTAAACGGGGAGAGCGCAAATGGCTGATGAAGCAAAGTGGTATGTAGTCCATACCTACTCAGGCTATGAGAATAAGGTAGCCTCTACCCTGCAAACGACGGTCGAGAACCGCGGACTGCAGGACATGATCCCCGACGTCAAGGTGCCGACCGAGATCGTCACCGAGATCAGGGACGACGGCTCCTCTAAGGAGGTAGAGCGCAAGCTGTACCCGGGCTATGTTTTTGTCAAGATGGTCTATACCGATGAGACATGGTATGTCGTGCGTAATATCCGCGGCTGTACCGGATTTGTCGGTCCGTCCTCTAAGCCCGTTCCCCTTACCGAGGCTGAGGTTTATAAAATGGGCGTTGAGACCCGTGTGGTCGAGGTTTCTTACAGCGTAGGCGATCAGGTTCGCATCATCGACGGTCCTCTCGAGGACTTTGTCGGTATCGTTGACGAGCTTGATACCGATAAGAACTACGTCAAGGTCACGATCTCGATGTTCGGTCGCGAGACGCCGGTAGAGCTTGAACTCAATCAGGCTGAAAAGTTAGAAGATTAAACGCGAAATAACCAGCGAAAGCTGTTTATTATGAGGGATCACCGATCCCTTGTGGGAGGAGCTGAATGCGTTTAGGCTCCGCCATCTACCACGAATTTAGGAGGAATAAAAAATGGCACAGAAAGTAACCGGATTAATCAAGTTACAGATTCCTGCCGGAAAAGCGACTCCGGCTCCGCCTGTAGGCCCTGCGCTGGGTCAGCACGGCGTTAACATCGTTTCCTTTACCAAGGAATTCAACGAGCGCACCAAGAATGACATCGGACTGATCATCCCTGTCGTTATCACTGTTTACGCAGACCGTTCTTTCACATTTATCACCAAGACTCCGCCTGCGCCTGTTCTGATCAAGAAGGCTTGCAACATCGAGACCGCTTCCGGCGAGCCCAACAAGAAGAAGGTCGCCAAGATCACTAAGGAACAGTGCCAGAAGATCGCTGAGACAAAGATGAAGGACCTCAACGCCGCTAACATCGACACCGCTACCTCTATGATCATGGGTACCGCTCGCTCGATGGGTATTGAAGTAGTCGACTAATTACTATTCCGGGTGGGAGGAAAATTCCGCTTAACCACCTAACTATGGAGGATATAATATGAAACACGGTAAGAAATACGTTGACGCTGTTAAGCTCGTCGACAGAACTAAATTTTATGATACTACCGAGGCTCTGGACACCGTCCTCAAGACCGCTACCGCGAAGTTTGACGAGACCATTGAGCTTCATGTAAAGCTGGGCGTTGACTCCCGCCACGCTGACCAGCAGGTCCGCGGCGCTGTCGTACTCCCCAACGGTACCGGTAAGAAGGTACGTGTCCTCGCGATCTGCAAGGGTGAGAATGAGAAGCTCGCTCAGGAAGCAGGCGCTGACTATGTAGGCGCTGAGGACATGACGCAGAAGATCCAGCAGGAGAACTGGATGGACTTCGACGTACTCATCACCACCCCCGACTGCATGGGTCTGGTCGGTCGTCTGGGCCGTATCCTCGGTCCCCGCGGCTTGATGCCTAACCCCAAGGCGGGCACCGTAACCCCCGATATCGCCCGCGCGATCAAGGAGGCTAAGGCAGGTAAGATCGAGTATCGTCTGGATAAGACCAACATCATCCACTGCCCGATCGGTAAGAAGTCCTTCGGCACCGAGAAGCTCCAGGAGAACCTCGAGACTCTCATGGGCGCTATCGTTAAGGCGAAGCCCGCTGCTGCTAAGGGTCAGTATATCAAGAGCTGTGCGGTCACCTCTACCATGGGTCCGTCCGTTCGCATCAACCCGACCAAGTTCGGCGTATGACGCGCGCGTCTTAGTACACCATACTGACACGCTCTGCCGACGTTGTAAAGAGTTCGATCACTGCTTGTTGATCGCGGCTTGATACGCTGCTTCGGCAGATATGAAGCTCCCCTGATAAAGGGAGGCTTAAAAAGGTATCATGCCCGTATGGGCTGATATAAATATCGCTGTTCTAAAGACAACAGGTTCCTTTGCGTTTAATGACCCACGGGTCGCCTGTCGAGGAAGAAGCATTACATGAGCGGCTTTGCCGCGTCAATATGTAATTATCCGCCTCTCCTCGCAAGGGAGAGGCTGTTTTTTGAACAACGTAAATCTGCTTTGCGAAATCAAAGCTATCAAATTTACGGAGGTGAATGATTTGCCGAGTGCTAAGGTTTTGGAACAGAAGAAGGCTATCGTAGCCGAGCTGACCGAGCGTTTAAAGGGCTCTGTCACCGGTGTTCTGGTCAACTACAAGGGTATCAACGTTGCCGATGATACCGCGCTTCGTAAGGAGCTGCGTGAGGCGGGCGTCAAGTATTCCGTCGTCAAGAACACACTGCTCTCCCGCGCTTGCGAGGAGGCAGAGCTGACCGGTCTGCAGACTACTCTCGCCGGTACTACCGCACTGGCTACCAGTGACGAGGATTACGGCGCTGCTGCCCGAATTCTGGCTAACTATGCAAAGAAGAACAAGAACTTTGAGATCAAGGGCGGTTATCTCGACGGTGAAGTCGTAGAGCTGGATGTCATCGATAAGCTGGCTAAGCTCCCCACCCGCGAGGTTCTGCTTGCAAACGTACTGGGTGCCTTCCAGGCTCCTATCGCTGCCTTTGCCCGCGCGATGCAGGCTATCGTAGACGATGGCGGTATCGAGGCTTGCCTTGCTAAGAAGGCTTCTGCCGACGACGCGTCGCCGGAGGCTGCTCCCGCTGAGGAAGCTGCTCCCGCCGAGGAAGCTCCCGCCGCTGAATAATTTCGCGGCAACTTCGGATGCGTGAGAAAAGACGCGCGTCCTACCTATCACTACTAAAATTACTAATTAAAATTGGAGGAAATTTAAATGGCATCTGAGAAGATTACTGCTATTATTGAAGAGTTAAAGACTCTCACCGTGCTCGAGCTCGCTGACCTCGTACACGCTGTTGAGGATGAGTTCGGTGTATCCGCTGCTGCCGCTGTTGCAGTTGCAGGTCCCGCTGCAGGCGGCGAGGAGGCTGCTGCTGCTATATCAAGGTTGTTCGCGAGATCACCGGTCTTGGTCTGAAGGAAGCTAAGGCTCTGGTTGACGGCGCTCCCAAGCCCATCAAGGAAGGCATCTCTGAGGATGACGCTAACGCCATCAAGGAGAAGCTCGAGGCTGCCGGCGCTGAGGTCGAGATTAAGTAATTTAACCCGATTTCAATTTAACGATCGCTGTGAAGCAGGTGTCCGTTCGGATGCCTGCTTTTTTTAGTTAGAAGTGAGGAGTGAGGAGTGAAGAGTTAGCCGTAGGGGCGGTCATTGACCGCCCGCGAATGACGGGCAATTCCGTTATCGAAAGCGTGGGAGAGGATATAGAACGACCTGCGGGACGCGGGCGAGCAATGGTCCCTACGATAAACCTCGCACACCTCATGACTGCCTTTGTATTATTATAAAATGTATATTTCTGTCCCGTCTGTCAACACTATCATCAGGAGATGATAGAAATGAAGAGTTATAAACCGAAGCATATGAAGAACGACACGACGCCCGAGGTCAGCGAGGAGCTGCACGCCATCCTGTCCGATAAGGAGAAGCAGGAGCCGAATCCCAAGACCGCAAGCCCCTTAGGGATCCCGTTCCCCGATCCCGACGGTGAGGGCGAGTATATCCCGATCCCCGGTGATAACCGCGCTACGATCGCCCCCAACGGCGCGATCGTCCGCAATCCGTGGTCACAGCGCCCCGAGGTCACACCCGACAACAAATATACCGATGAGCAGGAGGATATGAATCTGCTGATCATGTAAGGGGCAAGGAATGAGGAGTTAGGAGTTAGGAGTTAGGAATTGTGGCAAGCCTAACGGCTTTTAGATTGATAAAACGTCTGATTTTCAAAGGTCTGCGGCTCTGTATCATGTAGGGGTTGGCTCCGTGTCCGACGACCCGCGTCCCGCGAGGGACGTTCGCGGAGCGATATTGAAGGGTAGGAGCTTGCTCCCGTTCTTCAATTTTATACAACGTTTATTCAATCCCTAGCTCCTAATTCTCTCAACTCCTTATTCCCATCTGCTTCTCCAAAAAAACAACGCCCGGGCATTAGCGTGAGATTCTTAACGGAAAAATGAAAATCGAATAGGATAACGAGAAAATCGCTGTTTTCCGCTTCATAAAAGTTGCGGAAAACAGCGATTGCTATTTATATTCTTTGTTATTCCCCTGGTCTTTTTTAGCTGATTTTGCTTATTGGAATAAATACCGTGACCACTGTACCGCCGCCGTCGCGCGGAGAGATCGTTAATGTGCCATTACACATCATTTCGAGTCTTTGACGGATATTGTTCAGCGCGATGTGCGGCTCGTTGTCGTCGGCGGGGTTAAAGCCCGGTCCGTCGTTCTCGACGACGATCTCGCTGCCGCTGTTCGTCTTTCGGGTCTTGACATAGATATGGAGCGGATCTCCCTCCAGCTTCATGCCGTGCTTGACCGCGTTTTCCACAAGGGGCTGCAGCGTCAGCGGCGGCACACGAAAGAGCGTGTGCGGCGTATCAAATTCCGTGAACAGGTTATCCTCATGCTGCGCCTGCTCCACTGCGAGATACGCCTGTGTATGCTTCAGCTCGTCGGCAAAGGGAACGGGATTCTCGCTTGCGATCGCGGAGAAGTTATTTCGCAGATAGTCGGTGAAGTCCAGCGTGACCTGCTGCGCTTTGTCCGCGTCCTGCTTGCATAGACAGTAGATCGTCATCATCGTATTGTAGATGAAATGCGGGCGCATTTGCAGCACCATGACGCTTGCGCGCTGATGGGCGATCTCCTGCTGCTGCCGCATATACTGCTCCATGTTATCCGATAGGATCAGAACGAACATGATTATCGCAAAGAGCGCCATACCGAATACAACGAATAGTTCAACATTGATAAACATTTGGACGATGATCGCGGCTGACATCGGAATCAGATAGACAAGCAAAGCGACCAAATGCTTATTAGATAGTTTTTTTCTCCTTATGATGACTCCCACGATGTTCAGAAGCATGATCAAGACAAGCGGAACCAACGACAGCTTATACAGCGGACCGTAGAAAAAGCGGTTGTCATCAGTAACATAGTAGAAAACGTCGGTAAACTGCGCAGCGATCAGAATTGCGAAGTACACGCAAAGCAGTGCTGTCATCGCATAGAAGAGCACGCTGCGTTTGATCTTTTCGTGCGAGCAATGCAAAAGAAAGATCGTCGGCATAAAAATCGGCACCGACATGAACAGCGATTCAAAGAAATAAATGACTCTTTCGGTCGCTGCTTTTGTGGGATCGTCGTAGAAGAACAGAGACAGCAAGCAAGTTACGGCGCATAAAAACAGCAGCGAAAACAGCGTTAAGAAATACCGCTTGTTCCACTTGTTGAGCGCCGGCATATAAGCCGAGAACGCGATCCCGATCGCCATCATCACCAGCAGCGCGCCCGCTAACAGGTAATCGACGGTATACATCCATTCCGTCATGATTCCTCGCCTCCCGTCAGGAAGGGGTATCTCAGCTTTTTAAGCTGTTTTTTGACGCCGTCTGCCGTGAGAGGCTTGACCATGAAGCCGATCGCTCCCGTATCCCATGCGTCAAAGGAATAGTCGCGGTACGCGGTGAGGTACACCACATTGGTGCGCTGATTGATTTCGAGCAGCTTGCGGCACACATCCAGCCCGCTGACGTCTATCATCTCAATATCGAGGAAGGCGAGCGCGATGCGGTTTGCCTTTGCATATTCGACAGCCTCCGACGGCTTTGTAAAACCGATGACCGCAGCGTTCGGTATGACCTCCTCTATGATCGGCATACCGTCGTTGAGGAAAACCTTGTTGTCGTCCACCATAATGACGATAGGGCTTTCGTCGCTCTGCGCCGCCGCAGAAATCAATATATTGACGTTCACGCCCAAGACGTCGGAGAGCCGTGCAATCATCGCCGCGTCGGGCAGACGGTGACCGGATTCCCAACGGGATACAGTGGTAGGGGTAACGTACATCCGCTTTGCTATATCATTCTGAGAGAGTCTTTTTTCCGTTCGCAGTTTTTTCAGGGTATCCGCAAATAGCATATTCATATTGGTTCGCTCCTTATATCCGATTATCCAATTATCAGTTTAACTGATAATTGAATCAAACACAAGAAGCATAATACAAATTTTTTTGATTTAGATGTTACCATTCTGGTAACCCCCCTTGAAAAACGCATGATAATATAAGAAAATTACAGTAGGTTTATATGTTGTTTCAATTTGTTTTCAATTCGGTTAACAATCTGCTTGGTTTGTTTGGCTTTAGCCAATGCCTGATACATTATCGTATGCGGTCAGCGGGCAGACCGAAACCGGCAGTGTTATACATTTAAAGGCAACACCGCATGATTCAGATTTGCGGATTGCAGGGCGAGCGCCGTGAGTTATGCGGCGTTGCCTTAATCAAACTAAGAAAAGGAGATATCTTTATGACAAGTATAAAAGTATTCAGCAAAAAGGCTGTCAGCGTTATTTTGTCTTTACTGATGATACTGACAGTTGTGCCGGCTATGAGCCTGACGGCGTATGCGGCTGATGTGTGGGTCATGGGCGGTTCCCAGACCATCTCTTCCGACCAGACCTGCACGACGTTCACGGTCTATGACAGTGCCACGCTGACCGTCAACCAGGGCGTAGCACCGCCGTATGCTGACCTTAAGAACACTACAACAGTAGTAACTTTTGACGGCAAGGAATGGTACCTTATAGATTACGACAGCAGTACGGTAACCCTGCTTGCAAAGGAATGTGTTGCTGCGTCGCAGTATAATTCTTCTGGAAGCTATGTTGAATATGCTTCTTCGACAGTAAAAACAGCAGTAGATAATTGGTATAATAACAATATTACAAGTAATGCAAAAACGGCAGTATTCGACAACAAAATGTTTCTTCTGACAAAAGATCAGGCAAATGCAATGACAACGGATACCAGAAAATGTTCTCAGGCATCCGAAGCGAATTATAACTACTGGTGGCTCTGCTCGCCCGGCAGTTTTGGTAACTTTGCGTCGTGCGTGTACGGCGGTAACGGCAACGTGCTCGCTTATGGCTACAGTGTGGTCTACGCGCGTGGTGTTCGCCCCGCTTTAAAGCTCGATTTAAGCAAGGTTGAATTTGATTCTGCAACGAATACATTTGCAGTGGCTTCTTCTCACGAGCATGACTTTACTTATTCAGTAAACGGCGACACCATCACTGCAACCTGCACGGCGACCGGCTGTGATCTGACTGATGATAACGAGGTTACCCTGACGATTGTTGCTCCCACCCTGACTATCGTCGGTCAGACCGGCGACGGCATCAGCGAATATGCGACCCTGACAGGACTTGAGGCATTCAACGAAGCGACCGGGCTGAATGTTGCTGAAACAGACATCAAATACTATGCAGTAGAAACGTATGAGATTGATGGGAACACCTACAAGAGACAGGGCAATGAGCTTGACGGTGCTCCTACAGATGCAGGTGAATATATAGCGGGTCTGACGCTCAGCGATGTGAAGATTTCCGAAACTGCAACAAGAGATGTTACAGCTCGTACTTGGTACACCATCACAGAGCCCGCTCCCGAGCTTTTCTGGAAGCACTCTGTCACCCTCGGCGGCGATATCGGCGTGAACTTCTATCTGGATTCTGCTGTTCTTGATACCTACACCGGAACCAAGACCGTTAAATTTACTGTTGACGGCGAAGAAACGACTGTTGCTGTTCCTGCGACCCCGACAGATGACGGCTACAAGGTAACCCGCAACGTGGTAGCCGCTCAGATGGCGCACACCATCACCGCGACTCTCTATATTGACGGTGAACTGGTGGATACAGACGAATACAGCGTACGGGAATACGCTGAGACCGTTTATGCGAATCCCGAAGCGTATGACACTAAGGGCAAGCTCGACGAGCTGAAAGCGCTGGTAAAGGCTCTGCTCAACTACGGCGCGATGGCTCAGACCGTGTTCGCTACTTCTCTGAACGAGCATCCCGACCTTGCTAATACTGTAGTAGGCGATAACGGCTACGAAGGCGTTACCGCTGACCAGATCGAAGCGGCGATCAAGGGCGAGTCCGCTGATCTGAACGCTGTCGCGACTCAGCTCGGCGCGAAGTATTACACAAGCTCCCTGATCTATCTTTCCAAGAACACTCTGCGCGTTTATTTCACGCCAACTACCTATCCCGGCACAATTCCCAACGCCGGCGCGTATAACGGCAGCCTGTCCGGCTACTATTACTATGTAGACCACGCGGACATTCCCGCGGCGGAGCTGGATAATCAGCAGACCTTCACCGTAGGCAACACCACCTTCACCTTCTCCGCGCTCGACTACGCAAAGGCAGTTGTAGAGAGCACCAAGATGGAACCCGAGCAGAAGAACCTCGCCAAGGCTCTCTACCTCTACAACCAAAAGGCAAACGCTTACTTTGACGACGCTCCGGCTCCGGTTGAGAACGTCGTTGACCTCGGC
>CACZYF010000047.1 GCA_902785355.1 uncultured Ruminococcus sp. | reverse complement strand
AAATGCTCCCGCGTACTGTGAAAGCTGGCCCGGCTACCGCGCAATGGTCGAGGACACCGAACAGGGGATCTACTATGTCGATATGCCGGCGGATGCGTCGTTTTTGATCTGGAACAACGGCGTAGACGGCGGACAGGATCCCGATCAGCCGATCTTTCAGAAAATGAAATCATCCATCAGTCTTCCCTGCGAATATGCGGAACCGGATGAATGGGCGACCGTACCGGAGGGCTGTGACAGCTTTGACGGGTGCATTTTCGTCCCGTTTGTCCTGAATATTTACAGCGAATACCAGCCCAACAGACCCGTCAGCGGCTCATGGTATTTTTATTACGGCGACGGATGCTACGGGATGTACGCGGAGGATTCCGAACACTTCACCGATATCGAGCATAACTGCTGTAATCCCGAACATATTGACGCAAACGGCAAGCATATCGGCTTTTCGGCGCCGATCCGCGGCGATTATGACTGGGACAAAACAGTCACCGTCCTCGACGCGACCCGCGCACAGCGTGTCCTCGCCGATATCGTCACCGATTCCAACCCCGCCCATATCAAAAACGTCGACGCGGACGGCGATGGTGAGCTGACTATCGTTGACGCGACCCGCATCCAGCGCGTGATCGCGGGACTGTGCGATTTTGAGGGAAATACCTACGAAGAGTATGAGCTTCCGATCGTCACTCCCTGATACGACTGCTGGTTTAAGCCCTGCTGACGCAGGGCTTTTCTTGTGCCGTAAACCTATTGCAACGCCTTTCTTTTTGTGCTACAATATATAAAGCGAAATTTAGGCTGAAAACAAGTAGGGACGGCGAGTGAGAACGCCGTCTGAAAGGATGAAAAAACATGGCGTTGATCACCAAAAAGCCGAGAGGCACGGAGGATGTTCTGCCCCGCGACAGCTATCGCTGGCAGTTCCTCGAGAATCTCTTCCGCGAGGAGGCGCGCGCCTTCGGCTACAAGGAGCTGCGTACGCCTGTTTTTGAACACACCAACCTCTTTGAGCGCGGCGTCGGTGACACCACCGACGTGGTGCAGAAGGAGATGTACACCTTCCTGACCAAGGGAGGCGACAGCATCACCCTGCGGCCCGAGGGTACGGCAGGCGCAGCGAGAGCCTTTCTCGAGCACGGTCTGCACAACGATCCCCTGCCCATCAAGGCGTATTACCTGACCTCCTGCTACCGTTATGAGAAGCCGCAGGCGGGTCGACTCAGAGAGTTCCACCAGTTCGGCATGGAGTGCTACGGCACCTCCCATCCCGCCGCCGACGCGGAGCTGATTACCGCGGCGGCGAATATATTTGACCGTTTAGGGCTTAAGAACATCCGTCTGGAAATCAACTCCATCGGCTGTCCCAAGTGCCGCGCCGCATACCACAAGGCGCTGACAGAATACTTCTCGCAGTATAAGGATACCCTGTGCGAGGACTGCCGGGAGCGACTCGAGCGCAACCCGATGCGCCTGCTCGACTGTAAGGTGCCGCACGATCACGAGATCGCGCAGGGTGCGCCGACGGTGCTCGACTACCTGTGCGACGAGTGCAGCGAGCATTTTGACGGCGTGAAGCGCTATCTGGACGCAAACGGCGTCGCATATACCGTGAATCCCACTATCGTGCGCGGACTGGATTATTACACCAAGACCGTGTTCGAGTTCATCTCGGGCGATATCGGCGCCCAGAGCACGATCTGCGGCGGCGGCCGCTATGACGGGCTGATTGAAGAGCTGGGCGGCAACGCGATGCCCGCGCTGGGCTTTGCGGCGGGTATCGAACGCCTGCTGCTGACCCTCGACGCGCAGGGTATCGAGATCCCCGCGCCCGCTCCCTGTGATATCTACATCGCCTCGATGGGAGATAATGCCCATATGAAGGCGGGCGAGCTGTGCAATATGCTCCGCAAGGCGGGTCTTTACGCCGAGTTCGATGTCTTCGGCAGAGGGCTCAAGGCGCAGATGAAGTACGCCAACAAGCTCGGCGCGCAGTTCTCGATGGTACTGGGCGATGATGAGATCGCGAACGGTACCGCCAAGCTCAAGAATATGGCGGATGGCGAGCAGAGCGATATCCCGCTCGACGCCGACCGCTTCATCAAGGAGTTCACCGCGGCGAAATTAGCGGCTCAGTTCAAGGAGTAATCGAACACCTACAATCTGGAATAAGGAAGGATTTATATGGCAGAATTTATGACCGGGCTCAAGCGTACCCATTACTGCGGCACGCTGAGAGCCGATAACATCGGACAGGAGGTCGTCGTATGCGGCTGGGTGCAGCGTCAGCGCGATCTCGGACAGCTGATCTTCATCGACCTGCGCGACCGTACCGGTATCGTGCAGCTCGCTTTTGACGACAATACCGACAGGGCGATCTTTGACAAGGCGTTCTCCGCCCGCTCGGAGTATGTGCTGTGCGCTGTGGGAACGGTGCGCGAGCGCTCCGCAAAGAGCAGCAAGATCCCGACCGGCGATATCGAGATCGAGGTAAAGGATCTCCGCGTGCTCTCCAAGGCGCAGACCCCGCCCTTCGAGATCGTCGACGACTCCAAGACCGCGGAGGATATCCGCCTGAAGTACCGTTATCTTGACCTCAGACGCACCCCCCTGCAGAACAATATCATCACCCGCTCCAAGATCGCGAAGGTCGCGCGGGACTACTTCTATGAGAACGGCTTCATCGAGATCGAGACGCCGATGATGATCAAGTCCACCCCCGAGGGCGCGCGCGATTACCTCGTGCCCTCGCGCATCCATAACGGCAAGTTCTACGCCCTGCCCCAGTCTCCGCAGATTTACAAGCAGCTGTTGATGCTCTCGGGCTTCGACCGCTATATCCAGCTCGCACGCTGCTTCCGCGACGAGGATCTGCGCGCCGACCGCCAGCCCGAGTTCACCCAGATCGATATGGAGCTCAGCTTCGTGGACGTCGAGGATATCATGGAGATCAACGAGGGCTTGATGCAGCGCATCTTCAAGGAGGTCAAGGGTATCGACCTCGAGATCCCCTTCGAGCGCATGACTTATAACGACGCGATGAACACCTACGGCTCGGATAAGCCCGATGTGCGCTTCGGGATGCCGATACAGGATCTGACCGATACCGTGAAGGATATCGACTTCGTCGTGTTCAGGAGCGCGATCGAGAACGGCGGTTCCGTCCGCGCGATCGTCGCAAAGAACGCCGCCTCCGCCCTGACCCGCAAGAAGATCGACAAGCTCACCGAGTTCGTCAAGGGTATCGGCGCAAAGGGACTTGCGTATATTCGCTGGGCTGACGAGACGCCCAACTGCTCGTTCGGTAAATTCCTCGGCGAGGGCGACCTCGACCGTATCACCGGCGCTCTCGGCGTAGAGAAGGGCGACGTCGTATTGATCGTCGCCGATAAAAACAGTACCACCCTGCCTGTGCTGGGCGCGCTGCGCTTAGAGGTCGGCAGACAGCTCGACCTGATCCCGAAGGATGTATTCAAGTTCGTCTGGATCGTGGACTTCCCGTTCTTCGAGTACGACGAGGAGAGCGGCGAGTGGGTCGCGATGCACCACCCCTTCACGATGCCGAAGGAGGAGTGCCTGCAGTACCTCGAGAGCGACCCCGGCAAGGTGATCGCCAAGGCGTATGACCTGACCCTCAACGGTACGGAGCTCAGCTCCGGCTCCATCCGTATCACGGACTATGAGCTGCAGCAGCAGATGTTCCGCGCGCTCAAGATGACTGACGAGGAGATCGAGGCGAAATTCGGCTTCCTGGTCGAAGCCTATAAGTACGGCGCTCCGCCCCACGGCGGCATGGGTATCGGTCTCGACCGTATCGCGATGCTCCTGTGCGGCGCCGACAGCCTGCGCGACGTCACCGCCTTCCCCAAGGTTCAGAACGCCTCCGAGCTGATGAGCAACTGCCCCTCCGAGGTCGATCAGGAATCCCTCGACGTGCTGGGTATCCAAATCAAAGAGTCAAAAGACTCTTGATAGTTTGAAAGGAGTAACCGTTATGAGAAGAATTCTATCCGTAGCAGCTGTTATTCTGGCGCTTTGCATGGTGCTCAGCCTTGCTGCCTGCGGAGGTAACAAGGCGGGCTCTACAGCCGATTCCGCTAAGACTGCCGAGACCGAGGTCACCGGCGATGCCGCCCTGCTCAAGTCTTATTTCGAGGGTGATGCTTTTCAGAAGCAGAAGGAGTCCATCAGGGAAGCGCTCAAGGATAAGATGGACGTCGAATTTACAGCCGATGGTACGACCATGGTGATCACCTACACGTTCAAGCAGAAGTTCATGGACACTTCCTTCCCCGGCGGACTGACCGATGAGCTCAAGGAAAAGATCAAAGAGAGCATGGAAGAATATCTCAACGGTCAGGAAGAAACCGTAAAGCCGATAATAGACGAGCTGAAGGACAACGGTATGAGCGATCCATCCATCAGGATCGAAGTCCTCGGACCCGACGGCACCGACTACGGTTCAAAGACGTTTTGATGAAATGAATCGTTCGATATAACAGAACAGCCGCACCCTTTATGTAGTTGTCCTTAACGGAGAATTACTGGCGGGAGGTCACCGCCTTCCCCAAGGTTCAGAACGCCTCCGAGTTGATGAGCAACTGTCCCTCCGAGGTCGATCAGGAATCCCTCGACGTGCTGGGGATCCGGATCGCGCATAAGGAAGATTGAGGAAAGCGACCGACAGGCGTTATCGATGGGGGTCTATCCTCGCTGAATATAAGTGTGAAGGAAGATAAAAAAACAGCCATTGATGTAAAAATATACCCATTGAAACTATCTAAAATGACCATAACCTCAGGACTGCTGATGGCGTTCTGAGGTTATTTTGTCAGTTTTTTTGCGGACATATTGCGACAGTAAACCTGAGATGATATAATACAATCGAAGAAGAAACGGAAAGATTATCAACCGTTTCTGTTTCATATTGATTTCTCACTTAGGAATCAGAAAATAATAAAGTGAGGTTTTTATGATGAAAAAAGCAATCGCACTCGTATGCGCGATCTTGATGGCGGCGACAGCTCTGACCGCTTGCGGTCGTAAGATCATCAAAAACGGCGACGCTCCCGCTCCTGTTTCCAGCGCGGCCGATAACAACCAGACAAGCTCTGTTGCGGAGTCCGTTACAAGCACTCCCGCGAGCAGCGCGGCAGACACCAGCAGCGCTCCCGTGGGAAGCAACGTCAAGGTTGAGGCTTCCAAGAACAGCAAGGCCAGCGACGGTATCAAGGTAGAGGGCATCCCCTTCTTCGACGACTACAGCAAGAACGTTTATCTGCTGATCACCAACGACAGCGGCAAGGACTGCAACCTCGATATCAACGTCGACTTCTTCAAGGATGGCAAGATCGTCGGCACCACCAGCAACTACATTGACGCTGTTGCGAAGGGCACCACCGTCTGCGAGGAATTCTCCTGCGATGAGGACTTTAACTCCTATGAATATAAGGTCGACGCCTCCGACCTGAGCAGCTATGAAGTCCCGGTCGACCAGGATCTGGCGCTTGAGGTCAGCCAGCTGACCGACAAGGTCATCGTCAGCTTGACCAATAACGGCAAGACTCCCGCGAATTACGTTTGGTATGACGTATTCTTCTACAAGAACGGAAAGCTGGTTGATCACAACAACAACTACTGCTATGACGACGACTCCGAGATCAAGCCCGGCGCCACCGTAAGAAGCGAATGCAGCACCTACGTTGAGGGCGGCTTCGACGACGCGAAGGTCTACTTCCACGGCGAGGGCAATAACAACAGCTGATCGCTGAATAAGCAAATAAATGACGGCACGTTCGATTGAGCGTGCCGTTTTTGTATGCAAAAGTTTTTGAGATAATATGTAGATGATGTTGAAAACAGGGGATAGACTCAGTCGGGAATGAACTCGTGCTTTGCGTTGTTGAAGGTGAAGGAGAGGACATGGGTCTCGGGGTCGATGGTGACGGCAGTGTTTTCGTCACAGGATTCGCCGTTCTTGGAGGTGCCGTCATAGCGGGTGGTGATGTGGAGGGTCGTGCCGCTGTCAGAGGTCGAATAGGTGCCGGTACAGCCGATGAGACCTAAGACGCAGTTAAAGGTGTTGTCGCTGTCGAAGGTGATATAGGCGCCTGTCTGACGAATGACGGAGCCGTAACGGACGCTCGGGCGCTGTTCCGCGCCGTCCGCGTAGACCATGCTCAGATTCCAGCGCGTGCCGCTGAGGGAGATGGGAGAGGGGTCGCTGTCGGTCGGATGCTCGGCAGCGGTGTTCTGCGCGGGAGCATCAGTCGAGGGGGCTGTGGTCGGCGCGATTGTTGCGGGAGTTTCGGTCGGTGTTTGAGTCGCTGTTACGGCGGTTTCGGTGGAATTCTCGGCGGGCGTTTTGGCGCAGGCGGAGAGGGAGAGAGCCGCCAAAAGGCAGAGAACGGCGATGATACGGGAAAGATTTTTCATACGGATCACCCTTTCAAATAGGATATAAGAGGCTGTGAAAAAATCTTCATCATCGAGAGGAGTAAGCGGCGCGGCAGCCCCTGGGATCTCTCCTTTGTGGGATTGCCACGGGCTAAAGCCCTCGCAATGACTGCGTTTTTCACAGCCCTTTTGTTGTGTTGATTATTTTAAGTTTTCGATGGCGGCCTTAATCAGGGCGATCTTCTCGCGCTCGCGCTCCGCCTGAGATTTGATTTTCTCGATGACGGCGGCGGGAGCCTTGCTCATGAAGCCGGGGTTACTGAGCTTCTTCTCGTCCTGCATGAGCATCTTTTCGGTGTTCATGAGCTCCTTGTTCAGGCGTTTGAGCTCCGCTTCCTTATCGACCAGCTCGTTCATCGGGATGTAGAGCTTCGCGTCGGCGGTGACGACCGTTACGGCGCCGTCAATGTTGAAATCATCGCCGATCTCGACCTCAGACGCAGACGCGAGCTTCTTAAAGAACTCGACGCCGTGCTCGAAGGTCGACGCGGTCTTGGTGGCGATATAGAGCTTCGCCTTCTTGGAGGGCGGTACGTTCATCTCGTTGCGCTGTGTGCGGATGGCGGTGATCGCGTTCATGATCTTCTGCATATCCTCCGCCTCACGCTCAAAGGCAAGCGCGTCGGTGTACTCGGGATATTTTTGAAGCATAACGGTGTCGCCCTCGTGGGGGATATTCTGCCAGATCTCCTCGGTGATGAACGGCATGAACGGATGCAGAAGCTTTAGGATCTTGTCGAGGACATAGACCAGCACTCGGCGCGCGTTCTGAGCCGCTTGTTCATCATCGCTGTAGAGGTCGGTTTTCTTCAGTTCAATGTACCAGTCGCAGAAGCAGTCCCAGATGAAGTCGTACAGCTTCTGTACAGCGATACCCAGCTCGAACTTCTCGAGGTTTTCGGTAACGTCTTTGCACAGGGTATTCAGAGTAGACAGCACCCACTTGTCCTCCAGCTTGAGCTTATCGGGGAGGGTCAGGGGTACGTCATGACCCTCAATATTCATCAGCACGAAGCGGCTGGCGTTATAGAGCTTGTTCGCAAAGTTGCGGCAGCTCTCGACGCGGGTCTCGCTGTAGCGCATATCGTTGCCGGGGGAGTTGCCCGTCGCGAGGAAGAAGCGCAGCGCGTCGGCGCCGTACTTCTCGATGACCTCGATCGGGTCTACGCCGTTGCCCAGCGATTTGCTCATCTTTCTGCCCTGTTCGTCACGGATCAGACCGTGGATGAACACGGTGCGGAAGGGTACGTCGCCCATGTTGTGGATGCCGGAGAACATCATGCGAACGACCCAGAAGAAGATGATGTCGTAGCCGGTGACCAGCGTATCGGTGGGGTAAAAGTACTTGAGCTCCTCGGTGTTCTCAGGCCAGCCGAGGGTCGAGAACGGCCACAAGGCGGAGCTGAACCAGGTGTCGAGGGTGTCGGGATCCTGGGTCATGTGCTTTGAGCCACAGTGAGGGCAGGTGTCTACGGCGGTTTTGCTGACGACCATCTCGCCGCACTCATCGCAGTAGTAAACAGGGATACGGTGACCCCACCACAGCTGACGGGAGATGCACCAGTCCTTGATATTTTCTAACCAGTTGAAATAGATCTTCTCGGATCTCTTGGGGATAAACTGCGTCTTGCCGGTGCGTACCGCGTCGATCGCGGGAGCGGCAAGGGGCGCCATCTTAACGAACCACTGCTTCGATACCATCGGCTCGATGGTGGTGTGGCAGCGGTAGCAGGTGCCTACGTCGTGAGAGAGCGGCTCGATCTCCTTGAGCAGTCCGAGGGCGGTCAGGTCATCGACGATCGCCTTGCGCGCCTCGTCTGTGGTCATGCCGGCATACTTGCCGCAGTCGAGTACCTCGGGCTCGTTCTCGCTGAGCTTGCCCTTCGCTTTCAGCTCCTCGTATGCCGCAACATCCTCGGCGCCGGTCATGTGACCGTCGTAGGTGAAGCAGCGCACGATCGGCAGGCTGTGCCTAAGCCCGACCTCAAAGTCGTTGGGGTCATGGGCGGGGGTGATCTTCACGACGCCGGTACCCTTCTCCATATCGGCATGCTCGTCGCATACGATCGGGATCTCCTTATCCAGCAGGGGGAGGATGACGTGACAGCCGTGCAGGTGCTTATAGCGTTCGTCCTCGACGTTGATCGCGACGGCGGTATCGCCCAGCATGGTCTCGGGACGGGTGGTGGCGATCTCCAGCATTTCGCCCGTCTCCTTGACGGGGTAGAGAATGTGCCAGAAGTTGCCGTTCTTCGCTTCATATTCGACCTCGGCGTCCGAGATCGAGGTGCAGCAGTGCGGGCACCAGTTGACCATGCGGTTACCGCGATAGATTAGCCCCTCGTTATACAGCTTGATGAATACTTCCTTGACGGCGTTGGAGCAGCCCTCGTCCATCGTAAAGCGCTCGCGCTCCCAGTCACAGCTGACGCCCAGCTTCCAGAACTGCTTGGTGATCCTGCCGCCGTACTCGCGCTTCCATGCCCACGCTCGCTCAAGGAACTTCTCACGTCCGAGATCGTCCTTAGTGACGCCTTCCTTGCGCATCGCCTCTACGATCTTCGCCTCGGTGGCGATGGAGGCGTGGTCGGTGCCGGGCAGCCACAGCGCCTCGTATCCCTGCATCCTGCGCCAGCGGATCAGGATGTCCTGCAAAGTATTGTCCAGCGCGTGACCGATATGCAGCTGACCCGTGATGTTCGGTGGCGGCATAACGATGCAGTAGGGCTTCTTGTCGGGGTCGACCTTGGCGTGGAAGTAGTTGTGATCCAGCCAGTATTGATATATCCTGTCCTCGACCTGCCTGGGGTCATAGGACTTGTTGAGTTCTGCCATAATAGCCTTCCTCTCCATATTTTTATCGGTTGAGATTGCCGCGTCGGGACGATGTCCCTCCTCACAATGACAATCGAATATGATACTGATACTCTAACCTATATATTATCGCATTACAAGCGGCTTTTGTCAAGGCTTTTTCGGGAACGGAGATGGGAGGTAGAGGAGTGAGGAGGTATTATAAATTAGGAATGAGGAATTAGGAATTAGGAGTTATATAAACGTTGCATAGAATCGTAGGGGACGGTTCCTCAGCCGGAGACGGCACCCCTCTGTCGCTTCGCGCCACCTCCCC
>CACZYF010000046.1 GCA_902785355.1 uncultured Ruminococcus sp. | reverse complement strand
TCGGTTGGAAATCCCCTCGCGAGTTCCTTTACCATTTCCTCAATACCAGCGAGGTCATCTTTTCTTGAATTTGTGTAACACATCATTGACAAACCAACAGAATTGTTAACTTCGGTAATGTTGAAAGCACAAGAAAAGCGCCCCCGAACGGAGGCGCCGTGTTATGCTTGTAAAAACGCTTTGACCTTATCAAGATCACGCAGGGCGATCCTTCTGCCCTCATCGTAAGCCGACTGGAGCTTCTCGGGATCGTGCTCGACTCTGCCGACGTCGAGCGGCGTATCGGGACAGAGCACCAGCGTTTTGCCGAGCTTCTCACTCTCGAGCACGAGATGCTGCTCGAAGGCATACATCTCGTGACGTCTCGTCATCACATCGATCATCGCGGGATACTTGCGGAGCGCCACTTTGAACAGCGCGCGGTTCGACTGCTTCTTGCGATAACTGCGCGGACGGGTCAGAACAACAACGTTCTTCTCATAGCCCAGCTTCTGCATAAAGCGCAGAGGGATCGAGTCGCTCATTCCGCCGTCGAGCAAGGTATAGCCATCCACCTGTACGGGCTTCGAGACCATCGGCATAGAAGCGGAAGCGCGCATCCACAGATAGCAGTTTTCATCGACCTTATCGAGTCTTTTATAGACCGGTTTTCCGGTGTAGATATTTGTTGCGACGACATAGAAAGCCATCGGGTTCTCGTCATACGCCTGTGTATCGAACGGATCAAGCTTCTCGGGGATCTCACGATAGCAAAAATCCGCACCGAAGAGATCGCCGGTCGTGATCAGCGAGTGGATCGAACAATAACGCTTATCCTGACAAAAGCGTTTATTATAACGGATCACGCGGCCAATCTGGCGGCTCTTGTAATTACAGCCGAACGCCGCGCCTGCCGAAACGCCCACCATAGCAGGGAAGGAAACGCCGTTCTCCATGAATACATCGAGAACGCCCGCGGTGAACATCCCGCGCATCGCGCCGCCTTCCAGCACTAAGCCGATTCTGCTCATGCCTTGCCCAATTCGATATTACGCTGATACGCGGCGATTACCGCGTCGGTGACAGCCTTCTCCATACCGGCTTCATCGAGCTTCTTGACGCCCTCGATAGTACTGCCGCCGGGAGAACATACCTTTCTGACCATATTGTCGATATCGTCAGAGTTGAGCTCGAGCAACTTCGCCGCGCCGACAACGGTCTGGATCGCCAGAGCGATAGAGGTCTCGCGGTCGATACCCGCTTCGATACCGCCCTGAGCCAGTCCGCGAACGAACTTGTAAACGAAGGCAGGACCGCAGCCGGATACCGAGCAGCCGGCGTCCATCAGGTCTTCATCAATGCCGGTCAAATGACCTGCATGCTTCATCAAATTCAGGAAGCGTCCGATATCCACCTTACTGATATTGTCCGAGGTAGTATAGAGGATCTCGCCCTCGCCGACCTCTACGGGGATGTTGGGCATGATACGGATAACCTTATACCTGCCGCCCGCCATACGGCGGATCGTGTCGATGCTCAGCCCCGCCGCGATGGAAACAAGGATAACGTCCTTGCGCTTTGCGAGCGTCGCCTTGATCTCCTCGAGCATCTCCGCCATCATCTGGGGCTTTACGCCGAGGAAAATGTATTCGCATTCCGCCGCTACGGAACGGCTGTCGCCGAACTCACAGCCGATCTGACGGCTCAGGTCAGCCGCCTTGGAGGCTTCATGGTCGCAGAGAAGGATCTGCTTAGTGGACTTGGAAGCCGCCTTCGCGAGGGCGCTGCCCATATTGCCGACGCCGATAAAGCCGAAACGGTAATTGATCGCGCGAACGTGGGTCGGATCATCGTTGTTATTCAAAAAACCAAACTTGAGATTCATCTGATATTGCCACTCCCTTTAATGATATACTTGTATGTATTCAGCTCCTCGAGACCCATCGGACCGCGTGCGTGGAGCTTCTGCGTCGAAATACCCATCTCACAGCCGAGCCCGAACTCGCCGCCGTCGGTAAAGCGGGTGGAGGCATTGACGTAGACAGACGAGCTGTCGATCCCGCGGGTAAAGACCGCCGCGGCGTCAGCGTCGCCGGTAATGATCGCCTCGCTGTGACCGGTAGAATGGGCGTTAATATGCGCGACCGCCTCGTCGACGTCTGCGACGATCCTGACCGCGAGGATATAATCGAGGAACTCGGTGTCGAAATCATCCGCCCCCGCCGGGGTACCGTCTATGATCTGAGCCGCCTCCGCGTCAAGTCTGAGCTCAACGGGGGTTTCGGGGCGATCATCGACCAACCGTGCTTTCAGCTTCGGGAGGAACTCCGGAGCAATATCGCGGGCAACGACCAACACCTCCTCGGCGTTACAGACCGAAGGACGAGAGCACTTCGCGTTCTCGATAATATTCAGCGCCATCTCCTGATCGGCGGCGCTGTCCACATAGATGTGGCAGATACCGGTACCCGTCTGGATACAGGGTACAGTTGCGTTCTTTACGATTGCGGAAATCAAGCCCTTGCCGCCGCGCGGAATCAAGAGATCGACATAGCCGTCGGCGGTCATCAGCTCGTTTGCGCTCTGCCGGGTAGTATCCTCAACAAGCAGCACCATATCCTCGGGCAAGCCCGCCTGAGCCAAGCCCTCGCGGAGCGCTTCTACGATAGCGGCTGCAGATCGATGCGCCTCCTTACCGCAGCGGAGAACGCAGACGTTGCCGCTCTTCAACGCGAGAACAGCCGCGTCGGAGGTAACATTCGGACGGCTCTCGTAGATGATCGCAACTACGCCCAGCGCAACGGAAACACGCTCGATAACAAGCCCGTCGGGGCGCTCATAATGCTTCAAAACCCTGCCCACGGGACACGGCAGTGCAGCGACCTCGCGGATACCGTCCGCCATCCCCCTGACGCGGTCGGCGGTCAGGAGCAGACGGTCGAGCATGACGTCGCTGATACTGCCGCGCGCCGCCTCGATATCGAGAGCATTCGCCGCAAGTATCGGTTCGGTATGCGCGATCAGACAATCAGCCATCAAGAGCAGGGCGCGGTCAATATCCTGAGCCGAAACGGCACCCAGCCGCGCCTTCGCCTGTTTCGCCTTCACCAGTAGTTCATGAGTCGTCATAACATGCTCCTTACTTTCGTAAATAGTGATCGTGTCATTGCGAGGAGTGACCGAAGGTTACGACGCGGCGATCCCCTTGTCGTAAATACCTGTTACGGTGACAGGGTATAAACGTTCGCATCCTTCTTTGTGGGATTGCCACAGCCCCTTGCGTGGCTTCGCAATGACATCTGTTTTATCTCTTTGCAACAAAACGTGTACAGGTTCCCTTGCCGTCGATGATATCGTACAGGATCGAGGGATCCTTACCGTTAGCTATGACCATGTTGACACCGCTCTCGGTGGCAATACGCGCCGCCTTGAGCTTCGTGACCATGCCGCCGGTACCGAGCTTCGAGCCTGCGTCGCCCGCCAGCGCCTCGATCTCCTCGGTGATCTCCTCGATGATCTCGATACGTTCAGCCGTCGGATCCTTCGCAGGATTCGCGGTATAAAGACCGTCGATGTCGGACAGAATGACCAGAAGATCGGCACGCACCCGCTCGGCGATGATCGCGCCGAGGGTATCGTTATCGCCGATGACGATCTCGTCGGTGGTGACGGTATCGTTCTCGTTCACGATCGGGATAACGCCCAGCTCCAACAGACGGAACAGGGTATTGTTGAGGTTCTTGCCGTAGTCCTCGATCGCGACGAAGGCGCCGGTCATCAGGATCTGCGCTACGGTATGGTTATATTCGGAAAAGAGTTTATCATAAGTGTACATCAGTTCGCACTGACCGATCGCCGCAGCCGCCTGCAGGGTGGAAATATCCCCGGGGCGCTTGGTAATGCCGATCTTGCCGAGCCCCATACCGATCGCGCCGGAGGACACCAGCACGATCTCATGACCCGCGTTCTTCAGGTCGGAGATGACCTTGCACATCTGCTCCACGCGCTTGATGTTGAGCAGACCGGTCGGGTGGGCAAGGGTCGAGGTACCCACCTTGATCACGATTCTCATAGAATCCCTCCAGTTCTTACCGTCTCTATTCTATCACAGCAAACACTTTAAGTCAATAAAGCGGTAAAATATTTACAATTAGGAGAAAAGGAGGAGGGGAATGAGGAGTTAGAAGTTGAAGGGGTCGTCGGGACGCCGATCCCTTCAAGATTTTCGGAAACGTCGCAGTGTTCCGTAGGGGCGACCATCGGTCGCCCGCGAACAACTGACGTTAGGTCGAGTCGTAGGGCGGGGGTACCCCCGCCCTACAATGTCGCTGTACGAATGTCCCTGCGGGACGCGGGCGGTCAATGACCGCCCCTACAACTCCTCGCTCCTAACTCCTCATTCCTGACTCCTCCCTCCTCGCTCGCAGGGCGTTGTATTTCCTATCCAACGTTTTCTATACGAATACATTGGAGTCGGCAATTGATAAAAAACGTCTGCGACCCCATATAGAGTCACAGACGCTGCTGCAAGAATTCGTATTAACGATCCAAAACCGTGAGGCTTTCCCGTAATTCCTCACTCAAGAGAGTCTGCCCATGATCTCGGCATAGGCGTCCTCTACACCGCCGAGGTCACGGCGGAAGCGGTCCTTATCGAGCTTTTCTTTGGTCTCGGCGTCCCAGAAACGGCAGGTGTCGGGGCTAATCTCGTCAGCGAGCACGATGGTACCGTCCGACAGACGGCCAAACTCGAGCTTGAAGTCGACGAGGATAACGCCGCGCTCCTTCCAGTAAGCCTTCATATAATCGTTCACGGCGAAGGCGTACTTCTTGATGGTCTCGATCTCTTCGGGAGTCGCGAGCTTCAGCGCCAGCGCGTGATAATCATTGATCAGCGGATCGCCGAGGTCGTCGTTCTTGTAGGAGAACTCGATGGTGGGCTGTTCAAAGACAACGCCCTCTTCTACGCCGTAGTTCTTGGAGAAGGAACCCGCGGCGATGTTGCGGATGATGACCTCCAGCGGAACGATGGAAACCTTCTTGACGACGGTATCGCGCTCGCTGAGTTCCTCGACGAAGTGAGTCGGTACGCCGGCTTCCTTCTCGAGCTTCTGCATCAGCAGGTTGCTCATGCGGTTGTTGATCACACCCTTACCGGTGATGGTACCCTTCTTGAGACCGTTGAAGGCGGTCGCGTCGTCCTTATAGGAGACGATCAAGAGCTCGGGATCGTCGGTTTTAAAAACCTTCTTCGCCTTGCCCTCATACAGCTGTTCACGTTTTTCCATAACAAGTCCTCCTAAATCGACGGCTTAACCGTCGGTGAATGGTGAATAGTGAAAGACGAATGGTTATCGGAGGGCTGACGCCCTCACCTAATCAAGCACCTTTCCTCATTGTTTTGACAATATGGTTTATACACCAATCGACAATCAGTGTCAAGGGCGGCGGGGATAATTCGGATATTTGTACAGACGGCGGGCTTTTTCGTGAAAACTTTTTGAGAATTAATGTACAGTGCGATTGACAAGAGCCGGAAAAAGGAGCATAATTATCAACGTATCACAGAAACTAACTACAGAAAGGGACGGTTGTATGAACAGACCCGAACGCGGCGCTGAGTTAAAGCGCTCCCATAACTGCTGTCAGGCAGTGCTCCTCGCCTTTGAGGATTTGCTCCCGTATGATAAAGAAAGCCTGTTGATGCTGGGCTCGACCTTCGGCTCCGGCATGGGCGGGATGATGGGCACCTGCGGTGCCTTGGTCGGTGCGGAGATGGTGCTCGGCATCCTCTCCGGAAGGACCTCCGGCATGAACGGCAACAGCCGCAGACTGTTTCAAGCTTTCGAGGAGAAGTGCGGCGCTTCTCGCTGCATCGACCTCAAGGGCGTGCTCACAGGCAACATGCTCTGCTCCTGCGAGGATTGCGTCAAGCACGCGATCGAGCTCGTTGAAGAACAACTGTAACGAGGTGAATCATGAAATATACCATCGGACAAATAATCCACGGCTTTGAAGTCACGCAGAGCCGCCATATCCGCGAGGTAGGCGGCGACCTGTATATTCTGCGCCACCTGCACAGCGGCGCAGAGCTGTGCTATATCGATAACGACGACCGCAACATGACCTATGCGATCACCTTCGCGACTCCGTCGCACGACAGCACCGGTGTGTTCCATATCCTCGAGCACAGCGTCCTGTGCGGCTCGGAAAAGTACCCCGTCGACGATCCCTTCGTCGAGCTGATGAAGAGCTCGCTGTACACCTTTCTCAACGCGATGACCTTCCCCGACAAGACGATGTACCCCGTATCATCCATGAACGAGAAGGACTTGATGAACCTGATGTCGGTCTACACCGACGCGGTGTTCCGTCCGCTGATCTATGACAACGAGAACGCCTTCCGTCAGGAGGGCTGGCATATCGAGAAGGATAAGGACGGCAAGCTCTACTACCAGGGCGTCGTCTACAACGAGATGAAGGGCGCCCTGGGCGATCCGGAGGAGAACCTCTATCAGGCGGTTTTCGGCGAGAGCTACGAGCCGTGCCAGTACACCACCGTCTCGGGCGGTCATCCCGACCACATCGTCCGGCTGACATACGAGGACTTCATCAACAATCACAAAAAGTATTACCATCCCTCGAACGCGCGGTTCTATCTGTACGGTAAGATGGAATTGGAAGAAAAGCTCCGCTTCCTCGACGACGAGTACCTCGGCAGGGTCGAGCCGCAGGAGGCGATCAAGGAGCCGAAGATCACCGTCAAAAAGCAGGCGAAGCCCTATTACTGCACCTACACCGCCGACAGCGAAAAGAGCGGCGAGGACTATCTCGCGATCACCTACCCCATCTGTGAGATGCCCGACTTCGAGACCTATCTCGGTCTCTCTGTGCTGACCGACATCCTCGCGGACACCAACTATGACCCGCTGAAGAAGCGCATTCTCGACAAGGGTCTTGCGGTCGAGCTGGACTGCGAGATGATCGAGGACATCGCCTATCCCCTGTTCACTGTCAAGCTCCGTCACTGCGACGCGAGCCGTCTCGACGAGATCGAGCGCGAGATCGACGCGTGCCTGCGCGAATGTGCCGCGGGTCTCGACCGCGAGGCGGTCACTGCCAAGCTGAGCACGGTCGAATTCAACCTGCGCGAGGGCAGCGCCGCAGGACTGACCAAGGGGCTGTACTACGGCATCCAGATCGCCGGCACATGGCTCTACGATTATGAGCCGTGGCTCTATCTCGAGTATGAAGCCCCCCTCGCGGCGATCAAGGAGAAGCTGAATAACGGCTATTTTGAACAGCTGATCGAAGAATACCTTCTGAATAACGAAAACCGCAACGTTGTCGTCATGACCCCCACGGTCAGCGAGAAGAAATACAGCGAGCCGACCGAAGAGCCCGACGGCTATTCAGCCGAGAATCGCCGCTCCGACGTCGACCCCATCCCCCATCTGAGCCTCAGCGACATCGACAGGAAGGCCGTCCCCTATCTTACCGAGCGCAGGGAGCAAAACGGCAAGCCCTATCTCTTCCATCCGCTCAAGACGGACGGCATCGTCTACGCCGATCTTTTCTTCGATATCGCGTCGGCGAGTTCCGACGAGCTGTTTACCCTGAGCCTGCTGTCCGCCCTGCTGACCAACATCGGCACCGCAAAGACCGACGGACAAGCCCTGCAGACCAAGCTCGGACTGTACACCGGCTCGATGGGCGCGGGACTGGTCGCGACGAGCTACGGCAGCAAGGTCATCTCCGCGCTGACCCTCCGCTTTAAGGCGCTGACCGAGCATTACGCGCAGGCGGCGGCTCTCGCACAGGAAGTCCTGACCGAAGCGGTATTCGACGATAAAAAGGCGATCTGCGACCTGATCGACCAGATCTGTACCGAGATGCAGCTGGGCTTCATCAACAACTCGAGCCAGCTTGCGGCTACCCGCGCGGGCGCCGTGCATAACGTTCGCGATGCACTCAGCGACGCAGGCAGCGGCATCGGCTTCTACCTCCGACTCAAGGCGCTCAAGGAACAGCTGAACGCGGGCGAAGGCTTCGACGAGCTCAAGGCTCGGCTCGAAGCGGTATGCGATAAATATATCAAGAACGGTAAGGCGGTCTACTCCCTCGCCTGTGACGAGGACAACAGAGAGGCCGTCGAAAGCGCTCCACTGCCCCTGCAGTCTCAGCTGACCGACGGCATGGCCGACGCCGACGCGCCGCTGATGACGGGCAACATCGCCCTGTCGGCGCCCTGCGACATCGTGTTCAACGGCTACAGCTACAACACCGACGACGATCTCAGCGGCGGCGAGCTAATGCTTGCGAAGAAGATCCTCTCCCTCGAATATCTCTGGCAGAAGATCCGCGTCGAGAACGGCGCCTACGGCTGCGGCGCAGCGCCGAACTCTGCGAAGCGCCTCGACATGTGGAGCTACCGCGATCCGCAGATCCGCTCTACCCTCGACACCTTCAACCATGCCGCGGACTTCCTGAGCACACTCAGTCTGAGCGATCGCGCGGTAGAGGACTATATCATCAGCGTGGTACGCAGTCTGGACAATCCCCAGCTGCCCCGCACAGAAGCGTATCTCGCGACCGTCTACTACCTGCTGGGCAGAAGTAATGACGACATCCAAAAGGAGCGCGACGAGCTTTTGACCTCGACCCTCTCGGACGTCAACAAGCTCGGTGAGAAGATGAAAGCCGCCGTCCCGACAGCCGCCTACTGCACCGTCGGCAACGCGGAGAACATCGCCGCGAATGCTACGCTTTACGACGAGATCGTAAAGATTTGAGATACCGACAATATGCAAAACCCCTGACCGCTCGGTCAGGGGTTGTTTTTATGATACAGTCATCAGTGGATGATGCCTAACGAGACGAGAAGCAGCAGTACCAGCAGAACAGGGACGATAAACTTCACCATCACGACATACAAGCCGCGGCGCATGAAGCGCTCGCCGTTCTTGGTCGCCTCGTCGATGATCGTCTTGGGCTTGATGACCCAGCCGACCAGGATACAGGTGCCGATCGCGAGGATAGGCATGAGCACATTATTGGATGTATAATCCATGATATCCAAAATCTGTCCGACAGCGCCGTTGGGCAGCGGAGCCTCGAAGTAAAAGACGTTGTAGCCGAGGCATACGACGGTACTGAGCACCAGCGCGATCAAGCCCTCGGTAACGGTCGACTTCTTACGCGACATACCCTTGTCGATCATGCCGGAGCAGATCGCCTCCATGATGGAAATACAGCTGGTCAGCGCCGCAAACAGCACCATCAGGAAGAAGATAGCGCCGAGCACGTTACCGATAACGCCCATCTGGGCGAAGATCTTCGGCATCGCCTGGAACAGCAGTCCGGGGCCCGCCTTGCTCAGGTCGTCGGGATTGAATACATAGACGGCGGGGATGATCATAACGCCCGCTAAAAACGCGACGACGGTATCGAAGATCTCGATCTGGTTGACGGACTTGATCAGGTTATCCTTATCCTTGAAGTAGGAGCCGTAGGTGACCATAATACCCATCGCAACGCTGATACTGTAGAAGAGCTGACCCATCGCGTCCATGATCGTAGTCATGATGCTGCCGAAGGTCGCGCCCTCAAAGTTCGGGATGACGTACTTGCCAAGCCCCTGTAAGCCGGTTCTGCCGCCGCTCTCCTCCGAACCCGCGAGGGTCAGCGAGTAGATCGAGATACCGATGATCAGCAAGAACAGGATCGGCATCAGCACCTTGGAGAGTGCCTCGATACCCTTATTGACGCCGCGATAGATGACGATCGCAGTCATCAGCAGGAACACAAAGTTATAGACGATCGGCTCGGCGTAGCCGGTGATGAAGCTGACGAAGAAATTATCGCCCGCCGCGGCAGCGCCCTGACCGGTGATGAATACCAGCGCATATTTAAGCACCCAGCCGCCGATAACGCAGTAGTACGGCATGATGATGAACGGTACGATGCTCGCCAGTCCGCCCAGCCATCCGAATTTCTTATGCAGCTTTCCGTAAGCGGTCAGACAGCTCTGCTTGGTCTTACGCCCGATAGAGACCTCGGTCATCAGCAGGGTGAAGCCGAAGGTCAGGGCGAGGATGATATAAATGACCAGGAACAGACCGCCGCCGTCCTTTGCCGCAAGATACGGGAATCTCCAGATATTTCCCAAACCGACCGCGCTGCCCGCAGCAGCAAGCACAAAGCCGATCGAGCCTGAGAAAGAGCTTCTCTTTTCCATTGTTTCTACTCCTCGATTTCGTTACATTTTCGCTGTAAAGCGCCGATACTGATACACTTTAAAGCGATTAAATCTTATTATACCAAAACTGACACAAGTTGACAATAGGCAAGTTGAAAATGGGTATTCATTCATGTAGGTTTACAATAGAGTCGTTACAGTAGAAGTAAAAAAGAATAGCAAATAGGAAGAACCTGTGTTACAGTTAGTTCGCTTACAACAAAACTCTACA
>CACZYF010000045.1 GCA_902785355.1 uncultured Ruminococcus sp. | reverse complement strand
ATTATATCATTTCAGCCTGATTTTGTCTATCCGTCAAACAAAAAAAGACCTTGATGAAAACGAATCCATCAAGGTCAAATTCATTAAAATATGCGATTGATTACGCTCTGCACAACTTTCTGCACCGTTTGGCGTAAGTTTGGCGTAAATGGCGTAAATCCGAGACATCGCAACTCTCGAAACCCGCATAAACACTGGGGTTTTGGGGTGTTACTTATCTAAGGACTTCATTGTCGGGAAGAGGAGGACGTCGCGGATGGCGGGGGAGTTGGTCATGATCATGACCAGGCGGTCGATGCCGTAACCGATGCCGCCTGTGGGGGGCATACCGATCTCGAGGGCGTTGAGGAAGTCCTCGTCGGTGGTGTTCGCCTCTTCGTCGCCGGCGGCGAGCATCGCCTCCTGCGCTTTGAAGCGCTCGCGCTGGTCGATCGGATCGTTCAGCTCGCTGTAGGCGTTCGCCATCTCCCAGCCGTTGATGAACATCTCGAAGCGCTCGACATACTCGGGGTCGTCGGGCTTCTTCTTCGTCAGCGGAGAGATCTCGATCGGGTGATCCATGACGAAGGTCGGTTGGATCAGGTGCTCCTCGACATATTCCTCAAAGATCAGGCTGAGGATATCGCCCTTTTGGTGACGATCCTCATACTCGACATGGAGCCTGTCCGCGATCGCGCGCGCCTGGGCGGTGTCCTTGACCTCGTTCCAGTCGACGTTCGCGTACTTCTTTACCGCGTCGACCATGGTGATGCGCTCGAAAGGCTTCTCGAAGTCGATCACATGCTCGCCGTAGGTGACCTGCATAGAGCCGTTGACCTCCTGCGCCACGCGGCGGTACATCGCCTCGGTCAGATCCATCATGCCGTGATAGTCAGTGTACGCCTGGTACAGCTCCATCAGGGTGAACTCGGGGTTGTGGCGGGTGTCAAGACCCTCGTTACGGAAGACTCTGCCGATCTCATACACGCGCTCAAGGCCGCCTACGATCAGGCGCTTCAAATACAGCTCCAGAGAGATACGGAGCTTCAAGTCCTCGTCGAGCGCATTGAAGTGGGTCTCGAAGGGTCTTGCGGCAGCGCCGCCGGCATTCTGCACCAGCATGGGGGTCTCGACCTCCATGAAGCCCTGCTCATCAAGGAAACGACGGATGGTGGAGATGATCCTGGAACGCTTGATAAAGGTATCCTTGACCTCGGCGTTCATGATCAGATCGGTGTAGCGCTGACGATAACGGGTGTCGGTATCGGTCAAGCCGTGGTACTTCTCGGGTAGAGTCTGCAGAGACTTAGAAAGCAAGGTCACGGTCGCGGCATGCACCGAGATCTCGCCGGTCTTGGTCTTGAATACCTCGCCGGTCACACCGATAATATCGCCGACGTCGAGCTTCTTGAAGCCCATATACTCCTCGACACCGATCGAATCGCGCGCGACATAGACCTGGATATCACCCTTTAAGTCACGGACGTTGCAGAAGGACGCCTTACCCATCACGCGCTTGAACATCATTCTGCCAGCGATGCTGACGGTCTTGCCCTCCAGCTCGTCGTAGTTCGACTTGATGTCCATGCTGTGGTGACTCTGGTCAAACTTGGTGATAACAAACGGATCCTTGCCCGCAGCCTGTAAGAGTGCGAGCTTCTCTCGTCTGAGCCTTAATATTTCATTCAGATTTTCCATATATCCTAACCTCAGTATTTCATAATTCAGTTATCGCGAGATGATCTCGCTCAATGATACAATCCCTCAGTCACCTTACGGTGACAGCTCCCTTTACCAAAAGAAGCCTGAATTACTTGAAGATCTCGAGCACCTTAAAGCCGATCACGCCTGCGGGTACCTCGACCTCGACAGCGTCGCCGGCAGCATGTCCGAGCAGCGCCAGACCGACGGGGGACTCGTCCGAGATCTTGCCCTCGGAGGGGTTCGCCTCGTTGGAGCCTACGATCTTGTAGGTCACCTCGCTGTCGGTGCGCAGGTTCAGGAGTCTGACGTTGGAGCCGACATGGATATGCTCGTTGGAGATACCCTCCTCGTCGATGACAACGGCATTCTTGAGGGTCGCCTCGATGGTGACGATACGCGCCTCGAGCATCGCCTGCTCGTTCTTCGCGTCATCGTACTCGCTGTTCTCGGAAAGGTCGCCGTAGGAGCGGGCAACCTTGATTTTCTCTGCTATTTCTTTACGCTTTTCGCCTTTTAAGAGATCGAGCTCTTCTTCGAGCTGTTTTAAGCCTTCGGCGGTCAGCATTACGGGTTTAGCCATAGTTATACATCCTTTCAGTTTATTGGATATTCGCATACAGATTATATTATATGCCAAGTCCCTACCGATGTCAAGAATGAATCTGCGGGATGAACAGGTTTCTGCGGAAAGAAAAAAAAGCGGGATCATCAGCTAAAATCACCTGCAACAGAGAGACGCTTTTTCAGCATTTCAACGAGGCTTTGGCGGGTATGTATCACGGTACCGTCGCCGCAGCGGGTGAACAACTCCGCGCTGAGTCCCCGCGCGTGGGCGAGCGCGTACAGCGCCGATGCGAAGTACATCTCGTCAAGGTACGGCGGCATGACGTCGCGGTACTTCTGCGGCAATTCAAAGGTATAGTCATAGATGACGGGCGACAGCTGAGGATAAGCGGGCTTCTCACCGGAGAGGAGTACAGCCGTCGGCTGACAGCACAGGTCATTCGAAATACATCGCGGGCTGATGATCACATCGGCATCGCGCAGACAGCCCGCACTGCGACTGACGCGGAGGATCGCGCCCTTCTCGCTGAGCAGGTACTCCGCCTCGGCAGCGTACAGCTCAGGCGACTCGGTCACTACGTAAACCGGCTCGGTATATTCAGTAAGACGTTCGCAGAGGTCAAGGCACTCCCCTTCCCTATCCACCAGCACGGTCTTGATATCGCGGCGTTCCGCCATACGTAGGAGATATAAGGCGGCGTTGCCGCACATTCTGCGATTCAGCTCGCTCGACTCAAAGCGGCGATAGCCGAGAAAGGCAGGCAGCTCGACGCTCTCGGGACACAGGAGCCTGTCTCGCTGGCCCTTGACAAAGCGGTCGATGGTGGTCCAGTTGAGCTTGCCTCGGTAATGTTCATAGACAACGCTTTTTACCGCTGCGCTGTCACAGTAGCGGTGTCCGACGCGCACGCGGTTACGGCGAAAAACATGCCAAAAGGAGCCGCCTGCATACTCCTCGATCTGTAATGCTGTTAACATTCGTATCTCTCCGATTCACACAATATGATATGGTATTGTATGCGAGGATCGAAACGGATATGCGCCCAAGCGGGGAGTGATTCTGATATTCGGTTGAGATTGCCACGGCTCCCGCGGAGCCTCACAATGACGATCGATGAACTCCCGTAACTTCCAAGAAGCTACTCTGTAACGACATATATCAAAAACCGCCGCTTCAACTGGCTGAAACGGCGGTATATCGATTATTCTGCTGTATCGGGGTCGGGCGGAAGATCTTCACCGCTCGCCCTTCATGCGGAGCGCTCGAGGTTATGCATCATCCTCACCTTGAGGCTGTCGCCCTCCACGATGATGTCGACCGACTCGATGTTCTTGTCGGGGTGAGCCTTGACCAGCTCGCTGACATACATTCTGATGATTTTCTCGGAAACTTGTTCTCCTCTAACGTTGATTTTCATGTCATCATCTCCTTGATTTATTCGAACAGTTGTTTCATTTCTTACAATTATATTGTAGCAGAGAAGATGAGAAAATACCAGTTACAGGTTACGCATTTTCATATCAGTTTGTTAATCGTTAATTCCTTTTTGAATAAAAAACGTATCACTTTGTAACCGTTAATTCCGGTTGGAAATTAAAGCGTTTTTTAATATATTTTGGAGAAAAATAACCGAAAATCACAAAATCTTGGGGTCGATATTCATTATTTCTCAGGGGAAATATAACAGGTTTTTCGATGATTATTCGGATAAGGATGTTCGAAAATCAGGTCTTTGCCAATCGTCTTTTGCGATACAAAACAGCGGTCATATAGATGAAAAGGGTGGGGATCAGCAAAACCGCGAATATCCTGAGGGAGGAGGTCATCATGAACTTCGTGATCTGGGCGGTACCGACGGCGCCGAGCAGACTCGTCGTATAGGCGGCAATGACCATGAAGATGTTGATGCCCGCTACGATATAGATCGGGATCGGGCTGCGGGGCTTCTCAGACAGAAAGAACACCAGCACCAGCACGATAAACGCAATATCGAAGAACAGATAGATCGAAAGCCCGGTGATACTGTTGATATCAAATTGGCGGTTGCGCCAATTGAAGTATTGGAGCACCAGTTGGTTGAGGATATCCACGCCGATGATGATCGTCGCGATCCGTGCGGCTGTGCGGGGCGTTACCGAATCACGGGCGGACTTAACCGCCCCGTAGAGCAAGGCTCCGGTGATCACGGCGGAAGTCACGATGGACGCGACTCCCCCGCCCCTCTCCCAATCAAGCATGAAGCGGTATTCGATCACCATAAAGCCGATATACCAGAGGAACTGTACCAGATTCACCATGAACGCCGCTGAGAACAGGGCGGTCTGTATCCTTTTATATAAGGGATACTCGATGACGGGGTTGACCTCGGGATAGGTGTGCATATCGTCGTCGGCAAGCAGGTCGTCCAAGGTCGTATCGAGGGACGCGGCAAGCCGTTTAGCCGTCAGCAGGTCGGGATAACGCGAGCCGTTCTCCCATCGTGACACCGCCTGACGGGTCACATATAATTGATTCGCGAGCGTCTGCTGGGTGACGCCCAGCTCCTCTCTCGCCCTGCGGATGTTTTCACCGAATTCTGCCATTTTAAACTTCCTTTCTACTCATCGTGCTCCTGAAAGAGCGCGTCGGGATGTTGTGACGGCTGCGGGGGTGTGTTTTGCCTGTCAGCCCGCCTGCCGATGATGACAGCGATCACCAGAAGCGGCAGCAGCGGCGCGAAGATGAGCGTCACCATATAATTGCCCGTTATCAGACTGATCACAAGGATAACGAGGTCGACCGCGGCAAGGAGCACAGTCAGGGTAATACGCGTGGACTTCTTCTGTGATCCGTAGACATCCTTGACCTGATTCATGGGTGCTGCCACAGGGCGGTTCTTCATAAAATCGGGGCGGTTATTTTCCATGTAGATCCATCCTTTCGCTTGGATTGACTTCATCATACAGTGAAGAACGGAAAAAAGCAAGCACCACCCTGTTCAAACGGTGTTGACAGAGCGGTGCGTTCAGGTTTTATGCGGGTTCAGGGGGGTTACTCTTTTGCAAATTTCTATTACGATTTTGCTACAATTCTTTACAAGCAAATATGTCTTTGATAGAATACCTATGCAAGGAACTATCCATAACGGTAGGCGGTTAACCCTCTTTTCTCGGAGGGTATGTCCCTCTGATACTTGACTGTAAAGGGGGGATTCTTATGCAGTACGTTACATATAGCGAATTATTAGCGTTCGCTATGTTGATCGTAGGAATACTCACTCTGGTCTTCACCATACTGATGTTTACGCATAAAAAATAACCGCCCTCGGCTAAAGCGGCGGTTATTTTAACTAACAGCTTGGGCTAACCGTCTATCGGATAGCTCCTTGTATTAATATTATAACACGTTTCCTGCCCTTGTCAATATGACAGGCTTTTTTATTTTATCCCGTACAATCTTTTAGCATTTTCGGTGGTGATATCGACGAGCTCCTGTGCGTCCATGCCGCGGATCTCGGCGATACGCTGAGCGGTATAGGCGATGTTGCGGCTGTCGTTGCGCTTGCCGCGGTTCGGCACGGGGCTGAGGTAAGGCGCGTCGGTCTCGAGCAGCAGGCGGTCGAGAGGAACCGCCGCCGCTACCTCAACGGGTACGCGGGCGTTCTTGAAGGTGACGGTGCCGCCGAGGGATATGCTCATGCCGAGCTTCATGACCTCCTTGAGCATTTCCACCGAACCGGAGAAGCAGTGCATCAGACCCTTGGGCTGATACTTTCTCAGCAGCGCCATCACATCGCCGTGCGCCTCACGGTCATGGATCACGACCGGTACGTCCAGCTCCTTCGCGAGCATCAGCTGTTCCTCGAAGATGCGGTTCTGCAACTCGCGCGGGATATCCCAGTGATAGTCGAGCCCGATCTCACCGAGGGCGACCACCTTCGGGTGCTTTAACAACTCAGTCAACTGATCGAGATAATCAGGGGCGAGCCCCTCGAGGTTCTCGGGGTGGATACCGGCGCAGGCATAGACATGGGGATAGGTCTCGGCATAGCCGATCGCAATCCTTGCCGTCAGGAGATCGACAGCGGCGTTTACAATATAGGAAACGCCGTTCTCGGGCATGGTCGCAAGCAAGGATTCCCGATCGTCATCGAACCATTTATCATCATAATGCGCGTGTGCGTCAAAAATATTTGTCAGCATATTTCACCTTTATAAAGTAACGGCGGGAGCAACAATGCACTGTGCGCCCGCCGTGCTTTTATTGATTATACTAAGGATCCGCCGGGGAGGATGCTGTCGTCGATGGTGACGACCTTCAGTCCGTCGCCGCTCTCGGCGGAAAGGATCATGCCGCAGCTCTCGATACCCATCATCTTACGGGGCGCGAGGTTCGCGACATAGGCGATGTTCTTACCGACAAGCTCCTCGGGATCGTAATACTCGGCGATACCGGAGAGAATGGTGCGCTCGCCCTCACCGTCGTCGAGGGTGAATTTCAAGAGCTTCTTGCTCTTCTTGACCTTCTCACAGGCGAGCACCTTCGCGACCCTCAGCTCGACCTTCTCAAAATCATCGAAGGCGATCTCGGGCTTATGCTCGGGCAGAACAAACGCGGCCTCGTCGGCGATCTCTTCGATCGCTTTCTCGCTCTCGGCGTTAGCCTTCTGCATCGCTTCGAGATCAGCCTCAAACTGCTTGGGATCGATACGAACGAACAGCGGAGTCGCCTGACCCAGCTGTGTACCGGCCTTGTAACCGCCAAAGGAGCTCAGGCTGTCGTAGTCGGCAATATCGCAATTGATCTGCTCCAGAATCGCCTTGTTGGTATCGGGCATAAAGGGCTGGAGAAGCACCGCGATATAACGGATTCCTTCAAGCAGATTATAGAGCACCGTACCCAGACGGGGCTTGGTATCTTCGCTCTTAGCCAGTACCCACGGAGTAGTCTCATCAATATATTTGTTGCAGCGCTTTGCGAGGTTGATAACCGCCTCGACCGCGTCGCTCATATGGAAAACATTGATCGCATCGTCGACCTTCTTCACGGTATCGAGGCAGAACTGCGCGAGTTCGTCGTCGATGGGCTCCTTGACAGAGGGCTCCTGTACCACGCCGCCGAAATACTTGTTGTTCATAGCGACGGTACGGTTGACCAGATTGCCGAGAGTATTCGCGAGGTCGGAGTTGAAGCGCTCGACGATGGTATCATAGGTGATGGAGCCGTCGTTCGCGAAGGGCATCTCGCTGAGCAGGTAATATCGGACCGCGTCCACGCCGATCATCTTCACCAGTTCGTCGGCATAGATGACGTTACCGCGGCTCTTGCTCATCTTATCCTCGCCGAACAGCAGCCACGGATGGCCGTAAACCTGCTTAGGCAGCGGCTCACCCAGCGCCATCAGCATGATCGGCCAGTAGATGGTATGGAAGCGAACGATATCCTTGCCGATGATATGAGCGTCGGCAGGCCAGAATTTCTTATACTGATCGCTGCTGCCGTCGGGATCGTAACCGATCGAGGTAATATAGTTGGAGAGCGCGTCGATCCAGACATAGACCACGTGCTTGTCGTCAAAATCAACGGGGATGCCCCACTTGAAGCTGGTACGGGATACGCAGAGATCCTGCAGGCCGGGCTTGATGAAGTTGTTGAGCATCTCTTTCTTTCGGCTCTCGGGATAGATGAAGTCGGGATGGCTCTCGATATACTCCTCGAGCTGCTTCTGATACTTGGAAAGACGCAGGAAGTACGCCTCCTCCTTCATCGGCTTGACCTCTCTGCCGCAGTCGGGGCACTTGCCGTCTACGAGCTGGGACTCCGTCCAGAAGCTCTCGCAGGGAGTACAATACAGACCCTCGTAGCTGCCCTTGTAGATATCATCCTGCTCATAGAGCTTCTTGAAGATCTTTTGTACGACCTTCTCGTGCTTCTCGTCGGTCGTGCGGATGAAGTAATCATAGGACGTGTTCAGCACGTCGCAGATCGCGCGGATCTCGCCCGCAACCTTGTCAACATACTCCTTGGGCGTACAGCCCTCCGCCTGAGCGTACATCTCGATCTTCTGACCGTGCTCGTCTGTTCCCGTCTGGAAGAAGACGTCATAGCCCAGCATTCTTTTATAACGCGCGATCGCGTCGGTCAGCACGATCTCGTAGCTGTTGCCGATATGCGGCTTACGAGAGGTGTAAGCGATCGCCGTGGTGATATAATACGGTTTTTTCTCACATTCCTTGCACATTGGTGTTCACTCCTGTAAAGCGGATAAATCCGCAAGATTTACGTACTTATTCAGTATAGTATATTTCCGGTAAAAATGCAATACGCGATTACAGCCGCCTGAGCTCCTTTACGTCGAATCCGATCTCAGTCGGATTCTCGATATAATCGATCACCTTGTCGATATCGTCGCTGACAAAGAAGAGCGCAAAGTTCTTTTCGCTCATAAAATTGGTCTCAGCGGTATGGCGCAGCATTTCAAGCAGCGAATCATAGTAGCCATCAGTGTTGAGAATGGCAATGGGCTTTGAGAGCCTGCCCAGCTGCTTGAGGGTCAGGATCTCGAAGAATTCCTCAAAGGTACCGATCCCGCCGGGGGATACGATAAAGCCGTCGCTCATCTCCTCCATCTTTTGCTTGCGCCGGCGCATGGTGTCTGTATAGATGATCTCGTCGCAGAGAGGATAGAGGATCCCGTCAACGTTGAAAAACGAAGGCGCGATACCGGTGATATGTCCGCCGCCGTCGTGAGTACCGCGGGCGACAGCACCCATCATACCGGAGCTTCCGCCGCCGAAAACGAGGCTGTGACCTCGCTTCGCGAGCTTTTCCCCCAGCTCATGTCCCGCATCCAGAAAGGTCTTTCCGATCGCGTTGGACGCGGCTCCATATACACATATTTTCATGATAATTCTTACCCCTTTATCAGATCAATCGGTGCGGGCAGGTACCCGCAATTTGCCTCAGGCACAGTATTGCAGATCGCTCACGCACTCTGCTCAAACTGACTGTTGTACAGGTCGGCGTAGAAACCGCCCTCGGCAAGCAGCTCCTCATGCGTGCCGGAGCCGATGATATCGCCGTCCTTCAGCACGAGGATCAGATCGCTGTTCTTGATGGTCGAGAGACGGTGCGCGATGACAAACGAGGTTCTGCCCTCGGTCAAGCTATCCATCGCCTTCTGGATAATGCGCTCGGTACGGGTATCGACGGATGATGTTGCCTCGTCGAGGATCAGCAGCGGCGCGTTCTCGATCATCGCGCGGGCGATGGTGAGCTGCTGCTTCTGACCGGCGGACAGGCTCGCCTTATCATCGAGGATCGTATCGTAGCCGTGCGGGAGGGTGTGGATAAAGTGGTAGATACCCACCGCCTTGCAGGCGCGGTCGAGCTCCTCGTCGGTGACGTTCTCCTTGCTGTAAACGAGGTTCTCGCGCACCGTGCCCTCAAAGAGCCATGTATCCTGTAATACCATGCAGAAAAGCTCGTGGACATTCTCTCGCGTCAGCTCGTCGATCGGCACATCATCAATAAAGATTCGACCGGCGTTGAGCTCATAGAAACGCATGAGCAGGTTGACGATGGTTGTCTTACCGGCGCCGGTAGGTCCGACGATCGCGACCTTCTGGCCCGCCTTGATATCGACGGAGAAGTCCTTGATGATGATACGGTCGGGATTATAGCCAAAGCGCACATGCTCGAAGCGAACGTCGCCCTTCACCTTATCGAGGGTACGGGTCTTGTTGCTCTCATCGGAGAGCTCCTCCTCGTCGAGGTACTCGAATACGCGTTCCGCGGCTGCCGCGGTGCTCTGCATATTGGTAAAGCTCTGGGCGAGCTGCTGGAGCGGCTGGGTGAACAGGCGGACATAGATGGTGAAAGCGATGATCACGCCGTAGGAGATCATATCTCCGCGCACCAGAAGTGCGCCGACGATGAATACAGCGACATAGCCGAGGTTGCCGATGAAGGTCATCAGCGGCTGCATCACGCCGGACAGCGCGGTGCTCTTGAATACCGAGTCGCGCAGATGGCGGTTGATGCGGCTGAACTCCTCCTTGCTTTCTTTCTCATAATTATACGCCTTGACGATGTTATGACCGGCGTAGATCTCCTCGACATGGCCGTTGATAGCGCCGAGGTGGCGCTGCTGACGGTTGAAGTGGAGCTGAGAGCGCTTCATGATCACAGACATCAGGAAGAAGCCGAGGACAGAAGCGACGATCGCGGTCAGAGCGAGGATCCAGTTGGTGACGAACATCATCACCGCCGAACCGATAAACAGCGCGATCGAGGTGATGAACTGGGCGATAGAAAGGTTGAGCGTACGCTCGATGGTGTCGATATCGTTAGTGATGCGGCTGAGGATATCGCCGAAGGAGGTCGAGTCAAAGAAGCTAAGCGGCAGACGGTTGGTCTTTTCGGTGATATCGGTACGCATGCGGCGGCTGATTGTCGGGGCAACGGTCGCCATGATGAAGTGCTGTACAAAGTTCATCAGCCAGCTGACGGCGTACAGGACCAAGAGGAAGGTACAGGTCGCGGTCACCGCGTCGAGGTCGATATGACCCGTGATGCCCTTCGTGATCAGGTCGGTGATCTTCTGGATCTGTCCGGGGCCGATCAGCGCAATGATCGTGCCGATCACGGCGCAGGTCATCGCGACGATGATCGCGGGGAGCTGGGGCTTCGCGTAACCCAGCGTCTTCTTCCACGCTTCTCCGAAATTATCGGAGCGCTCGGTCACGACGCCCCGCGGGCCTCCCATGCCCTTCTGCGCCTGAGGGCGCTTACTGTCGGCGCCGATCAGCGCCTCACGATTCTTTCTGATATACTGAGGGGCGGAGTTATTCTTCTCAGACATTCTTCAACTCCTCCTCTCCCAGCTGTGATAACGCGATCTCGCGGTAGATGGTGCAGTTATCGAGCAGGTCCTTATGCTTGCCGATTCCGGCGATCCTGCCCTCGTCCAGCACGATGATCTGATCGGCGTCCTTAATGGTACCGATGCGCTGGGCAACAATGATATTGGTCGTGCCCGCAGTCTCCTTCTTCAGGGTCTCGCGCAGAACACGGTCGGTCTTGTAGTCGAGCGCCGAGAAGCTGTCATCAAAGATCAGGATCTCGGGATTACGGCAGACGGCGCGGGCGATACAGATACGCTGCTTCTGTCCGCCGCTGAGGTTGGAGCCGCCCTGAGCGACAGGATGCTCGTATCCCTCGGGGTAGTTCTCAACGACGTCCTTTGCCTGAGCGATCCTCACGGCGCGGGCAACATCCTCCTGCGTATAACCGGCAGTGCCGTTATCGCCCATCGCGACGTTGGTATTGATCGTACCGGCGAAGAGCACCGCACGCTGCGGAACGTAGCCGATCTTATTGTGAAGCTGTTCAAGAGTGTACTCGCGGACGTTCACACCGTCCACCAGCACCTCGCCGCCGGTCGCGTCATAAAACCGCGGGATCAGGTTGATCAGGGTGGATTTGCCGCAGCCGGTGGAGCCGATGATCGCGACGGTCTCGCCCTTCTTCGCCTTGAAGGAAATTTCCTTGAGCACATCGTCGGACGCATCGGGATAGCGGAAGCTGACGTTGCGGAACTCGATCTCGCCCTCGGTATCGGTATGCTCGACGCCCTTACCGTCGCTGATGGAGGACGGGGTATCGATGACCTCGTTGATACGTTTCGCGGCGACCATCGAACGGGGACCCATGATGAAGATCATATTCAGCATCATGAACGCCATGATGACCATGAGCGCATACTGGGAGAAGACGGTCATGTCGAGAAACAGCCCCGCCTTACCGGCAAGCGGCGCGCCCTCGATCAGGTAGGCGCCGATCCAGTAGACGATCAGCGAGAGTCCGTTCATCACCAGCATCATCGAGGGCATCATGATCGACATGATACGATGCGCCTTCATATTATTATTGGTGATGTCGGCGTTTGCGGATTCAAACTTATTCTTCTGATAAGTCTCGGCGTTATAGGCGCGCACCACGCGCAGACCGGTGAGGTTCTCGCGGGTGATACGGTTGATGTTATCGGTCAGGGTCTGGATACGCTGAAACAACGGATGCGCAAAGATAAAGCATACGCCGAGCACGACGATCACGATAACAACAGCGATCGCGGCGGAAAAGGTCCACTCGGCGCTCTTGTCGGTGATCTTGGTGATCGCGAGCCCCGCCATCAGCGGCGCACGGACAATCATCATCAAGCCGAACACAATGATGGTCTGTACCTGGGTGATATCGTTGGTGGAGCGGGTAATCAGGGAAGCGGTGGAGAAGCGGTTGATCTCCGCCATCGAGAAACCCTCGACCGCATCGTAGAGCTTCGCACGCACATTGAAGGAATAGTCGGCGGCGAGGTAACCGGTCACCGCTACGACCAGTACGCTGACAAGCAGGCTTGCCAAAGCGCACAAAAGCATCTTGCCGCCCGCCCAGAGCAGATCGCCGATCGAAGAGCCGGGAAGGATCAACAGCGAGGTGATCTCCTTGGTGTAGTCGGGCATCAACAGCTCGAGCCACACCGACAGCCCGATCAACACGACAGCGCCCACCGTCGCGAGCCAACCGCGCGGGGTGAAGTGGCGTAGGATAGATTTCATTTTTTCACACCTTTCGGATAAAAGTCATTTCTGATATACAATATATTATTGTATCACAGAGTCGGTTCCGGTGCAACTAAAAAAATCAAAAAACAGCTCAATTCTAATCCAAAAATTTATATACGCAACCTCTCAGAATATAATTGAAAATAACGCTTAAATGTGTTATAATAATAATTACAATAATTTTAGGAGGTTTTTTCATGTTAAAAGTACGTAAATTGATTTCTTTAATGCTGGCGGTTATGCTGGCGGTATCTGTCCTGGCGATCTCCGCCGTCAATACCGGCGCAGTGGAAACAGAATCCACCAAGCTTTATTTCGACGCAGGCAAGTCCGGCTGGGATGTCACCGCTAAGAGCAAGGTCGGCTTCTACATCTACTCGCT
>CACZYF010000044.1 GCA_902785355.1 uncultured Ruminococcus sp. | reverse complement strand
TGTCGTTTTCACGCGAAGCATGACAAGCCTTTGATTTGCTCCGCGTTTCACATTGATGTCACCACAGCGTCTCGGCGGGAGCAAGCCCCCGCCCTACAATATAGCCATACTCCTGACATCTCGCAAACATCTAACGCTTGATCGTGCCGTAGGGGCGACCATCGGTCGCCTGCGAATGACGGACGTTATTGATAACGAAAACGTCGGATAGGATATGCCACGCCCCGCGACAGCGGGCGGTCAATGACCGCCCCTACGACTTAGAGCTTTAAACTGTAATAACCCCCGTATAGCCGAAGATGACTCCCGCGGCGGCGGAGATGCCGATGACGGCGATCGGATTGAGCTTTTTGTACAACAGGAGAAACAGCGCCACGGCGAAGATCCCGAGCGAAACGTAGAAATTTGCGGTCTGTAAAACGCTGATGTTAATTCCCTCAGAGAAAAATACTTCGATCCCCACGCTCAGTACGGTCGCGCCGATCAGTCCGACGACGGTGCTCTTGAGTCCGAGCATCGCGCCCTGCACGAGGATGTTCTTCTTGAACCGGTCATAGACCTTGGCGATCAGCAGGATGATGATGAACGGCGGGAGGACGAGTCCGAGCGTCGCGATGAATGCGCCGAACAGCCCGCCGACCTCCGAGCCGATATAGGTGGAGATGTTCACCGCGAAGGCGCCGGGAGTACTCTCGGAAACGGCGATGAAGTCGACCAGCTCGCGGGTCGTCATCCAGCCGTGCCTGAGCACGGTCTCCTCGATGAAGGGGATCATCGCGTAGCCGCCGCCGAAGGTCAGCGCGCCCATCTTGAAAAATTCGAGAAACAGCAGAAGGAAGATATTCACAGCTCTTTACCCGCCTTTCTCGCGATCAGCGTCGCCGCCAGCCCGATGACAGCCGCACTGACGATCACGATGATCACATTTGCCGAGAAGAACGCCACCGCCGCGAACGACGCCGCCATAATCAGGTAGGCGATAATGTTTTTCGGAGATTTTTTGAACATGGAGACGACCGCCTTGATCAGCAGCGCCAGCACGCCCGCGCGAATGCCGAAGAAGGCGTATTTGACGAACCTGAGCGACTCGAAGGTTCTCAGGAACAGCGAGATCAGGTAGATGATGACGAAGCTCGGCAGTACCACGCCGACCGTAGCGGCGAACGCGCCGAGCACGCCCGCGATACGGTAGCCGATGAAGGTCGCGGCGCAGATGGCGATGGGTCCCGGGGTGGTCTCGGAGATCGCGACGACCTCGAGCAGGTCATCCGCGTCGAGCCAGCCCTTTTTGTCGGTGATCTCGTTCTCAATGATCGGGATCATCGCGTAGCCCCCGCCGAAGGTGACCACGCCGATCTTCATGAATGTCAGAAATAATTGTAAGCATTGCTTGAGTTTTTGTTTCATAAAAGCACCTTATAGAATGAGGATTGATTAAGAGTGAGGAGTGAGAAGTTATATAAACGTCGGTTCGCGCAGCGACATCGTAGGGGCGGTCATTGACCGCCCGCTGTCGCAGAGCGTGGCATATCCTATCCGACGTTTTCGATATCAATAACGTCCGTCATTCGCGGGCGACCGATGGTCGCCCCTACGGCACGATCAAGCGTTAGATGTTTGCGAGACGTCAGGAGTATGGCTATATTGTAGGGCGGGGGCTTGCTCCCGCCGAGGCGCTGTGGTGACATCAATGTGAAACGCGGAGCAAATCAAAGGCTTGTCATGCTTCGCGTGAAAACGACAATTAGCGGATAGGTTCCGGCGGGAGCAAGCCCCCGCCCTACGACTCGATCTAACGTTCGTCATTCGCGGGCGACCGATGGTCGCCCCTACGGCACGATCAAACGTCGGATAGAGTTGTAGGGATCGGTGCCTCAGTTCTGCTTCTCGACGATCTTGTAGTCGTCGGAAAAGCGGAAGTACGCGCAGTTCGACTCTCCGCTCTGCATGAAGCGGGCGAGATCGTCCTCGTCGAGGTTGACCGAACACTCATAGTCGTCGTAATATTCGTTGTAATTATAGTATGCGCAGAATTCGCAGCTCGATTTCCCTGCCATCACAATTCTTCCTTTCAAAAATTCGTGTATTTAGTATAACAAAACCGCAAAAATATTTCAAGTTGTTGTTGCAATTTGACCGAATTTCCGTTATACTTACCTTGAATACATTTTAGGAGATGATACCTATGTTTATTACCAATGATATCAAGTACATCGGCGTGAACGATCACGATATCGACCTGTTCGAGGGTCAGTATGTCGTGCCCAACGGCATGGCGTACAATTCGTACGCGATCGTCGATGATAAGATCGCGATCATGGATACGGTCGATCAGCATTTCGGCAGGCAGTGGCTCGATAATCTGAAGAACGTTCTCGGCGACCGCAAGCCGGATTATTTAGTCGTCCAGCACATGGAGCCCGACCACAGCGCCAACATCGACAACTTTCTGCGTGAGTTCCCCGACGCGACCGTCGTGTCCTCTCAGAAGGCGTTCAACATGATGGTCAACTTCTTCGGTACCGATTACGCCGACCGCCGCATCGTCGTCAAGGAGGGCGATACCCTCGAGCTCGGCCGTCATGTGCTGAACTTCGTCGGCGCTCCGATGGTCCACTGGCCCGAGGTCCTGATGACCTACGACAGCACCGACAAGGTCCTGTTCTCCGCCGACGGCTTCGGCAAGTTCGGCGCACTGGACGTCGAGGAGGATTGGGCGTGTGAGGCGCGCCGCTACTACATCGGTATCGTCGGCAAATACGGCAAGCAGGTGCAGAACGTCCTCAAAAAGGCAGCGGGGCTGGATATTCAGATCATCTGCCCGCTCCACGGTCCCGTCCTCTCCGAGAACCTTGGCTACTACCTCGACCTGTACAACACCTGGTCGTCCTACGGCGTTGAGACCGACGGCATCATGATCGCCTACACCTCCGTTTACGGCCACACCAAGAAGGCTGTCGAGCTGCTCGCCGAGAAGCTCCGCGCCGCCGGTTGCCCGAAGGTCGCCGTTAATGACCTCGCGAGGGAGGATATGGCGGAGTGTGTGGAGGACGCGTTCCGCTACGGCAAGATCGTCCTCGCCACCACCACCTATAACGCTGAGATCTTCCCCTTCATGCGCGAGTTCATCAATCACCTCACCGAGCGCAATTTCCAGAACAAGACCGTCGCCTTCATCGAGAACGGCTCGTGGGCGCCTCTTGCCGAGAAGACCATGCGCAAGATGCTCGAGGGCTGCAAGAACATCAACTATACCGATAACAACGTCCATATCCTCTCCGCGATGAATGACGAGAATATCGCCGAGATCGACGCTCTGTGCGAGGAGCTGACCATGGACTATGTCGCGATGGATAACGAGAAGGCGGACAAGAACGACCTGACCGCGCTGTTCAACATCGGCTACGGTCTGTATGTCGTGACCGCCCGCGACGGCGACAAGGATAACGGCTGTATCGTCAACACCGTCTCTCAGGTCACCAACACCCCGAACCGTATCGCCGTCTGTATCAACAAGAAGAACCTGACCCACGATATGGTCGCCGCGACCGGCGTGATGAACGTCAACTGCCTGTCCACCGACGCGCCGTTCAGCGTGTTCGAGCATTTCGGCTTCCAAAGCGGCAGAGACGCCGAGAAGATCATCGGCGAGGGTATTCTGCGCTCCGATAACGGCGTCGCCTTCCTCGGTCACTATATCAATTCCTTCATGTCCCTGAAGGTCGAGCAGACCGTCGATCTCGACACCCATTCGATGTTTATCTGCTCCGTCACCGAGGCGCGCGTTATCACCGACGTCGAGACCATGACCTATACCTACTACCAGAACAACGTCAAGCCCAAGCCCGAGACCGACGGCAAGAAGGGCTGGGTCTGCAAGGTCTGCGGCTATGTCTACGAGGGCGAGGAGCTGCCCGACGACTTTATCTGTCCGCTGTGCAAGCACGGCGCAGCCGACTTCGAGCCGATCGAGTAAGCAGTGAACAGCGGGCGATGGTTCGATTTTGCCCGTTTCATAACAAACGATAAAGGAGAAAACAATATGAAAAAGTATGTATGCGACGTATGCGGTTATGTCTATGACCCCGAGGAGAACGGCGGCGTAGCGTTCGAGGATCTTCCCGACGATTATGTATGCCCCCTCTGCGGCGTAGGCAAGGATGATTTCAGCGAGGAATAATCGCAGCGATCCGGTAAAGCGCGACGAGCCCTGTCCGAAAGGACGGGGCTTCAGCTTGTCGAAATAGTATCATAAAATATATGAGTAGTCGATTTCCAAGGCTCCCTTTGGTAAAGGTGAGATTCTGTAATCCAAATCTGTGATTTGGATTACAGAATCCATACACCGGAGAGCTGTCCCCGAAAGGGGACTGAGGAATTGCATGAATTGATCGACCGAAGGGAGAAACTGACTCGCTTCGCTCAAACAATCAATACAATTCATCCGCCTCCTTGCGGAGGCACCTTCCTTTCCCAAAGGAAGGCTTTTTAGGTTTTTCTACAATCTGGAGCCCTGTCCGAAAGGACGGGGCTTCATACTATATAACGGCGTCCGCTGATTACAGCATTGTTGTTGATTTATTTATTGCTTTGTGTTATATTCTATTTCAGCAATATCGAGTGTGACTGTATCGGATATGAACTTCACGGAGGTGCTTATGAAGTATTTACCCCGTTTGACCGCGCTTTTACTGATCCTGTCGCTGCTGCTGACTCTCTCGCTTACGGCATATGCCGCCGATCTCAGCGCTCCCGCGGCGGGCGTCGTAGGCGACGTAGACGGCGACGGTGCGGTGACCATCGACGACGTCAGCTTTTTACAGGGACATTTTGCTGAGATGTTTACCCTCAGCGACAGCGCCGTGACCCTCGGCGATGTAGATCTCAGCGGTGATACCGACGTTGATGACGTCACTGTGCTCCAGCGTTGTCTGGCGCATTTTAACGGAACCTATTACGTGAATATGACGCTTGAACAGGCGAAGCAGAAGAAGGGTGAGGACGATATCGCGGGCGCATATCGCGAGATCCTCGACGCAATCGAGAACTTTGACCGCGCGAAGGGCGTGGACATCTCCGAGTTCAACGGCGACGTCGATATGAATAAGCTCAAGGAGGCGGGCTATACCTTTGTCATCATTCGTCTGGGCTACGGCGACGATGAGACCAGTCAGGATGACAGCCTCTTCGAAGCAAACGTTCGCAAGGCGGAGGCGGCGGGTCTCGACTGGGGCGCATATATCTACTCCTACGCCCTGACCGAACGCGAAGCGAAGAGCGAGGTCGCTCATACCCTTCGCTTGCTCAAGGGCAAGCGTCCCACTATGCCGATCGCCTTTGATTGGGAGGATGATTCCTACAAGCAGCGCAACGGCATGCCCTCCGATGAGGATGTCCGCAAGATCGCCTACACTTACCTCTCGGGGATAGAGGCGGCGGGCTACTATCCGATCCTCTACACCGGCTGCAGCTGGCTGACGGGCGCTTTCAATCATCCTGACATCGACGAGTATGACGTCTGGCTCGCCCAGTGGAGCTCCACCTACGATTATACCCGCCGTCCGCTGGGTATGTGGCAGTACGGCGGCGAGCAGAACTTCCTCGAGCCTACGACCATCGAGGGACTCAGCGGCTCGTTTGATAAGGACTTTTCCTACCGGAACTATCCCATGATCGTGAAGGCCTACGGTTACAATAACCATACGGCGCTTCTGCCTTCGAGCCTGGTCAAGACCGCCGTCGGATATGAGCCGGATGAAGCGTATGAGGGCGAGAACCTCCCGCCCGAGTGTAACGGCGTGATGGGCGACTCTCTGCGCGGCAAATAAAGCAGGCAGCGATTGATTCGTGCGTAATAATAAACCGAAAGCATTGATAAAGCGGCGTTCGCATCAGCGGGCGCCGCTTTGTGTCGGGAGATGATAAAGGTTTTTATTAAGGATTAGTATGATTCCCTGCCTCTCATTCCAAACTCCTATCTCTCTCTTCTTTTCCTCATGCTCTCATACTTATGCTTAGTTGCCTGACCTCCGCGCAGGTGGCGTTCCTCCTTGTTGAGATCCAGCACAGCGCGTACCTCTTTGTACAGCCCTCTGTTCAAATGAGGGAGGACGGCGGTCAGATCTTTATGTACGGTTGATTTGCTGATGCCGAATACCGCCGCTGTCTCCCTGACGGTGCTTTTATGCTCGATGATATGCTCGCCCAGCCTGACGGCGCGTTCCTCTAAGTTGCTTTTCATATACAGCCTCCGATAGGATTTTGGTAAATGTATATGAAAAACGGTGAGTTATTATGTACAACTTGTTCCGCAGAAAGAGAATCCCCGGCAGAAGTCGAAAAACGATTGACATTACACCGTTGAAAAGGTATAATTAACCTGTATAATTGTGTGATTCACATAAGGGAATGTTAGAGAATGAGAGAAATAAACAGACGTTTTAATTATCGTAAGGTCTTTTTGATGATCGCCGACGCGGTACTGATCGCGCTGAGCGCTCTGGTCAGCAACGCGGTCGTATCCTGGTACGGGATTATCAGGCACGACAATACGATAGGCGTGGCAGTCCAGCCGGTACGTATTCTGGGAATCATGGGTCTCGAAGTGCTGTTCTGCTTCTTTATGCTTTTTTTGTTCGGCGGGTATAACAAGGCTTGGCGTGATCTGAAGGCGAAGGATTATATTTTCTGCGGCGTTGCCGTTATCATGGGCTTGGGGCTGAGCTATACCTTTGCCCACTTTATGGATCGCCCCGTTACCATCCAGTATATGGTCGCCAACACGGTGATCGCAACGGCTGTCATCGTGATTTTCCGCCTGCTCTTCTACCGCACGTTCATCACGCTCAGAAATGCAGATGATAATCAGCACGACACCCGCGAGCGCACGATGATCGTCGGCGCGGGCAACGCGGCGCGCATGATCATCCAGGAGATCCAATACGCTCAGAGCGATCCCAACAACCCTTCCAATTCCATCCTTCCCGTCCTTATGGTCGACGACGATATGGCGAAGTATCATACGAAGATACAGGGCGTGGAGGTCCTCGGCACGACCGCTAATATCCCGAAGCTCTGTGAGGAATATAAGATCTCGCTGGTCATCTTTGCGATCCCGTCCTGTACCGAGGAGGAACGCAAGCGCATCATGGGCTACTGCGCCGAGTCCGGCTGCCGAATCAAGACGGTGCCGTACCTGAGCCAGCTGTTCCTTGACGACGACCATCAGCAGATCCTCTCCCAGGTCAAGGATATCAAGATCGAGGATCTTCTCGGCAGACCGCCCATCACCTTTGACAAGACCAAGATCCGCGCCTTCATCGAGGGTAAGATTTGTATGGTAACGGGCGGCGGCGGCTCCATCGGTTCCGAGCTGGTGCGCCAGATCGCGAAGTATAACCCTCAGCAGATCATCATCGTCGATATCTATGAGAATAACGCCTACGATATCCAGCAGGAGCTGTATCTCGAGTATGAGAACCGTCTCAACCTTGTCACCCTGATCGCCTCTGTCCGTGATTACAACAAGATGGAGATGATCTTTGATCAGTATAAGCCTCAGGTCGTGTTCCACGCGGCGGCGCATAAGCACGTCCCGCTGATGGAGACCTCTCCCGCCGAGGCGGTCAAGAATAACATCTTCGGCACATGGAACATGGTTACTCTTGCCGAGAAGTATAAGGTCTGCAAGTTCGTTATGATCTCCACCGACAAGGCGGTCAACCCCACCAACGTTATGGGCGCGACCAAGCGCTGCTGTGAGATGATCGTGCAGTATATGTCGCAGAAGGGCTCAAAAACCGAGTTCGTTACCACCCGCTTCGGCAACGTTCTGGGCTCCAACGGCTCCGTCATCCCGCTGTTCCGCCGTCAGATCGAATCCGGCAAGCCCGTGACCGTCACCCACCCCGACATCATCCGCTACTTCATGACCATCCCCGAGGCGGTATCGCTGGTGCTGGAGGCGGGCGCGATCGCCAAGGGCGGCGAGATCTTCGTCCTCGATATGGGCGATCCGGTGAAGATCACCACCCTCGCCGAGAACCTGATCCGCATGTACGGAAAGGTGCCTTACCGTGACGTCGAGATCAAATTTACCGGACTGCGACCCGGCGAGAAGCTCTTTGAAGAGCTTTTGATGGATGAAGAGGGGCTTCAAAAGACCGATAACAAGAAGATCTTCATCGGCAACCAGATCGATATCGATCCCAACGTGCTGACCAACCAGCTCCGCGAGCTGCGCATTATCGCCGACAGCAACGATAACGACAGGACTGTCGAGATGCTCTCGGAGATGGTCGATACCTTCCATCACGTGACAAATCAGTAACAGCGCGGATTTTCCGCTTTTGAAACGAAACGCACCGTACAATCTTTTAGGAGGATCAACATGAAAGTATTACTGACAGGCGGCGCCGGCTATATCGGCAGCCATACCGCGGTCGAGATGCTCGAAGCCGGCTACGACGTCGTCATCGCCGACAACTTTGACAACAGCTCGCCCAAGGTGATCGACCGTATCGAGACCATCACAGGCAAACGACCCAAGCTCTATGAGCTGGACGTAGCGGACAACAAGGCGGTCGCTGAGATGTTCGCCGCAGAGGATTTTGACGCGGTAGTCCATTTCGCGGGCTTGAAGGCGGTCGGCGAGAGCTGCGCCATCCCCGTGCGCTACTACCGCAACAACATCGACACCACCCTTACCCTGCTCGAGGTCATGAAGGAGTACGGCGTGCACAATATCGTGTTCAGCTCCTCCGCGACCGTCTACGGTATCCCTAAGGAGGTTCCGCTGCGCGAGGGCATGCCCACCTCCTGCACCAACCCCTACGGCTGGACGAAGTATATGAACGAGCAGATCCTCACCGACGCGGCGACTGCCGATCCCGAGCTGAGCGTCGTGCTGCTGCGCTACTTCAACCCGATCGGCGCGCACAAGAGCGGCTTGATCGGTGAGAACCCCAACGGCATCCCCAATAACCTCATGCCCTACATCACCCAGGTCGCGGTCGGTAAGCTCGAGCGCCTCGGCGTGTTCGGCAACGATTATCCCACCCCCGACGGCACCGGCGTGCGCGATTACATCCACGTCGTCGATCTGGCGCAGGGTCACCTGAAGGCGATCGAGTACGCCGCCGAGCATAAGGGCACCGAGATCTTCAACCTCGGCACCGGTATCGGCTACAGCGTGCTGGATATCGTCAATTCCTTCATGCGCGTGAATGATATCGAGATTCCCTACGACATCAAGCCCCGCCGAGCGGGCGACGTCGCCGAGTGTTACGCCGACCCCGCCAAGGCGAAGGAAGGACTCCACTGGGAGGCGAAGTACGGTATCGACGACATGTGCCGCGACTCCTGGAACTGGCAGAAGAACAACCCGAAGGGATACTGATGCCGGTGAATGGAGAACGGAGAACAGAGAACGGTTATGGGAAAGCCTGACGGCTTTGTTGAACTAAGAACTAAGAAATAAGAAATAAGAAGTTACGGAAAGCCTGACGGCTTTTAGATTAATATAACATCTACTATATTAAAACGTCTGCGACTCTGTATCGGGTCGCAGACGTTATTTTTTTATCAAACGTATTATAAATCAGGTGCGGACAGCGTCCGCCCTTCACCGTTCTCCGTTCTCCGTTCTCCGTCTTACTGGCTGTAGATCTTGAACGACGTCAGCGCCATGATCTCGCTTTCTTCCGCAAGCTCCGGGAAGTTGAACACCAGCGTTACCTTTTTATCAGGGCGGATGAGTTCGGCGGGGATGAGGAAGTTGAGTCCGTTCATGCGGATATCGGAGCCGAGCTTTCCGTCAAAGACAGCCTCACCGTTTGCGGTGATCACACAGCGGGTCTCCTCATAGATATTCAGCACGTTGAAGAACGCGTGTACGTCCTCGAGCTTCTCGGGGATATGGTCGATCGGGATCTCCATGATCGCCCGCGGACCGCTGACGATGGTGCGCCAGCCGTTGGTGTGGCCGAAGCCCTCCCTGCAGTACATGGTCGCGGTCTCGTCCTCGGTGAAGGTCAGCTCCGTGCCGAGCTTGTAGTTGTCGATCTTGCCGCCGTTGATGTAGTACTCGTTGACGAGCTCGAGGTCCCCGGCGTCGGTCTTGTTGAAGTCGCAGCGGTATTCCTCAATGCGGGATTCGGCGTTCGCGCCGGTATTGCGGTAGAAGGGACGGCGGCGGTTCCAGCGTACTTTCTCGGCGTCCTTGAAGGTGATGCCGGTGGCTACGCCTTTGTAGCTCTTGGAAACAGTGGACGTCAGGAACGCGGGCAGGTCGGCGAGAGAGGCGGGAGCGGAGCTGACGGTGTAGCCCTCGTCGGCGTCCTTCTCCTTGACCAGCAGCATCGGCTTCTGACCGTACTCGAGCTCGCCGCAGTCGGCGGCGATGACGATCCGCGCGTCGTTGTACTTTCCGTGTGCCTTAAGGTCGTCGATCATCGCGTTGATGATCGTGAAGTCGCCCTCGATCTGCTCCCTGCGCGAGGTGCCGTCGGGGTCCTTCTTCGCGTCCGAGGTCAGTCGGTAGGGGCGTTGAGCGCCCTTGAGCGTGTATATGCGCACCGCCATGTCGTAGCGGTCGGTGTAGCTGAAGCCCTCCCCGTAGTTCTCGTAGAAGCGGTCATCGTTGCCGGGGGTGAAGATGTTGTTGCTCTTGAAGGATGAGTAGTCGCTCAGGCTCATCCAGAACAGCCGCTTTAAGTAGTGGGGCATGGCGTTGTACATGGTGTAGCGGTACATCGTGCTGCCGATGACCTTGTACGCCTCTGCGTCCTGAGCGCGGTCGGTGATGTTCTCGATCTTGCGTACCGCGCCGTTGCCGAAGTACTTGTCGTCGGCATAGATACGCACGTCGGCGCCGCTCTTGTCGAGGGTATCAAAGACGTTCTCTCTGCTCCATACGTTGTCGATGAATTCCGTGTAGCGGATGTCCTTCTTGTACACCGAGCCCGTCAGCATATACGGCAGAGAGACCAGCGTGTCGCTGCCCGCGGCGAGGGCGTTTTCATATTCGGTGAAGCCCGTGAGCTTTTCCTCTATCTCGGGGTGTTCCTTTTTATAGGAGGCATAGTAATCCGCGTCCATGTTGCCCATGATGAACACCAGCGTGTTGTCCTTCTCACTGAGCTCGTACATCCCCTCGACCGTGACCTCGTGGCTGAGCTTATCGAGGGTGTTCTGGTTCTGGTAGAGCGATACGGCGAGCCCGCCCGCCTGCAGCAGGATGATGAACGCCGCGGCGATCATCAGGATATGCCGCCACGAGCGCTTGAACACCATATATACCGCGAACGGCAGCGCCAGACACGCCGCCCACATCGCGCTGTCGATCGCGCCGTAGGTGGTGTAGTCCTTCCACGCGATCTGGGAGCCGTCCAGCACGCCCGAGCCGTAGCTGATGTTGAAGTAGCCGCACTGGATGTACAGCCCCAGTCCTACGCCGAAGCATAAGCAGCACAGCAGCTTGTGGATGATCCCCTTGGGCAGCGAGAGCGTCGCCGCGAGCAGGATGAAGCCGCCCAGCGCCACCAGCGTGACGGGGAACAGCAGCGAGCGGAAGCTGAACCACATCTCATCGTTACCGCCGACATACAGCGACAGCGGACCGAACACCAGCAGCGTACTGCAGAAGAACGCCGCGATCGTCGCGCCGAACGCGAGACGGTGCTTTAATTCCAAATGTTTATCTTCCATAATGAACCTTACCTGTTATAAAAGTTTAGCCCGTAGCAATCTCATCCGAAGTATTGCAGTTGTGATTGCGGGTAGGAACAATGTCCCGACGCGGCAATCTCAACCAATAATCGGAATACCCTATAATAAATCACCCTATATTATAGCCCGAAATCTACATCTAGTCAATACCGAAAGAGGATTTCACAAGATATAGGAGCGCTGTATGAATATCATTTGCATTTTTTACCTATATATGTTATAATCACTGTGATTATGTGATTGTAAAAGGGGGAGAATGACTTGGATATCCGCGTGAACGACGAGCTGATGATGAAGAAGCCCCATCCCTGCGGCAACCGCCGCTTTTCAGTGCTTCGCGTCGGCATGGACTTCAAGATCAGGTGCATGCAGTGCGGACGGGAGGTCATGGTCCCCCGCAAGAAGGTCGAGCATAATATCAAAGAGGTCATACGGGAGAGTTAGAAATTAGGAATGAGGAATGAGGAATGAGGAATTGCGGGAAACGCTGCGCGTTTTGAATTGATATAAACGTCGCATAGAGTTGTAGGGGTCGGTTCCTCAGCCGGAGACGGCACCCCTCTGTCGCTTCGCGCCACCTCCCCAACGGGGAGACCCCCCGACGACCCGCGTCCCGTAGGGGCGGTCATTGACCGCCCGCTATGGCAGGGCGCTGCATTTCCTATCCGATCTTTTTCGATATCAATTACGCCCGTCATTCTCGGGCGACCGATGGTCGCCCCTACGACTCTATGCAACGTTTCCGATAATCCTGTAGGGGTCGGTTCCTCAGCCGGAGACGGCACCCCTCTGTCGCTTCGCGCCACCTCCCCAACGGGGAGACCCCTCGACGACCCGCGTCCCGTAGGGGCGGTCATTGACCGCCCGCTGTGGCAGGGCGCTGCATTTCCTATCCGATCTTTTTCGATATAGATAACGTCCGTTATTCGCGCTTCGCGACGGGCTGAATGAATTCAGCCCCTACAGTTCTATACAACAACCTTCATCACTCCCTTCACACCTTGAATCAGCTTTGCCGTAAAAGAGGAAGAGTATGTTCAGCAGATTAGAGATATTTGACAAACGATATAACGAGCTCGAGCGGCGGATGTATGAGCCGGACGTCGTGTCCGACCCCGAAGCCTATCAGAAGGTCATGCGCGAGCATTCCGCAATCGAGCCGGTGGTGCTCAAGTACCGCGAGTACAAGCGCGCACAGGAGACGATCGCCGACAGCCTGACGATCCTCGAGGACAGCTCCGCCGACGCGGAGCTTCGTCAGCTTGCGTCGCTGGAGCTTGACGAAGCGAAGCGGTCGCTCCCCGCTCTCGAGGAGGAGCTGAAGATCCTGCTTCTACCCAAGGATCCCAACGACGAGCGCAACGTCATCGTCGAGATCCGCGCCGGTACCGGGGGAGAGGAAAGCTCCCTTTTCGCCTACGACCTGTTCCGCATGTACAGCATGTACGCCGAGCGCAGGGGCTACAAGCTCGAGGTCGTCAGCCTGAATGAAACGGGACTCGGCGGCTACAAGGAGGTCTCCTTCATCGTCAGCGGCGCGGGCGCCTACAGCCGCTTCAAGTTCGAGTCGGGCACCCACCGCGTCCAGCGCGTGCCCAAGACCGAGTCGTCCGGTCGTATCCATACCTCGGCGGCGACGGTCGCCGTCCTCCCCGAAGCGGACGACGTGGAGATCGATATCAACCCGAACGATTTAGAGATCGATACCTTCCGTTCCTCCGGCGCGGGCGGTCAGCATATCAATAAAACCTCTTCCGCGATCCGCATCACCCATAAGCCGACCGGCTTGGTGGTGGAGTGTCAGGACGAGCGCAGCCAGTATAAGAACAAGGATAAGGCGATGAAGGTGCTCAAGTCCCGCCTCCTCAAGATGGAGCAGGATAAGCAGAACGAGGCGATCGCCTCCGACCGCCGTTCACAGGTAGGCTCGGGCGACCGCAGCGAGAAGATCCGTACCTACAACTTCCCCCAGAGCCGCGTCACCGACCACCGTATCGGACTGACCCTGTACCATCTCGACGACATCATGAACGGCAGCCTCGACGAGGTCATCGACGCCCTCGTCACCGCCCAGCGAGCGGAACAGCTGAAGGAAAGCATGAACTGAAACGGAGAACGGAGAACGGAGAACGGTGAAGGGCGGACGCTGTCCGCACCTGATTTGTAAAACGGGATTTAACCGTAATGCCTGCGACCCGATAAAGAGTCACATACATTTGAAAAGCAGTCGTTATACCAATCCAAAAGCCGTCAGGCTTTCCCACCACCGTTCTCCGTTCTCTGTTCTCCATTCTCCGAAAAAGCCGTCAGGCTTTCCCAACACCATTCACCATTCACCATTAACCATTAACCAAACAATTATGAAAACACTTTATCTATCCAATACAACCGAAGATATTTTGAAGGCGGCTGACATCCTTCGGGACGGCGGTCTGGTCGCTATGCCGACCGAGACGGTCTACGGGCTCGCCGCAAACGCGCTTGACGGTGATGCGGTTCGCCGTATTTTCGAAGCCAAGGGCAGACCGATGGATAACCCGCTGATCGTCCATGTGTCGGAGTTTTCCGATATTGACCGCCTTCATCTGGTCGCCGAGATCCCCGAAAAGGCGAGGAGCCTTGCCGAAGCCTTCTGGCCGGGACCGCTGACCATCATCATGAAGAAGGGCGCGGTCATCCCCGACGAGGTCAGCGCGGGTCTCGATACCGTTGCGATCCGTATCCCCTCCCATCCCGACGCCCATCGGTTGATGGCACTCAGCGGTCTGGCGCTCGCGGCGCCCTCCGCGAATACCTCCGGCAAGCCCAGCCCCACGACCGCCGGGCATGTCCGCGACGATATGGACGGCAGGATCGAAGCCGTGATCGACGGCGGCGCCTGCTCCGTCGGCGTGGAGAGCACGGTCATCACCGTTGCGACCGATATCCCGCGTATCCTCCGCCCGGGGCTGATCACCCGCGAGGAGATCGAGGCGGTGATCGGGCATATCGAGGTCGATCGCGCGGTGCTCAACAAGCTCGAGAATAATGAGAAAGCCGCGTCCCCCGGCATGAAATACAAGCATTACGCGCCGAAAGCGCGGGTCATCCTCGTCCGCGGAACGGACGAGAAGTACATCACCTTCGTCAACCGCGCATACGCCCGCGACAAGGGCGTTGCGGCGATGTGCTACGACGAGGATGCGTCGAGGATCAGCGCACCCTGCGTGACGATGGGCGGCATGAACGACGAGAAGCAGCAGGCGCAGGAGCTCTTCGACGCTCTGCGCGCGGTCGATACGATCGAGGGCGTTTCTACGGTCTACGCCCACTGTCCATCCGCCGAGGGCGTGGGGATGGCGCTGTATAACCGTATGATCCGCGCTGCGGCGTTCGAGGTCATCGACCTGCCGAAGAAGCGCGTCATCGGACTGACCGGACAGACCGGCGCGGGCAAGAGCGAGGTCGCGCGGCTGATGGCCGAGCGCGGCTTGCCTGTCGTCAGCGCCGACGCCGCCGCCCGCAAGGCGGTGGAGGATGAGTCGGTGAAGCGCGCGTTATGCGACGCCTTCGGCGACGTACTGCTCCCCGACGGCAGTCTGGATCGGCGCAAAACCGCCGAGGTCGCCTTCTCCTCACCCGAGAATACGGCGAAGCTCAACGCGATCACCCATCCCAAGATCCGCGCAATCATGCTCGATGAAGCGGAGCAGGCGGCGGGGGAGTGGGTCGTCTTTGACGCGTCCCAGCTGTTCGAGTCGGGCGAGGATACCCTCTGCGATCTGATCGTCAGCGTGGTCGCCGACCGAAAGCTGCGTATGGAGCGCCTGCGTACCCGCGACGGTATCGGCGATGAAGAGATCGCCCGCCGCATGAGTGTGCAGTATGACGAGAGCTTTTTCCGCGCGATGTCCGACGCGGTCATCGAGAACAACGGCACTGTCGGCGCGCTCGATCGGGCGGTCGGCAATATTTGCGAAAGGCTGGTGAGTCCGTGAGCAGGCATTATCGAAAGCGAGAGACCTGGGGACACGGCGCGGCGGGCTTTGTCATCACGCTGATCCTGGTGTTGGCTGTTCTTGCCGCGGCGGTTTTCATCTTCTCCGGCGACGGGATGAGCGGACTCAAGGGCAAGGTCTACAGCTGGTTTTACCCGCAGAAATATACCGCCGAGGTCAGCCAAAGTGCCGCCGAGTTCGGTGTGGATGAGGCACTGATCTATGCCGTGATCCGCAGCGAGAGCGGCTTTCGCCCCGAGGTGGTGAGCCACGCGGGCGCCGTGGGACTGATGCAGCTGATGCCCGAGACCTTCGAGTGGCTGCAAAACAGCCACGACGGCTCGGTCACCCATACCACTGCCGATCTGACCGACCCCGCGGTCAATATTCGCTACGGCACCTGCTTTTTGTCGATGCTGCTGCGGGATTATAACGGCGACGTCCGTACCGCCGCCGCGGCATATAACGCCGGCTCGACTACGGTGGACGGCTGGCTCGGCGATACCCGTTATTCGTCCGACGGTCGGCACCTGAGCCTGATCCCGTACGAGGAGACCTCGAACTACGCCGATAAGGTCGCTGAAGCGTACGAAATGTATAAGAAGCTGTACTATAACTAATAACTAAGAAATAAGAAATAAGAAATAAGAACTAAGAACTAAGAACTAAGAAATAAGAAATAAGAAATAATAATAGAATTGAAATACAGGGAGGTTTATTATGAGTAACGCAAAGGAACTCAAAGAAAAATTGATGATGAAGGAGCGCAGGGGCGCCGCGGATTATTCCGCCGAGGTGCTGAAGGAAGCCGACGCCTACTGCGAGGGCTACAAGCGCTTTCTCGATCACGCGCGCACCGAGCGCGAGGCGGTCGCGACCGTCCGTAAGATGGCGCAGGAGAAGGGCTTCGTCGAATTTGACCCCGATCACAGGTATCAGCCCGGCGACAGGGTCTATATCGTCAACCGTGAGAAGGCGATCGGTCTCGCCGTGATCGGCAAGAACGGCACCGCCGACGGCGTGCGCCTCGCGATCGCGCACATCGACTCCCCCCGCATCGACTTAAAGCCCAACCCGCTGTATGAGAGCAACGGCATGGCGCTCTTCAAGACCCATTACTACGGCGGCATCAAGAAGTACCAGTGGACGGCGATCCCCCTCGCCCTGCACGGCAGAGTCGTCAAGCTCGACGGCACCGCGGTCGACATCCATATCGGCGACGACCCGAAGGACGAGTGCTTCCTGATCACCGACCTGCTGCCCCATCTCGACAAGGAGCGCGTGACCCAGACGATGGGCAAGGCGTTCACCGGCGAGGATCTGAATATCCTGATCGGCTCGCGTCCCTATGACGACAGCGACGAGAAGGATCTGATCGCCTTGAACGTCATGCGTATCCTCAACGAGCGCTACGGCATCGAGGAGGATGACTTCCTCTCCGCGGAGCTGAACTTCTGTCCCGCGTACCCCACCCGCGACGTGGGCTTCGACCGCTCCATGATCGGCGGCTACGGACACGACGACAAGTGCTGCGCTTATCCGTCCGTCACCGCGATCTTCGACACCGAGCTGCCCGAGTCTACCTGCATCACCTACCTGACCGATAAGGAAGAGACAGGCTCCGACGGCAACACCGGTATGCAGAGCGATTTTCTGCGTTATTTCATCTATGACCTCGCGAAGGCTGACGGCAACGAGGGTTACCGCGTGCTGAGCAGGAGCAAGTGCCTCTCCGCAGACGTCAACGCGGCTTTCGACCCGACCTTCTCCTCCGCTTATGAGCAGAAGAACTGCTCCTATATCAACGAGGGCGTCGTCATCAGCAAGTACACCGGCCACGGCGGCAAGTACGACACCTCCGACGCCTCCGCCGAGTTCATGGGTGAGATCCGCTTCATGCTCGAGAAGAACGGCGTCAAGTGGCAGATCGGCGAGCTCGGCAAGGTCGATATCGGCGGCGGCGGCACCATCGCGAAGTACGTCGCCAACATGAACGTCGACGTGGTTGATCTCGGCGTCGCGGTGCTGTGCATGCACGCGCCGTTCGAGGTCATCAGCAAGGCGGATATGCTGATGGCGCACAAGGCGTTCTACGGCCTGTTCAACTGAATGATCGAAGATACACGGGCAGCTCTCACGGGCAGCCCGTGTTTTAGTTAGGAATGAGGAGTTAGGAGTTAGGAATTATAAAAACGTTGCAGAGAATTGTAGGGGACGTTGGGGGTATGGCTATATGGTAGGGGCGGTCATTGACCGCCCGCTGTCGCAGGGCGTGATATATCCTATCATACGTTTTCGATATCAATAACGTCCGTCATTCGCGGGCGACCAATGGTCGCCCCTACGGCGGGAGCATTCCTCGCCGGAGA
>CACZYF010000043.1 GCA_902785355.1 uncultured Ruminococcus sp. | reverse complement strand
TCAGATCAAGGTGCGCATGGAGTGGGCAGCGGACAGGCTGGTGGAGACCAACATGAAGGTCGGCGATATATCCGACCGCGTCGGCTACGCGATGCAGACGAAGTTCACTAAACTTTTTAAGCAATACTACGGCATGACCCCGCTGGAGTACCGCCGCAGGCACAGACAGAATAAGATCGCCGAAACGAACAACGGTGATCGGATATAGATCGAACAACAAAAGGAGGAACATTATGCACAACCCATTCCGTATGCTGAAGCGCGGCAGCTTTTCCGTCATATCGCTGGTACTGGTACTGACGATCCTGATGTCGACCACCGCTTTCGCTGTCAGCACCTTTGACCTTTCGCCCACCGCGGCGGACAACGATATCGCCGCGACAGGAGAGGATACCCCCGCTCGCAAGCGGTTCATCGGTAAGATTACAAACCTCAATGAGGAGTCCTCAGGTAGCTTTAATTACGGCTTCCGAAGCATTGTTGCCGGCGGCACGGGACGTGGCGCTTCGTCCGTCAGCGCACTTTCGAGCTCTTTGACGGGCTCCTTTTCAGCTGAGCTGACGCACAGCGCGGGCGGTACCGTGACGGGCTATATGGATAACTCTGTGGATTTCCGTCTCATGCTGCGGCGCAATCATGCCGGAGTTAATGAGACGATCAAGAGAGATTCCATCCATATCTATCAGCTGCTTGACGGCGACGTCAAGGGTGAGGAGATCACAAGCTCTTTTACGGTCAGCTATACGGACGCTATCGCCAGCTCAGTAAACGGGGCAGTAGACGACACTACCGACGGCTACGGTTATATCGACGGGCTGAATACCTACACCGGCGATATTTATATCGAAGCGCAGTCATACGTGCGCGATTCCTATACCGATATCGTCTTTGTGAACGCTGAGAATTCAACCAACAGCGGCAGCATTACCATTACGACGAATGAATACGGCTGCATTGCTCCGGGAACGGGTACACGCTATTACTACCAAAGCCAGACCTACAGCGGCTCGACCGAGAACATCCGCATTGCGTCCGGCGCAAACTATACCGCGACCTACAACGGCTCGGACAAAAATCTGCGCATGGCGCAGCTGATCTATAAGGCGCAGGACGGCAGCAGTGTGATCCGGACCTATACTGCCGAGAACAACAGCCTTACCTTCACCCTACCCGAATATCTTCCGCGTGAGACCAGCAGCCGCGCTAAGGTGTATTTCTACTTTTCCGATACGACCTATACACCTGCCGAGCCCTCGGACGGCACTGATTACACCGTTACCGTCAAAGCACATTATCCCGACGGCTTTGACAACGCGAATTATCAGACGATCGAGTATTACGCAGATACGTCGAGTGATACCCCGACTCAATCGTCAAAGATCGCGGACGGCGGTTCATACACCTTTACGATCCCGACCGCAGATTATACCCCGACTTTCAACGTCAAGGATTCGCGCGATACCTCGGCGAACGTCGTCAGCGTGACGGCTGTCAAGGTCACGGCGGGCGGAGCAGATCTGACGCAGGAGTTCTTCGGTGGTCAGAAGTATTATCAGTACTTCCTCGAGAGCACCAAGACCGGCGTGTTCGGCTACTTTGAGCTGCAGAATGTTACCGGCGATATCACCATCGACGTGACCTACGGCGCGCCGTTCACCGGCACGCTGGCGGACTACGGCAGTAAAACCATGCACGTCGCGAACTTTGTTGTCAAGGGTGACGCGAGTCACGAGTCCACGGTGGGTAACAGCTATACGGATGATCCCTCCGCCCACGGATATATCAACCGTTATCTGCTCTATGACGGCACAGGAACCTACAGCGACTCTTTCCCCGACGGCAATTACATCGGCAGACGCTCTTATTCCGGCTACGACAGCTTCCTCGACGGATGCCAGCACGCGATGTATTATCCCGCGAACAACTATGATTTTTATATCACACCGTTCTCATATATCAGCGACGTCAAGGTGTATAGCGAAAACGGCACCGAGCTGGATATCAGCAGCTTTTGTACGAATAATCCGGTAGGTCAGCCGAGAGGCGGTTATAGCAGCGTTAAGCTGGATACGGATCATACGGATTTCATCAACGCAAGAGGAACGGTCGTCATCACCTACAAGAAGCTGGATTATAACCACATCAAGGGCAGCGTCAGCTTTCTGAACGATAAAGCGGATGTTGACAGCGCGGCCGCAACCTGTCTGACGGCAAAGAACAGCAGCAACAATTCTTATTATGCCTTCCTGGACAGCGCGAAAACCGAAATGACTACCGTTATCTCACAGGCGTCTGCCGCGGACAGCTTCGAGGGCTATTACGCTGACTTCGACGGCGCCGACTATGACAGGATCGATATTCAATATGCCAGCTCCTATAACGACAGGGTACTATTTAAAGAAATCAAGATCTATGCGTTGGATGAAAACGGTGAAAAGACCGATACCGACGTCACTGCTCGGTTCAATATCACTTATTCCAATATCACCAATAACAGCAATAACATTGCGACGGTCACCGGACTGAAAGATTATCACGGCGGTATCTACATCGACGTGAAGGCGTATTACTCTCATACTAAGACGCAGATCAATGTAATCACCGATTCTGATAATCCCCGTACAGGCACGGTGAAATTGGAGGGTACCGGTACTCCTAAGGGATTTTTCAGACAAAGCAACGGATCAAGCAAGGACGCGATCACTTTAACCAGCAGTACCGACAGCACGTCGGATTATTATATCAGCTCCAACGGCTCTTATAAGATTGAATACACCGGAAGCGATAAGCTCAGCGACGGTACGACCGCCCGCAAGCTCCGCCTCGCGGTGCTGACCTATCAGGATGAGAACGGCGCTTACGTCAAGGTGCCGTTCCAAGCCGTGGACGGCGTGATCAACATGACGACGGCAGAGTACTATCGCTACAACAATGCCTCCACCACCTCGCTCGATATCTACTTCAACGATACCGATATCGACCCGACCGAGGGACAGTATGAGTACCGTCCCTTCAAGTGGGATATCGATACGACCGTCGCCGGCGCGGACATAAACGCGAACGCAAAGCCCCTGACGACCATCACCGGCAGGCTCGCGAGCCCCGTGTCCAGTACCTATACTGTCACCAACACGAACTTTGACGGCGTGGTGAATTATCAGAATGAGGGCGACGAGAAGGTTACCGTCACGCTCGGCGGCGATAACTCGCCTGTTTCGGCGTTCTATAATACCAACCTCGTTTACAACCTGACGAACCCTTCCGATAATTCTGTTTACGCCAAGTTCAGAGTGTATCATGACGATATCATCCCTGTTGACTGCGATCAGACAACGCTGGATCAGTATGTGTCCAATAAGACCGTCTCTACGGTTGAAAATACCTACGGCGTGTGCGAGGGGCTGACCTTTGACCTGACTGTGCCCCAAAGCGGCATGCAGGTCACCTTCACCCCGATGTACACCTACATCCCGGTCGAGATCGTCCAGCAGATTCTGGACGACGACGGGAATGTGATCGGGCAGGCAACGGACGCTTTCACGAGCGAGATCACACAGTATAAATATACTACTTCCTACGAAACCGACTACTCTGCCAATAAGTATTTTTACGTCAATGATACTGCGGACTATTACTCTCAGTTGACGGCGAGCGACGGCTTTGTCAATGCGCACAACGCCGCGGGCGCGAGCACCAAGTCGTGGATGGCGAAGGGCTATTATTACTACGGCTTGAACGTCAAACCGCGCGGCGCGGACGGCTATTATTATGACAGCTTGTACTATGAGGTCAAAAGCCGTACCAACGAGACGATCAGAACAAAAGAAACAAAGACCGATCAGAAGTTTGTCTCCGGCTTCGGTCACCACGATAATATGCGCGGCAATAATATCTCTGAGACCGGCACCACATGGATGGAATACGGCAGCACCGATTCGTGGAACTCCAACTATATCGCCGCCGACAAAATCGTCATCTATGTCAACTACAAGAAGGACGTGGAAGATTTTGTCAATTTCAAGTGGACGCGTTCGCGTGATACCTACGGCGCCAGCGACAACTGGCCTGTCACGCTCCTGACGGCGAAATTTCAGGAGGATAATGTCTCCAGCTATGAAGCTAAGACCAAGGATGTGACCCGTTCGCCGAGTAAACCCGATACCATCGACGTACAGATCAAGAACGATAAAAAGTCCGACAGCAACGCGAAAAATACCGTAGCGGTCAAGATCGGCAACGGCTCCGCATCCAACATCAGCGGCGGCTCGGTCTATTTTGCCGATACCCTCTACTGGGTCAACCTCGTCTTTACGCTGAAAAACTATGATACCGGCGAGGTGCTGGGCAAGTTCCGCATCTTTGAGGATCGGCTGATCTACATCAGCGGCGAGAGCAGGATCAGCCGCTATATCTCCGACTTTGCGACGACCTGGGTAGACAACTCGGAAGGCGTGGTTGAGAATATCACCTTCAACCTCGATATCCCGAACGAGGGTCTGGCGGTCGACTATGACGTCATGGAGTCATATGTGCCGATCACCGTCAATCAGAAGGCGGTAAATGAGGCGGGCGAGGAGCTGACCCTTAACGATAGCATGTCGGTGACGATCTCGGATTATTCCAACACTATCTGGTACAGAGACAATTCTGTCTATAGTGACAATTTTGACGCGTCTATCAATACCGTGCGCGACAGCATGCTTGTGAACAAGGCGTTCACCGCCGAGGGCGTGACCGATTACTACGACCTGATCACCACCGACGCGACGCAGTACTGCGTGAGCAAGGACGGCTATACCGTCACTGACGCTCAGGACAAGCGCTGGATGCTGATGCCGATCGTCACCCAGCCGCATATTCATGTCACCCCGCATGTGCCTGCCGGCTATATGCTCGGCAAGATCGAGCTTGTCGCCAAAAATAAAGACGGCGAGACGGTAATCTACCACCAGCCCTCCTTGAGGCTCAATAAAGAAACCGGCTATTATGAGGCGTATAATAACAATAGACAGTACAATCAGGCGGTCGCGTGGGAGATCAACGTCACCTACGTCAAGCTCAGCGATATCTACGCACCCTTCAAGTGGACGATCGACCCGACCTATAAAAACGGCGACTGGGATCCTTACCAGAGTCTTAGCGGCGCGTTCCTGTATGACGACGGCTATTCCGCCAACCCCAATCAGACGATAGTGAGTCTGGAAAAGAATGACTTCAACGGTATCCTAAGGGGCGTGAACGATACCTATTCCGCGACCGTGACCGTCGGCGGTCTCAGCGGCAACAATATCAAAAACACCTTCTATAATCAGAATCTGGTCTACACCCTGACCTCGTATGACGGGACGGAGAATTACGCCAAGTTCCGCATTTTCAAGGGTCAGATCATCCCCGTGGACTGCACACAGAATACGCTGAACACCTATGTTTCCGCTTTCACCCAGAACAATACGGATTCTTACGGCGCATTCCAGACGGCGAGCTTTACGCTGACGCTCCCTGCCGCGGATAAGGCGAAGGGTATGGCAGTGACGTTCAGCGCCCTGCCGGTCTATGTCCCCATCAAGATCAACCAGTATGTGCTGGACAAAAACGGTACCACAACGTCAGTATCGGATAATGAGTTCACCGCCCATGTTGTGCCGCACTACAATACAAGCTCCGACGAGCGCTCGACCCAGCGCACCTATACGCTCGACAGTACAAGCGACTATTACAGCATCATCAACAGGTCGATCAGCGATAACGTATATACCCACACCTACGATGTGACCTCCGCCTCCGACAGCCGCCTGATGTACATTTACAAGGGCTATTCCTCTCAGAACGGAGTGAACGTTACCTTGACGCCAAAGAGCGGGTATATGTTTGACCATATTACCTATACGGCAAAAAGCTCCGCGGATAACTCAATACCGCTGACTGACAACGGTCTGCTCAAGCTCAGCGAGGGGTATTCCTATGACAATTACTTTGAGGTTTATACCTCCGACTGGCGTGACCTCGCCAAGGCGGCAGACTGGGAGATCAACATCTACTACGCTCCCGAGACCGTCCTGACCGTGCACCAGCTCAGTCCGCTGACCGCGCAGGGCAATTTCGGCAACGTATATATTGATGACGCCGACAGTCAGACAGGCAAGTACCTCGCTCCGGCTTACTGCGGCTCAAACTACGCCTATAAGGATAACGTCACCATCACGACCGGCGCCTCCGGCGCGCCTGTCACTCTTGACAGCGGCGATTATAAGGAGACGACCGATACCGTCCGCGTGAAGCTCGGCGCAAAGCCGAGGGTCAAGATCACGCCCATCGGCTCCAGAAAGATCGAGAGCGTGCATTTCTACAGCAACGCGGAGCGTGAGCATGAGATCACCTATACCGCTAACAGTGAAACAAGCACCTACACGCTGTCCGATTATTCGGTGAAATACGGCGATCAGATCTATCTTGATATCGTCTATGCCGCCCAGCAGCACCTCGACGTTAAGGTCTATATGATGAATCCTGGTACCGGCAGCACTTCTACGCTGAATACCGACTCTAACATCACGGTCACCGTTACCGGCGTACCGCAGGACGATCTGTACGCTTTCACGCTGAACAGCGAGAGTGTGAACAGCTTTTCAACCCACAGCGAGCAGAGCGTCGAGGTTAGCCCCAAGACAGCGCTCACGATCACGACGGAGATACCGTCAAATAACGCAGTTTACTCTGAATACATTGTCGCGGACGTCAAGCTCCGCGAGGGTACGCCGCTCTCCGACGCTTCCTCCAAGGTCTCTCCCGAAACGAAAACCATCCACGATGCCGGCGGTAATGATTTCGTGGGACGCAACTACGCGAATTGTACCATTGCTAACCTGACCACCGGACGCGACGGCGAGATCAGCGTCTACATCGCCAAGATGAAGAAGGTCAATGTGTCGGTCTACACCGCCGACACCAGCGGTCATTACGGCGACCAAAACAGTGAGCCGAACGGCGTTCCGAGCGAGACGGGCAGCTATGTCAGTGTCCATTCCGCGAATCCCGTCAACAACTTTGCCTTCGTAACGATGGCGAGCGAGGGCAACTACACCACCAACGAGTTCACGATCACATCCGACCCAGCCAAGCGTACCGTATCCGCGATCCAGGGGACAACGGTTTCTGTTTATGCTCAGCTTCCCGACTCGGGAAATTATGTGGTCAGCCGCGTGCTGTCCTCGGGCGGCTTCACGAGTGCGACGGTCAGCAGAGTATCCTACGTGACCGACCCGAGCGATAATACTAAGCGCTTCATGCGTGTGGATATCAACACCAACGCGAAGATCGACTCCACCTTTGCGAGCGATTACGACATCAAGATCTATATCACTCCGGCGCAGTCCATCAAGATCACCTCCGACTATAAGGAGACCGACGGCTCTATCCTGAGTCAGAACTACGGCACTGTGCGTGTGGACGGTAATCCGGCGCAGACGGGCGATATCCCGTTCACCGTCATCAGCCCGAACATCGAGAACAGCTCTACCTATTACACGACGAGCAACGGTTACTCCGCTATTTACTCGGAGGCGAAGTGCGTCGCCGGTACCACCGGCTTGACCTTCACGATCACTCCGCAAAGCAACTACCGCGTCAGCGAGGTCGCCTTCTCTCAGGCGGGACATCAGCTCACCGACTATACGGTCGAGGACGGCGACGGCGACGTGAAGATCTATCACTTCAACCGTCCGATGAGCGCTCTGTATGACCTGGACGTCCACATCACCTATGAGATCAAGAACAGCGCCACCGTCTATTTCAGGATTCAGTATACTGACGACGGCACGACATGGCATCAGGGCGTCGAGCTAGGCGATATCTGGCTGAGCTCCTACAACCTCGCGATCGAGCGCAACGGCAAGGACGTCAAGCTGATCAACGACCTGACCGATCCCGTTCAGCCGACAAGCTACAAGAGCAAGACCTTTAAGAGGGAGGATACCTCTACCCACGGCGGCTTTGTTGACAGCTATTCTCATCTTACTGAATCACCCTTAACGCATGAGGACGGCTACTACAAGATCGAGGTCATCGCAGGCAGTGATTTCGGCTGCGGCATCCAAAACTATAAGGACGGCAAGATGTATGTCCCGATCGTGAACATGGCGAAAATCAGCGACGGCAGTACCACCGGCTACCGCTATTACAGTGACCAGACCTACGCGAACTGGGAGAAGCTCTATATCTCCGGCAACGAGACCTATACCTATGACGTCAAGCTCGTCCCCGCTTCTACCATTACCTTTATCGATCAGAAAAACAACCACTACGGCGATGAGCCCGAAAATGTGGATGCCGAGACCCATAACTACAGCATCACTACCCTCCACGGCGAGAACCGCGGTACTGACCCGAACTTCACTTCAAACATGGTATTCGGCAGGAGCACCAATTCATGGCGCGACTATGAGTCCGGCTCCAACACGGTCGCTTACGGCTCTGTATTCACTAGCTTTACTGTGGATCAGGAGCATATCCAACCCGGCAAGGTCGTGAAGCTGCATCTCTATGAATTCCCGTTAGGTTACACGGTGAACGGACTGAACACGAACTTTGATTCTCAATATCGCAAGGTTACGGTTACGCTGAACGGCGGCACCGCCTCGAGCTATAACTTCACCGATTACACCATGCAGCCCGATAAGCAGTACGTCGTCTACACCGAGGTCGATAACATCGACGTCTACGTCTACAGTCACGGCAACCCCGGCAATGTCTATCTGGTCTATACCGGCACGGCAGCCGACAAGTTCCGTATCGGCGACGCGGGCGTACAGGCGACCCCTGTCACCTCGTATGGCTATACCCGACTGGACGAGAGTTATAAGACCAAGAAGGGTCCCGCGTACTTGGTCGTCGTGACCGATCAGCCAAAGGAAAAGGTCTATCCGTATGAGACGTATTTCCGCGACTACAATCAAGCCGCCGCTGAGCATACAAGGCAGGATATCCGGAGTAAATTCAGCGACAGCTACCGCGCGGTGACGAACCCCGACGGCTCAGTGCAGTATTACTGGTATTATCAGATCAATCCGAGCGATGACAGAAGTAATTCGGATCATTATAATTACCCCGTGGATAACTCCGTATACTTCGATATCTGGTGGCGCTGGGTCTCTGATCCTACGCCTGTGACTCCCGATCCCGAGAAGCCCGCAACAGTCATCGTATCTCAATATGAGAGGATCGACTACAACAAGTATGAGCCTTCTCAGGAGGCGACCGCTGTACTGTATAACAGCACTCAGAAAAAGGACGTCGCGACCATCACAGGAGCAGAGGGCTTTTTCACCTGTAACGTCGACGACAATATCAATTTCACCCTGACCCCGAAGGACGGCTTTATCCCCGAAAAGTACGAGTACATCGTCGGCGGATCGACCACTTCATCCGGCACGATCGGAAACAGTTTCAACCAGCGGATATCCTCCAACGAGGTGCAGATCAAGATCTATTACTACCGCCCTGCGATCCGTATCACCACCACCAACGAGGCGTCGGCGCCAAAGGCGGAGATCACGGTCGAGAATCTTTCGAGCGTCGTGACCGACGGCTCCAATGTCACGACCCTGATCCAAAAGACCGACTACTCCAAGAGCATGATGGTCGATCATTCCTCGCGTCAGCTGATCACCGTTAAGCCGCAGACCTACGAGAGTATCGTGGATGGTTCGACGGTCATAAAGAATTATGAGGTCAAGAGCATCCTGCTCGGCAACGACCGCACCACGATGCTCCCGATCTACAGCGACGGCGAGATACTCAACAACGCCTACACCATCAGCGTGACTGACGACGGGGATACGACCCTGCTGCTGAAAGAGGATCAGGTCAGAAACGATCTCTACCTCTTTGTACAGCTGATTGGAGACGTCGAGGTCAAGACCGCCCAGCTCGTTGTGGAGCAGTATATCCAATCTGCCGATGAAAAGGACGAAAACGGCGATCCACTGATCGTTCCCTGCGATACGGTCAAGGTGAATGTTAGCGCGACGAATGACAACGAACAGAATCCGCTTCTGCATCAGGGCGAGAACGTTTGTTCCTTTACCATGAATCCTGATGGCGTAAGCGATGAAAACAGGGTCTATACCGACGAGGCGACTCTCGTCAAAGGCTCACGTCTTTATGTCGTACCCGACAGCACGACCTTCCCCAAGGACTACAAGGTCGGCTCCTACACGATCACCTACGGAGAGAATCAGGAACAGCTACTCTATAATGAGTCGACCTATGAGATCGCTTTCGGGGCTTCCGGCAGCCCCGACTCCGGCGTTATCCTCGTCAAGATCGTCTACGTTCCCGACGTGACAGATTTTACTCTCCGCTACCACTACAAGGGCAGGGCGGATACCTCTGACGAAAACGGCGGCTACTATGACGGCGAGACCGGCGCGGTGGACAAGACCTATACCACGACCGTCAGCCTGAAGGGCTCCCAGCTGGATGAAAACAATCATCCTGCCATCGGCGTCCTGATGGATAACGCGCCTGCTGTCAGCGACCTGTACAAGGATTGCAAGTGGGTATTTGACGGCTACGTAAAGCATGTTGCCTATAATAAGGACGCTGAAAATACCGTCGATATCACGGCGGATCAGCCTTACCATCAGTATTCCGTAGAGTTCGTCTATTTTAACGATCAAGGCGAGCTGACCACGCAGACGGTCGAGCAGGTTCCGCTGAACTCTCTAGTCAAGCCCGAGGGCAGCTTTGTGACCGCACCCGCGAAGCACGGAGAAAACGACTTTACCTACTGGGAGGTCACCTCCAAGGATACGGGCAATGAGATCGCCCGCTGCTACAGCGCCGCATTCAATCTCCGTGTGACCGGCAATATCGTCGTCACGGCAAAGTACAAGGCTGCGGTCAACCTCGTTTCCATCAGCGATCCCGTGTTCACCCGCGAGCAGACGACCGATGAAAGCGGCAAGACGAGCGACACGCTCTACGCCGACTTTATCCTCGCTTATATGGAGCAGAACGGTCTGCTGCTGAGCGAAAAGACGTCCGACGAGTACAAGACAGGTCTGATCATTGAGCAGAACAGGACGGCGCTCCTGAATAAAGAGGACGTCACCGGCGCGACGGTCAGCGATGAAGAGATGAACGCGGCAAAGGCACTTTACGGCGCGGACAGCGTTCTCAAAGCAGACGACGCTAAAACAATGCTGCTTTCGGGTAATGCTTCAACTACCTCAGGCGATACCCGTTATCTGTACTACGCTGTCAATAACGTGAGCTACAACAACAAGAACCGCGTCGATAAGAGTCTGTCGGTTCCCAACGTGCCGATCTATCGAAAGCTGGTCATGCGCGCTTACTACTACGTTTATAATGTCGGCACTCAGACGATGGAGCTCAGCGCACCCGTCTACTTCTGCTTCTACGATATCGGCAACTCCAAGAGCGATATATCCTCGGCAGCGACCGGCTCTGCACCCGCTACGCCCGATGAAGTACCCGCGAAGGAGGATCAATGATGAAAAAGAAATATGAAAAACCCGAAATCGATTTCGTCAAGCTCCTCCTGACTGATGTGATTCTTTATAGCAACAACGACGAGGAAGGGCGAATCAATGTAGATGAGCCTGCGACTCTGCCGCCTGTAGATGAAGATCCGTGGCTGACAGGGGGCTGAGCTGATGAAAAAGATCATATCACTGACAGCAGTGTTTGTCATCTTCCTTTCCGGTACGATCACCGCGTTTGCCGCAACGCTGTTCAGCGATGGTATCTATACCTTCGAGAAAAACAGCTTCGGCAACGCGGTCATCACCGACTGCTTCCTCACGACGGAGGATATCGACGTGCCCACCTTTGTGCTGAGCACACCTGTTGTAGGCGTCGGCGACTATGCCTTCTTCTCCAACAGCTATATCAGGCGCGTTACCATGCCAGATACGGTAATTTCTATCGGAGAATTCGCCTTTGCCGATAATCCCGATCTGCAAAGCGTGACGATTCCGCGCTGGTGCGATACGATCGCCGACAACGCCTTCTGGAACAGCCCGAACGTTACGATCTCCTGCTACACGGATTCAGCGGCTCAGACCTATGCCGAGGAGCATGAGATACCCTACATCCTGCTCGATGTTCCCGTCCCGAAAACGGATATCTCCACTGCATTAGTGACGCTTGATGAAAAAGCGTTCCGCTATGACGGAACAGAGCATTTTCCGGCTGTGACGGCGACGCTGGACGATGTGATCCTCGATCCCGAAACGGATTATACCATTGCTTACACAGATAATCAGACCGCAGGGACAGCGACCGTGACGGTGACGGGTGCAGGCGAATATGAGGGCGAAGCAACCGTGCATTTTGCGATCTGCAATGTGCTCGGCGATACCGACGGTAACGGTGAGGTCGAGATTGTCGACGCGACGCTGATCCAACGGCGTTTGATTTTCATGGCTGTTCCCGATCCCGATCGCGTTGATTTGGTCGGAGACGTTTCTGCCGACGGCTTGGATATCACCGACGCGACTTACATCCAGCGTTTTCTGGTTGGCATGGAAGTACCTCATCCAATCAACGAAATGATAACAGAAGAATAAACATAAAAAATGTCGGGTAGACACGCTTGTCCGCCCGACTTATCTTTTTTCTTGACTTTTTGTAAAGTTGTGGTATTGTGTTGTGCTTGTAAGGAGCGTGATACGATGACTACATTAGAGAACTTCTACTTCGGGAATATCAATCCGAGCGAGTACAAGCAGAGCAGGGATACCAAGAAGAAGTTATCGGAGATGACAAAGCTTCTCGATGAACTCCGATCAATGCTTACGACTGAGCAACAGAAAGAAAAGCTGGAGCAGATCGAGAACTGCCAGCTATCCTTGATCGCTCTGTCTGAGAAGGACGCCTACATCGAAGGCTTCAAGCTCGGAGTGAAGATAACAACAGAAATATATACAGATACACCGCAGCGGGGATGATACGTTAGTCATCCCCGCTGTTCGCGTTTGTCGGGATATTCTTCCTCTGCCAATACAGACCTCGGATTAAGAATCAAAACCTGACACAGAAGATTTGTGAGCATTTGTGAGAGGGATTTACGTCTGAGAGCGTGACAAAAAATACTACGCAATAACAAAGAAAATGGACGAGTTGAAACAAATAGAAATATTTTGTTTCTAAAACTATTGACAAATGCTCACTCCGATGTTATACTGTTACCATCATTGAAACACCACGTTTCTATCTTGATGGAGGTCATCTTATGGCACGAAGAAATCCCGAATGGTATTCTATCATTTACGACTATGTCAACCAGTACTATGCGGAGCAAAGCAAGTATCCGTCTGTCAGAGATATTACGGCAGGAACGGGTATTTCTGTTTCTACCGTTCACCGCTGTCTGACAGATATGAAAGAGCGCGGTGAGATCGTATACAACGGCAGAAGAAATATCAGTACCGCGCAGACTGAGATGGAAAGCCCTTCAAAGTACATGAAAGTCCTCGGTTATGTCGCCTGCGGCGAAGGTCAAGAGGAAGAAGAAACCGTCATAGAATATATCCGTATGCCCGAGAGCATCGTCGGCAAAGGCAACTTCTTCGCGCTGATTGCAAAGGGTGAATCCATGATCGATGCCGGAATCCACCCCGGAGATTACGTCATTGTCAGACAGCAAAAGGGCGCGAATGACGGCGATTATGTTGTCGCTTTATACGAAGGCAAGAACAACTTGAAGCAACTTATCAAAGAGGACGGACGGTATATCCTCCGCTCCTGCAACGAGGATAAAGAGACCTATCCTGATATCTATCCCGAGAATCTGCAGATCCAGGGCGTCGCGGTTTTGCGTGACACACAAGTTAATATGATTTTTAGTGTGAGTGAATAATCGGTATTTAGTTGAAGATGACAGCATCCTGTATCAGAAAGGCGCTCACACAGTGCCTCTTCTGATATGGGATTTTTCTTTCCAACAAGTCCCTTGATAATTGACAAATCATATCAGTTACATAACGTCGGAACAAACGAATACATATTAAAAATCAGTTACATATTTCAAACGAAAGAAGGTAGATTTTTAGAATGAAAAAGAAAGAAATGATCACTTATTCCGGCGAAGAATTGATGCAGATGGAGCTCCCTCCCGTGAGGTTTGTCGTCAAGGATTTCCTCTCCCAAGGGCTGAATATCCTCGCGGGTCAGGCGAAGGTCGGCAAGTCTTGGATGATGCTTGATCTCTGTATCAAGGTGGCGAAGGGCGAAACGTTCTTCGGTTTTGATACCGAGAAGAGCACCGTGCTGTATCTCTGTCTGGAGGACAGTCCGAACAGGATCAGAGACCGAATGGTGAAGCTGACGGACACCGCTCCGGCAAATCTTCACTTCGCTGTGATGGCGGATAATCTTGCGGGTGATCTGACCAAGCAGATCGAATCCTTCATCGACAAACACCCCGACACCTCGCTGGTGGTGATCGATACGCTGCAAAAGGTTCGCAAAGCCAAGGGCGATATGTACGCGGGTGATTACAAGGTGATCTCGATCCTCAAACGGCTCGCCGAAAGGCGCGGGATCTCAATCGTTTGCGTTCATCATACGAGAAAGAAATCGGACAAAGATCCGTTCAATACGGTGTCGGGTTCGACCGGAATCACCGGCGCCGCGGACAACATTTACGTGATGAAAACGGACGATTCCTGCTCGGATTTTGCAAAGCTTTATATGCGCGGAAGAGATATTCCCGAGAGGGTTTTGACCATTCAGTTTGAAAATTTCAGGTGGAATTGTTTGGGTAAAAGCAGTCTTGAAAGCGACGGTTTTATGAACGACGGCGCCATGCTCAGCCTGCTGTCTTACCTCAAACGGGAAGAGATTTTTGAGGGAACGGCATCGGATTTGTGTACCACTTTAGGGTTGAAAATCGAAAGCAATGTCCTCTCCAGAAAGCTCGGAAAATATGAAAACGAGCTCCAAAAAGCGGGCGTTGAATTCACCCGTGAGAAGAAAAATCATACGAGGATTTTGACCTTGGTGTACTCGCATTCAGAACACGGGGACGATGGGGACGATATTTTTCTCCACACCATAAACACGCCAAAAAGCGCATAGATATGCGGCTTCTCAACATAGGGGTGTTATCGTCCCGGTCAATACCGTCCCCGTATTTCGGAGCGGATCATCTGATCGCATTTGGAGTTATTCACAAAGATTTGAAGCTCGTTGTGAACGCGCTTACGGAGGAGTAGATAAAAGCGAGCAATCCTTTAGGTGGATTGCTCGCGAAAGACATCGGACGGCAGAGCCGACCGTTGAGCGGTTTTCTGAGTATAAATATACGGTTACGAAAAGACATCCTCGGTTTATATGAATAAAGTGTTTTTGGGAGGAAATAAATGGAAGAAAGCAAGAAGGTTCCGATCATTTTTACAAGGGATCAAATCGAAAGTATGGACAACTTTATCAAAGAAAATGAAGGCTATTCTCGGAGCAGTTTCGTCCGTGAAGCGGTCGAGTATTATCTCGGATATATCGATATGAATGAAAACGTCAATTATATTTCTCCGCTGATCAATCAGAATATCAAGCTGATCCTGTCCAGATTTGAGGCCAAGATGAGCGAGATGATCTTCAAGATGGCGGTGGAGGTTTGCAAAAGCAATATCCTCACTGCATACCAAAGTGAGCTGTCAGATCAAGCTTTGGACTACCTCGACCGCACTTCCAAACGGATCGTTGCCGAGCATAACGGCACGCTTGATCTGGAAGATACTCAAAAATATTTGGATGAACACGATGTGTTCGGTGATGTGAATGGCTAAAATCATCGTCTCTTGCCGCTTCAAAAAGAACGCAAAAGGCGTCAAAAACCTGATTAAATACATGGGTACCCGTGAAAGTGTAGAAAAGCTGCCGAGCGCAAGAGAGTACGATCTCGCCTCGTTAAGTCAGGTCAGGCTGATCAAATCAGTCACGAATCACTTCCCCCAGAGCAAGACCTTCCTCGAATATACCGACTATAAAATGCTCCCGACACGTCAAAACGCGCATGAGTTTCTCGACGCTGTCGCCGAAAGATACGCCGATTGCGCGGATGAATTGAAGGGCTTGGTCGGATATATTTCACAGCGTCCGGGCGTGGAAAAGCTCGGCAAGCACGGTCTTTTTTCTCAGTTTGATCTGCCGATTGATCTCGATGATGTCGCCAAAAATGTCTCCGAACACAACGGTATTATCTGGACGGAAGTCGTGAGTTTACGGAGAGAAGACGCCGAACGTTTGCATTATAATAACGCTGAAGCATGGAAGAATCTTGTCCGCAGGAATATGAACGAGATTGCTCGTGCTCACCGTATTCAGCCGAAGGATCTGCACTGGTACGCAGCCTTTCATAACACGACGCACCATCCTCATATTCATCTGATCGTGTACTCCACGGGAGCAGAAGGATACCTGTCCGAGAAAGGAATCCGACAGCTGAGGAGAGCATTCGGTCAAGATATCTTTCGCGGTGAGCAATACCGTCTTGCGAAGATCGAAACAGGTTACCGCAACGATCTGAAACAGGAATTGATGGCGCTTATGGAGGATGTTCAGGCTCACAGAAACCTCCCGAATACAGATTATTATCTGCAAATTCTACAGCGGATTCAGAAGGAAGTTCAGGAACAAAAAGGTAAAAGACTCTACGGTTATCTGCCGAGAAAAGTGAAAAAGCTGGTGGACTTTGCGCTCCATGAACTCGCTTCTGAACCTCGGATGAAGGCGCTCTATGACAAATGGATTGAGATCAATCGAGAGAAGCTGAGTCTGTATTATGATCCGAAGGAAGAACCGCCTGTACCGATCGAGAGGAACATAGAGTTTCGGTCACTGAAGAACCTGATAATCAAGACGGCGCTGAGCATGGATTTCAGTCAGGAGAATAACTTGAATGCCGTTCGGTTTGGCTTTCTTATCTCGAGTTTGGCAAGAACGATCGCGCAAAGCGCTCAGAAAAAGCTGAGTGATCTGAACGCGAAAATGCCCCTTGCCGACAGCAAGGAGCGTGAAAAGATTCGAGAGAAAAAGCTCGCTCACGGACAAAAAGATGGAAGCTGTGGAAGGGATACTCTCCATGCTTGACTACCTGCTCTCGCTCGATGAACAGACGGAAGAAGAGGAGCCCACGACAACAAACATCGATAACTTAAATATCGATCAATCCTACGCTCGATATGAAGCCGAGAATATGGATGACGAAGATTTGGATGAGGTTTATGACGAAGGTGAAGGTGAAAGCCAAGGCTGGGGTCAGTCGATGTAGCACAGTCCGGATTAACTGGGTGAAAATAGAAAAGCCGTCCCGAAGGACGGCAAAATTGGCTTGTGATTACGGTTTGTAATCCTTGATGATACACAGCTCACCCTGCACATCATAGCGCATGGTACAGTCATTGTACTCGACCAGGCAAGCGCAGTGACCGCCAGGAACGGCTGTATTGGCATAGCAAGCGCAGTGACCGCCAGGAACGGCTGTATTGGCATACAGATTATATGTAACGATATGGCGGTCACAGTGCTGGGTTGCTTCACCGCCGGGATAGAGGAGCATGGATTCAAGTCCCAGATCTCTGGCGGCGAATGCGGACATGACTGCTCCCTCAACGCACATGATCTGATCATATGTGTAGTGATCCCGAATGTATTCGGCGAAGGCTTTCATCTTTTCTCTGTCGGTCATGGACGAAGTCCAGCATGCTTTCTCAGCCGACCGAACAACGCTCAATGTCTTTTCAATATCATCGGGAGCATGATCAACGTCGACCTTGATATTCACTCGACGGATCAGTTCGCCCTTGTAGTACAGCTCGATCGGGAAACTTCCGTGTGCTTCTCGGATACAGCTGATCGTCGTCTGAAAAGGAAAGTACAATCCGCTCCTGTTGTGCGCGTACACATACGCGAGCGGATTATCCTCTCTGTCGGTCACTTCGCAGTCATAGCCATGGAGAATTCCTTTCTCCTGTTCGATCAGGTAACTTTCCTTGAAACGGCTGTCAGTGTAGTTGATAGTGTTTCGGTAGTGACCGTTATTGACCACTGTCGTGATATCGTGGGGATCGATCTCACTCTTGGGTATCAGCATCAAGGTTATGCTTTTATCTGTAAGAGTGATTTTCGACGGAACCTTCTTCAAATCGAATGTGACGCCTTCTACCGTAACATACCGATCGGTCGGTGACGGTTCAACGACAGGCTTTGAGATCGGATAGCTGTCTGATACGTTCACCATCCATCGTTGCAGGTGCGAAGCGTCCATCACGGTCACAGAATGATCGCCGTCGATATCCGCGACAGAAGAAGTAACGGCGACAGGCGTTTTGATCCCGACCGTGTATCGCTGGATAACCGTCGCGTCGGTGATACTGATCTCACCGTCACCGTCGACATCGCCGAGTATTCTGCTCTCAGCACGAACAGATACAGACATCATCATCGCCATACAGAGTGATAAAGACAAAACAGATTTGATTTTCATAACAGAAACCTCCTTTTCGGTTTGGTGTATTTTAGCTTATGCTCGGAGGTTTTACAAGTAGAAAGATGAAGGCAGAATATATGCAAGTTAGACAATGAATTTTGCAGGTTTTTTTTATACGGATAACTGAATCTGCGGAGGTTTACCACTTTTTCAGCCGTGTCAAAAATTGAGCACCGAAACAAAGAAAACGAGGGGCGGGAAAGCCTTTTGTAACTGGATATTTCGAATGAAGCGTGGTATTGTGTTTACTTGCAAAAAGGAGGTTAGCTTATGGAACGAAAACTGCTGACAAACGGAACAACAAGCAAGAATAAGAACGGAAGATGGAACGGTTCTGTCTGGTATATGGACGAGCACGGAGAGAGAAAGCGAAAGTCCTTCTCTGCCGACACCCAGAAGGAAGTCAAAGAGAGAATCAAGAGCTACATCGAACACTTCTATGATAAGCCGGAGATCGTTGCAGATAACGCAAGCACCAAGTCCTTAAAAGAGAGTATGCAGAATTGGCTGGAGGTGTTCAAGTATCCGTCCTTGCAGCGGACGACCTATGACAGATATGAGGTAACTGCCGAGCATCAGATCTATCCCTACCTTGGAAAGAAGATCGTCAGAGATATTACGGGCGCGGATATCAAGAAGGTGCTCAACATTATCATGATGAACGGTAAGTCATACTCAACGTGCAAGAAGGCATATCTCCTGCTCAGCGAGTTCTACCGTTACCTTGAGAGAGAAGATCTCATCGAAAAGAACCCGATGCGAAATGTCGAAATGATCAAGAAAGCAAATTATCTCTCCGCCCAAGGCATCGAAAACAAGCCGCAGAATGAGCTTGTGACGGTCTTTTCTCCCGAGGAAATAGAACTGCTCAAAGCGGAAGCGTTCAAGCGTTTCGGCAACGGTAAGCCCTTATACAAGCAATCTGCCGTCTACTTCCTTATGTTGAATACAGGACTCAGACGAGGTGAGGTATGCGGTCTACTCAACAGTGATATCGACTTAGAGCATAGGGTGCTCCATGTTCGCAGAGCGGTGAAAGAGTATTACCGCAGGGATGGCGTGGACAGAGCAAAGGGTCAGGAAACAAAGGTCGGCCCTCCGAAAAGCGCCACCAGCGTGAGAGATGTTCCTCTGAATAACACAGCGATCGAGATGATAAAGAAGCTGAGAGAGGAAGTGTATCTCGGCGAGGATTTCCCTCTCATACCGAATGAGAAGGGGGACTTCATCAAGCCGATCAATCTCCTCCGACGATTTTACCGACTACAGACAGCAGCAGGTATTCCCGAAGAAGAATTGAAAGGTCTACACGCATTACGACATACCTTCGCAACTACCTTGATCAACGGTATCAAACAGCCCGACGGTACGATCAAAAGCCTGACTGTAAAACAGGTAGCAGATCTCCTCGGTCACACCACGACCGAGATCACCGAGCTGTATTACGTCAAGAAGGACAATACGAAGCTGGAAGGTCTGACCGACGCCTTCAACCTATAATTAAGATTCTTGCAAAAAAGGATAGACTTATCGGAAATCTTGTGGTATTGTCTTGTACTACCGACAGGAAGAAGGTGGGTCGACCGAATGAAAGAGGATAAGCGAAAGCTAAAAGACAGTATGCAGGAATGGCTGGAGGCATTCAAGTATCCTGCGCTGCAAAGGACTTCCTACGACAGGTTGGAGGTGACGGCGATCTCTCAGATCTATCCGAAGCTCGGCGACATACCGATCGGCAAAATCTCTATCGAGGATATCCAGAATACCATCAACGATGTGATGGTAAGCGGTTTATCCTACTCGACGGCGAGAAAGACATATCTGCTCCTTGCTGAATACTTCCGCTATCTGGAACAGAACGGTATCATAGAGTTCAATCCCGTAAACTGTGTGGAGATGATGAAGAAAGCGCATTACATGGACGCCCAAGGAAAGGAATACAAACCGTCGAATGAAGCGGTAACGGTCTTTACCGCAGAGGAAATCGAACGGCTCAGAAAGGAAGCCTTCTACATCTACAAGAACGGTAAACAAAAGCATACTCAGCCCGGCGTGTATTTCCTGATACTGAATACTGGATTGCGCCGGGGTGAGTTGTGCGGACTCTTGAACAGCGATATCGACATAAATGAAAGGATCCTGCACGTCAGAAGGTCGGTCAAGGAGTTCAGCAGAAGAAAAGGGATGAAGAAACTGAGCGGTCAGGAGATCTGCGTCGGCTTGCCGAAAACATCGACGAGCGTCAGAGATATACCGCTGAACAATACAGCATTAGATATGATCAACAGGCTTAGGAAAGAACGCTGGTTCGGGACGGACAGTCCCTTGGTTCCCGACGAGAACGGCGGCTTTACTAAGCCTATCTATTTATTCAGACGCTTTCAGCGACTGCAAAAATCAGCGGGTTTTACCGATATCCGAGGTCTGCACGCGCTTCGGCACACTTTTGCGACGACGCTGATCAACGGAGTGGTAAAGCCCGACGGGTCAGTCCCAAATTCTGTGTAAACTCTAAATCGCGGTGTAAAATAGAGCAAAAAATATTATTCAGGGGCTTAAGCCCCTTGTCAACATTATAAGCG
>CACZYF010000042.1 GCA_902785355.1 uncultured Ruminococcus sp. | reverse complement strand
GTTGGTCTTTTCGCCATGCTCTCTTTACAAAATTGCAGCCGAGACTTTTATCTCGACTGCAATTCTTTCTTTTCTTGTTTTCTTATCTTAATGATATTGCTGAAAACAGGAGCTTTTCGATAGATTGATCGTATATAGCTTTAATATCGTCTATTGTTGCCGGCTTTACATCTTTTGGCGGAATTGCGATAGTGTCCCCGCCTCTTTCAAACAAACACCATCTCGTGAAAGAGCATTTTTTAAGTTGAGTGTCATTTTTTCATCTATACCATAGAAGCAAAAATAAGGGCAAAATTTAGGTTTTGCTCGTTGAGACAATTTGCTAAACTTATGAGATATTTTAAGTACTACAGATTTCAAATCCACAAGGGATGTGCTGCGACTACATTCTATCAAGAAAAACCTTTCGTATGGCGATACATTAACCCAATCTCGGATAGTTGTCCTCCAGAGCAAGGTACAGCACCTTACCCTGCCGCACATCAAAGCCCCACAGATTTGTGCCTGTGCTGACGTGATAGGCAAGCTGTGCCATCAGAAAACTCTTGCCGATCTTCGGAGAGCCGGCGAAAAGATATGTTCCCCGGTAGAGCAAGCCGTCGATGATCGGCGGCTTGCTCTGATAGGCGCTGTCAAACAGCTCGGTCATTGAGACCGTGTGTAAATACGATTCGTCTATATCGCAGAGGTCATATTTTTCATTCATATTTCAATCCTCCTTTTAGCTGGTTTCTTTATCTCTAAAGTAGCCGGTTTCTTCCCAGACTTTTTTGTCGGGACAGTAGTAGTTGTACTCGCTTGATTTGTCAAGCTTCATAGCATAGCCGAATTTCAGGATGCCCTGTTGCAAACCAACACGGACATATTGAGCGTCCTTGCCGATAGCCTTTGCAATCTCGGTAATGGGAACGTTCCTTCCTGTGAATTTCGGACAATCTATATATAGCTTATTCTCCATAGCATATCCTCCTGTTAATTATTTGCGCACTTTAATTTCGCATATTCATTATATACGCATTTATATGACTTGTCAATACCTAAATCCAGAATTTATGCATTTAAATTTCGTAAATGCACTTGCAATTCACAATCAAGTATGCTATTATTAATATGAGGTGATGACGAAATGGATAATTTGCAAACCTTAATTGGCGAAAGAATCGCCAAACAGCGCAAGCAACTTCGGATTAGTCAGACCGAGCTTGCGGAACAATTAGGAAAATCACTCCGCACCGTGCAGAAGTACGAGAGCGGAGAAATAGATATGTCCGTATCTGTCTTGGAGCAAATATCGGATATATTAAAAATGCCCATCAATTACTTGATGGGCTACGATTCGTCGCATATTAAATTAGAAACATTGGCAGATGTGTATGCGTATCTGTTTGAGTTGGATCGCAAGAAAGAGCTGAAATTTGATATTGATTTTATCAAAGGACCGGAATCCGTCAGAAAAGCGGTTTTATCATTTGACATCAGCGCAGCGGAACTAAATCCAAATTTTTACAATATGATGGATAAATTCCATACGCAGCGAGACGGTTTAGACACATATTGGATTGACTACAATATGTACCGTGATTGGGAGGAAAAGGAACTTCAAAAGAATACTTCCGTTTTTCTTACCGATAAAGAGTATGAAATACTGGATCACGAAACACGTATGAAGCTGTTCAATGAGATTTATATGGAACGAACAGGAAAACAAACCACTAACGATGATACTGAGCAATAAGCTCTTATCATAAAAAAATTACACAAGGAGGTTTTGGAGAGTGAGGTTGCCAAACGGTTACGGCGGCGTCACAAAGCTATCGGGTAGGCGTAGAAAACCCTATATGGTCAGAAAAACTATCGGCTGGCACATTGATGAAAAGACTGACAAAAAGGTTCAGGACTATGTGGTCATAGGCTATGCTGCCACCAAATCGGAGGCGCTGCAAATGCTGGCTGACTACAACAAGAATCCCTTTGACGTGTCCGCTTCCAAGATCACATTCAAGGAAGTGTACGAGCGCTTTACTGCGGAGAAGTTTCCGACAATATCTAAATCCAATATAAACGGCTACAATGCTTCATATAAAGTCTGTGAGCCGCTTTACAACAGGGTATTCAAGGAAATCAAGCTTGCAGAACTGCAAAACGTCGTGGACACCTGCGGTAAGAGCTATCCTTCACTGCGAAAACTGAAAGTTCTGATGGATCAGCTCTACAAATATGCAATGAAAAATGAGCTTTGCAGCAAGAACTATGCGGAGTTCGTGGATATTGCGAAGTTCAAAGACCGCAATCCGAACAAAAGGGACAGAGAGAAATTCACTAAAGAGGAAATCGAACGCCTGTGGAATGTCTCTGAGGACAAATATTATCAGATCGTCCTTATGCTGATCTATTCGGGTGTTAGGATTTCCGAAATGTTGGATCTAAAACGGGAAGATGTAAATCTGAACGAACAGTACTTTGATGTCAAAAAAAGCAAAACAGAAAGCGGTATCAGACGAGTACCGATTGCCGATAAGGTATTACCTTTCTTTAAGAACTGGTATAACGACGGCGAGAGCGATTATCTGCTCCACACCGACAACGGCAGTAAGTTTGAGTACCACAATTATTACGATAGTTATTTTACGCCGCTTATGGTCAATCTGAATATGGATCATACGCCACATTGCACACGACACACTTGTATCTCAATGCTGGCGGAAGCACAGGTAGACCAGACCACAATTAAAAAGATTGTTGGACACAAAGGTGCTATGACGATGACCGAAAAAGTGTACACCCATTTAGACGTTGAGGTGTTAATCAATGCAATCAACAAAATCTAGGCAAAACAAAAAGAGATGTCTTTCCATACTTAGAAAAACATCTCTTTAACTACATAGTTGATTGAGAACTGTTGTTACTTATGTGTTGCTTGCTTGTTGCTTATCTAACACATTTAAGCACATCTCAAACCGTCTGAATACTCCAAAAACCCTGTAAACAGTAGCCTTGAAGCGTGCTGAAAAGCACAAAGATTATCTCTTGGAGAACTGCGGAGCGCGTCTCGCTGCCTTGAGACCGTATTTCTTACGCTCTTTCATTCTCGGGTCACGGGTCAGGAAGCCTGCCTTCTTGAGGGCGGGACGGAGCGCGTCGGAGTCATACTGGAGCAGCGCGCGGGAGATGCCGTGACGGATCGCACCCGCCTGACCGGTAACGCCGCCGCCTGCTACGCGGCAGACAACGTCGAACTTCTCGCCGGTCTCGGTGAGGGCGAGGGGCTGACGAACGATCAGCTTGAGGGTTTCAAGACCGAAGTAATCGTCGATATCTCTGTCGTTGATGGTGATCTTACCGGTGCCGGCGTACAGGCGTACTCTGGCTACAGAAGATTTTCTTCTGCCGGTGCCGTAAAAATAAGGTGCCTTATCGTACATTTAACGTTCCTCCTTCTTAAAATTCCCAAGCTTCGGGCTTCTGAGCCTGATGGGTGTGCTCAGCGCCTTCAAAGAGTCTGAGTCTGAGCAATGCGGCTCTGCCGATGGTGTTGGAGGGAACCATACCCTTAACAGCCAGCTCCATCGCCTTGGTGGGGCGGGTCGCCATCAGGGTAGCATAGTTGGTCTCCTTGAGGTGGCCGACATAACCGGTGTGACGGTACCACTTCTTCTGTTCTAACTTCTTACCGGTGAGGACTGCATCCTTGCAGTTGATGATGATGACGTGGTCGCCGCAATCAACATGAGGGGTGAAGGTGACCTTGTGCTTGCCTCTGAGCAGAACTGCCGCTTCAGCTGCAACCTTACCGAGGGGCTTGCCCGCGGCGTCGATCACGTACCACTTGCGCTCGACTTCGCCTTTTTTAGCCATATATGTGGACATATAGCGTTCCTCCTTCGATTATTCTGTAAGCTTTTTACTTAACGCTCGTATAGTCTATCACTTTCGTGAATGAAAGTCAAGAGAAAGTCCGAATTTTTTTATATAGTGCTCGTTGAGCTTCTTTTATCTCGCTTTATCTCGCTTTTACGCCGTTTTACTCGTTTGCTATTTTTAAAACCATTATATAATAGATAAAACGCTTGACAAACAGGGGATAGGGTGCTATAATAGCCGAGGTGTAAAGCTCTTTGCTTTACAGGAAGGATGGATCCCGCTCCATGAACAGCAAGCTAGAGATATCTCTGCTCTACGACTTCTACGGCGAGCTGCTCCAAAGCTCCCAGCAACGGGTCGTCGAGCTGTATGTCAACGATGATTTGTCGCTCTCAGAGTCCGCGGAACTTCTCGGCATCAGCCGCCAGGGCGTGCGCGATTCCTTAGCCCGCGCCGAGCGCAAGCTGAATGAGTATGAGAAGAAGCTGGGACTGGTCAGGGCGCATCGTGAACAACGCGAGCGCGACGGGAAAATACGTGGGATCATCCGAAACATCCGCGATAACCCGCAGGCAGCCGATGAGCTGCTGACCGAGATAGAAGAGTTGTTGAAGGGAGATGACTGAGCATGGCATTCGAAAGCTTGTCGGATAAGCTGACAAACGCCTTTAAAAAGCTGAAGAGCAAGGGTAAGCTGACCGAAGCCGACGTAAAGGAAGCGATGCGTGAGGTACGTCTGGCGCTTCTTGAAGCCGACGTCAACTATAAGGTCGCCAAGGACTTTACCAACAAGGTCACCGAGCGCGCTATCGGCGCCGACGTGATGGAGAGCCTGACGCCTGCCCAGATGGTCATCAAGATCGTCAACGAGGAGCTGATCGCTCTGATGGGTGACGAGGACGCCCGCGTGGAGTTTTCCTCCAAGCCGCCGACAGTAATCATGCTGTGCGGTCTGCAGGGCGCCGGTAAAACCACCCATGCCGCGAAGCTCGGTAAATACTTCAAGGCGCAGAATCATCGCCCGATGCTGGCGGCGTGCGACATCTACCGACCCGCCGCGATCGAACAGCTGAAGATCGTCGGCGCTCAGGCGGAGGTACCGGTCTTTGAGATGGGTACCGAGAATCCCGTGAAGATCGCGAAGGAAGCGATCCGCCACGCAAAGGACTACGGCAACGATATCGTCATCCTCGATACCGCCGGCCGTCTGCATATCGACGAACAGCTCATGCAGGAGCTGCGCGACATCAAAGCGGAGGTCGACCCCGACGAGATCCTGTTGACCATCGACTCCATGACCGGTCAGGACGCGGTCAACGTCGCTAAGACCTTCAATGAATCGCTGGACATCACCGGCGTCATCCTCACCAAGCTCGACGGCGATACCCGCGGCGGCGCGGCGCTCTCGGTCAAGGCGGTTACCGGTCGTCCGATCAAGTTCTCCGGTACCGGCGAGAAGCTCGATGATCTCGAGGCGTTCCATCCCGACCGTATGGCGTCCCGAATCCTCGGTATGGGCGACGTGCTCACCCTGATCGAGGAAGCGGAGCAGAAGCTCGATGCCGAGAAGGCGGAGGAGCTCGCCAAGAAGATGCTCAAGAACAAAATGGATTTCAACGATTTGCTCGCTCAGCTCGAGCAGGTCCAGAATATGGGTCCCATCAAGGGGATCCTCTCCAAGCTGCCCGGCATCGGCAACAAGGTCGATGATCTCGATATCAACGATCGCGTGCTCGACTGGAACAAGGCGATCATCCTCTCGATGACCCCCGCCGAGCGCGAGCATCCCGGACTGCTGAATCCTTCCCGCAAGCGCAGGATCGCCGCAGGCTCCGGCAGACCGATCGAGGAGGTCAACCGTATCATCAAGCAGCTGGAGCAGACCCAGAAGATGATGCGCCAGTTCACCTCGAAGGGTAAGAAGGGCAAGCAGCTCAGAAAGATGCTCAGCCAGCAGGGCGGAGGCGGCATGCCCCCGATGGGCGGCTTCCCGGGCATGTAATACGCTGATCACGGAGCAATCCGTTCAGATAATTTACGATTGTAAATTAATAGATAAGATTATAAAGCAAGGAGGTTAGAAAAATGGTTAAAATCAGACTCAGAAGAATGGGCGCGAAGAAGAATCCCTTCTATCGCATCGTGGTAGCTGACTCTCGCTATCCCCGCGACGGTCGCTTCATCGAAGAGATCGGTACCTACAACCCCACCACCGAGCCCTCGGAGGTTAAGGTAGACGCCGATAAGGTCAAGGAGTGGATCGCTAAGGGCGCACAGCCGACCGATACCGTAAAGGCTTTATTGAAGAACACAGGCATCATCTAATCAAATAGTATTGTAATGTATTTGCGAAAGGACCATAATTATGAAAGACTTACTTCTTACTATTGCTCAGGGTCTCGTTGAAGATCCTGCTGCGGTTAGCGTAACTGTTGATGAACCTAATGAAGAGGGTACTGTCGTTTACCACATCCACGTGGCAGAGGGCGATATGGGCAGAATCATCGGCAAGCAGGGCAGAATCGCGAAGGCGATCCGCACCGTAGCTCGCTCCGCAGCTATCCGCAAGAACGAGAAGGTTATGGTAGAGATCGACTGATTCCACGTTTCCATAGCACACGCTCAAGAACGCACCCATGCGGTGCGTTTTTTCTTTTGTTCACAAAGGTTTACGGGCTGTGCATTTTTATATTGCATTTGTTCTTTTAATGTGGTAATATTTACTTGCGACATATTACAAGTGAACATTTATTTGTGTAAAGCGTGACTCGGAAATAATTTCTGCGTGTAATTTTTACGCAACAGTCAACTATATTTGTGGTAAAAACATATGCCTCAAGTTGACTGATTGCTCACGCAGTTAGATTCACTTTGTGATATGTCGCAGTATCCGAGGTTATGTGTTTTTCATGCGTGGCTTCGTGCCGCGCATTTTTTTTACTTTACAGGAAACTGCTCGTTTCCGTATAGTAAAAAAAGATTTGTATGCCCGCCCAGTTTTCAGCTGCGCAGAAACGGGCGATGGCTATGCGAAATGCACGCAAATCGAGATTTCTTGTGGTGAAAATGATGTCAAGAGAATTCGGTATCAGGCTGTATTATCTGCGGACGTACAGGAATTATACTCAAACAAAAATCGCGAAAATATTGTGCTTGGAGCGTTCTACCTACAGTAAGTATGAAGCGGGAAAAACAGAGCCAAACTTGCGGACAATAAAAGAGCTGGCGCGGATTTTGGATGTAGATTACAGCGTACTGATCGACCCTGTTCTCAGTGAAACTGAAATCGCGGACTATGAAGAACACAGGAAAATATTCCGGGGTGATAAAAATGATCGAATATATGACAAAAAGTGAAAGACAGGTCATGGAACTGCTGTGGAACAGCGATCAGCCACTGTCATGCACAGAAATCGTAGCCTTATCTCCGAATAAAACTTGGAAAGACAGCTATATTCATTCACTGATCAAATCGCTGATGAGAAAAGGAATCGTCAAAATCGAAGGTTTCGAACCGGTTTCACGCAGCTATGCGCGAAAATTTGCTCCTAAAATCAACTATAACGAATACGTGTTATTATCCGGTTATTCGGAAGAAGAAATCAAAAATACAGATAGCATGATTGACTTAATCAAAACAATCGCAGGCTATTCTGATACGGATCATATAAGAAAAGCGATCACTAACTTGATATAAACAAAACCGTCTTAATACTCATAAAGGGTAATAAGACGGTTTAATTTTTGCTATGATTATGCCTTGAAGTAGGTGATGATGTTCTGGGGACAGGCTTCGACGCACGCGCCGCAGTTTGTACACAGCTCGGGCTGAACGTAAGCGCAGAAGTTCTTGACGGTGACAGCGCCCTGCTCGCACGCCTTCTCGCACTTCTTACAGCCGATACAGCCGATATCGCAGAGCTTGCGTGTCACGCCGCCCTTGTCGTGGTTGGAGCAGCGTACCAGCGCCATATCCTTCTTCGGTACGATCTCGATGATGCCTCTCGGGCACGCCTTCACACAGAGAGTACAGGCGCGGCACTTGCTGTCGTCGACATAAGCGACGCCGTTCGTGACGTGGATCGCGTCGTAGGGACAGGCGGCTTCACAGTCGCCCAGACCCATACAGCCGTAGGAGCAGGCGGTCAGTCCGCCGCCGATCTTCAGCGCGGCGGCGCAGCTCTTGATACCGCTGTACTCCGCCTTATAGTCGGTGTGCTCGAGAGAGCCCATGCACTTGACGACGGCGACCTTAGGCTCGACGGCGCCGGTCTCGACGCCGAGGATCTCGGAGACTGCCTTGGTGCAGGCGAGTCCGCCGGGAGCACAGAGTCCGGGCTCCGCCTCGCCTTTAGCGAGGGCGTTCGCGTAGCCGGAGCAGCCCGAGTAGCCGCAGGCGCCGCAGTTGGCGCCGGGGAGCGCCTCGAGGATGGCTTCCGCCTTCTCGTCCTTCGGCACAGCCATGATGATGGAGGCGAAGGACAGGATCAGTCCGATCAGGAGTCCGATGCCGGCGACGATGCCGACAGCTAATAAAATTCCGTTCATGCCGTACCTCCTTAACCGAGCGGGATGAGCTTATCGACAAAGCCCGCGAACCCGAGGAAGGACAGCGACACCAGCGCCGCGGCGACCAGCGTGATCGGCAGACCCTTGAGCGACTTGGGGATATCGGCGTTCTCGAGCCGTCCGCGTACGCCCGCGAACATGACCATCGCCACAAGGAAGCCGATACCGGCGCCGAAGGCGTTGACCAGCGCGTGGCCGTAGGTGTAGGTATAGGCGGTGGTGGAGTCGACCTTCTGGAGCACCAGCATGGTGACGCCCAGCACGGCACAGTTGGTGGTGATCAGCGGCAGGTAGATGCCCAGCGAGTTATACAGCGCGGGGATGTACTTGCGCAGAACGATCTCGACCAGCTGTACCAGACCCGCGATGATCAGGATGAACAGCACGGTCTGGAGATAATCCAGTCCCATCGGGACCAGCAGATACATATAGATCGGGAAGGTGACCGCCGTCGCGAGCACCATGACAAAGGTGACGGCGACGGACATACCGACCGCGGTGTTCAGCTTTTTGGAAACGCCGAGGAAGGGGCATATTCCGAGGAACTTGGAGAGAACGTAGTTCTCGGTCAGGATCGCCGCGAGGAAAACGGCTACGAGGGATTTGATCAGCATTTACCCCGCCTCCTTTCCGGTTTTCTCGCACGCCTTGTCGGCGCAGTTCTCGGACATCGGGCAGCCGTCGCAGGGAGAGGTCTTGACCTTCTTGCCGGAGCGCTCGTTGAGCTTGTTCGCGAGCATGATCAGCATGCCGAACACGAAGAAGCCGCCGGGGGGCAGGATGAAGATCAGGATCTGGACGGGCATGATCTGGAAGCCGAACAGGGAGCCGGAGCCGAGCAGCTCGCGGATGATACCCATGCACAGCAGCGCCGCCGTGAAGCCGACGCCCATGCCGAGTCCGTCGAGGATCGAGGGGAGGACGGGGTTCTTGCCGGCGAACATCTCGGCTCTGCCCAGGATGATACAGTTAACGACGATCAGCGGCAGATAGATGCCGAGGGAGTCGTTGATCGCGGGAGCGAACGCCTTGACGAGCATCTGGACGACGGAGACGAAGCCCGCGATGATCGTGATGTAGGCGGGGATACGCACCTTGTCGGGGATGACCTTTCTGAGGAGCGAGATGACCGCGTTGGAGCAGACGAGCACCGCCGTAGCGGCTACGCCCATGCCGATCGCGTTGGAGGCGGAGGTGGTGACGGCGAGGGTGGGGCAGGTGCCGAGCACCAGACAGAGAACGGGGTTTTCTTTGATGATACCCTTGGTAAACTCTTTGAAAAGACTTCTTTTAGCCATCACTCACCCTCCTTTACTGAGATATTGCTGTCGTCGGCGCCTCCGGTTGCGGATACGGTACCGACGTTTTCGTTATAGATCTTTGACGCCTCGTTGACCGCCTTGGTGACAGCGCGGGAGCTGATGGTCGCCGAGGTGACCGCGTCGACCGTCTGACCGCTCGAGCTGTCTTTGCTGACATTAACAGCGCCGTCCGCGGTAAGTCCTTTGTACTGGTCTCGGAAACTTGCGTTTGAGGTGTTCTTGCCCAGACCCGGGGTCTCGTCATCGTTGTAGAATACATCTACGCCGATGATCTTACCGTCCATGATACCGGTCATGACCTTGACCTGACCGCCGTAGCCCTGGGTCGCGGTAGAGATCGCGTAGCCGACGGTCTCGCCGCCTTCGTTTTTGCCTTCATAAAGGACGTCGGGGATCAGCTCGTCAAAGGACTGAGCCTCGGGACAGACGTTTTTCATGCTTTGGTTTTTACTCAACAGTTCGTTATAGGCGATCTTGTCGGCGGTAACGTTGTTGGTCAGCGCAAGCGCCGCCGTGACCACCAGACAGATCAGAAACAGGGAGATCGTCGGGATCAAGATCGCTTTGGGGGTTATTTTGTATCTCATTTCTGCTCCCCCTTCTTCTTTTTTATATAGCCCAGCGTACGGGGAACGGTAGCGCGTTCGATCAGCGGGACGAGAATGTTCATCAGGAGAATGGAGAAGGAAACACCCTCGGGCATGTTGGAGTAAGCGCGCAGCAGGATGGTGAAGAAACCGCAGCCTACCGCGAAGATGACCTTGCCCCACTTGGTAACGGGAGAGGTGGTGTAGTCGGTCGCCATGAAGATCGCGCCCAGCAGCAGACCGCCGGAGAGCAGCTGATACAGGGGATCGAGCCCGACGATCAGGCTCATCAGCGCCGCTGTGCCGAGATAGACGCAGGGGATGATGGGGGAGATGACGCGACGGACAACGAGGTAGACGCCGCCGAGGATCAGCGCGACAGCGCAGACCTCACCGATGGAGCCGCCGCAGCGACCGATCAGCAGATCGATGTAGGAGTAGACGCCGGGAGCGGCAGCGAGCGGGGTAGCGGAGGTGGTCGCGTCTATCTGAGCCGCCGCGGGAGCACCTGCGGCAGTGACCCAGTGCATCATCGCCGAGGGGAAGGATACCAGCAGAACGATACGCGCCGCTAAAGCGGGGTTGACGAAGTTCATGCCGATACCGCCGAACATCTGCTTGACCACGACGATCGCGATCAGACAGCCGAACATGGCGATCAGCGGGTTGATGTCGACCGGCAGGTTCAAGGCGAGCAGCAGACCCGTGACGACCGCGGACAGGTCGCCGATGGTGGTGTCGCGCTTCATGATCTTGCGCGAGGCGTACTCGAGCAGAACGCAGGTGGAAACGCATACGCCGATCAGTACCATCGAGCGCAGACCGAAGATCACGCATGCCGCGATCGCGGCGGGACACAGCGCGATAATCACGTCGAGCATGATGCGGCGGGTGCTGTTATTGCCTTTAAAATGTGGGGAGGAGGATACATGTAATTTTGCTTCCATTACTTTTTACCTCCTTTATTCGCGGCGATCTCTTCACGCTTCGCCTTCTGGATCAGCGCCTTGCCCATGCGGATATTCTGCACCAGATGGCGCTTGGCAGGGCAGGTGAAGGAGCAGCAGCCGCACTCCATACAGTTCATGGCGTTATACGCCTTGAGGGCGTCGATGTCGCCGCGGTTGGCGGCGTTGGCAAGCTCTAAGGGCTGTAATCTCATCGGGCAGGCGTCGAGGCACTTGCCGCAGCGGATACAGGCGGTGGGCTCGTTGAAACGCGCCTCCTTCTCAGAGAGAGCGAGGATCGCGTTGTTCTGCTTCAATACATACAGGTCGTCGTTCGGGAGTGAGATTCCCATCATCGGGCCGCCCATGATCAGCTTGTAGGGCTGTTCCTTATAGCCGCCTACGAAGTCGATGACCTCCTTGATCGGGGTACCGATCGGAACGATGACGTTGACGGGGTTCTCGATACAGCCGCCGTCTACCGTCAGCCGGCGGGAGATCAGCGGGATGCCGGTCTTGAGGTAACGGGAGATGAAGGCGATCGAGCCGACGTTCATGACGAGGCAGCCCGCGTCGGAGGGCAGTCCGCCGACCGGTACCTCGCGCCCGGTACACGCCTTGATGAGGATCTTCTCAGCGCCCTGCGGGTAGGTCGCCTTGATCGGCAGAACGCGGATCTCGTCCTCGGGATCGATCGAGCTGTCGGCGATCTCGCGCAGCGCCTTGATCGCGTCGGGCTTGTTGTTCTCGATACCGATGATGACGCGGTGGATATTCAGAAATTCCTTGACCGTGATGATGCCCGAGATAACGTCCCAGCTGTTCTCCAGGATCTCGCGATGGTCGGAGGTGATGTAGGGCTCGCACTCGGCGACGTTGATGATCAGGGTATCGACGTTCTTGTCCGAGGGGATATTGAGCTTGACGGCAGTCGGGAAGCCCGCGCCGCCTAAGCCGACCAGTCCGCTGTTGCGTACGGCGGTGATCAGGTCGGAGAGGGTGTCGACCTTCGGGGGCTTGATATCGGGAGAGAGGCGCTGTTCGCCGTCGCTCTCGATGAAGATGGCTTCTACCTTTGAGCCGTCGGGCATAGTGATCTTGTCGATTTTCTTGACCTTACCGGAGACGCTCGCGTGGATGGGAGCGCTGACAAAGGCGTCGGAGCCGGCGATCTGCTGGCCGACGTCTACCGTGTCGCCGACCTTGACCATCGGCTTGCACGGAGCGCCGATATGCTGGGTCATCGGCAAAGCGACGATCGCGGGCACCGGCATCATCACGCTCTCTTTATGAGCGGTGTTCTTGTTGTGCGGTGCGTGTACGCCGCCCTTGGTGCGGTAGGGTCGCTTGGGAAAGCTTAGCTCAGCCAAGATGATTCCTCCTTTTTATACGATAAGTATTCGTAAAGTGCATGTATAAAACTTAACCAATTATATATAATAACATTATATATGGCTTTTTTCAATAAGGGAAAGCCTGTTAAAAAATTAACTTTTGAAAGGATATTCCTTATGCAGTTTATCTTTGCATTTTTAGTCGGGGGTACGCTGTGTCTGATCGGACAGCTTTTGATCGACCTGACCTCGCTGACGCCCGCGCGGATACTGACGGGCTTTGTGGTAGCGGGAGTGGTGCTGTCTGCGATCGGGCTGTATCAGCCGCTGGTCGAGCTTGCGGGAGCGGGCGCGACGGTTCCGCTGTCGGGCTTCGGTCATCTGATGGCGACGGGTGTGCGCGAAGCGGTGGATAAGGACGGCGCGATCGGGATCCTCACCGGCGCTCTGACTGCGGCGGCAGGCGGAATCTCGGCGGCGGTGGTGTTCTCGCTCTTTGCGGGACTGCTCAGCAAGCCGAAGGAAAAGTGATTTTTCGACAAACCTAAAGGCGGAGGGCTGTTGCCCTCCGCCTTTAGTGCTTACTGTATTGAATAATCGAGGTATTCCTCTAGCTGTTCATCGTCCTTCTTTTGCTTTTCCTTCATAATCAGAAAAGCGGTGACTGCAGCAGAAAGTGCCGCTACAGCAGAAATGATGCAAACGAGCCATTTCCAAGTACTTTTCTTTTCCATGCCAAGCCTCCTAATGGTTTCTATGCTAATAGTATAACGATATGCTAAAATAATAACAGCAAAATCTCCAAATGTCAATATCTGGTGTGTAAGTTTACGAAATGTTTTTAAAAAGACGGCATATCTAGTGGCTGAGAAAGAAAGAAAAACAGAAAAATCCCCGGGGATCGCTCCTCGGGGATCGTGATATTTGTGAATCAGTGATTATGTGGGCAGATGAGCCGCGTCCCACTTAGCGAAGGTGGTCATTTCAGCCAGAACACGCTGGATCAGGGTAACGTCGATGACGTCAACAGTGCCGTCCAGATCAGCGTCTGCGTTCTTCATGTTCAGGTCATCCTCAGTAACCAGCTCAACGATGAAGCGCTGGATGAGGGTAACGTCGAGAGAATCGAGTTCACCGCTGTTATCAGCGTCGCCGCGGCCGGGATCGACAGGAGCCTCGGTGGGAGCCTCGGTGGGAGCCTCGGTGGGAGCCTCGGTGGGAGCCTCGGTGGGAGCCTCGGTAGGAGCCTCGGTGGGAGCCTCGGTGGGAGCTTCGGTGGGAGCCTCGGTGGGAGCCTCGGTCGGAGCTGCGGCTACGGGCAGGGTAGAAGTTTCATAGCTCCAGGTAGTAGTTACAGCGTTTTCCTCGAAAGCGGACTTGACGAAATCCTTAGTCAGACCTAAAGCGGTGCCGATATCGTCGATCATCTGCTGCTCGGTCTTGGTGGAGTAGATACGGGCGTTTTCGATACCCTGTTTACCGGTAGCGGTCAGGAATGAGGTAAAGACGGTCTCGCCGGTCTCGCCTGCGGGGAGGCAGGTACCGATAACGTTACCGGTAGAGGAGATCTGGAGACGGGGGCCGTAATCAGCGGCGTTTAAATCTTCCCAGAAAGCAAGGATAGACAGCTTGGAGCTATCGACAGGGTTCTCAACCTTGTTCTCGGTATCGGCGTAAGCGATATGGCCGAGGCAGGTGGTATCCATCAGCAGGGAATAGGTTTCGGTATCGCCTAAGGTAAAGATGATCGCGTACTGCTCGCCGTCCTTGAGATTCATACCCTTAGCGGCGGGATCGTAGGAGAAAACGCCGGTGAAGTTG
>CACZYF010000041.1 GCA_902785355.1 uncultured Ruminococcus sp. | reverse complement strand
TTTATATGCCCGCCCAGTTTGTCGCTTCGCGACAACGGGCGATGGCTGATTATACCATATCTCCTTCGGAGTTATGGTATAATAACCGTATAAATCCGGTTATTATACAGATTTATATGCCCGCCCAGTTTGTCGCTGCGCGACAACGGGCGATGGCTGATTATACCATATCTCCTTCGGAGTTATGGTATAATAACCGTATAAATCCGGTTATTATACAAATTTATATGCCCGCCCGATTTGTCAAGCTATGGTATGTTGACCCGCCGTATAAACAGCGAAAGGATGATCTATATGGAACCGAAATTTATTAACCGTTTCAAACGCACATTTGAGGTCGAACAGGAACTGTACAAGTACCTGCACATCACCTCCCCCACCTCGCTCGCCTGTATCATCATACTTATACTCGCAATCGCGGTAAATCTGGCGATGGTTCTGGCGGTAGGGCTTGTATATGCGAACCTCGCGGTATTTGCGATGGGTATCATCGTGCTGTTTGTTCTGCTGCTTCGCTACTATCTGGCTATCCAGGCGGGTAAAAAGCGTTTCGCTGAGGAAACCAATAACAAAGGTGAGATCACGATCACCGAAACACTGACCGACGAACTGCTCATCAGCGATTCAACCGCCCGCGAGGACCCTATCGAGGTACCTTTGTCACATCTCAAAAAACTCTTCTCCACCAAGAATTACCATATGATCCAGACCGACGAGAGGATGATCTATGCATTTAAGAAGGACGCCTTTACCGTCGGTGCGGAGGCGGAGTTCCTTGCCTTTGTCCATCAACAGATCGAGAACAACAAACGCAGAAAGAAATAATCGCGAAAGGATCCTCTATGATCAAGATCACTTTACAACCGTTCGGCGAGATCAGCGGTAAAGAAATCATACGCTATACGATGTGCAACGATAACGGGTTGCGTGTCAGCGTCATTAACTTTGGCTGTTCAATACAGGCGATCCTGGTTCCCGATCACAGCGGGATCCTACGGGACGTCGTGCTCGGCTACGATGACGCCCACGGCTACGCCGCAGGCAGCAGCTTCTTCGGCTCCCTTGTCGGCAGATACGCAAACCGTATCGGCAACGCGCGATTCACACTTAATTCAAAGACCTATGTTCTGGAACAAAACGACGGCGGCAACCATCTGCACGGCGTTTTCGCACGTCGCATATGCGACGGTCGGATCGAGAGCGACAGCGTCGTATTCTCCTTTCTCAGCTCCCCCGAGGAAGAGGGCTTTCCGGGCGCGCTCAGCGTGGAAGTACGTTATCGGCTGACCGAGGATAACGCCGTCATGATCGACTACACCGCAACGACCGACGAAGATACCGTTATCAATTTGACCAACCACACCTACTTCAACCTAAACGGTCAGGACGGCTCCGATGTTTTCGATCACACAATACAGATCAACGCCGACGCCTTCACCGAGATCGGTGACGATAAGCTCCCGACGGGTCGGATCATTTCCGTAGAGGGTACGCCGATGGATTTTCGCCGTGCAAAGAAGATCGGAGCAGATATCTCCCGCGATGACTGTCGGCTGCAGATCGCCTCGGGTTATGACCACAATATGATCCTGAACGGACAGGCGGGAGAGCTCCGGGAGAGCGCCGTTGCAAAGGGCGACCGCTCCGGGATCATCATGCACGTATCGACTACCGAGCCGGGCGCTCAATTCTACACAGGGTCCTACATCGACGAGGATACCGCTCCTTACGGTAAAAACGGCATCCGTTACCCGCGCTACGGCGGCTTTTGTTTTGAAACGCAGCACTATCCCGACTCAGTCAATCACCCCTTATTTCCGTCAACTATCCTGAGAAAAGGCGAAACCTATCGACAAACGACCATATACCGCTTCTCAGTCGAATAACAGACTGCAAATCGACGCGGCCGGATCTATCGTGATCCGGCCGCGTTTGTTGCACTGATTCCTGATAAAAACAAACCCATATTTTTGCACGCCTGAATATTACTAAGTATCATTCGTGTCTGTCCGGGTTTTAGTATTCTATCAAAAGTCGTTGAACATGAAGTCTGCCCAATAATACTGGCTCATATATTCGTTGGCGTAGGCATTTACCGCACCCGCGTCGAGCTCGGCAAAGCGGTAGTAGTCACAGTCGAGCACGGCGGGATTCACCGACAGAGCGTTGTAGCTCTTGTTGATCGCCTTCTCCGCGCCGATCTTCTTGAGGCTCTTAGTCATGCCCGAGATCAGCGTCTGGAGATAGTTCTGCTGCTTCTTATCATACGGCTCGTCCTCAAAGAGTGCCGCCGCGATCTCCCGCGTACTGCAGGAGCTGCCGTGGCGATGCACCAGATAAGCGAAGATCTCCTTCGACTTGCTGCGCTCAAAGTGTACGGGTGTGCCGTCGGGCAGAAATACGTCGAAGTTGCCGAAGCACTGTACCTTCAACAGTGCGTCGTTCTTCGGGATGATCGGGAAGCGCAGATCCTCCAGCTCACGTGCGACCTCCTCCTTTGTGACGGGCTTCATGATATAGCCGCTCGCACGCATATCCATCGCGTCCGCCTTGTACTCCGAGAAGCCGGTGACAAAGATAATATTCATCTTCGGATTGCTCTCTTTGAGCCTTTTCGCCACCTCGACGCCATTCATGCCGCGCATGTGGATATCAAGGAACGCTACGTCGCAGCCGTTCTTCTCCGCTTCCTCAAGCAGATCGTCCTGGTCGTCGAAGGCGAGCACCTCGGCGTCGGGCTTGACCTTCTTTACGCACATTTCGAGCATACGCAGAGCGAGCTCTTCATCATCAAGACACAGTATCTTCATTATGTTGACCCTCCTTCGGGAGGATGACCGTCGCGACAGTCCCTTCCCCTACTGTACTTTCTATCTTTACCTCGCCGCCGCACATCTCTTTGATACGGCGCTTGGTGTTTTCCATACCGACGTGTGAGCGCCCGTCGTCCTTTTGCTCCGCCGACGTGTCGAAACCGACGCCGTCGTCCGAGATGACCACCTCGAAGGCTGTTTCGGTCTCGCGCGTCGCGATCGTGACCGTACCGCCCTGCTTCTTCATACCGACGCCGTGCTTTACGGCGTTCTCGACCAGCGGCTGGATAGAGAGCTGCGGCAAAACGAAATCTGAGGTTTGGATATCATACGCGATATTCAACTTTCTGCCGAAGCGGAGCTTCTCGATATACAGATACTTCTTCAGGTGCTCAAGCTCCTGATCGAAGGGGATCGGCTTGGTCTGCTTGAGCGAGTCCATGTTGCCGCGCAGATACTTGGCAAAAGTCACCGTCGCCTCCTGCGCCGTATCGGGATCGATACTGCACATCATCGCGATCGAGGTCAGCGCGTTATACATAAAGTGCGGCTGTATCTGCGACACCATAACGCTGACCTTCGCCTCATACAGCTCCTTCTGCATCTGCTGATAACGGATGGATTCGAGATACTGCCTGCGTAGGTCGAGCACGAGCTTCACTATCTGATAGATCATGGTGATCGCAAGTCCGAAATGGTAGAAGTGGATCTCCGTGAAATGCGTATAATGATTGATCGCGTCGATCAGGATCGAGAGCGTCAGCGGCGTCCATGACGCAAGGATCACGACCGCTTCCTTATTATACTTCACCTCAGTGAAGAGGAGCACCGTAATAATCAGCGTTCCCAGCGCAGTACACATATAGAGATAAGGTCTGGAGGCGTACAGATCCATCACCTGAGTAAACTGCAGAACGATCGCCGTGATCGTCACGAGGATATATGCGCTCGCAGTCGCGTTGGCGATCGCTCGCGTGAGCGAACCGGTCAGATTCGATTTCAGATAGAACATGATCGAGATGATCAGGCAGTAATGGAGCACGACTTCCGTAAGCATACACACGCCGGGATCGACGATCCACATGTTGAGATACATGCTTGTCCTGTTTCCGATCATGAACATACCCCAGAAGAAGCACAGCACGCCGAACGTGAGGTATTTATGATTGACCTTACCGAGAATGAAGCCGGCGATGGGGAACAGGAACAAGCCGAAAAAGCATACCAGTAAAAACGCTGCGATCGGCGGCATCACATCGTAAAAGAACTGCATATAGTTGCCGTTCGCTTCACTGAACATCACCTTGAAGCAGTCCGAGAAGCTCTGTTCCGCGAAGGGATAGGGGTTCTCGACCTCAAATACGATAGAGAGCTGTTCGAGATCGCCGTAGACATCAGTGTCGATCGTACTCAGATAGATTGTTTCGTTACGGTAACCCGGCGTTTGGGGAAAAGCCAATTGGGTTGTGTTTCCGATCGGATATTCTCTGTCAAAAATCTCTTTATCATAGATCGGATCGTCCGGATTATCGCTCAACTGCTTTACATATTCGCGCAGGGTATCCTTGTCGCGGTATGTCAGCTCAATAATCGGCTTACCGTCAGCTGTCTTAGCCGTGTACCATACATTTTTGGAAGATATCGACATATTGTTGTTATAATATCCCAGCGCGGCGTCGCTCAGCCGTCCCTTAAAGACGATCTTATGGAAGCGGTCATTAATCGGCTTGAAGTTGTCGATCGGCTTCCAGTCACCGCCGTCTACCGAGTATTCTCCCTCGATAAAGGTCGTCTGCGTATCGGTAAGATCGATCCTCAGGTAGTATTGCGCCCCGTAGACGAGCAGTCCGATAAACAGCAGCAGAACAATGATAATACAACCGAACGTCCACTTCTGGCTACCGAGCACCTTTCGCATACTTTCCCCCCCGATGACATTGTAAAAATCTCTTTTTATAATAGTATAAACAGCGGATAAAATCAAGTAAAAGCGATGTATTAAACAGGGTATTTAACCCGTTTATTCGTTTGAGATTGCCACAGCATGAATGCCTCGCAATGACTGTTTATAATAATACTCGTACCGTTCCATTATGGAACGACCCACGGAAAAATTGTAATAATATAAATTTTCTGTGGATTTTTACTGTAAGATATTGTATTATATAGATATCGATCATCAAATCGTGAGGCGTTGCGGCGAACCCGCCCGCTGTGAAAGCGTAAATGATCTTCTATCATTCTTCTGTCATCCAGCCCATCGATCCTAGGGCACGGATATAATTATCTTTTCAGAGAGGTGTAATTATGACAGTATTATTCATTATTCTCGGCATCATGATGATAGCGTGCGGTTTTTCCTGTATGTTTACGCCGCTGCTCACCTTCATGCAGGTTGGCTATTTCGTCGTGATTCTGATGGCCGTCTTCGGTATCGCCGGCATCATCAGAGCCATCGCCGATAAAAAATTCGGCGTCAACTTCGCGTTCAGCATCCTGAGCGTGATCCTGGGCGTCGTCATGATGGCGTTCCCCGAGTCTCTGCTCTTCGCTCAAAGCGTGATGCTGATTATCGAAGCGATCTGGTTCATCGTATTGGGTATCATCACCATCCGCGCGGCAATCATGGTGAAGAAGAGCGGCTCCAAGGTATGGATCGCCGAGCTGATCTTCGGCATCCTCGCGATCCTGATCGGCTGCTACGCTTGCTTCCATCCTATGGTCATGGCGGTATCTATCGGCATTCTGATCGGTATCTCCTTCATCGAGACCGGCTTTACCCTGATCTTCAGCGGTATCGCATCCGATAATTGATCGAATCGACCCGCGATCGTGAGTTTCCGCCGCGTATGTTCAAATACACGGCGGATACTTGATATCATATCAAGTCTTTCATCATCCCCCGAATGCAAAAACCAAAGAGGTATATTATGAAACTAAAGAGTCGTATTCTGCCGTTTTATCGGGCGATACCAAAGCTGCTTACGTTCCAGTTCGTATCGTTTCTGCTGCCGGTAATCTCATATGTCGCTATTGAGCTGAATGCGCCGGTCATCTACCGCGCACAGTTTATAGTCGGTAAGAAGCCGTCGGGAGAGATCAAGGAACAACTGTCAAAGCGTACACCGCTTGAGATCATTCTTCAGAACGTATCCACGCTGATTCAGTAGGAGGTCTTTATGTTTGAAAAAACCACAAAGGGAAACGCCTCCCGCGGAGAGCTGCCTCCGGATAATGCGATCGAAGGCAAAACCACCTTTCTGACCGCCAAAAGAGTTGAGACGATCGTCGCGGTGTTGCTCGGTATCACCACCCTCCTTTCGGCATGGGCTTCATGGATCGGGCATCTGCACGGCGGACTCCAGTCTATCCACTTTACTGAGAGCAATAACACGGCGTCGCAGGGCACCGCGGAGTATAACTTCGGAATGCAGATGTATCTTGCCGACTATATGGCGTGGAACGCCGCAAAGGATTATTACTATGAGCTGGAGCTGGCTAAGACGGACGGTAATCAGGAAAAGATAGACCTGATCAACGAGAAGATCGAGAAATTCAAAACGCAGACCGGCAGCGAAATATTGATTGAAGCGGTTAAGTGGATGGAAGAGAACAACGAAGACAATCCATTTAATATGCCCGGAATGGCGGAAAAATATTTTGAGGCGGCGCAGGGAACGGTCGATCAATCGCAGAAACTGCTCGAAGAAGGAAAGCGTGACAATACAAAGGGCGACTCCTATATGCTTGTGACCGTAATATACTCGTTGACGTTGTTTCTGCTTGGTATCGTCGGCACATTTAAAAATATGCCGAACCGTATCGCTGTCATGTCGATCGCGGTTTTCTGTCTGATCTTTGCGTTCGTTTATATGTGTACGATACCCCTGCCGACGGGCTTTGCACAGATGAATTTCTTCGAATTCAATAAATAAAAGCTACTCAAACCCCCGACTGCTCATTAGCGATCGCGTGATAGGCTGATATTACACTCAACCGAAAAGCAAGCGTTTATCAAAGCGCTTGCTTCAGTCTGTCGAAAAAGTCCAGCTTAGGCTGGGCTTTTTGTTATTAAGGATTAGTATAAGTACCCGCCTATCGCATAACCCGCAGGTCATGAGGAAATATAAGCTACATCAAAAAGACTCAGCAAATGATACAATGCAACATTCGGGCGATTTTGCAACATTTACGTTTTTTGCAACAATCAAACGCTTGCATAAAAACGGGCGCTCGATCTCGGTATAGGAGAAAGAGCGCCTGTTGATTTGTATAATAGTTTCGGGGATCGCTTGAAATCATCAATACAGTATGATACCCGCTGTCTTATCCCTCGCGGGGGCTGAGGAAGTATTTCTTCTGCCATTCCGCCGTTCCGACGACCGCGTCAGCGTCAGTTCCGAGCGCTCTCAGGTCATCTGCCAACTCGGTGATGACATCCGTCAGCTCCAGGTCGCGGATCCATTTTTGGTCAATGGCGCAGAACCCGAGCCATGCGCCGAGGATATTGCCGGCGATCGCACCGGTGGAATCGCTGTCGCCCTTGTGATTGACGGCGGCGATGATACAATCATCGAAGTCGTCCGGGTATCTCAGACAGCAGTACAGCGCGATGGCAAGCGCCTCATCACCGACCCATCCTTCACCGAGCTGATGGATATTGGTGAGATCGGTTTCGTCGTTTTCAGAGAGCACAAGAGCCTTTCTGATGATCGCGACAAGATCGCCGGCGTCGCTGTAATTCTGCTCTATGGCGCAGAGAGCGTCCTCTGTGATCTGTCGCAACGTCCTGTCACCCCGACAGAAAACCGCCTCATGGATGATGTATGCCATCAGAGCTGCGGACAGATATCCGAGCGGATGACCATGGGTCAGCGCAGCTGCTTTCTCAGCGGATTGCGCCGCTTCGAGACCGTCACGATACCCGCTGTAGAGTCCTGCCGGTGCGACACGCATCACACCGCCGCATCCCTTGCTGTTGTTAGGCGCCTTGTCGCTGTTATAGGGATCTCCCTGTGTCAGCTTACCGTGTATCGCGGACAGGCAGGTATTGCCCGGCGCGCGCGGTACGAACAGCTCCGGCACATCCCAGAGCCATGTATAATGCCGGTACTTCCCTCTGAGGTCGAACGGGGTGTTCTGGGTACGGTACCAGTCGCAGTAGGAGGCGGCGATCTCGGCGCAGATATCGGTTTTGTTCCCGGTCAGCCTGTTCTCGGTCACGGCATTGAGGATACCGCAGGCGGTAAACAGCGTCATCTGGGTGTCGTCCGAAATCAGCGCCTTACCGCTTTTGCGATCCTTTTGATATGAGGTGATCCCGCAGTTGCCGTAGCGGTCGAAGATCGAGGCTTCGTCCAGGAACTCGATCGCGTAACCCAGCGCGTCGCCGACAGCGCCGCCGATCAGACAGCCTCTGATGCGATCGCGCAGCGGATCGTCAGCTTCTTCAAAACAGCGTGAGAATGTATGGTAATTGTACTGCTCCGCATCTTTGCAAAGCACGGAAAAGCCGATATGCTTGAACGCGCTGTCGAACCGCTTGATCTCCTCTTTGAACAGCTGCGCGATCAGCTTTGCGTCGTTGCCGAAAGCGCCGCAGCCCCACGCGCCGAGGACGAGGTGGGTATATCCCTCATGTGCGGCGACGCTGAGCATCCCGCGGATCCTGTGCGCCAACATTGCGCGGTATTCGTCGTAGGTCTTTCCCTCCAGTCCGTCGCGGAGATACGGCGCGGCGCAGGTCAGGACGGAAACGACCGCTGTTTCATCCAGCCATTCAGCCTTGCCGTCGCGAACGATCTCAACGTTCGGCGATATGATCATGGCGTCCGAGCCGAGCATGGTGTGCAGAGCGCGGTTATAGCGATAGTAGGACGCTGCATCATCGCTCTCCAGGGAAAGCAGCAGGGAGCTTTGACGACACAGATCCTCTTCCTGTGCTCTTGCGCCGCGGCGCACGCCGCCGCCGATATTGACAGGGTTGGCGTAGTTGAGAACCAATACTCTGTCCCCCGGCGTGAACGTCTCAGGGTCACTGAGCATCTCCCGCGCCATCGTGAAGGAATCCGTGTTCTCACAGGAGATCCTGCACCCCATTCGGATCGGATCATTTGAGGATGTATTATCGGAGCATATATGTTCGACCTCATCGGGCAGATAAACTCGCGCTTCGCGCATACGATAGGGATCGGTTTTCAGCGATACGATCCTGCCCTGATTAAGATAATATCCCGCGTTCAACGCTTCGAGAGTGTTCCTGAGGATGGTGATATTCGGGTTTTCGTCGCTCTCCAGCAGGGCGATCGCCTTCTTGTATTTTTCGACGCGTTCGAGATCCTCCTTTGTGACCTTGTTCAGGCGGGTAAGGTCGCTGTTATGCTTCAAATCAGCCAGTTTGACCTTTTTCGCGAGCGGATTTTCCTTAAGACGATTCACATACTCAAGATACGGTACGTTTTTATCATGCGTCATCAGCGCGATCGCCTCGATCACGGTTTCGGGGAATCCCTCGCGGCGTAAATCATTAAGTGATATTCCGGCGTCCTCGACGACGTCGTGCAGCAGAGCTACGCATACCGCGTAGGGGTCCTCCATCTGTTCCGCCAGATGGAAGGGATGATAAACATAGGGCATCCCGCTTTTATCAAGTTGTTTTTGATGCGCCTTAAATGATATCTTCAGCGCTTTTTTAGTCAGTGATGTATAAATCATTTTTAGAATTCCTTTAGGGTTCAATCAGCTGTTTTTTCTCTATCCAGTCGGAACGCGACAGAACGCTTGAGATATTCAAGATACTGTTCGTCGCGGCACATAGACTTTTCGGGATTGTCAGAGAGCTTTGCGACGGGTCTGCCATTGACATACTGGAGCTTGATAACGATGTTCAGCGCTTTCTCGCAGGTATCATTGGAGCAGAAGGTGCCGATACCGAAGCTGACCTTGGCGCGATCCTTGAAATGATTGTACAGCGCCTGGGCGCGGTCAAAATCGAGGCTGTCGGAGAACAGCAGCAGCTTGGTCTTGGGATCGACGCCGTAGCTCTCATAGTGGCGTATGATCTTTTCCCGGTTCCATATTTTTCCTCCGTTCAATCTATCGCCGTGCCGAGCCCGGGATTGAAGGCGGACATCAGCACGCCGATGACTCTGTCCTTTCCCAGCGCTTCTACGCATAACGCGGCGACGATCGAGCTATCCTTACCGCCCGAGATACCCGGCACGGCGTTACAGCCCTTTCCGTTTTCTTCAAAGAAGTCGCGGATCCATTTTACACATTCGTTCTTGATTTTTCAGCGTTAAACATCATGTTATCTCACTTTACCTCTATCTGACAGCTTCTCATGGTCTCGAGAGCCGCCTCGTGTTTTTCGGGCGTGACACCCGCACAGCAGGAGGAATCTACGCAAATAGGAGACTCACAGAAGATCGCTTTCAAGAGCAGCGCGTTAGATACCACGCAGATATCGGTGCAAAGACCGATCAGCTCGATATCACACGGCTCTCCGTCACAGGCTTGCATGACCAGTCCGGGGAGCTGTGCCGCACCAAACGTGACCTTCTCCACAGGAGTATAGCCCTTCTTTTCCAGAGCGGCGGCAACATTCTCATCGAGCTGCCAGCCCGGTGTTCCCTTGATGCAGTGGGGCACGGGGAGATTCCTACCCTCCATGGTCTGCATATAATTCTCGCCGTGCGTATCAAAGGTCGCGAAGATCTCGCCGTCAAAGCTCTCGATCTTTTTCACGACCTCGGGGACGATCGCTACAGCCTCTTTGGTGCCGAGAGCGCCGTCTACGAAGTCCTTTTGCATGTCGACTACGATTAAAAAGTGTTTCATGAGCAGTTCCTTTCTTCTGTTGATACAGACAGAGTTTATTTGCGTTTATACAGTTTTGCGGGACGATGCCCCGCGCCTTCGGTATATTCGTCGGTCTCTGTCACCAGACCGGAGACCTTTCGGCGGAAATTGGCGGAAAGCACCGAGATGTTCATCACGGCTTCCTGGACGTTCTGCAGTTCCGTGAGCGTGAATTTTTCGGGCAGGAAATCGAAAATGAATTCAAAATCTTTTACGCCGTTTCGCAGCGCTGTCAGCGCCCTTGCGATAATCGCCGCATGATCAAAGGCGAGTCCGCCGCTGTCGCGGATAACAAATGCGGTGATGCCGAAGCGGCTTTTTTCCTCATACAATTCGGCGCTGAGAACAACGTCGTCATGACTGAGCCGCAGGAGATATTCCCCTGTTTCATTCTGCTCAAAGCTGACGTCGAACCACTGGGCGTCGGCGGCGTCGTCACCCGATCGCTGGGTCTCCTCCGTGTTGCCGATCACGCTGACAAAAGCGTTAGAGATGATCCAGCCGCGGGGATCGCGCCCCGGCTCGCTGAACATTCCGATCGACATGAGTGACGCCGGTACGACAGAGGTCTCTTCCTCGACCTCTCTGAGTGCGCAGTCCTCGATCGTCTCTCCCGGAGAGAGGAATCCTCCCGGCAGCGCCCAACAATCCTTGTAGGGATGACCGCCGCGGCGGATCAGCAGCAGAGACAGGACACTGTGCGAATCCTTGCGGAAGTTATCCGACTTCTTCGATCGCAGCTTGAAAACGACGATGTCGGCGGTCACCGAAGGGCGAGGATAATCATCCATTGAATAGGTTTCTAAAAATTTTTCTTCTTCTTGCAAAGAGAATCACCTCGATCAGTTAATCTCAAAATGATAATATCATGTGAGAATTGACTTGTCAAGATAGGCTGCCGGGGTACTTTTTGATCTATATGACCAGATTTCCCTTATTGCAACAGATCCCGATCTCCACGGCAGCGCCGGAGTTGAATTCGATATAGTCCTGCTCCATTCCGTCGCTGAAGATCACGCCGTTATACGCCATTTGCGAGGCGATCTTCAGCGGAGCGTTCCGACTGACTATTCCGAACACCAGATCCACGCCGGTGGTTCTGCTCGGATAGGGTTCGCGAACGGTATAGTACAGGTAGTCGGACTCCCATGTGAAAGCGCTGTCGATACGCGGTTGTTCTCTTACGCCGCAGAAGCGGTCGATGCCGCTTGCTCCGGCAAGGATGCTTTTCAGCCATCCTGTCGCCCCCAGTCCCGTCGATACGATGATCCCGCTGGAGCTCTGCTGTTCACTTTCTGAGCCGGCGGTCAGCGTATAGCGTGCCGACGCGTGGGTGCGCTGACCGATGAAGATATCATTGACGCCGATGAGGGTCTGGCCGTTGTTGAGGGTCGCTTGTGCCATGGTGATATTTCTGACGCGTCTGATTCCGCTGTCGGTTTCCGGTACGATTTTCTCAAGATCCGGGGCGGTAAACGGCAGCAGTACGCCGTCCCAGCGCGCGGGATCGGGATTGATGCCGATGAGCTTCTGGGTGCTGAGGTATTTGAGCGAGTTGGCGACCAATCCGTCGCGACCGATCACAACGACCAGATCCTTTTCTCCGAAGAGGAATCCCGGGACAAATTCCCGGTCTATGATCTGTAATCTTCCGTAACTCTCCAGATAGGATACGGCACACCGGACTGCATCGTGATAGGTTCGATCCTCGATGAGGTAATCTTCGAAGTCCCCGCCGTAATGCTCGATGTAGAATTGCGCCTGACCGACGGTGTTATAGCGCTTGATCAGATCCTCAAGCCTTGTTTTCTGTGTGATCAATACGATCTTTCTATCGGTTAAGCGTTTCATATATTACCCTCGTTTCTTATAGTTTAGCGGTCAGGCTTTCAAGCAAATCGGGCGTGATATTCAGTGTGCCGATCTTTTCGCTGTTGGCGGCGAGCTTCTCGAACGCGGCTGCGATCATCCGCTCGGGTTCCATGTTCAGTGTTGCCAGCGCGACCAACACCTCGGGGCTCAGACGGTTATACGCGTCCATCACGGCTCCGATGCGATAGGCTTCGGCGTCCGCGTCCTTCTTCGCGTTTTCCAGCCGCATCTCGGCGAGTTCCTTGCGCTTGCGCTCGATCTCGATCTGCGCGTCGATCCTCATCTGTTCACGCTCTGCGTTCGCGACGGTCTCGATCCGCGCCTGTTCGGTTTGAGCGTTGATGCGGATACGTTCGAGTTCGTTTTCTTTCTCGAGGATCATCCGCTTGGTCGCGATCTCTGTCTCACGGATCTGCTTCTTCTTTTCTTCAACGGAGATCTCGGTATTCAGTTCGTTTTCCTTGACCTTTCTCTCCTGCTCGATCGAGGCGTTTCGGCGCTCATACAGCGCGTCGTCGCTTTCTTTCTGGATCTCCTCGCGGGTGCGCGCTTCTAGCGCGCGATGGGTCTCGTTGTTGGCGCTGATTCTGAGGATGGAGAAGCCTGTTACCTCTACCCCCAACAAACGAACTTCTTCGATCGACTTGAGCTCTTCGAATATCTCACCTGCAAAGGTTCTTTCTGCCTGAATCGCCTGCGTCAATCCGATGGCGCTGACGCGGTTTTTGATGAGGACGTCGACGATATTGATGATGCGTTTGGAGAGCTTCTTGAGCGGTTCGTCATAGTATTTTTTGGTTCTGAGATCGGCGGTGAAATTCAGCATCTCCGCAATTTTTTCATAGTCGGTAACGCGATATGCCAGCTGACCCTGCACCGTCACATTCTGAAAATCCTCAGTCTGCTCCTCAAAGATGAAGTCGGTATCCATCACGGAGACCGGTACTACCGCGACAGAGGTACTTTTGTCAAAGTAATAAAAGGACAGACCTCTGCCGGCAGCTATCTGTTTACCCTTTTTATAGCGGATCACATACTCGTTCGGTAGGAATTTGATATACATATTATACCTCCTGATTATTACGGTTGGATAAAAATCGTTTGTGTTCAATCTGTAAGCAGTAGTGTTGATAATAATCCGAAAGGGCGCCCAATGAATTATTTCACTATGATAATATCATAATGTTATTATCATGTCAATACTTTTCAAAAGATTTTTTCAATTCATCTGTTTTCAGCAAAATACCCGTCTATAGCGTAAACCCGGAGGCCGTGAGGATATAAGCTGCGGCATAAAGAAGGGGCTGTCGCAAAACGAGAAGTTTTTGCGGCAGCCTTAGCTTTCGAGAATAAATAGTATTTATAAGCTGTTTATAATATCATCTGTTAAAACAATGATAAGACAAACGTTACTTCAAAAGGCAAACGATAGTAAAAAAAAGCCCCGCAGAAAAGGTCATAATCGATAAGTGACGGCCTTTCCAACGGGGCTGAAATTGTTTGCGTTTTTCAGGAAGTGCTTATAAAGCCAAAAGAGCAAAAAATAAGTTGGCACCGAGGGGTGTCAACTTATTGTGGCAAAAAACTCACTAAATGATACAATACAACATTCGAGCAAAAATGCAACATTTTAAGTATTTTGCAACATCCGCTTGTTTTTGCAACATTTACAATTTTTTGCAACAATCAAACGATTGCCCTAGGCGTAATTGAGTAGTGATGAGGAATAGGAGCAGTGATATTAACTGTATCAGATTTGGTAAAACCAGATGGCGACCGGAATCTCGGAGAAATCATTATATAAATATGAATATGTTCACAAAATGTTTACGTAAGAATTAGCACTCTCCTCTTGACAGTGCTAAAAAGCGGTGCTATAATCATAATCGAACAGAGGAATGAAGATCGAATAGATGACCTCCATCCCCTTGCTCAGGTAACAAACAAAAAGATTGCAGTATCAAAGGAGGCATGACTTATGTTACCGAGTATTTTTGGAGAGAGTTTGTTTGATGACTGGATGGGCTTCCCGTTCAGAAGCTTTGAATCCGATGTGGATCGCAAGCTGTA
>CACZYF010000040.1 GCA_902785355.1 uncultured Ruminococcus sp. | reverse complement strand
TTTGGTACAATATTAGCATAGTCTTACTGCTGACTACAGTTGGTATGGCACTATGCTTGTTTTTTTGTATAATGAGAAGGTAATGGTCTGATGGGTCCTCCTTAGAACTTTGCGTTCGTATTAGAAAGTATCAGCCGCCTTCTTGTTATACGCATTCGATTAAGCAGGTTGTACTGAGCTGTTGTATGCTCACGTTCGTGTCACTAACCAAAATGAATGTTAACAAGCTCTTGCGCGGAACATTACGCACCAATCTATGAAAGAAGGAATTGTAATGATCAGTGTTGGAATTGATGTATCCAAAGGTGAAAGTACAGTCTGTGTGATGAAGCCCGGCGGCGAAGTGTTAAAGCCTCCGTTCAAAATGCTTCATTCCATAGAGGATATCGTTCATCTTTGCAATCTCATCAAATCCTATGATGAAGAAACTCGCGTCGTTTTGGAAGATACTGGACACTACCACTTACCTGTGGTATCGCTGCTTGTTGAAAAAGGTATCTTTGTTTGTACTGTCAACGCTCTGCGCATGAAAAAGTATTGTTCTCAAAGTATTCGCAAAGCGAAAACAGACAAGATTGATTCTGTTCGCATCGCTTCATTCGGACTTACATACTGGTATGAATTGACTCCGGTAATGCCTCCGAAGGACGTTTACAGAGAATTGAAGCTGCTTGCCCGTCAGTATTACCAAACAGTATCTATACTGGTTAAGGCTAAAGTCAATCTCAGCAACTTGCTGGATCAGGTTATGCCCGGTATCCAAAATTTGATGTCGGACAGCCCCTCTAACCACAAATTGACCGACTTTGTAGACAGATACTGGCACTATGGGCATATCCTTGCCATGGGAGAAAAGCGATTTCTAACTGATTACTGTAAATGGGCAAAGAAAAAGGGATACCGTGTGTACGAACGTTTGGCAAAGGAGATCCTTGCCGTAGCTCAAAACGGTATCCCAGTGCTTCCTAACTCCTTGTCAACCAAACTTGTAGTTCAGGAAGCAGTACGAGTGATTCATCAGGTTGAATTATCTCGTGACACCATTTTAGCACAAATGCAACAGCTTGCCAAGTCCCTGCCAGAATATTCTGTTGTCCGTAATATGCCCTGCATCGGCGATGTCCTTGCACCGCGCATTATTGCCGAGATCGGTGACGTCAAACGCTTTCGCAATAAACACTCTTTAATTGCGTACGCAGGTATTGATCCTCCGCCTTACCAGTCAGGTTCTTTCAATTCTACAGAACGGCATATTACAAAACGTGGTAACAGTTATCTAAGGAAAACTGGTTTTGAGATTATGCAGTGCCTTATTCAGCATAAGCCTGTTGGCGATCCGGTGTACGACTTCATACAAAAGAAACGCTCCGAAGGCAAATGTGGTAAAGAAGCTATGATTGCAGGTCTCAACAAATTCCTTCGTATCTATTACGGCAGAGTTACCGAACTGTATACTTACACATCTGACAAGCTGGTCTTTTGTAGCAGAGTTGATATCTCATAAATGATTCTGCGGCACATACTTTTTTATCTGCCGCTCAGCTTTGCTATACCTTCTTTTCTCTTTGTCAACTTGTAATTTGCCTATTGACTTTTCTTAGCAGGTTTCAAATGTTAATCAATCCATTAAATAACAGTCATGAGCCAGTTTTGTTTGATGATAGATGATTATGCCCGACTCTATTTCATTATTTATTATAAATGCTGAAAAGACAAATGTCAATAAATGGCAAAGCTTCTTTCTACGATAAAGGGATCATTCGACCTTGTATGTCTTTTGAACAGGCGCTAACTATCACTTTAATACTCCGTCGTGATATGATCAACGTGATACATGCGCTTGAACTCATCGAGATCCTTATCCGAACGGATCAGCATGACCTCGGTGAAGCGCCCGCTCCTCTTATCGCGGAAGCCCGCGACCTTCTCGCCGGTGCAGATAGAGGCACGGATCGCGGGATACTGCGTCTCGGGATCGTAGCTCTCGCCTTCAAACCGATTCTCCTTGTTCTCAAAAGCTTTCCTGAGCCTTGAAAATAATTCAGCCATTCTTATCCTCCTGTCGGGCAGCTTTACGATAAACGATGATGACAAATTCGATCGGTGTACTGAGGCTTTCACATGCGGCAAGGCGGTTCATTCCCTCGGTCGGCGTGTGATAATAATACGGCGTCATTTGGAAGAGTGAGAGGATATCGTCGCGGTTATCCAAGGTGATCTCACTGCGTACCCTGATCCGCTCTACCGCCGCCAATCCCTCTGCGGACGGCTCCTTCTCATCGTTGAGATAGGGCTCGTCATAGAGGAGTTCCTTGAGCCCGAGGAGATGATCCCTGCCGGGGATCGCAGTGAGGACTACGCCGTCGTCAGCGATGATACGGCTGAACTCCGCCGCGTGAAACGGCGCAAACAGATGAAAAGCCGCCTTGACTGTCCCGTCGCGAATCGGAACAGACGCAATATTCGCCACAAAGAACGCGGCTCCGCAGCCGCGCTTAGACGCAAGACGAACCATGTTCTTACTCAGGTCGAAGCCGTAGTAATCCCGCTCCAATCGCCCGGCGGCGTAGGCGGTATAGTAGCCTTCTCCGCAGCAGATATCCAGAACGCTGTCGCCGTCCGAAGAATAGCGCCTCAGGCACTCGGTAACAGCGCTCGCGAGCGGCTCGTAATAGCCCTTGTTGAGGAAATCGCGGCGGGATCGCGCCATCTCCTTGTTATCGCCGATAGTGTCGCCGCTTCGGTGGGCAGAGAGCAGGTTGACGTAACCTTCCTTGGCTATGTCGAAGCTGTGGCGGTTCTCACAGCGCCATGTTCTGTCCTCCCGGTACAGCTCCCGTCCGCAGACAGGACATTTCAAAATGTTCATACGATCACCGTCTTTCTGCCTTCAGTATATCATGTCACGGCTGATCTGCCAAGTCCGAACCGATAAAATCCGCATAAATCGACTCAATACTTGCACAAGGATGGCTCGCGTAGTATAATAGCCGTAGCATAATGGGAAAGGAGTGAGCCGATGGGCGATAAAACCTCTGGCCGCATGGCGATCGTGGATCTGTGGAAATTCATTGCTGCCGTGATGATCATGGTACATCATCTGTACGTGGTGGCGCCGGTGTTCGAGAATCGCGATTACCCCGGATACTTCTCATGGATCTATGTGGAATTCTTCTTCATCCTGACCGGATACTTCACCTATCGCCATTTTGCAAGGAAAGATAAGAGAGAGGATGTGTTCCGCTCGACGTTGTCCTATACATGGCAGAAGTTCAAGCCCTTCCTCCCCTACACTACGATTGCGATCACCCTGCAATACCTGCTCTCCGCTCCCTACGGCGAGCTGATACGCGGGAGCTTCAGAAAATTCCTGTACAGCTTCGCGAACCTTCCGCTTGAGCTGATGCTCCTGGGTGAAGCGCATACCTCCGATCAGCGGCTGGTACCGATCTGGTTTCTGTCGGCGATGCTGCTGGTATTCCCCATCGTCGCGCTTATCTCTCAGCTGAAAAACAAATATCTGATCCTGATGATCTCAGGGTTGTACCCGCTGTTCTACTACGGCAGGGTGAAGCTTGCGAATCGTATTTGGCCTGACGACCTGTTGAGAGCGCTGGCGGGACTGCTGCTGGGCGTGTTCCTCTGTGTGCTGACGGATATGATCCGTGAGAAAAAGCTGATCCCGCAGGGAAAAGCGGCAACGCGCCTGCTGACAGCGACAGAGATCGTCTGTATGCTGCTTGCGACGCTGTTCATTGTTCGATCTGACAAGAGCCTGTGGCGGGTGATCATCCTACTGTTCGCCGTCGGAATCTGTGTCATGCTGTCGGGCAGAAGTCTGACGTCGAAGCTCCGAAGTCCCGTGATCGCGTATCTTGGCAAGCTGTCGATGCCGATGTTTATATGGCAGTGGGTCACAGCGACCGGTATCAAGCGACTGAATCAGCTCATCCCGCTGTCGACGGGCGCGAGAGTAGCGATCTACTTCATCGGTACGCTGCTGATCTCCGCGCTGTCTTATCAGTTGATCGAACATGTGAACAAGAGGAAAAATCATGCATAAAAGTGAGAAGCCGATCGTCATCCTCGGCCCGATGGAGAGCGAATCGGCATGGCTGATACAACAATTAGAGAATCCGACCTTTACCGATATCGGCGCCTACCGTTATGCGAAAGGGACAATAGGCGGCTGTCCCGTCGTCGTATGCCGGTGCTACATCGGGGTAGTCAATTCCGCCGTCGCCGCGGCGCTCGCGATCGAGCGCTATGATCCCCTTTGCGTGATCGTACAAGGCACCTCGGGCGCACATGATCCCGCGCTTCATCAGGGGGACATCGTGCTCGGAGAGCGCACCGTAAACATCGGGCGCTGGTTCACGCCGCACCGTGACTGGGGAACGGGCGTTGACGCCGACCGCTGGGAACCGCACGGCAGCGAGATCGTCTCGATCGGTCCCGGTGAGGAGACGATGTATCTGTACGGCGACAAAAGGATCCTACGCGTCGCTGAGGATGTTCCCAACCCCATCGGCAAGGTGATCCGCGGCACGATCGGCGCGGCGGATATCTGGAACCGTGAGCTGGATATGCTCGACCGCCTGCACCGCGAGCTGTGCACCGAATGTGAAGAGATGGAAGGCTTCGGCGTGATGCAGGTCTGTGCGCAGCTGAACATCCCGTGCGCGGACATCCGCATCATCAGCAACAGTGAATGGCACGAGGGAGAAGATTTCAACGAAAAATACGGCGAGGACTGCCAGAAGTTTGTGCTGGAAGTCGTTCGCCGACTGATTGCGCAAAAAACGCTGTTATGATACAATAAATGTGTATTTTGACCTTTTGGAGGGTAATATGGAAAACTATCGCATCGAACGCGACTCGATGGGCGAGATGAAGGTGCCCGCCGAGCGTTACTGGGGCGCTCAGACACAGCGCAGCTTTCAGAACTTCCCCATCGGATGGGAGAAGATGCCCGCACAGATCATCCACGCCTTTGCCGAGTTAAAAAAAGCGGCGGCACAGGCGAATCATGAGTTAAAACCCGAGAAGATGACCGGAGAAAAGTGCGCTGCGATCACAGCCGCGTGTGACGAGATCCTCGACGGCAAGCTACCCGATGAGTTCCCGCTTGCCGTATGGCAGACGGGCTCGGGTACCCAAAGCAACATGAACGTCAACGAGGTCGTCGCCAACCGCGGTAACGCGATCGCGGGGAAAAAACTCCTTCATCCGAATGACGACGTCAATATGTCGCAAAGCTCCAACGACACCTTCCCCACCGCCATGCATATCGCCGCGGCGACGGTGGTCGAAAAGGAGCTGATTCCCGCGATCGACGTACTGACCGAAACCTTCAAGCGTCTTGAAAAGGAAAATGAAGGAGTCGTCAAGAGCGGCAGAACGCATCTGCAGGATGCGGTGCCGATCAGCTTCTCTCAGGAGATCAGCGGCTGGCGCGGAATGCTCGAAGCTGACCGCGAACAGCTCGAAAAATCGCTCGAAGGACTGTATCAGCTTGCGATCGGCGGCACGGCAGTCGGCACGGGGCTGAACGCGCCGAAGGGCTTTGGCGAGAAGGTTGCCGAAAAGCTCAGCAAAGCGACATTCATGCCCTTCGTTAGCAATCCCAACAAATTCCACGCGCTAACCTCCCTTGACCGCATGGTATTTGCGCACGGCGCAATAAAAGCGCTGGCTGCGGATCTGATGAAGATCGCCAACGACATTCGCTGGCTCGCTTCGGGTCCGCGCTGCGGTCTGGGCGAGGTCTTCATCCCTGAGAACGAGCCCGGCTCATCCATCATGCCCGGCAAGGTCAACCCGACCCAGTGCGAGTCGATCACGATGATCGCAGTACAGGTGATGGGAAATGACGCGACGATCGGTATGGCTGCGTCGCAGGGTAACTTCCAGCTCAACGTCTTTCTCCCCGTGACGGCATACAACTTTCTGCAGAGCGCCAGATTGCTGACCGACGGTATTTTGTCTTTCAACGAACGCTGCGTCAGCGGAATCACGGCTAACAGAGAAAAAATGAGCGAAAACCTCCACCGCTCGTTGATGCTGGTTACCTCGCTCAATCCCTATATCGGCTACGATAATGCCGCTAAGGTCGCCAAAAAGGCGCATAAAGAAAATCTCTCCCTCAAGCAAGCGTGTCTGGAGCTCGGCTTTATGAGCGAAGAGGATTTTGACAGCGTATTTCATCCGGAAGAGCTGGTCTGATTTGGTAAGGAAGGTATAGAAAATGGATATCAGAGAAAAAAGCTTACAAAAACACTATGAATGGCAGGGTAAGATCGAGGTCATTTCCCGCGCTCCCATCGAGAACCGCGAGGATCTCTCCCTTGCTTATACGCCCGGCGTTGCCGAGCCCTGCATGGTCATACACGAGGATATCAACAAGAGCTACGAGCTGACCCGCCGCAGCAATCTGGTGGCGGTGGTAACAGACGGCACCGCGGTACTGGGACTGGGCGATATCGGTCCCGAGGCGGGTATGCCCGTCATGGAGGGAAAATGCGCACTGTTCAAGGAGTTTGCCGACGTTGACGCTTTCCCGCTGTGCATTCGCTCCAAGGATGTGGACGAGATCGTCCGCACGATCTACCTGCTGTCGGGTTCCTTCGGCGGCATCAACCTCGAAGATATCAGCGCCCCTCGCTGTTTTGAGATAGAACGCAAGCTTAAACAGATATGCGATATCCCCGTCTTTCACGACGACCAGCACGGTACGGCGATCGTCGTCGCCGCTGCGCTGCTGAATGCGCTCAAGGTCGTCGGAAAGTCCATCGAAGAGGTAAGAGTCGTCATCAACGGCGCAGGCTCGGCGGGCATCGCGATCGGCAGACATCTGCTGAACATGGGCGTGCAGCATTTGACGATGGTAGACCGCTTCGGCATTATATGCGAAGGCGACGACGGTCTTAACGAGGCGCATGCCGCGATCGCAAAGCTCACCAATCGCGAAAAGCTCACCGGTACGCTTGCCGACGCGATGAAAGGCTCAGACGTCTTTATCGGCGTTTCGGCTCCGAATATCGTCAGCGAAGAGATGATCCGCTCGATGGCAGACAAGCCCATCGTCTTCCCTATGGCGAATCCGACGCCCGAGATCATGCCCGACAAAGCCAAGGCAGCGGGAGCTGCTGTCGTAGGCACCGGTCGCTCGGACTTCCCGAATCAGATCAATAATGTACTTGCTTTCCCGGGTATCTTCCGCGGCGCGCTGGACTGCCGCGCCACGTGTATCAACGAGGAAATGAAGGTCGCAACCTCATATGCGCTTGCTTCGATGATCCCCGACGAGGAGCTCTCGGCGGAGAACATCATCGTTTCAGCGCTGGATAAAAGCGTTGGCAGAGTCGTAGCCGACGCGGTCATCAAGGCGGCACACGATACCGGCGTAGCGCGAATCTGATCTTGATATAGTAAAAGCTGACCTGTCACTTTTGCAGGTCAGCTTTTTGTCAAATTCATAGATTACCTTACGCCGCGGGCTGCAGCTCTTCGATCAGATATTCTTCTTCGCTTTCCATTGCCGCCAGAAGATCGTCGTCAAAATCGAGTTGACTGATAGCGACGAACATCGCGCTGTCGGAGCATCTGGCGCGTCCGTAGCTGCGGGAATTCTCTGCTAAACGATTGTAAAATCCTGCATCATCAAACATAAAATCACCTCAATATATTTATTACAGGCTCAGTAAGCATCTCCTGTGATTCTATATTATCGCATGATATGTCCCATTAACGGGACTTTGGTCGCAACACACGGATTATTTTGATTCTTTTCGGATTTATCCTGTACAGATTGCATAAAGATCAACGATGTTTTTTTGTTTGCAAGATTGAGCTGTACGTGATAAAATACAAGTATTAAATGCAAACACAAAGGTGATATATGAAAAGAAGCAATCAAATCGGGGGGCTCTACTTCATCATCCATTTGTTGGTGGAAGTCACCTCGTTCTACGTTCTGACCTGTTATATTAAGAGCCCCGTAATATGGGGGTTGAGCCTGCTATACGACTTTGTCGCCTTTGTAATGCAGGGTTTCTTCGGATTTCTGCGCGACAAAGGGCTGCGTGTAAATCTCGCTTTTATCGGAACTGTGCTGACCACCTTATCGCTGGTTCTGTTGTACCTGGATATGAACGCTTTCTTCGTTGTGACGTCGGTATCGCTCGGCAACTGTCTGGTACATATCCACGGCGCTGAACTGACACTGCGATCATCCAAGGGAGAGATCGCTCCGAGCGCAGTGTTCGTTGCCGGCGGTTCGTTCGGCGTAGTGACCGGCAAGCTGCTGTCAAGCCACGGCGTTGCTGTTTTATGGATTCTTCTGCTGAATCTGGTCACCTTCGTTCCTATCCTGATTGCTGAACGGCTGAAAGCGGGCGACGGCGCAGACAATCTGAAGGAGTATCGCTTCTCGAACGGGAAAATCAACGGGATCGCCGTCATAGCTCTGGCGACCTTTGTCGTTGCTGTGCGGGCATATATGGGATACGGCATCCCGACCTCGTGGAACAAGACGGAGCTGCAGACCATTGCTCTTTACTGCTGTATGGGCGTTGGTAAGGGACTCGGCGGCATCCTGACAGACAAGATCGGCATCAGGCTGACCGCAATCATCAGTACCGTTGCAGCTCTGCCGTTCATGATCTTCGGCGCGGATGTGATGGCGGTATCGCTGATCGGTATCACATCTTTCAGCATGACGATGGCAGTCACGCTTGCGCTGATCGTTTCCAGACTGCCGAAATATCCCGGCGTTGCTTTTGGTTTCACTACGCTGGGACTGTTTCTGGGAACACTGCCGTTCTTTTTCTTCCGAATACAATCGGTTTTGGTCAACAGTATTGTCATCACACTGCTGACTGTGCCGTGTACCGTCATTCTGTGCTTTATCTGTAGGAAAAAGAAGTCCCTCCCCGGCAACGACAAATCCGATATGCTGTCAATCGAATCATAGTAATACAACTGCAAATATTACAGAAAGGATAATACTTATGAATCTGTCTTATTTTTTGACCTATCCCGGCGACGCAATCATGCCGCCAAACAATCCGTATAACGGTGAAGAAGAATATAATGATCCGGTATATCCGGAGGAAGAAGAGGCTCCTGTAGAGACGATTGATATTGACGCTGCACCGATTACACCTGTGGAAAAGGAAACCGAAGCTCCCGTTCAAAACGCAACAACAGCGATACAGGACGATTTGACAAAAGAAACTCACACTTCAGCCCTTGCTTCCGAAACTCCTCTCAAATCGGCAGAGAGTCAGTACGGAGGTCTGACTCAGGCGCTGTATATCGTGATCCCGTTGTTGCTGATAGCACTGATCACCGTCATCATCATGCTCATCATCAGTAAGAATAAAAAGAAAAAGGCAGCTGCCGCTGCTCAGCAATATATAAATAACAACACACCGTATAACGGCAACAGCTCAAATCAACCTTATTATCCGAATAATGATTACAACGATCCCAATGCACAATGAACAGCGTAATCGTCTCGCTCCTCTTGAGTCTGGCACTGACGCTGACGGTTGAATTGTCGTTAAGCCTGCTTCTGAAAGTCAGGGGAAAGGACCTGCTGATCATTTCGCTGGCAAATCTGCTGACCAATCCCGTTGTCAACTATTGCAGTTACTGGGCGTTCTACCTCTTCGGATTTCGAAGTGTTTACACCGTGGCGATCATCATCCTTCTTGAGGTTGGGGCTGTGTTTATTGAATACTTTATCTACAAACACCTGATTAGCTTTGATCGTTTCGGAAAGTTGAAACTTTCACTTATTCTCAACGGAGGATCGTTTATTGCCGGTATCGCAGTAAGCATTCTTATACAGACCATCTGATTAAATCTTTTTATCAAGAATTAGTATAAAAATCCCCCTTCACGAGCGTGAAGGGGGATTTTGTTAATACAATTAGTTTACGGTAATGTACTCGCCGATCGGGTACTTTGTCTGGATATAGTTGAGGTGACGCTGGATCAGAGTTGCGTCGATTACATCGAGATCCTCATCCTGGTTGACATCGCCGTTCATAAGGGTCTCCATCGGAATCTTAATAGGCATCAGCGCACCGTAACGGAGAATATATGTCGCGTCGATTACCTCGACCTCTTCGTTACCGTCGGCGTCGCCGAGCATGTAGGTTCTGCCGGGGTTAGTAGGATCGGTAAAGGAAGCAGTACCGCCGAGAACTGCACCGTCCTTGACGATCTGTCCCTTATTAACAATACGGGTCAGCTTCTCATCAGCAGCTGCAAGCGTGTACATGGTGGTCTTGACAGTCGCATTACCGGGCGCGGTTACGAGGTACTGAGAAACGATCAGAAGATCGTCGTCAGAATCAAATACGAAGCCGTCACCGATACCGGGAGTGGAAGCATTGAAGTCGATCAAACCATCAGTCAGTCTTGCAACGGTGCGATTCTGCAGAATCGGGAACATAGTCTGGGTATCCTTGATAACCTTGTAGCTATCGGTAGTGGCGGTACAGGAAAGGATGCTGCTGGTGAAGGTCTGCTGTGCGCGGATGGAAGCAACCATCGAATCACCGATCGCCTTAGAAGCGTTAAACGTAGTGTAAACGTTGACGAGATCGCCTACGTTAAAGGTCTTGGTGACAGACTTGCCATCCAAACCGATAATGGTGACATTAGCTGTGTTCGATACAGGTTGAGTCGCCGGCTGGGTAGCGGGCTGGGTAGCGGGCTGAGTCGCAGGCTGAGTCGCGGGCTGGGTAGCGGGCTGAGTAGCGGGCTGGGTAGCAGGCTGAGTCGCGGGCTGAGTCGGGATGACAGGATTGCCGGGATCGGTGTAGCTCTCATAGATGCTGACATTCTTTCCGGACTGGGTAACTCCCTTGTAGATGATCTTTGTAACAGCCTCATCAGAAGCAACCAGAGTTTTGATTTTAGTCTCGATGGTGGTGTTGCCCGCCTTGAGGACCTTATAGTTGGTGACGATCAGCTTAGCGTTTTCGCCGAAGACATAACCGTCGTTGATTCCGGACTTAGATGCATTGAACTTGATAGTACCGTTGTTAACGGCAGCAACAGCATCAGTGCCCAGAACAGGGAACATCGCCGCCTTATTAACGATCTCATTGTAATCGCCGGTGACCTGATCGGTCAACTGGAGAACAGAGGTACCGTAGGTCTGGGTGCCTTCAACGTTCGCAACATTACCGTTGTTAACATCAGTGGTAAGCATGGTGTAAACGGTGAAGCTGTCGCCTACGTTGAACTCCTTGACCTCGCTCTTGCCGTTCGGTCCGATGATGGTGACCTTAGCGGTGGTTGCCGGAGGAACTGTGGGAGGCTCGGTGGGCTGCTGTCCGGGGCCTGCGAAGGAGCCGTTGAGGTTGTAGCTCATGCCGGGCTCGGTCACGCCGCCGAATACGATCTTGTCAACATCCTCGGTAGCGGCAGCTAAAACGATGATGCTGTTGGTGATGTCGGCATAGCCGTTGGCTACGACCTTATACTCGGTGCAGATAACCTGAGAATCCGCAGAATTGAACAGGAACGGGCTGTCTGTCGAGGGAGTAGAAGCGGCATACTTGATGGTGCCGGCAGTCTTTGCGTTGGAGTAGGTGTTCTCACGGGTCACGGGGAATACCTTAGCGGTATCGACGATAGAACCGTCGGCTACGGTGCTGGCAAGCTCCAAAACAGAGGTAGTGTACTTCTGGACGCCCTGAACGGTAGCGATCTTACCATCGTTGACAGGAGTGTTCAGATAGGTATATACGGTGAAGGTCTCGCCGATCTGAGCGTGCATCTCCTCGGTCTGACCGTTGAGCTTATGAACGGTGATGTTCGCATAATCAATCGCGGGCATCGGGTTCTCAAAGGTAGCGGTACCGGTAACGCTCTTACCGGACTGAACCTGACCCTTGTAAACGATCTTGGTCATCTCCATATCGCCTGCCGCCAAGTTGACCAGCGCGTTCTTGACCTCGCCGGTGCCGGCTGCGGTTACCTTATAGGTGGTAACGATCAGCTTGGAATAGGGAGAATCAAAGACATAAGCGTTATCCGGGTTGGGAACAGAAGCGTTGTAGCGGATCTCGCCGACTTCCTTACCGTTCGCGATAACAGAACCGCTGATGATCGGGAATACGGAAGCGCTGTCGATGATATCGCCGTACTGAGCACCAACCTCATTCTGCAGAGACAGAACGCCTGCGGTATAGGTCTGGGTACCCTGAACGGCACCGATCTTACCGCCGATCGAGGATGCAGACGCATCGAGGGTGGTGTAAACGGTAAATTCTTCACCTACGGCAAATTCCTTGACGTTCGTGGAACCGTCAAGACCGTAGATGGTGATGGTCGCCTTGTCATCAGCGGCGCTGGTAGTCGCTACGCCCACAGTAAGCATTGTGGCAATCAACGCAACAACCATCATGATGCTTAAAATCTTTTTCATGTTAATCCTCCTTAGGAGATATTTTTAGACGATATAATAATAACATATATTTACCGAATATTCAACAATTATTGTTCATAGAATTTTACCCTTTCTTTTGTGTATATTGTCATATTTTTGTAACCGCGGCTTGGTTAATACGATGAAGATAAAGTCGAAAGCAAAGCAACCAGCGACAAAAATCCCCCTGCCGAAGCAGGGGGATGATAATACATGATAATCAGAGGCTCTGACCGATCTTATAGGGGTTGATGTTAACGAGGAAGCGCTGGATGTAGGTAGCGTCGATAGACTCCAGATCGCCGTTACCATCTACGTCGCCGCGGGCGATCATTCCGGCGTCGGGAGTAATTATGTCGACCAGGCAGCGCTGGAGGACAGTGACGTCAACAATGTCGACCTCGCCGGAGTCATCGATATCACCACGGATACCTGTAATAACAACAGGCTCGGTCACAGGCTCAGTGGGTCTAACCAGCTTCGGAATCACCAGAGATTCTGCGGTGACCTCAACCAAACCGGTAGCGTCCGCAAACAGCTTGTCACAGCCGGAGCAAGCGTAGTGAGCCTGAGTACCCTCAGCGTCATAAGTTGCGGGAACTTCTGCAACATAACTCAGCGTATGGGTGATGATCGGGAGCTCAACGGGAGTACGGCTGATCTCTTCGTGGCAATCGGTGCAGTAAACGACCTCATCATAAGTAGTTTTATCATGAGTCACAGTTCTATTCTCCTGAACAGGCTCGCCGGGAGTATGAACATGAGGCGGCTCGGTAACAGGCTCGGTCGGAACGACGGGCTCAGTTACAGGCTCGGTCGGAACGACGGGCTCAGTTGCAGGCTCGGTGGGGATGACAACATCGCCGGGAAGAGTAGAAAGCGTGTAATCCCAGGGAGTCTCAACACCGGCAGCTGCGAACGCATCGTAAACCTGCTGCTTAGTCAGGCTCAGGGCAGTACCGATATCGTCGATCATCTGCTGCTCGGTCTTCGTGGTATATTCGCGGGCGTTTACCAGACCCTGTGTACCGGTATCGGTCAGGAAAGTGTTAAAGATGCTCTCGCCGGTCTCGCCTGCGGGGATGCAGGTACCGACCACATTACCGGTAGAGGTGATCTGGAGACGGGGACCGTACTGAGCGGGATCCAGGCCCTCCCAGAACGCAAGGATAGACAGCTTGGAGCTATCGACAGGGTTCTCAACCTTGTTCTCGGTATCGGCGTAACCGATATGGCCGAGGCAGGTGGTATCCATCAGCAGGGAATAGGTCTCGATATCGCCTAAGGTAAAGATGATCGCGTACTGCTCGCCGTCCTTGAGATTCATACCCTTAGCGGCGGGATCATAGGAGAAGATGCCGGTGAAGTTGCCTTCAGCGTCATTTACCGCAGTACCGTAGAGCTTCTTGGTGCCCCAGGGGAGGGTATCTTCCTCACCGGTGGTCAGCGAGTAGACGTAGAAGCCGACCTTGCTCTTAGCGGTGACATCCCAGCCGGACTTGCCTGCGTCAAAGTAGAGCAGGTTAGAATCAGGAACCAACTGTGCAATAGTCTTAGTGGTACGTGAAACCTCTTCGTTACACTCAGTACAATAAACGACCTCATCATAAGAACCCGGCGCCTCAAAAGAAGCGGGAACCACGTTCTCCTTTACTGCATCAGCGGGAGTATGAACATGAGCGGGCTGGGTGGGCTCTTCGTCGGTGTGATAACCGACATGAACGCCGTTGACAAAGTGGTCGGGGTTCTTACAGTTTTCTTCGATAGAAACGAAGTTGTCGCTATCCTTAGAATAGCTGCCGTAACAACCGTTGCCATAGTAGAAGAACCACCAGGGATCATCGTCACCGAACTCGGGAGCACCGGAAAGGTCGTTTACACCGACAGCGTCGGGGTTGATGATATAGATACAGCCGTCGAAGGACTCGCCGTCATCGGGAGAACCCTCGGGCATTGTGGTGAGCTCGTCCTCATAAACACCCTCGATGTTGGTGTTTTTGCTCTGTGCAGCATAATCGGCGCGAGACAGATCGGAACCGGCGTCAACGCCGTTGTTAAAGATAACTACGGGAACGTCGCGGGGAACGTCGGCATAGTAGATACCCTGCTCATAATCCTCGATCTCCATGCGATAGCCTACCCAACCCTCAGGGACCGCAGAGCCGCCCCACCAGTAGATACCGGCATAATGCTTGTCTCCTACAAGGTTGTAGTCATTGTACAGGTTCTTAACCTTCTCGCCTGCATGGATGTAAACCTCATCATGACCGCCGATTACGGTGCCTTCGTCGTCCTTCTCTTCGATAAAGACGGTGTGATCATCGGTAGCGGCGAAACCGCGCTTACCATCAGCCATCTGGAAGTAGATACGCTGAGTATCCGCGGGATCGACCTCAGCTTCCTTGACGGCATCGGCTACAGACTTCACAAAAATCTCGTCGGTCAACTCGTCCTTATCGGAAACCGACAGCGCCGTGAAGGAAACAGTAACCACACTGATCAGCATAGCCAGTGCTAAGAATAAACTGATAACCTTTTTCATTTTAAGCCTCCTAAGCTATTTTTTACAACACCGGCTCAGAAATCCCTCAAAAGTTCAACGGTAAACGGCCAATTTACCCTTAAAAGAGCGCAACTGTGTCAGTGTTGCATAAATGATTAATTAAATATTAACACATATTTTAACAAGTTTCAATACAATTTTTATATTTTATGTAGATATTTTTTCGTCAAATTATTCCGAATTGTGTTTGAATACAAAGGAAACACAAGATATGGAAATAAGATCATTATATAATAACTTACAAAAACTCCCCCTGCCGAAGCAGGGGGAGCGGATGATTTATGGATTGTCAAAATGAACGCAAGCGCTCATGCTGACAAGAGACAGATCAAATCAGATCAACTCAACAAATTCGCCGATCGCGTACTTGACCGGGATCTCAGCCATCCAGCGCTGGATGAAGGTAGCGTCACAGATGTCAACCTCGCCGTTGCCGTCTACGTCGCCCTGCATGATGAACTCGTCATCTACGTCGAACATAGCGTCATAGCGCTTGATGAGGACTACATCGAGATCGTCAACTTCACCGTCGTTGTTAGCGTCGCCGAGCTTGTAGCCTTCTACGGGCTCGTCGGAACCCCAGGTGATGGTCATCTTCGCACCGGTCTTGGTGTTGAAGTCGAAGTCGGTCAGGTCAAGTACCATGGAGATAGTAGTGCCTGCGGTGATACCCTCGAGCTTGAGGTTGGTCTGGCCGTTGTAGACTGCGTCTACCGGCTCGCCGTTAACGAGAGTTACGGTATCGTCAAGACCGAAGCTATGGGTCCAGCTGTCGTTGATTGCGAACTTGAACTCGGGAGCCTCGGTATCGAAAGTGCCGAAGGTGTACTCATACTCATAGATACCGTCGGAGGTCTCGGTCATGTGGTTCTCGCCTGCGTCAACACCCCAATTGATGTTGTTCAGCCAGCCGTCGCCGTCAGAAGCGCCGTTACCGACAACAGTGACGCTCTCTACATCGAGATCGGTAGCGAAGGAAACGATTTCGCCCTCGACCCAAGCCTTGGTGCCGTCGCAATATACGGTGAAATCACCTGCGCCGGTGGTGTTGAAGGTTACGTTCTGACCGGTCTCGTCGCCGATCCAGGTCGTGCCGTTCTTGACAACCTTGAACTGGATGTCGTTGATCGCGCCGTCTACGGTATAAGTCTTGCTGTAAACGCCGTTTTCGCCCTTGGTCAGGGTGTTGTT
>CACZYF010000039.1:15546-25865 GCA_902785355.1 uncultured Ruminococcus sp. | reverse complement strand
TCCAGAACTGACAGAAAGGACGTGCATGAATATGAATAAAGAAACTTATGAGCGTCTTTTGATGGACGTAACCGAATTTGACACAGAGGACGTTATCACCACCTCCGGTGAAGAGCCCGGTCCGGGTCCCATCAATACTCATACTACCACCCTCGGTAGATTTGAGCAGGGCCTCGGCCTCCCGCTGGGAATCTGATCCTACTGCGAAGCGGTTTTGACCGCTGATTTAAAAACGCATAATAAAAGAAACGGGGCTGTCGCAAGCGTTGCGGCAGCCCTGTGTCTATGTGGAATTTTTAAAAAACAGTCAGTGCGGGGGGCGCAAGGCGCGCTTTCCCGTATGAAAACCCCTGCGGCATCACGAGCGCTGCCGCAGGGGGCGTTTTACAGGCTTACCGAGATCTCTCCGGAGTTGAGTGCGGAGCGTTTCCCGTTCTCTTCGACGATCAGACCTCCGTCGGACGCAATATCGACGGCGATCGCCGTATGTCTGACATTATCCTTGACATAACTCACGGCTTTGCCGAGTACCGAACTGTGTCCGCGATAGCTGTCGATGACGGCGGGATCGTCGAGCCGACCGTACAGTTGAACGAGTTCATCGGTGACGGCTGCGCAGAGCGCCTCGGGTTCAACGTCGCCGAGATTCCCTGCGGTAGAGGCGATCTCGGCGGGGAAATCCTCCGTTTTCAGGTTGATCCCGACGCCGACGATGACCCTCAGCGGACGGTTCATGCTGTCGCTGACCAGCTCCGTGAGGATGCCCGCGACCTTTCTGCCGCTGATGAAGATGTCATTGACCCATTTGATCTGCGGCTTCTGCGGCGTGAGCTTCTCTACCGCTGTGCAGACCGCGACCGCGGCGGCGCAGGTGAGCAGCTGGATGTCCGCGGGAGCGGAGCAGGGGAGGGAGAGGGTCATATACAGCCCCGTGTTCTTCGGCGAATAGAAGTCGTGACCGCGCCTGCCTCTGCCCGCAGTCTGGTGCGAGGCGGCGTAGAGGTGGACGCCGCTGTCCGCTTGTGCGTTGCGCTTCGCCTCATTATTGGTCGAATCGATGCTGTCGTACAGGTGTACGGCGGCTTTTGTTTTCAGTTTTAAAAAGATTTTTTCGCTATTGAGAGCCATTTTCCGCTCCTTCGGTTAGTATAAACTAAAAATACAGGGGTCAAAGATGATTATTGTGGCTTTTTCATAAACAACCCTGTGTTTTACACTTGTAAAACACGCAACGCTGTCGGGTGTTCCTAACACTTTCGAGAACAAAAGCTTTTTATTTATAATTGCGAATCAGAATTAAAAGCAAAAAGTTTTTGAAAATCTCTTGACAAAGTTGACACTTTCCTTTAGAATACTACAATGTATCATTATGGGAACATTTACGCCTTGAGCCTCAGACGGATTTTTCGACAAAGTATATTAGCAAAGTCAAAGCCGTTTGTCAAGAGCTAAATGAAAACAATCTTGTAACCGTTACGGATTGTGTCCCGTTACGAAATATAAAGAAGGAGTGATGTGCCTAATGGTAAATGTCAAAGACGTAAAATTGGGCAGAGCGGAACGTAAGAGCTTCGGCAAGATTGAAGACGTCATCAATATGCCGAACCTTATCGAGATCCAGAAGAAGTCCTACCAGTGGTTCCTTGACGAGGGCTTGAAGGAGGTATTCAAGGATGTTTCCGGTATCAACGATTACCAGAACAACCTTGTCCTCGACTTCATCGACTACACCCTCGACGTCGAGCATCCCAACTACTCGGTCATCGAATGTAAGGAGAGGGACGCCACATATTCCGCGCCCCTGCGCGTGACTGCCCGCCTGCTGAACAAGGAGACCGGCGAGATCAAGGAAAGTAACGTCTTTATGGGTGATTTCCCGCTCATGACCGATTCGGGTACCTTCGTCATCAACGGCGCCGAGCGCGTTATCGTATCCCAGCTCGTCCGTTCCCCCGGCGTGTACTTCAAGATGGATCACGACAAGACCGGTAAGGAGCTGTTCTCCTCCACCGTCATCCCGAACCGCGGCGCGTGGCTGGAGTATGAGAACGACGTCAACGACGTGTTCTATGTCCGTATCGATAAGAACCGCAAGCTGCCGATCACCGTATTTCTGCGTTCCTTAGGTCTTGGTACCGACGCCGAGATCGTCGAGATGTTCGGCGACGACAAGCGTATCAAGGCGACCTTTGAGAAGGATAACTGCAAGAGCGTGGAGGACGGTCTGATCGAAGTGTACCGCAAGCTCCGCCCCTCTGAGCCGCCTACGATCGAGAGCGCTCAGACGCACATCAACAACCTCTTCTTCGACCCGAGGCGCTACGATATGTCGCGCGTCGGCAGATATAAATATAATAAGAAGCTCAACCTTGCCGGCCGTATCACCGGCAGGACCCTGACCCAACCCATCGTCGCTCCCCGTACCGGCGAGGTGCTCGCCCAGCGCGGCGAGGTCATCACCCGCGAGAAGGCTGCCGAGATCGACAACGCCGGCGTTCGCTGCGCGTTCATCGCCGCTGACGAGGGTCACGAGATCAAGGTGCTCTCCAACGGCATGGTCGACATCAATCAGTATGTCGATTTCGACTGCGCTCCCTTAGGCGTGAAGGAGCGCGTATCCTTCGACGTGCTGTGTGAGATCCTCGATTCCTGCGAGAGCGAGGAGGAGCTGAAGGCTGAGATCGAGCGCCGCGCAGGCGAGCTCGTCCCGAACTTCATCACCACCGACGATATCTTCGCTTCCGTCAACTATATGAACTGCCTTGCCGAGCATGTCGGCACCACCGACGATATCGACCATCTCGGTAACCGTCGTATCCGCCGCGTCGGCGAGCTGCTGCAGAACCAGTTCCGCATCGGCTTCTCCCGTCTCGAGCGTGTTATCCGCGAGCGTATGACCCTGCAGGCGCAGGATCCCGAGTCGCTCTCTCCCGCGTCCCTCATCAATATCCGTCCCGTGACCGCGGCGATCAAGGAATTCTTCGGTTCCTCTCCGCTGTCCCAGTTCATGGATCAGAACAACCCCCTTGCCGAGCTGACGCATAAAAGACGTCTGTCAGCGCTGGGTCCCGGCGGTCTAAGCCGAGACAGAGCGGGATTCGAGGTACGTGACGTACATTATACCCACTACGGCCGTATGTGTCCTATCGAGACCCCTGAAGGTCCGAACATCGGTCTGATCTCTTACCTTGCGACCTTCGCGAAGATCAACGAGTACGGCTTTATCGAGACTCCCTTCCGCAAGATCGACAAGGAGACCGGCATCGTCACCAAGGAGGTCGTCTACATGACCGCCGATATGGAGGACGAGTTCTATGTCGCCCAGGCGAACGAGCCCCTCGATGAAGAGGGCCGCTTCGTCCATCATAAGGTCGTCGGCCGTCATAAGGACGAGTTCGTCGAGCTGAAAGCATCCAGATTTGATTATATGGACGTTTCTCCCCGCATGGTCGTCTCCGTCGCAACCGCGATGATCCCGTTCCTCGAGAACGATGACGCGAACCGTGCGCTGATGGGCGCGAACATGCAGCGCCAGGCTGTACCGCTGATGGTCACCGAATCCCCGATCGTCGGCACCGGTATGGAGTACAAGGCGGGCACCGACTCCGGCGTCTGCGTACTTGCCGATGACGACGGTACCGTCATGAGCGTTGACGCGAACCACATCACCGTCCAGTATGATAACGGTAAGGTCAAGGAGCACGAGGTCATCAAGTTCCTGCGCTCCAATCAGGGCACCTGTACAGCGCGTCGTCAAGGGCGAGGTCCTTGCCGACGGTCCCGCTACCAAGGACGGCGAGATCTCTCTGGGTAAGAACGCCCTGATCGGCTTCATGACCTGGGAAGGCTACAACTACGAGGACGCGGTTCTCATCAGTGAGAAGATCGTCCGCGAGGATAAATATACCTCGATCCATATCGAAGAGTATGAGATCGACGCCCGTGATACCAAGCTCGGACCCGAGGAGATCACCCGCGACATCCCGAATGTCGGCGAGGACATGCTCAAGGATCTGGATGAGAACGGTATCATCCACGTCGGCGCCGAGGTACACGCCGGCGACATCCTGGTCGGTAAGGTAACGCCCAAGGGCGAGACCGAGCTGACCGCCGAGGAGCGCCTGCTGCGCGCTATCTTCGGTGAGAAGGCGAGAGAGGTTCGTGATACCTCCCTGCGCGTGCCCCACGGCGAGAGCGGTATCGTTGTCGACGTCAAGGTATTCACCCGCGAGGACAGCCGCGACGAGCTGCAGCCCGGCGTCAACAAGGTTGTCCGCTGTTATCTGGCGCAGAAGCGCAAGATCTCCGTCGGCGATAAGATGGCGGGTCGTCACGGTAACAAGGGTGTCGTTTCCCGTATTCTGCCTGTGGAGGATATGCCCTTCCTGCCCGACGGTACGCCGCTGGATATCGTTCTGAACCCCCTGGGCGTACCTTCCCGTATGAACATCGGTCAGGTGCTCGAGGTTCACCTCGGCTACGCTTGTAAGGCGCTTGGCTGGAAGATCATGACTCCCGTATTCGACGGCGCTCATGAGCAGGATATCTTCGAGCTCTTCGAGCGTATCAAGGATAAAGACGACTATCCGGATATGCGTAACGAGACCGGCATCGACTTCGGCGAGTGCTTCCGTCACAACGGCATTTCCATGGAGTGTAAGACCAGACTGCGCGACGGCAGAACCGGCGAGTTCTTCGACAACCCCGTCACCGTCGGCTACATGTATTACTTAAAGCTGCATCATCTGGTCGATGATAAGATCCATGCGCGTTCCACCGGTCCTTACAGCCTGGTCACCCAGCAGCCTCTGGGCGGTAAAGCTCAGTTCGGCGGTCAGCGCTTCGGTGAGATGGAGGTTTGGGCGCTCGAGGCTTACGGCGCCGCCTACACCCTGCAGGAGATCCTGACCGTGAAGTCCGATGACGTCGTAGGCCGTGTCAAGGCGTATGAGTCCATCGTCAAGGGTCAGAACATCCCGACTCCGGGTATCCCCGAGTCCTTCAAGGTACTGATCAAGGAGCTGCAGAGCCTGTCGCTCGACGTCCGCGTGCTCAACAGCGAGGGCGAGGAGATCGACCTCAAGCAGCACTTCGACGAGGACGACGATATCGTTGTCGCTTCCGATGACGAGACGCTCGAGGAGGATCAGGTCATGACCTCGATGGACGGCTTCCTGCTCGACGAGGATCAGGACGAGGAAGGCAATATGTTTGACGAGTCATCTATTTATGAGGATCAGGACGATATGCTCGATTATGATGACTTCGGTTCCGATGAAATTTAAGGAGGGGCTTTAATGGATAATAACGTTTTTGATTCGATTAAAATCGGTCTTGCTTCTCCCGATCAAATAAGAGAGTGGTCTTACGGCGAGGTCAAGAAGCCGGAGACGATCAACTACAGAACCCTCAAGCCCGAGCGTGACGGCTTATTCTGCGAGCGCATCTTCGGACCTACCAAGTACCAAGGACTGGGAGTGCCACTGCGGTAAGTACAAGCGTATCCGCTTCAAGGGCAAGATCTGCGACCGCTGCGGCGTTGAGGTCACCCGCGCCAAGGTCAGACGCGAGCGTATGGGTCATATTGAGCTCGCCGCTCCCGTATCGCATATCTGGTATTTCAAGGGCATCCCGTCCCGTATCTCTTTGATGCTGGACATCTCGCCCCGTACACTGGAGAAGGTGCTGTACTTCTCCTCTTATATCGTCACCGATCCGGGCGACGCCCGCGAGATCGCGAAGCTCCAGCTCCTCTCCGAGCAGGAGTACCGTGACCTCAGAGAGAAGTACGAGGACGACTTCAAGGCAGGTATGGGCGCCGAGGCGATCCGCGACCTGCTCAAGGAGATCGACCTTGAGGCGCTTTCCGCCGAGATCAAGGAGGAGCTCGAGAACTGCTCCACCTCTCAGAAGCGCGCCCGTCTCTCCAAGAGACTTGAGGTTGTCGAGGCGTTCCGTCTTTCCGGCAACCGTCCCGAGTGGATGATCCTGGAGGTTCTCCCGGTCATCCCGCCGGATATCCGCCCCATGGTACAGCTCGACGGCGGCCGATTCGCGACCTCCGACCTGAACGACCTGTATCGCCGCGTTATCAACCGTAATAACCGTCTCGCTCGTCTGCTCGAGCTCGAGGCGCCCGATATCATTATCCGCAACGAGAAGCGTATGCTGCAGGAGGCGGTAGACGCCCTGATCGATAACGGCAGAAGAGGCAGACCCGTCACCGGTCCCTCCAACCGTTCGTTGAAGTCCCTCTCCGATATGCTCAAGGGCAAGCAGGGCCGCTTCCGTCAGAACCTGCTCGGTAAGCGTGTCGACTACTCCGGCCGTTCCGTTATCGTTGTCGGTCCCGAGCTGAAGATGTACCAGTGCGGTCTGCCGAAGGAAATGGCGCTGGAGCTGTTCAAGCCCTTCGTCATGAAGCGTCTGGTCGAGACTAAGGTATCTCAGAATATCAAGGCGGCACGTAAGGCGGTCGAGAGAGCGAAGCCCGAGGTCTGGGACGCGCTCGAGGTCGTCATCAAGGGTCATCCCGTACTGCTCAACCGTGCGCCTACCCTCCACCGTCTGGGTATCCAGGCGTTCGAGCCCGTTCTCGTTGAGGGACGTGCGCTGAAGCTGCATCCGCTGGTTTGTACCGCTTACAACGCCGACTTCGACGGCGACCAGATGGCGGTTCACGTACCGCTGTCCGCTGAGGCTCAGGCTGAGGCGCGCTTCCTGATGCTGGCAGCCGGCAACCTCCTCAAGCCCTCCGACGGTAAGCCCGTCGTCGTTCCGACCCAGGATATGATCCTCGGTTCCTACTACCTGACCCTCGATAAGGACGGCGAGCCCGGTGAAGGCAAGGTGTTCAAGGACGTCGACGAGGCGCTCATGGCGTACCAGACCGGTATCCTGACCCTGCACAGCAAGATCAAGGTCAGATGCGAGGGCGAATTCAACGGCGAGATTATTCGCAATCTTATCGATACCACTGTCGGCAAGATCATCTTCAACCGTGCCGTTCCTCAGGATCTCGGCTTTGTTGACAGAACGAAGCCCGAGAACGTCGGTAAGTTCGAGGTAGACTTCCTCGTCGGCAAGAAGCAGCTCGGTAAGATCATCGACGCCTGCATCCATGCCCACGGTACAGAAATCACTGCCGACGTGCTGGATAAGATCAAGGCACAGGGCTATAAATATTCCACCATCGGCGCGATCACCGTCGCTGTCTGCGACGCGACCATCCCGCCCGAGAAGAAAGAGATCATCGCGAAGGCTGAGGCTGATGTCGACGCCATCCGCGAAGAATACAACATGGGTCTGCGCTCCGACCAGGAGAGATACGAGAAGGTACTTTCTATCTGGGAGAAGGCGACCAACGACGTTACCGAGAAGCTGCAGGGCAACCTCGACCGCTACAACCCCATCTACATGATGGCGGATTCCGGCGCCCGTGGCTCCATGAGCCAGATCCGTCAGCTCGCCGGTATGCGCGGACTGATCGCGAACACCTCCGGTAAGACCATCGAGATCCCGATCCGTGCGAACTATCGTGAAGGCCTGAACATCTTGGAGTACTTCATCTCCTCCCGTGGTGCGCGTAAGGGCTTGGCGGATACCGCGCTGCGTACCGCCGACTCGGGTTACCTGACCCGCCGTCTGGTCGATGTATCGCAGGAGGTCATCATCCGTGAGGACGACTGCCACGCCAACGAAGGCCTCGAGGTCTTTGATATCAAGGCGGGCAAGCAGGTCATCGAAGAGATGCACGAGCGTCTGCTCGGCCGTTACCTCGTCCGCGATTTCTGTGACGAGAACGGCAATGTGCTGGTCTCCAAGGATACCCTGATGGGCGACCGCGAGGCGGATATCATCTGCAACTCCGGCGTCGAGAGCGTCGAGATCCGCTCCATCCTCGCCTGCCGCTCCAAGCACGGCGTATGCCGTAAGTGCTACGGCTCGAACCTTGCGAACGGTTACCCCGTCACCGTCGGTGAGGCGGTCGGTATCATCGCCGCCCAGTCCATCGGTGAGCCCGGTACCCAGCTGACGATGCGTACCTTCCATACGGGCGGTGTCGCGTCCGCTGAGGATATCACCCAGGGTCTTCCGCGTGTTGAGGAGCTCTTCGAGACCCGTAAGCCGAAGAACCTCGCGATCATCTCCGAGATCGACGGCGACGTCCGCTTCGAGGAGATCAAGAACACCCGCCATGCTGTTGTCTACAATACCGAGACCGCCGAGGAGAAGAGCTATCTGATCCCCTTCGGCTTCCGCGTCGCGGTAGAGGAAGGTCAGCATATCCGTAAGGGTGACAAGATCACCGACGGTTCCGTCAACCCGCATGACATCCTTGAGATCATGGGTGCTAAGGCTGTTCAGGACTACCTCATCAGCGAGGTACAGAGCACCTACCGCTTACAGGGTGTTGATATCAACGATAAGCATATCGAGGTCATCGTGCGCCAGATGCTCAAGAAGGTGCGCGTAGATGAGCCCGGCTCGACCGACTTTATGCCCGGTCAGATGTATAACCGCAACGACGTGCTCTATGCGAATAAGCTGATCAAGGAGCGCATCGCGAACGGTGAGGAAGGCCTCAAGGAGGCTACCTGGACGCAGCTCCTGCTGGGTATCACCAAGGCTTCTCTCGCGACCGATTCCTTCCTGTCCGCCGCGTCCTTCCAGGAGACCACCCGCGTCCTCACCGACGCCGCGATCAAGGGCAAGGTCGATCCGCTGGTCGGCTTGAAGGAGAACGTCCTGATCGGTAAGCTGGTTCCCGCCGGTACCGGTATGTCCCGCTACAACAACATCGAGCTGGAGGAGAATTACATCCCCACCGCTCCCGTAGCGCCGATCGAAGATTAATAGAATAATCCGCAGAATGAGCCTTCCGCCGGGAGGCTCATTTTTCATATTTCTATATAGATCACTTGTGCAATTCTTCCAAAAACAGGGTCGATTTTTCTATACTTTCAACAGGAATAATCCGAGTGGTTTCTGTTGAAAAGGTTACGCAGTTGTAATATAATTAATATGATAGCGATAGTGTACACTTTTGTGTAATTGTGTGCATTATGAAAAACCGATAGGAGGAGATTAACATGAAACAATCTAAACGAGCGGTCAGCTTGTTGCTTGTGTTAACGATGCTCGTTGCCATGTTTACCATGTGCGCCGTTCCCGCAAGTGCTGCTGATCCGTACGACGATGTTCCGTTGCTCGGCGATATTGACGGCGACGGCATCGTTACCGGTGCCGATGCGCTTGATCTTCAATGTTCACTGGCATGGTATGAAGGCTACATCCAGTACGACGATTTTACGGAAGATGATGTAGAATTCAGAGTCGCGAACACCTTCCATGATGATGTTATCGACATCGTAGACGTGTTCTATATTATGCTCTACCTTGTCGATGATCCCGATGCACGCGACAGAGGCATCGAAGAGCCCATCGACATGCCCGTAAAGCCTACGGAATCCCCGACCGAGAAGCCCACCGCTGCTCCCGTTACCGAGAAGCCCACGGAGATGCCCACCGCCGCTCCTGTTACCGAGAAGCCTACCGTAGCGCCTACAGTCGCCCCCGTTACCGAGCAGCCGACTGAGAAGCCTACCGAGGCTCAGAAGACGAGCGTTACGATCTACGGTCTGAACGGTCAGTCCGAGACCCGCGAGTTCAACGTCGGCGATACCTTTACCGTTTATACAACGCTGAATGCGCTCGATACCACCGCACAGGGTAAGATCGCGGCTGTCAACGCGGCCCAGACCTTCACCAGCTCCATCCTGAAGTCTGTCGATCCGGTCGGCCAGTACAACCTGTTCACTAACCCCGCCGGTATGTTCCCGATCACCGGCGAGGCTACCGTCGCCCGACAGATGGGCGCGATCCAGCGCTATAATGCTGCAAACGCCGGCTTAGACCCCTTTGTTTTCAACAGCGACAGCAGCATCTTGTCGCAGTTCACCTACCGTGTCACAAAGCCGGGTACTGCTGAAGTCCGTAACACGATTTTGACGCTTGCCGCCGCCGACGAGGCGATCACCCGCGTGATCAATAAGAGCACCGTTGCTCCCGGTGAGAACGTGATCGTTACTGCTTCCTTTGATAAGCCCGCTCCCGCGCCTACTCAGCCCGTGACCGAGAAGCCTACCACTGCTCCCGTGACCGAGAAACCCACTGAGAAACCCACTGAGAAACCCACCGAAAAGCCCACGGAGAAGCCCACCGAGGCGCCCTCTAAGGCGACCGTAACCATCTACGGCTTACAGGGACAGAGCGAGACCCGCGAGTTCAACATCGGCGATACCTTCACCGTATATACC
>CACZYF010000039.1:0-15528 GCA_902785355.1 uncultured Ruminococcus sp. | reverse complement strand
GCGCTGTTCAGGGTACACAGACCTATACCAACACGATCGTCGATGAGATCGACGCCTACAGTGCAAGCTCCGGTCTTGTCAGCGACGCGGCGGCAATGTTCCCGATCCTCAGCACCGGAACCGTCGTCGGGAATCTGGGACTGGATGATACCATCGGTTTTACCGCGTCCGCTCCCGTACTTGACAATCAGGCGTATGCGTTCAACAAGGACGACAGCCTGTTCATGGTAACCAACTACAAGGTTATCGCGGGGGGTAATGCTGAGATCAGAACTACCTTCAAGAAGATTGCTCTTGCTGATGATGACCTAACCCTTATCATCAATAACGGAACGATCGTCAATCCGAATTTCACCTTCACTGCTTCCTTTGATGAGCCTGAGCCGGTTCCCACCGAGGCGCCCACCGAGAAACCTACCGAGAAGCCCACTGAGCCTCCTGTAACCCTGACCGACGGTTTCTATATCATCAAGCCGGATTGGAGCATCGATTCGATCGACGCAAACGATATGTTCAGTGAGAATACAGCTTCCTCCGGCGAGTATATGCTCAGTACCACTTTGACCGAGGGCGATAAGCTCAAGGCGGTCAAGGTCGAAAACGGCGCGATTACTACATGGTATCCCGACGGTATGGATAACGAGTACACCGTTGACGCCGCTCACGCAGGCGAGGTCACGATCTATTTCCGTGAGACTTACCAGAGCGACTGGGCAGCCTTCGGCGGATATTTCTACATTGACAACGGCTCTACACCTGTTGTTCCCACCGAGCCGACAACGCCCGATGATGATACCGTAACCGTATATTTCACCGACGCTCTTAACTGGGGCAGCGCGAATATCTACTACTGGAACAACGGTCCCGCTTGGCCCGGTACCGCGATGACGGTTCATGAGACCAACACCTATGGCCAGACCGTTTACAAGGCGACGGTTCCCGCTACCGTTACCGGTATTATCTTCAACGGCGGCGGTAAGCAGACGGTCGATATTACTTCCGATATTACCGACGGTGCTCAGTGGTACACGACCGGTGAGATGGACGGCAGCAAATACAAGGTCAGTCTTGTAGGCGGCACACAGCCCGAGCAGCCCACCGATCCGCCCACACCCACCAAGACGACCCTGACCCTCCAGCCCAGCTCTGATTGGCAGAAGGATGGCGCGCGCTTTGCCGCTTACTTCTTCGGCAACGGCGAGACATGGGTCAGCATGACCGGCTCCGGCAATACCTATACGGTCGAGGTGCCCGACGGCTATACCAGCGTCATCTTCTGTCGCATGAATCCCTCGAGCACGACCAACAACTGGAACAATAAGTGGAACCAGACGAGCGATCTGAGCGTGCAGGACGGCATCGGCAAGAAGTACGTTATCACCGGCTGGGATAACAGCGGTCATTGGGAGTAAGCGTTCAGCAGCCGCATGGCGGGGACGTACGCGGATTATTCGCATATCATCAGGATGATCTGACAGCACAATTTGCGCTCCCGAACGACTCATTGTTTACTTGACCGACATCATTACTTTATTACCCCGAGGGGCAGACTGCGGTCTGCTCCTCTTTTTTTGAAAAAAGGGTGAATTTTACGGAAATATATGTTATACTAAAATTCACTACATAACAGTATTAATCGGAAATTAAGCATTATAGTAATCCGGTTTTTCTGATTATTTTTTAAAATCATGCAACACTTTCCCGCTTTTTTGACACTTTATAAGTGAACGACGTCACAGGAGGATGGGATTATGGACGAAAAATCCTTGATAAAACAGGCGATACGAGGCGATAAAAACGCTTTCGCCTCCTTATATGCGCTCTATAAGGATGATTTGTACCGGTATGCGTACTTTCGGCTCGGTAACGCCGACGACGCGAGCGACGCGGTTTCTTCCTGTGTGACGGCCGCTTACGAGGGGATCTACAAGCTGCGTGCCGCCGGTGCGTTCAAGGGGTGGATTTTCAAGATCCTCTATTATTCATGCGGAAAGCTGATCGCCGACCGTCAGCAGCAGCGTAACCGTGCGGATGTCGAGGAGCTTGACCGCCTGCCGTCACAGGAGGATCATCTGTCGCCTGAACTGCAGGAGGCGCTTGCGTCGCTTGGTGAGACGGACAGAGAGATCGTCTTGCTCGGTGTGGTAGCAGGTTATAACAGTAAGGAGATCGCCTCGATGTTGGGATTCAATGCGTCCACCGTCCGCTCCCGACAGGCGAGGGCGCTGGCAAAAATGAAAGCTTTTTTGGAGTGATCAGCATGAAAAATGATTTTGATTTTATTAAAGAAAAGTTTGATAGCAGCGGCGTTAAGGCGCCGGACAGCCTCGACAAAGACGCTGTGCTTGCGATGCTCGAGGATAAGCAGCCTGCCCCGATCCCGCTCCGTCCCAAGCGTAGATGGCCGGCAGTTGTCGCGGCAGCCGCCTCGCTGGTCATCGTCGCGTCTTTAGGTATCGTTCTGGGCTCGAGATTTATCGGGAACAAGCCCCAAACTGCGCCGCCGACCACTGTGATCGCCGACATCAAATCGCTGCAGACCTTTGACAGCTACAATGACGTCGAGGACGCCGTCGGCAGTATCCGTAAATTGAATCAGAAGAAGGATTCCCGTATGTTTGAGGCGATCAACAGCGATATGGCGGTTGACGGTTATTCCGAGGCGGGAGATAGCGCTTCCGCTGAGTCGGGGAACGCCTCTTCGAGCTCTCACAGCGAGACCTATAAGCAGGTCGAAGGCGTCGACGAGGCGGATATCATCAAGACCGACGGCAGATATATCTACTGCGTTGAGAATCGCTATAACGCGGCTTTGATTAAGATCTTCTCCGCAGACGGCGACAGTTCCCGCCTGATCACGACGCTGGATGCGAGCAAGCAGAGCTCCTCCACCGCCGATGAAGCCGCCCTTTCCTACAGCGACGCCTATTATTATGATTACAGATTCACCATCTCCGATATGTATCTGCGCGATCATACGCTGGTGCTTCTGTGTATGGATCACCGGGATGCCGAAGAGACCGTGACCGAGGCTCAGGTGTACGACGTCAGCGACATCAACAGCATCCGCTTCCTCGGAGACCATTCTCAGAGCGGGTATCTCGCGTCCTCACGCATGATAGGGGACACCCTGTACACCGTCAGCTCCTACTATCCGTATGAAGATCACGTGATCCCTTACTGCAACGAGAAAGAGATTCCCTGTAACTGCATCTATTCGCTCCCGAACCCCAACACCGAGAGCTTTTTGGTTGTCAGCTCCTTCAATACGCGCGACTTTTCCGCACAGTCCGAGAGCAAGGCGCTGCTCGGCGCGGTAAGCGATATTTACTGCAACGAGAATAACCTCTATATCTATGCCTCTCACTATGATGTTGATGATGACGGATGGTTCAACTTCTTCAGCAAGGTAACTACCCGGATCGTCAAGGTGAACCTGGACGATGGATTGGAATTTACCGCTTTCGGCGAGGTCAAGGGTTACGTTAAGGATCAGTATGCGCTGGATGAATACAGCGGTAACCTGCGCGTCGCTACAACCTGTGAGAGAAACGGCAAGGACGTCAACAACCTGTATGTGCTGGATGAGAACCTGAGCGTGATCGGCTCCGTGAACGGCTTCGCAAAGAACGAGAGTATCAAGGCGGTCCGTTACATGGGCGATACCGCGTATGTGATCACATATGAACAGACCGATCCCCTTTTTGTGATCGATCTGAGTGATCCCACGGCTCCCGCGATCCTCGGCGAAGCAAAGATCAGCGGCTTCTCTACCATGCTCATACCGATCGGCGATGATCTGGTGCTGGGTCTGGGTTATCATACCGAAAACGAGGATTATACCGACCTTGAGGTGCAGGAGGGCTTCAAGCTCGCGCTCTTCGACGTAAGCGACAAGGCAAACCCGAAGGTACTCGACAGCAAGTCATACGTTGAGTACAGCTCAGAGGTGCAGTACAACCCCAAGGCTCTGGTCTATAACCCCGACCGTGACGATTACATCATCCCGCTCAACTACGCCCATTACGGCTGGCGCGATTACATTGACGCTGAAGATACCGAGAGCGCGGATGGCGCCTCTGAGGATAAGGATGTGATCTACGGCGGTATGCTCAACTTTACCGTCCGAGACGGCAAGATCAAGGTCATCGAGCAGTATCGCTGCGACAGAACCAATGAGATCGAGCGATGCATCTACGTCGGCGATACCGTTTACATGACCCACCGCGGAGAGAATTACGACGGCGACCTTACGATCGAGACAAAGAAATATCAGTAAAAAAATGGGGATGAAGTTAGAGCTTCATCCCCTGTTTTATTATAAAAACAGTATTATATATCATTGTCGTTTTGTGATCTCCAAAAGCAGGCTTTTTGGGAAACCCTGTTTATTCAGACCAACAGCAAAGGCAGAACCATTTGGTCCTGAGTTGGTTATGGCCCGCCCGTCGTCCTCGCGAACTTCGCTGATAGAGGACGATAAGGTGTTATCGTCCTCCGATCGCTCCGTTGCTCGTCCTCTCCCCAAAAAGCAGGCTTTTTTGGGGACCCCGTTCGTTCAGACCAACAGCAAAGGCAGAACCATTTGGTCCTGCCTTTGCGTTTTGGCCCGCCCGAAGAGATTTGAACTCCCGTTCTCCGGAATCGGAATCCGTTGCGTTATCCAGCTGCGCCACGGGCGGATGTCGTACCAATATTATACACTTATTATCCGCTTTGTGCAAGCCCTAAGAGAAAAACAGTATCATAAAATTGACGATGTGATCGACGCACAGCAGGGTATAGAACGCTGCCGCGAAGCTGACCACGCGGTCGACCGTGCCGGTATCTTTATATCCGAGCTGTGAGAGCATACCGATGATGACCGTGATGATAATCGCGGGCAGAATACATTTGACCGCTAAGCCCAGCGGGATACTGTGGATGACCGCGTTCATGATCGGGTTTACCTCGATGAAGTCACCGCTCCTCAGCAGCACAATCGTACTCAGCCAGTCCGCTATATTCAGTCCATAGATCAGGTACAGCTTTCGCCTTACCGACATTTTAAATAATGTAAGCTCCATAACTTCACCTCGGATTTAGCATGGCGGATTCGGTTCGGTTTATGAAATATTAAAAAGGCTCGGATTATGAAATATTAAAAAAACAGTTGACAAAAGGCACATATTATGCTATTATATTTGAGCACGAAAAAGTGTTGGTTAAAATGCTGGTGTAGCTCAGTTGGTAGAGCAGCTGATTTGTAATCAGCAGGTCGGGGGTTCGAGTCCGTCCACCAGCTCCAAAAGAATATGGGAGAGTTCCCGAGTGGCCAAAGGGGGCAGACTGTAAATCTGTTGTCAGTGACTTCGGTGGTTCGAATCCACCCTCTCCCACCATAAAAATGACGATACCGCAAGGTATCGTTTTTTCATTATAAAGAAGTGGGAGAGGGTGGATTCGAAGGCGAGCGTGCCGAGGTTCGAGCCGCGCGAAGAACCGAAGGTAAAAATGCCATAGTATGGCATTTTTAGCGAGAGCGTAGAAGAAGCTCAGGACGTTAGCAGGGCGCTCCGAAGACGGGGCAGGGGGACAGATTAAACCGAGCGAAACCCTCTCCCACCATTAAGATCAGGCGGTATCATTTGATACCGTCTTTTTCTTTATCCTTGTGGGAGTGGGTGGATTCGAAGGCGAGCGTGTCAAGATGTAAGCGTAAGCGCACATCGCAGACAAAATCGATTCGGGGAATCGATTTTAGCGAGAGCGTAGAAGAAGCATAGGGCGCTTGCAGGGCGCTCCTAAGACGGGGCAGGGGGACAGATTAAACCGAGCGAAACCCTCTCCCACCACCCATAGAATCCGCTTAACCAGTAGGTTTAGGCGGGTTTTTCTTTGTGGACAATAGATTTACAATCTGCCCTATTATCTGTGTTTCTAACACTTTTCTACACCGCTATTAAGTGTAGATAACAACACCTACTGGTATTGATTCATCACAAAAAGCGATACAGCGCAATTCTCGCTAAATTAGCACTATTCTATTGCAAGGTTGGCGGGATATGTTTACATCGGTAATCAATTCATCTATATCTTCAAACCATAAGTGAGATAATTTCTAAACCCCATTTTAAATATTTATTGCATATCACAATATAGTATGGTAAAATGAAAATGCCAAATATTTAACCCAACTTAATACAATCATTTTTTGATACTATAAGCAATATGAATGTCGTAACTTCAAACACAAATGGTAAACACAATAGAGGATAAAGTATGAAAAGACTACCTTTTATTGCTGCGTTTGCAGCTTTGTTTAATCCTATTGAAATTACAGATAATAGAACACTGACGAGAGGCAAAACATATACATCATCAGATATGGAAAGTATGCTACGGGAGATGACCGGCAAATCCAAAAAGGAAGCTCGCAAGATATTGAAAAAATACGGACGAAAATAGATGCTAAACACATGAGGTAAGTTATGCAAAAGAAATATACAGCAGAGGAAGCCCGCGAACGGAAGAACGCAAGGCAGCGCGAGTATGCTAAACGTACAGGACGTGCGGCTGACAATAAGTATAAAAAGGAAAATACAAAGATGTATGCTCTGCGTATGTTTTTAAACACAGATGCAGATATTATTGAGTGGCTGGAAAACAAAGATAATAAAACTGGTTATATTAAACAGCTCATTCGTAAGGACATACAGGAATATTCAATAAGCACTACCGAAGAAAATAATAATTGATTTTCAAAAACAGTCAAATTCCCTGCTTGCTATAGCATAAGACAAACCATTGTATTTTGCAGCGTAATGTGTTACAATAATCTCGGCGGAGGTGTTTTATATGATGTACCCTTATCTTACCCTTGATGATGAAACCGAGATCGTTCACTCGGAAATGCTTAGCGACAATACAGTTAAGGTATATATTGAAAAACCTGATGAAAAAGACGGCTTTCACTTTGCAAGCTGTTTCTTGCCGAAATATGAGTGGAAGGACATATTCGGCTTTACTGAGGATGAAATCAAAAGGTACCAATCAATCATTGAAAATAACGCGCATTTGATTATTGAGCTTTCGCAAAACGGAGGATTTGACAATGCCTCAAGTTTTTAAAATCGGCTCTTATTGGGTTTATTTTTGGGCAAATGAGAATAAACCTCTTGAGCCGGTTCATGTTCACATTTCAAAAGGCAAGCCTACGGCAAATGCGACAAAGTTTTGGATTACGAAAACCGGCAAATGCCTGCTTGCCAACAACAACTCGGATTATGACAGCACGACGCTCAATTATTTAAGTAAAGCTGTTGAAGCAAATAAGGATATTGTTATTGAAAAATGGCTGTCTTTCTTCGGCGAGATTAGCTACTATTGCTGATAATAAGTCTGTTATGAACACTCGTACCACCCATAGAATCCGCTTAAACAGTAGGTTTAGGCGGGTTTTTATTTGTGAGAAAAAGATTTACTAAAAAAGGGGCCGTCGCACTAAGAAATGCGACGCCCCTTCATTTTTTATACTCAGATTGATTCGGGCGCGTGGGTTGCGCCGTCAGATTCTCGCCGGGATGTCCGGCAACTGTTGCATGAACGCAGATTAAAGCAGCAGAATGCGTACCCAAATTTCGGATGTGGATAAATCTGCGGCTGCTCAGTAATTCGTGTCAGTCCTCTTCGGGGAAGAACTTGTCGTGGATCGCGGAGACCGCCTTATCCGCGTCAGCCTTGTCGATGATGACAGAGACCTTGATCTCGGAGGTGGAGATCATGCGGATATTGATCTGGCGCTCATACAGCGCCTCAAACATCTTCGCGGCTACGCCCGCGTGGCTCTCCATGCCTGCGCCGACGATAGATACCTTCGCGATATCGTCCTCATAGTCGACGCCCTTCGCGCCGATGTTGTCGGCGAACTTCTCACAGACCTCCTTTGCCTCGGCGCCCTTGTTGCGGGCTACGGTAAAGGCGATGTCCTTGGTGCCATCCCTCCCGATGCTCTGCAGGATGACGTCTACGTTGATGCCGCGGGCGGCAAGCTTCGAGAACAGCTTGAATACCATCCCCGGTACGTCAGGGATGCAGGTGATTGACAGACGGGCTACGTCGGCGTCCTTCGCAACGCCGCTGATAAGCATTTTTTCCATTTTTACCTTCTCCTTTACGATTGTACCCGGGACCTTGGTGTAGGACGAGAGGACCTCGAGCTCGATATTGTATTTCTTCGCCATTTCGACGGAACGGTTGTTCAGCACCTGCGCGCCTAAGGTCGCGAGCTCCAGCATCTCATCATAAGAGATCGCGTCGAGCTTCTTCGCGTTCGGAACCTTGCGCGGGTCGGCGGTGAATACGCCCTCTACGTCGGTGTAGATCTGGCACAGATCGGCATGCATCGCCGCGGCGATCGCGACGGCGCTGGTGTCGGAGCCGCCTCTGCCGAGCGTGGTGATGTCGTCATAGCGGGACAAGCCCTGGAAGCCGCAGACCACGACGATCTTCTTCTGGTCGATCTCGGTGCGGATACGGTCGGCTTCTACGCGGCGGATACGCGCCGCGGTATGTGCCGAAGAGGTGCGGAAGCCCGCCTGCCATCCGGTGAGGGAGATCGCGGGATAACCCATGTCCTGGATACACATGGCGAGGAGCGAAGCGGAGATCTGCTCGCCTGAGGCGAGGAGCATATCCATCTCGCGGTTGCTGGGCTTCGAGGTGATCTCAGCCGCCTTTTCGATCAGGTCGTCGGTGGTATCACCCTGAGCGGATACGACGACGACTACGCTGTTGCCCGCCTTGTAGCTGTCGGTAACGATACCGGCTACGTTGCGGACGCGTTCGGCGTCTTTCACGGATGTACCGCCGAACTTCATGACAATTAAACTCATTTTTTCATAACCCCCAAATATTAGTTAGGAATTAGGAATTAGGAGTTAGGAGTGGCATCGATAATAGGTGATAATCATGATCCATTCCTACTTTTCCTCAATCCAACTCATTTACAATTATAATCAGGGAATCAAAAATGATGTAAGAGGAAAGCGTTTGATACGCTCATAATTCCTCATTCCTCATTCCTCATTCCTCATTAATCACAGGTCTCCGATGCGGATAACGGACGCGGGCCTGACGGCTTTGAGTTCCGCAAGCTTCGCTTCAAAGTCGCTCAGCGCGAGCGGCTCGGTGATGAACGCGACCTCGTTTTCGGGCACGTTGTCTTTTTCAAGGATATGTACCTCGCCGAACGCCGCCTTTGCTTCATCATATGCGGCGGCTTTGTCGTCTGCTACGCCGCGAATATACATTGCGCGCACGCTCTCACGATAGGGGAGGACGGAGCTGTTGTCCGAATCCGCCCACGAGAGGTACTTGCGTGATTTCAGGTGCTTGATGCTGTCGACGATATCCGCGACCACGGCGCTGGCGGTGGGCAGCTTGCCCGCGCCCTTACCGTAGAATACGACGTCGCCGGTGCAGTCGCCGCGCACCATGATGCCGTTGAACACATCGTCGATATTGGCGAGCTGGCTGTTGTTCGGTACGAACATCGGCGCTACGATGATGTCGATGGAGTCTCTGCCGAGCTGTTTGACGGAGCCGATCAGCTTGATAACGCCGCCCCATGCCTCGGCATATTCAACGTCGGAGGCGGTGATCTTGGTAATGCCCTCGGTATGTACGGCGTCGGGGTAGATGTGCTTGCCGAAGGCGAGGGAGGCGAGGATACAGATCTTGCGGCACGCGTCGTGTCCCTCTACGTCCGCCTCGGGATTGCGCTCGGCATAGCCCAGCTCCTGAGCGAGCTTCAAGGCTTCTTCAAAGCCCATCCCCTCGTGGATCATTTTGGTGAGGATGAAGTTGGTGGTGCCGTTGAGGATACCCGCGATCTCGCTGACATTGTTCGCGACTAAGCACTGGTTGATCGGGCGGATGATCGGGATACCGCCGCCGACGGAGGCTTCAAAGAGGAAGTTCGCGTTCTGCTCCGACGCGATCGCGAGCAGCTCCGCGCCGTAAGCGGCGACCAGCTCCTTGTTGGAGGTGACGACGCTCTTGCCTCTTGACAGGCACTCCTTGACGAACTCATAGGCGGGGTGTAAGCCGCCCATGGTCTCTACCACGACCCTAACCTCAATATCGTTCGCGATATCGTTGAAATCCTTGGTAAAACAGTCCGCGAAGGGAGAGTCGGGAAACTCCCTGAGGTCGAGGATGTGCTTGAGACGGATCTCTTCGCCGATCGCGGCGAAAAGCTTCTGTTTATGTGTGTACAGGATCTCGGCTACGCCGGAGCCGACGACGCCGTGACCCATGATGGCTACTGAAATCATATGCTTCTACCTTTCCTTATCTCTCGGTTCAATCAGAATCGGGTTACCCGGTTACGACGGGTTCATCGCCGCCGCCCGGTTCGGGAGTCTCACCGCCGCCCGGTTCGGGTGTAACGGGCTCTTCTCCGCCGCCGGATACGACGGGCTCTTCTCCGCCGCCGGATACGACGGGCTCTTCTCCGCCGCCGGATATGACGGGCTCTTCCCCGCCGCCGGTCGGCGTCTCCACGCTGGAGATCACCGGGGCGTAGGTCTCGGTCTGGATGGGCTTGTTTCCTCCTAAGGAGCCTGCCAGGTGTGTACCGTCGCAGTAATCGGGCATATCATCCTTGGTGTAGTAGCCCGTAGCGGTATCGCTGCACCATGACGACGCCAGCATACCGGAGCCCTTGCAGTAGGTCGCGGCAATAATGGTATCGGGCATGGTGAATTCTTTATACGGTTTATCCGCAAGGTAGTTGGACATGACCTTCTGCCATACGATGGTGGACAGTCCGTAGTAGTTGACGCTCTCGGGCTGGTCGTAACCCATCCAGCACGCCAGCGTGCAGTAGGGAGAAGCGCCGACGAACCACAGATCGCGGTCATAGTCGGTGGTACCGGTTTTGCCTGCGATATCCCAGCCCTCGATTGCCGCGTAGTGCGACGCGGTGTGGGTAGAGGTCATAACATTGTATTTGAGAAGGCGGTTCATCTTGTATGCCGTCTCGGGAGTGAACGCCTCGACAGGCGTGTTGTTGCGGTTATCGAGAATGATGGTGTCATTCTGATCGGTGACGTAGTAGTAGGTGTAGGGCTCGTAGTAGAGACCGCCGTTACCGATGTACTCCATCGCGGCAGCCATCTCACGCACGGTGACGCCGCCCTCCATACCGCCGAGCGACAGAGCGCCGACGTTGGTTTTATCTGCTTCTGCAAGGTGGCTGAAGCCCAGCTCCTCGGTAGCGAATTTGTAGGCGTTCTTGGTGCCGATGAGCTCCATCGTCTGTACGGCAGCCGCGTTGGATGACCACGCGAGCGCTTCGGGAACGGTCATGTACTGGAAGTAGCCGTCGTAGGCGTTGGGAGGACCCTCGGTGAAGCCGCCCCAGCTGTTTTCCTTCCACTTCTCGATCGGCTGGTCGGTGGCGAGGGTGGAGTAGTTATATACGCCGGTGTTGATCGCGATGGGATAGGGGATGATCGCCTTGATGGATGAGCCAGGCTGTAAGACGGAGTGAGAAGCGCGGTCCCAGTCAAGGTTGCCTTCCTTCTCCTTGGAGGAGCCGACGGTGGCGATGACCCTGCCGTCATAGCCGACCATCGTCATTGCGGTCTGCAGGTCGTAGTCATACTCGGCGTTTGACTTGAGCGCTTCTTCCTCGATCATCTGCTGCGCCTTTGTATCCATCGCGCAGTAGATTTTCAGACCCTCGGTGTAGAGCTTGAGGGAAGCGGCGTCCTCACTGATGTCGTAGAACTTCGCGAGGTCGCGGCACAGGTCGTAATACATCTGGTCGATGTACCAGTTCTGGACCTTGATGTTATCTTCTTCCTCTTCCTCCTCGGTCTGTTCGCCTCCGCCGACAAAGGTCATGGTGGCGGATTCCTTCATCGCCGCGTCGTATTCTTCCTTCGTGATCATCTCCTGCTCGTACATCTGCTGGAGTACGGTCTCGCGGCGTTCCTTGTTGTTCTCGGGATAGAGCAGGGGGTTCCAGCGCGAGGGATTCTGCGTAATTCCCGCGATCGCGGCGCACTGGGCGATGGAGCACTCGCCGATCGGCTTGTCAAAGTACAGCTCCGACGCCGATTCAACACCCTGACAGTTGTTGCCGAAGTTGACGACGTTGAGGTAGGCCTCCAGGATATCCTCCTTGCTGTATTCGCGCTCGATATTCAGCGCGCGGAATATCTCTCGCACCTTACGGGTCAGCGAGACCTCGCTGTCGTCGGTGATGTTCTTGATCAGCTGCTGGGTCAGGGTGGAGCCGCCGTAGTTGTTCCGTCCGGTAATCAGCGAGAGCACCGCCGAGCCGGTACGGTACCAGTCGACGCCGTGATGCTCGTAAAAACGCTTGTCCTCAATGGCGACGATCGCCTGACCCATCGCCTTGGGCATCTCGCTCATATCGACCCAGATTCGGTTCTCGGTGCCGTAGAGGGTCTGGTACTCCTCAAACTCGCCGCTGGTCGGATTCTCCACGTAGATGAAGGAGCTCAGGTTCAGCGAACGGGCGTTGAGGTCGATACCGGTCGGCTCGTTGGCAATCTTCATGATATACATGCCGATCGAGATACCTACGATGACGCCGGCGACAACCAGCACCGCCAGTACGGTCAGCAGGCATCTGCCGATCACGGACATGACGCCCTTGAAGCCGCCCTGCTTTTTCTTCGGCGGTACGTCGATTTTGTCGGTGTATTTACTGATGTCGGTCTTTCTCATGTGTGACCTCCTGTATTTGTTAATCGTAAATGTATGATAAATAACACAATATATATTGCAATTATACCACTTTCCGTAAAAAAAATAAATAACTTTTTATAAAATAACAGAGATTTTTCACAATCATGAAGGAGCAAAAATGGGAATAATCCATAAAATATAGGGTATGCTAACGGTAAAGAAAGCACAGAGGTGACATAGATGAAAAAGCTGCTTGCGGTCACGGGCGTGATACTGCTGATCTATCTGCTGGGTACGGCAACCCCCGCGCCGCCTCATGCAGAGAGCCGCGGGGTACCGCCGACCGAGAGCCGCGTAATGTACACGGTGGGGGAGTATGAGGGTTATGTAGCGGTGTTCGGCGAGAGCTCGGAGCCGCGCCTGACCGATACTGCCGTCGCCTCGCTGCCGAAGTCCGACCGCGGCAGGCTGGAAAAGGGCATTGAGATATATTCCGAAAAAGAATTAAAAGCACTTCTGGAAGACTTGTGCAGCTGACCGCGTAACCTTTCGGATACAAGCAAGCGCCCGCTCGCAGCGGGCGCTTTGCTGTATGGAATACCGGTCGATCATTCGGTGAACAGATGATTTCATGGCTGTCGGTTCACTCAAGCTCTGTTCTCAGGAGCTTGCGGGCTTTGTCAAGGCGGCTGAGCACCGTTCCCTTCGGAATATGCAGTATAGAGGCGATCTCCTTGGTCGAAAGCTGCTGCGTATAGTACAGGATGACGACCTGCCGGAACTTAAGCGGAAGGGCTTCTACCGCTGCACGCACCTCTACCTCCTCGGTTGAGGAGGTGATGGCGGTTTGTATATCGGTTAGTTCTGCGACGGGCTTGCGATGCCGCAGCTGCATCTTGCAGACGTTGATCAGAATACGCATAAGCCATGTGCGGAAGAAGTCTTCGTTTTTCAGAGTGGTCAGCTTTTCGTACGCGCTGAGGATCGCACTCTGCACGGCGTCCTGGGCGTCTGCTTCATTTTTCAGCATCGACATGGCGAGCCGGAACATTATTTCTTCGTTTTCCAAAATCAGCTTAGTGAAGGTTTCTTTCGTCATAAGCTCACCTCACTGACCGACCGAAAGCGGAACAACAGATAAAACGTCCTTGCTGACAATTGTCTCCGTTTTATCGTCGATGACTGTTTCATGCGAAGGGATACGGAGCGCTAAACCGCTCAGTTCATCTTCATCCGCGATCACGCCGACCGTATAAAGCTTTGATCCGTTTTCGTTATGGTTTTCCCGATAGATCGCGCCGCCCGCATTGGTCATGAATTGACCGTTGAAGCCGCCGTATGCTTCCTTGATCGCCTTGACTTCGATTGTTATAAGGTAGAAACGCCGGTTCGCCTCGGCTGTTTCAACACGGTCGAGCGAGTTGATACCGTCGCCGTTTTCACGGTCGGTACGAATGTACGGCGTTTTCAAACTGCCGTCGTCGTTGAAATACCGCGAGTACCATTCTTCGTCATCTGGAGCCAAGAGATTGTTCCTGTCTAATCCTTTTACACCGTCATGCTCCTTAACCGCTTTTACGGTGATCTCGTATTTGCCGTCCTGATAACAGTAATCTGGAGAAGGTGCGTTTACGATCTGGAATGACCAAGTGAAAGTCTCTCCGAGTCGGTATTCACGCTGTTCTTCCTCCATTGAGAAGGCATAGCCGGCGTATGGATCGACAGGGTCGTTGATATTGTCAACTGTCGGCGTATCTCTGTCATCCTCCGCTTCCCGAAGCTCCAAGCCTTCCATGATTTTTCTCAGCTCGGTCATATCGAGATAATAACAGTCGACCACATATCCGCGATCCTCAAAGTACTTGATCGCATATTGATCCCGATCGCCGTTTTCTTCGAATTGCCTCGTCAAAAACACGGTTTTGTGACCGTTGTATTCCGTCTCCGTTCGGTCGACGATGTAGCGGGCTTCCTCATGGAACTTGTCCGCCTCATATACATGAAAGTGTACCCATGTGTCATTCCCGTCAGTGTACTTATAGTTGCCGTTTTTATTGTAGGAGGTAACGCCTTCGGGGTTCAAGATCAGGTGATCCTCATCCTCCCCGCCTATCATCTGACGACAGCCCTCGGGAAGGTAGGTGGGGTTCGGCATCATGTGTATGCGCGCTGAGGAAGGGGAGGGTGAAGTCTCCTCGACAACGCGAAGATCAACACCGTATTTGCCGACTTTCTCAGTCAGCAGACCGAACAACTGCGTTGCATAAGCCGCGGTCGTCAGTGCCGCCGTCACAAGAATCACCGCAAAGACGATTACAAACCGCCGTACGCTCTTTCGCCTTCGGTATCGCTCCGGAGCTGCGTTGTCGAGCCGCTGTAAGGTGTTCTCCACACTTCGATGCATCTGAGGTGTGACAGGATACAGCTTTTTCAGTTCTTCTGTTTTCATCAAATCACTCCTTTACAGTCGGATCAGCTGATCTGTTAATTAGATGCATCAGAAAACGCTTTGATTCATTATACTTTATCAGTTTATTATATTCAACGGTTCAGTGACCGCATACTTCACGGGTAAAGCCCGCCGGGATTACCGACGGGCTTTGTGCGGCTTCTCGGCGTGACGGTTATCGATAGAGATAAATCCCGTTCTTCGCCTGAAAGCAAGTTCATTTGTTCCGTTTGTCTACGTTCTGCCTGTTCTGATTACTTCAGACCGTTTTCGTAGGACTCGATCATCTTCTTGACCATCTGACCGCCGATGGAGCCTGCCTGCTTAGAGGTCAGGTCACCGTTGTAGCCCTGCTTGAGGTTGACGCCTACCTC
>CACZYF010000038.1 GCA_902785355.1 uncultured Ruminococcus sp. | reverse complement strand
GTAAGACCCCTTGTAGACTACGAGGTTGATAGGCTGCGTGTGTACGCATGGTGACATGTTTAGCTTGGCAGTACTAATAGGTCGAGGGCTTGACCACATTATTCTTTGGTCATCCCATCTTAGCTCTCTCTTCGTCCGCTTCACCTCACTTTGTTCAGTTTTCAGGGTGTTTGCCCTAAACTTGATAATTAATTAAGTTGCCATAAAAATAACGGCGCAGTCGATCGACTGCGCTGTTGTTTTGCTTATTCATTTAATTCTTTTAGGTAATTCAATCCTGCTGCTGTTAAGTCGCCCACGTAGAAATTGCCGAGAATATCGGTGTAAAAATCTGAAATGTAGCCTTGTTGAAGTAGATATTTAGCATGAATTTTTAAATCAGTTTCGCTGAAGCTTGAATTTTTGAAGACATCAGTGCCTTCATAGGATGCCTGTAGGATTTCTTGACTGATTTTTTTGTTTTCGTACATATGTTCACCTCCTATTATTGATTATATCTGAAAGATTGTCTGCTGTAAATGTTTTTTTTCAAATTTGCTAAAACTTTGTATTATCTTGCAATTTGACTCGTATTATGTTATATTTTTAGTATATTATCTACAAAAGGGTTGGTAGTTGTTTATGGCAGGTAATTCAAATTTAAGTTTAGCAAAAAATGCAAAAAAGGATGAATTCTACACACAGTATGGTGATATTGAAGCTGAAATGAATGCTTATGTTGAGTTTAATCCTGATGTATTCAGAGATAAAGTTATTCTTTTACCTTGTGATGATCCTGAGTGGTCAAACTTTACAAAGTATTTTGCTAACAATTTTGACCGTTTCGGTTTGAAAAAATTGATATCCACTTCTTATGCTAAGGGTGTAGGAAATTTGCAATTGACTTTATTTGAGATGGAATCTCCATTTTATGATAAAGAATTACATGATACTCACGGTAAGCTTTTCACACTTACCAGAGATAAAGATCATTCCGGAAATATTGATACGGATGATATAATCTTTTCCGGTTATCTAAAGGGCGATGGCGATTTTCGCTCAGATGAAGTCAGCAAGTTGCGCGATGAAGCTGATATCATAATTACAAATCCTCCATTTTCACTCTTCAGAGAGTTTTTGTCTTGGATAATTGAAGGAAATAAAAAGTTCATTATTGTAGCTAATCAAAATGCAATTACATACAAGGAAGTATTTCCTTTGTTAAAAAATAATCAGATGTGGTTAGGGCAAGGATTTAAAAGTAATGTTGGATACTTTAGTGCTCCTACGTATGAAGATTACGCGACGGCAGGACAGCATAAAGATGGATTTATAAGAGTATCAGGCGTTATGTGGTTTACGAATATTGATTTAGGTAAACGTCACATAGATTTTGAGATGGATACTTTAGAACACAATTTAAAGTATAATAAAAAACTAAGGAAAAAATTTGAAGGAGAATATGGTAAAATAGAATACCCCTGTTATGATAATTATGATGCAATAGAAGTACCATTTACAGAATGTATTCCATCTGATTATAAGGGAGTTATGGGTGTTCCAATCACATTTATGGACAAGTATAATCCAGAACAATTTGAGATAGTTGGTATGTGTGAAAATGAAGACCTTTATCAAATGAAAACAAAAAAATATACTACACAGGAATGCAAAGAGAGATATTATGAATTATTTGGAAAAGAAGGAACTTATGATTTAAATGCTTCGGGTGTTATTCAAGGAAAAAAAGTTTACCAGAGAATTCTAATTCGCCTAAAGAAAGGGTAATATACGAATGAAAACAACATTACATACAGAGTGGACAGTAGCAGATATTTGTAAAGGTTTTATCTATGATCAGAATGAAAACAAAGGTTTATTCGGTCTTGGTGGAAAGCTGATCATTCAACCGGAATATCAGCGTAATTATATTTACGGTGATGGAAAGCGCGATGTCGCTGTAATCGAATCACTGTTAAAAGGCTATCCTCTTGGATTAATATATTTTGTTAAAAATTCGGATGGGATGTATGAGGTACTTGATGGTCAACAGCGTATCACATCATTTGCAAGATATGTAAAAAAATCATGGACGTTTTCCGTAGAATGGAAAGGAAAAGTTCGCCACATTGACAGCCTTGATCCGGATGACAGAGAAAGAATCGAGAAAGCACCGCTTACTATTTATGTTTGTGAGGGTGAGCCATCTGAGATACAGGAATGGTTTGAAACCATAAATATTGCCGGTGTGCCGCTTGTTAAGCAAGAGTTACGAAACGCTTCTTATCACGGTCCTTTTGTTTCAAAAGCTCGCGCTGTGTTCTCAAATACTTCTAATGCTAATATGAACCGCTGGAGAACCTATATAAAGGGAGATCCTAAACGACAGGCTATTCTTGAAACAGCGCTTGCTTGGGTTAGTGATGATAACATTGAAGAATACATGTCGTTACATCGATATGATAATGATATAAATGAGCTGAAAAACCATTTTAATACAGTAATAGACTGGATTGATTCGATATTTGACTATACCGGGAATGAAGTATGCGGGCGCGACTGGGGCAGACTGTACCGAACATACCATTTACAAGCATATGATAAGGACGAAGTGACTAAGCGAGTAGACATTTTATTAGAAGATTCGCAGGTTACAGATAAAAAAGGTATATTTGAGTTTATTCTCGGTGGAGAACGGGATACCGTTTTGTTGAATATACGAGTATTTGACGATAAGACAAAACGTACTGTATATCAACAACAAACAAAACGTGCAGAAGCAGATAATACGTCTAATTGTCCTTTCTGTGCGATCGGACATGGGAACAATTCAAAACGTATTTATAAACTCAATGAAATGGATGCAGACCATGTAACAGCTTGGAGTCGTGGAGGTGCAACAGAAATATCAAATTGCCAGATGCTATGTAAAGCACATAATCGGGCAAAGGGAAATAGATAAAAGTAAGAATCATGGGGCGGTTTTATGAACCCGCCCCAGTGTAATTTACAAAAACAGCGCCCTCCGCGGTGGAGGGCGCCGGTTTTTTATAAGGGGGAAATATCAATTATTCGGGCTGAGCACTAGCATAGTCGAGGTAAGCGTTCTTCGCGGCCTCATATGCCTTGGAGCCGTCGATGTTGCACATCTCAGCCAGGAAACGCTGGATACGGGTAGCGTCCATGATGGAGAACTCGCCGTCGCCGTCAACGTCGGTAAACTTAGCGCCTTCCTCAGACAGAGCCTGCAGCTCTACAATATCTCTCTGCATAGCAACAACGTCGGTAGCGTCAACGGTCTCGTCGAGGTTGACATCGCAATGATGATGCTCGGGATTGCAGCAGTTGTGCTGAACGGACTCGAAGTTATCGCTGTCGGTGTTGTACTTGCCGTAGCAGCCGTTGCCGTAGTAAATGTACCAGTCAGCGCCGTAGCTGGGGATATGGGTCAGATTGTTAGGAGTGCTTCTGCTCCAGTTAGCGACAGTAATACAGCCGTCGCAGTCATCTTCGTTGGGAGTACCCTCGGGCAGGTTGTCATAGCAGAAATCGTCGCCTTCCTCGCCGCCTTCAATGTTGATATCCTGAAGCTGACGACCGCACTTGAAGATCGGAGCGGTCTCATCCATACCGGCATTAACGCCGTTGTTCCATACGATACAAGCGGAACCGCCGTCGTTCGGGACGACTGCTCTGTAGATACGGTTAGCGGGATCGACCAGAGTCGCTCTGTAGCCGACCCATACCTGGGCAACATCCTTACCGTCGGTCAGGTCGTCCGGCCAGGTAGTGCCGACGCCCTTGCCCCACCAGTAAACGCAGACCTCAACGTGGTCGCTGCCGGGCAGAACGCTGTTCTCGTTTGTCCAAGTTCTGTCATCGTGTTCGGGATCGTCAGCGGGAAGCTGGAAGTAAACGGTCTGGGTGTCTTCGCCAACCTTACCGCCGCAGGCTTCGATCGCCTCTTCGCAGGTAGGAGTATCTGCGCTGACAGAGTAGGAGATACCGTCCGCGTGATTATAGGTGATCGCGCCGAAAGAAACCGCGCTGACAGAAGCTACCAGCACGACAGCAAGCAAAATGCTAAGAAATTTTTTCATGAGAAATCCTCCTATAGATTAGTAATCATATTATAGCATAAGATAAATACAGAATACAAGACTTTTCCGCTCACAAAATCGTTAAATTTTGATAAAAACATTAAATTTCTGTAATATTGCATAAATGAACAATAGCAAAATTGATATATTCGACGAAAGAAAACGTCTTTCAACAAATCATTTCGGTAGGTAATATTGACATTATCGGGAAATGAGGTACAATGATAGATAGATTCTCATTTAGGATAACAGGTGCGCTATGACAGACAAACTGGTTGAAAAATTAAGACGTGAACGCGATCTCAGCGACAGCGAGCTCAAAGAGCTGATCGAGAGCGGCGCTCACGATGAGGCGTTGCGGCAGGCGGCTGACGAGGTACGGCGCGAGCGTTACGGCGACGCGGTGTTCCTACGCGGGCTGATCGAATTCACAAGTTATTGTAAGAATAACTGCCTGTACTGCGGACTGCGGGCGGGTAACAGAAACGCGGAACGGTATCGGCTGAGTAAGGACGAGATCCTTGCCTGCTGCGCCGAGGGCTACGCGCTCGGGTATCGAACCTTTGTCCTTCAGGGCGGGGAGGATCCCTACTATACGGACGATATGATCTGTGATATTGTCCGGGAAATACGCGCACGATATCCCGACTGCGCAATCACGCTGTCGATCGGCGAGAAGCCGCGCGAAAGCTACGAGCGATACTTTGAAGCGGGGGCGAATCGCTATCTGCTGCGCCATGAGACAGCCGATCTCATACATTACGGACAGCTCCATCCGGCGGATATGAGCGGCGAGAATCGCAAGCGCTGCCTGCGCGATCTCAAGGAGATCGGGTATCAGGTGGGTTCGGGCTTTATGGTCGGCTCGCCGTATCAGACGACGGATAACCTGATCGCGGATCTGCGATTTTTGCAGAAATTACAGCCGGATATGATCGGGATCGGGCCGTATATCACGCACCGGGATACGCCGTTTAAGAATGAAAAGAACGGTTCTGTCGAATTGACGCTGCGGATGCTGAGTATTTTGCGGCTGATGTTCCCCTATGCGCTCTTGCCGTCAACCACGGCGCTGGGGACGATCGACCCGCACGGCAGGGAACTCGGCTTACAGTCGGGCGGTAATGTCGTGATGCCGAACCTCTCGCCGACCGGAGTTCGTGAGAAGTATGCGATCTATGACAATAAGATCTGCACGGGAGAGGAAAGCGCGCAGTGCCGCCGTTGTTTGGAGATGCGTATCGAGAGCGCGGGTTACCGTGCCGTAACCGACAGAGGCGACGTCAGGCGTGACGAAACAGGAGTGAAGGATGATACATGAGTTTTCGCGCACAGAGCTGCTGCTCGGTGCAGAGGGAATAGAAAAGTTGAAAATAGCGCGTGTGGCGGTGTTCGGCGTCGGCGGCGTCGGCGGCTACGCGGTAGAGGCGCTTGCGCGCTCGGGCGTCGGCGCGCTCGATCTGATCGATGACGATACCGTAAGTCTGACGAACATCAATCGCCAGATCATCGCCCTGCACTCAACGGTCGGCAAGCCCAAGGTCGAGGTCGCGGCGGAGAGGGTCGCCGATATCAACCCCGCTTGTAAGGTTCAGACCTACCGGACGTTCTATACGCCCGAAACGGCGGACGACTTCGACTTTACGCAGTACGACTACATCATCGACGCGATCGATACCGTATCGGGGAAGATCGCGCTGGCAGTACAGGCACAGCAGGCGGGTACGCCGCTGATCGCCTCGATGGGCGCGGGAAATAAGCTCGACCCGACCGCCTTTGAGGTGGCGGATATCTACGCGACCTCTGTCTGTCCGCTGGCGCGGGTGATGCGCCGCGAGCTGAGAAAGCGCGGCATCAAGAAGCTGAAGGTCGTTTACTCCCGCGAGGAAGCGATGACGCCGCTTGCCGGTGAGGAGGAGCCCGGCGTTCATCAGAAGCGCATGACCCCCGGCTCGGTCGCCTTTGTACCGTCGGTGGCGGGACTGATCCTCGCGGGCGAGGTTATCAAGGATCTGATTGGTAAAACAGGATAACGCATTACACCCCCACAGGTACAATACTTGCGGGGGTGACATTATTTATTACGGCTTTTTGCGGCAGAATTCCTGCATACAGCAGCTTTCGCAGTCCGCCTTGCGAGCGGTGCAGACGGCTCTGCCGTGCAATACCAGACGGTGACAGAAGTCGTTGCTCTCGTTCGACGGCAGAAGCCGGCGTAGGATCAGCTCGATCTTCTTCTGGTCGGTTTCATCATGCAGACCCAGCCGTCGGGTGATGCGGATACAGTGGGTGTCGACTACGACCGCGCCGGGCATATGAAAGATATCGCCCATCACGAGGTTGGCGGTCTTTCGTCCGATGCCTGGCAGGGCGATCAGCTCGTCGAGGGTGGCGGGTACCTTGCCGTCATATCGGTCGCACAGCACGCGCGCCATCGCGACAATATCCTTGGATTTGGTCTTATACAGTCCGCAGGACTTGATGTACCCGGCGACCTCCTCGGGGGTGCTTTCGGCAAAGTCTGCCGCGCAGGTATAGCGCTCAAAAAGGGCAGGCGTGACCATGTTGACCCGAGCGTCGGTACACTGAGCGGACAGCCGCGTTGCAACAAGGCATTGCAGTGGATCGGTGTAACTGAGCGAGCAGATCGAGTCGGGATATTCCGCCTTCAGCGCTTCGACCGCGAGCAGAGCGATCTGTTTCTTTGTCATATTCTGAACCTCTGATGAGAAAAGGGACTGTGAATAACGCAGTCCCTTTTTGATTAATACTAATCCTTGATAAAAAGATTTAATCAGATATTAGTGATATATTTCGGATAGCGCGAACGGGAGACGCAGACAGGCTGGCGCCTGTCAAGGAGCCCAACAAAGCTATACGAAATATAGCGCAATAGATGATAAAGGTTTTTATCAAGGATTAGTATAAGTTTATTTGTTGGCGGTGAAGGCAAAGGAGCCGTAGACCTCATCCTGATTATTGGCGTTGCAGTAAATAACATTGATGGTATCAACGGGGGTCTGCAGATTCTGGAAGTAACGGAAGCCGTACTCCGAAGCAATAGCTGCTTCTTCCTTCGCGATCTTCTCATCATATTCCTTCTCGTGGATGCCGACGATAACAGCCTTCTTCTCTTCATTGATATAGACGTACTCGCCGTAGTTTTTCTCGTGCTTCTTGGCGATCTCCTGCTGGATATTCTTGGAGAGTGTGTTGTTGTGGCTCGACTTATAGGTATCATACTTCTCACCGCTGAACTCATAGACGGTGTTGCCGCTATCATCTTTTTTGGTGGAGTCGGCATACTGCTTGGCGTAGCCATCGTCATACTTGGCGTTGACAGTGGTGGTAACGGTGCCGCCGGTTGTATCTTGTTTCTTTCCGCATGCGCACAGCACAGCAGCGAGCATAGCCGCGGCAAGAATGATGGCGAATAATCGTTTCATGATAATTCCTCCGTAGTATTATTGTGTAAAAGGAAAAACTCCCTGAACAAACTATATTATATCAAATAATGTTGAAAAAGCAACAAATTTTTTATGAACATTTGATACAGCTACAAACGTTCGATCAAAACCTCGGTAATGCGCCTGCCGTCGGTCTGTGCCGCAGTGAAGCGCAGACCCTCTGTTTCAACCGACGGATGCTCACCTGCGGCGGGGATCCGTCCGAGATTGCTGAGGATGAAGCCGGCGATGGTCTCGCTGTCATCGTCGCTGAGCTCGGTGCCGATCAGTTCCTCTACGTCTTCGATCGAGGTGCTTCCGTCGACGGTGAATTTACCGTCGGAGAGTCGGCGGATCTCATCCTCCTCGTTATCATACTCGTCCTGGATATTGCCGAGGATATCCTCAATCAGGTCCTCGAGGGTGATGATACCCTCGGTACCGCCGTATTCATCGACGACAACGGCGATCTGAGTCTTGTTCTTCTTCATGAACGAGAACAGCGAGCGGCAGTCCTTGGTACGCGGGACAAAGAGCGCGGGACGCAGCACGGCGCTGAGCCTGAAGCCCGCGGGAGCGGGCTTGCCGACAAATTTCAGCAGATCCTTGACGTAGAGGATGCCGATGATGTTGTCGATATCGTCGCGCCATACGGGGATGCGCGAGTGACCCGAGCGGATCGCGACGTCGACGACGGTCTCAAGATCGTCGGTATCCTCAAGCGAGGTCATATCGCGGCGGTGGGTCATGATCTCATAAGCGACCGTGTCATCGAAGTCAAAGACATTCTCGATGATATCCTTGGTATCGTCCTCGATCAGTCCCTTTTCCTGGCCCTCTTCAACGAGGGAGAGGATCTCTTCCTCTGTCTGAGCCTGCTTGGTATCATTATCCTTTGAACCGAATAATCGTTCAATAAAGCTTTTCTCTTTTTTCGCACCTGATAAGTCGTCAGGCATAAGTCATACCTCCGGTAGTTTAGTTGGGAGTTAGGAATTGTGATCGAGATCGGAGAAAGGAAAGATAACGAAATCCAGTCGCTTGTTAACTCTTTTCTTCTCACTTCTCGCTTATCGCTCCTCACTCATAACTGATTATCAATCTGTATCTAATTTCAGCACCGCCATGAACGCCTCCTGCGGAACCTCTACGGATCCGAGCTGGCGCATGCGCTTCTTGCCTTCCTTCTGCTTCTCGAGCAGCTTCTTCTTACGGGTGATGTCGCCGCCGTAGCACTTGGCGAGGACGTCCTTACGCATCGCCTTGACGGTCTCGCGGGCGATGATCTTACCGCCGATGCAGGCTTGGATCGGTACCTCAAAGAGCTGGCGCGGGATATTCTCCTTGAGCTTTTCCGCCATTTTTCTGGCTCTGGGGTACGCTTTGTCGGCGTGGATGATGAACGAGAGCGCGTCCACGACCTCGCCGTTGAGCATGATGTCGAGCTTGACGAGCTTACTCTCGCGGTACTCCTTGAACTCGTAGTCGAAGGACGCGTACCCGCGGGTACGGGATTTCAACGTATCGAAAAAGTCGTAGATGATCTCGGACAGCGGCAGCTCATAGTGGATGTCGACGCGGTCGGAGTCGATGTAATCCATGCCGATGAATACGCCGCGGCGATCCTGACACAGCTCCATGATATTGCCGACGTAATCGGCGGGGGAGTAGATATGCGCGTCGGTGATCGGTTCCTCTGCCAAGGCGATGATGCCGGGGTCGGGATAGTTGGTGGGGTTAGAGATCATCTCCACCGTGCCGTCGCTGAGGGTGATGCGATAGTTGACGGAGGGGGCGGTGGTGATCAGGTCGAGATTGTACTCCCGCTCCAAGCGTTCTTGTATGATCTCCATGTGGAGCAGTCCGAGGAAGCCGCAGCGGAAGCCGAAGCCCAGTGCGACGGAGGTCTCGGGCTCGTAGGAGAGCGAGGCGTCGTTCAGCTTGAGCTTATCCAGCGCGTCGCGAAGATCGCCGTAGCGGGCGCCGTCAACGGGATAGATACCGCAGAAAACCATGCTTTGTACCGCGCGGTAGCCGGGCAGCGGCATCTCGGCGGGGTTTTTGGTCAGGGTAACGGTGTCGCCTACCTGAGCGTCCTGCAGGCTCTTGATGGAGGCGGTGATGTAGCCGACCTCACCGGCGTACAGTCCCTCGCGGGGCTCCATCGAGGTCGCGCGCATATAGCCGCACTCCACAACGTTGAAGGTCGAGCCGGTCGCCATGAGGCGGAACTCGTCGCCGACATGGATCTGACCTTCCTTAAGGCGCACATAGATGATGACGCCCTTGTAGGAATCGTAGATGGAGTCGAAGATCATCGCTCTCAGCGGCGCGTTGATATCGCCCTCGGGAGCGGGGACGTCGCTGACGATCTTCTCGAGCACAGCATGAATATTGATGCCCGCCTTGGCGGATACACATGGAGCGTCCTCGGCGGGAATGCCGATAACGTCCTCAATCTCGGTCTTTACGCGATCGGGATCGGCGGAGGGCAGGTCGATCTTGTTGATGACCGGCACGATCTCCAGCCCCGCGTCCACGGCGAGGTAGGTGTTGGCGAGGGTCTGCGCCTCGATACCCTGTGACGCGTCAACGACCAGGATCGCGCCCTCGCATGCCGCGAGAGAACGGCTGACCTCATAGTTGAAGTCGACGTGACCGGGGGTGTCGATCAGGTTGAAGCGGTAGGTCTCGCCGTCGTCGGCGTTGTACTCAAGGGTGACGGCATGGCTCTTGATGGTGATGCCGCGTTCGCGCTCGAGCTCCATATCGTCCAGCAGCTGATCCTCCATATCGCGTACCGCAACAGACTGGGTCTGCTCGAGGATACGGTCGGCAAGGGTGGACTTACCGTGGTCGATATGCGCGACGATGGAGAAGTTGCGGATCTTATCTTGTTCAAATGACATATGTATCACCTAATATCATGGTAAAATGGTTGTTTGATGACGGCTTTTGGTGCGTTCTATAACTATATCACATATTTTCCGATCATACAACATACCAATCTATATCATAGCATAAAACCCTGTTCTTGGCAAGACAACCGACAGAATCTCCGTAAATTTACGACCGGAAAGAGGGAATTTTTGTTTTTCTTAAAAAATCTTGAAAATAGGTATTGAAATTTTCACAAACTTATGTTATGATAATAAAGCTGTTTCGGATAACGATACAGTTGGAGTGCTGGTGTAGCTCAGAAGGTAGAGCGCATCCTTGGTAAGGATGAGGTCACCAGTTCAAATCTGGTCATCAGCTCCATGAAAAACGGACTTCCACAGGGGAGTCCGTTTTTTATATGTTGTAGGAACAGATTTGACGATCAAGGGGACTCCGCGAAGATGAAATCTTCGTGGGGAGAGGAGGAGTCGCGACGCGAGGACAGGCAAACCAACCGGATTTGCCTAGGGTGACTGCAATAATCCGAACCGTGGTTTTGACGGGCATATTTTCGCCTGTCCATTGTTATACTAATCCTTAGTAAAAACCTTTATCATCTATTGCGCTATATTTCGTATAGCTTTGTTGGGTTCCTTGACAGGCGCCAGCCTGTCTGCGTCTCCCGTCGCGCTATCCGAAATATATCACTAATATCTGATTAAATCTTTTTATCAAGGATTAGTATAAAGCAGAATCACAATTAAGGGACTGTGAAAAAACACTCAATTGTCATTGCAACAAAGCGACGTGGCAATCCCCTTAGGTTTTATTGACCTTTGTAGGATTGCCGCGGGCTAAAGCCCTCGCAATGACTGTGTTTTTCCACAGCCCCTTTTTTAGAATAACGGTTGATCGCTTTAGTCGATACCGAGATATTTTAAGCAGAGCATGGTCAAATCGTCGAACTGAACGGCGTCGCCGACGAAATGGTTCACTTCATTATTGACGGTCGAGAGGATTTCGTCGGGGGCGGCTTCGGCGTTGATGTTCAGCGCTTCGATCATTCGATCGCTTCCGAACTGCTCCTGTGCGGCGTCGGTTGCTTCGGGTACGCCGTCGGTGTAGAGAAACAGGGAGTCGCCCTTGTTTAGGGTGAACTCATAATCCTTGTATCGGATCCCCTCCATACCGCCGACTACAAATCCGTGTTTATCTTTCAGCAGTTCATACTTTCCGCCGTTTCTGCGGATAGCCGGGTACTCGTGGCCGGCGTTGGCGGCGATCACCCTGCCCGTGTCGATCTCGAGGATGCCGAGCCATACGGTGACGAACATCTCGGCTTGATTGTTACTGCAGATACGGTCGTTTACAAACGCCAGTATCTCGGCGGGAGTGCCTCCCATGAGCGCCCTGTCGTTGATCAGAATCTTTGACGCCATCATAAACAGCGCGGCGGGTACGCCTTTGCCCGATACGTCCGCCATGACCATCGCAAGGTGCTTTTCATCCACCAGGAAAAAGTCGTAGAAATCGCCGCCGACCTCCTTGGCAGTGTTCATCGAGGCGTAGACGTCGAACTCCTTTCGCTCGGGGAAGGCGGGAAAGATGTTGGGAACCATGCCGTTCTGGATCTGTGTTGCGGTGTTGAGTTCCGCTTTTGCGTTAGCAGAGGCACGGGCGATCTCATTCTGCTTGAGAACCATGTCATGACCGTATTTGGCAATATAGACCGCGATGAAGCCGATGACAGAGAACACCAGCAGGCGCGGTAAATAGCCGTTGACCAACATAGATATCACCGCTCTGTGAGGGTCGATACCCAGAGCCGTGACGGATGAACGAAGACCGTTCTCAACCACGATACTCGTACCGTCGGCGAGTCGGGGATAAAAGTTTAGATCGATGATCCCGAAATATACCGTAGCGACACTTGCCGCTGCCGAGAAAAGGACGGACAGGATCGAAATAATGACGGTAAGACCCTTTGAAAAGTATCTGCTCGACAGAAGCACGGGCAGAATCATGATTAAGATTACGTTGTGATTGAGGATACAGAAGAGCTGCGTGCAGACTAACAGCAGCGTGAAAACCATAACGTACTTCAGCCAGCGTTTTCTGCCTTTATATTTATGACAGAGCACCAGAGGAATGGAAAATTCCACCAGACCCATCCCCGTCAAAACATTCATTCTGAGAGGAGTGACTGTAAAGATACCCGCCATATTCAAAAAACACGAGACGATCAGGATCACAGCGCAGATGAGGATGACAAAGAAAGACAGGCGGTTGGATTCATAATCATTTTCTTCAAAAACCGTTTTTGTTTCCTCTGATTCATAGATTTTGAAATATTCTTTTAATCTGTTCATGTGACCCACCTCGGCTTTTAGAATCGTCGATTAATCATACCGTTTATCTGTCATTATAACATATATTTTTGATACTGACAAGCGGTTTCCCTTACTTAAACTAATCCCGGAATAAATGCTGACAGCCTTATCGGACTGCTCCTTTGCGACTTCGATGTCGATTTTGACAGGCTGCAGCCTGTCCTTTATATACAGATAAATTATGAGAGAGGGACGGCGTCGGTCACGGTGAGAGAGCCGTCCTTCACGGTGAAGCGGATGTCACAGCCGCCGTAGCTAAAGCCGTAGACGCGGTCGGGGTCGTGCTGATAGCCCGGTCGCGGGTCGTAGGATAAGGCTTCTTCCAGCGCACGGAGCTGTTCGGCGGTGAACAGCTCCCTGATCTTTTCGGGGATGGTGACAGTTAGCGTCGGGGCGTTCTGAGGCCCGTAAGCGCCTGTCCTTGCCCGCGGTTCGCTGTCGGCGAAGGGGAGATAGGGCTTGATATCGAGGATGGCGGTGCCGTTCATCAGATCGGCGCCCGCAACGGTCAGCACAGTACCTCTGTCGGCGGTCTGCTCCAGGGAGATCAGCTTCACGCGGGTGAGTCCGATCGGATTCGGACGGTTCGGCGAGCGCGTCGCGAAAACCCCCATGCGCTTGTTGCCGCCGAGCTTCGGCGGGCGTACGGTGGGCGACCACGCGCGCTTGCCCATCGGCTCGAACGCCCAGATCAGCCACAGATCGGAGAATTCCTCGATCCCGCGGAACGCCTCGGGGTCGCGGTAGGGCTCCTCCATCACGATCTGCGAGATCAGGTGCTCGGACATCCCGCTCTGGCGCGGGAGCCCGAACTTGGTCGGAAAGTCATTATAAATCGTTGCGATCGGTTTGAAATTCATAAATAGATCCTTTATTTATTAGCGAAGTCAAGGGAGTAAAAGCCGAAGCGGGGGAATGCCGCTTCATCGGCGATCGCGATCAGCAGGGTGCCGCCCACTGCGGGGAAGCCCTCTGCTTCGATCAGGCAGACGCTCTCGTGATCCAGGCTCCATTCGGAGGTCAGGCGGGTCACGCGGGCGGCGGTGCAGCGTTCGCTCAGGCGGTTGTAGACGCCCAGCATCCACAGGTTCTCGATATCATAGCCGTAGATTGACTCGCGCTTCACGCCCGATACCTCGCGACGGAGCGCGTCATGGGGGAGAGGCTTGCGGAACCATAGGCTGAGGCTCTCGTCACCGACGGCACTGAGGCAGGAACAGCGGAAGATGCCCTCTCCGGTGCGGTATTCGCGGTCGGAAAAAATATCCATCGAGTCACAGAAGGCGCGAAGAGCGTCGACCTCGCCCTGAGAAAAGCCCTCGAACAGCGGAAGATCATCGGTCTTATCCATGCTGCTCAGCGCTTCGGCACGGGCGATACAGGCGTGGTAGTCATGCAGGCTGATCCCGCCCTTGTCGAGCTCCGCGAGCAGACGTTTATTGAAATCCTCAAAGCCTAAAGCGCGGCTGTCGGAGAGATCGAAGCTGCGCTCGTGCTCGGGATAACGGTGGTAGTAGCGGCAGGTCAGCGCGCCGTGATCTTCGCCGTAGACGGAATATGCCTCGTAGATGTCGTTGCGCTCGCGGCGCTCGATCCCGCCGCGTATCCGCGAACGACAGTATTCGATGAAGCTGTCCTGCGGCTTTTCGGGCTGTTCGGATCGATGCGCTTCGATCTCGGGCGCAGGCTCGGGGAGCGGCTGAGGGGCATGCGGGAGCGGCTTGCCCTTGGATGAATAGAAAAACTGAAACGGATTTTTCATGGCTTTTCCTCTTGGTGTTGATACTGAGTCCATCTTACGGCAAGCGGCTTGTTTTGTCAAGGGCGCGTGCGCCTTAGTACGCCATACCGTTATGTGTGGTTATGATCGCGCGCTTTTCAATCACCGCCTTTTGATGTGATCCCAATAGAGAAAATGGCGCGTGCGCCTTAGTACGCCATACTGTTATGCATAGTCATGATCGCGCGTTTTTCGATCACCGCCTCTTGATATGATCCCAATAGAAAAAATGGCGCGTGCGCCTTAGTACGCCATACTGTTATGTGTGGTTATGATCCCGCGCTTTTCGATCACCGCCTTTTGATATGATCCCAATAGAGAAAATGTTGCGTGCGCCTTAGTACGCCGTACTGTTATGTGTGGTTATGATCGCGCGCTTTTCAATCACCGCCTTTTGATATGATCCATGCGAAAGAGTAGAAATATCGGTTGACAAGCGGTGACCCCTGTGTTATACTAATTTGCGAATCATTCGCAAATTGGAGGCGCAAAAATGTGTCAAAATATATGACGAAACAGCGTAAGCTCCTGATCGATTACCTTGCGCGGCATACCGACGAGAGTATCTCGGCGGGTCAGATCGCCGAGGCGCTCGCGGATACGATCAGCAAGAGCGCCGTTTATCGCAACCTTGCCGATATGGAGGCGGAGGGCAAGCTCCGCCGTGTCGTCGGGGGCAATACCCGCGAGGTCGTGTACCAGTACAGCGGCGGCCACAGCTGCGAGGGCTGTCTGCACCTGAGCTGTAAGAAATGCGGCAAGACCATCCACATGGAGAAGCAACTCGCCGACAGGCTGGTCGACAGCGTTGCCGCGAACGACAATTTCTCGATCGACAAGAGCGAGACCGTGATCTACGGCGTCTGCGCTTCGTGTCAGAATGCCTGATATTATGAGAAGACTTAAAAACTACGCGGCAGCAGCGCTGGCTTTTATTGTGATATGTGTGATCCTGCTGAGTGTAGCGGCGGTCGTGCTGGAGGCGACGCACGATTGCGAAGGCGCGGAATGTCCGGTGTGCGAGTTCATTCACACATTGACCGATGTCACGCGCGGCTTTATCGTTGTCCTCGCAGTGATCGCGGGCGTTGCAGTCTATATCAAAAGATATGCTGTCGCAGCCTGTCTACACCGGTTATGTATCACGCCGGTGAGCGAGAAGGTAAGACTGAGGAATTGATCCCTTTTCTTTGACCGGATCTATGACTGATTAATTCAAGAAAAGAGGTAAACTATGTTAAAAAAAATCATGGCTGTTATACTCAGCCTTTTCATAACGGCTTCCCTTTTAGCGTCTTGTGCCGGCAATCACGCCGACAAAGCGTCCGGCTCCGATAACGGCGCTACAGCCGATCTGCACGGGAAGATCAAGGTCGTGACGACGGTGTTCCCGCTGTATGACTGGGTGCGTGAGGTCGCGCGGGATGACGTCGACCTGAGCATCGATCTGCTGCTCGACAACGGCGTTGATCTGCACAGCTACCAGCCGACCGCCAAGGATATCATGGATATCTCCGACTGCGACCTGTTCGTCTATGTCGGCGGCGAGTCGGATAAGTGGGTCGAAGATGTATTAAAGCAGGCAAATAACGAGAAGATGATCGTGCTCGACCTGATGGAGATCCTCGGCGATAAGGCGAAGGTTGAGGAGCTCAAGGAAGGCATGCAGGGCGAGGAGGAGCATGAAGACGAGCCCGAGTACGACGAGCATGTCTGGCTCTCGCTGAAGAATGCCGTGACCTTCACCGGGAAGATCGCCGAGGCGCTCGGTAAGGTCGATACACAGCACGCGGATTCCTTCTCCGAGAACGCCGCGGCTTATACGGAGAAGCTCTCGGCGCTGGATAAGGCGTATCAGCAGGCGGTCGATGACGCAAAGGTCAAGACCCTGCTGTTTGGCGACCGCTTCCCGTTCCGCTATCTGACGGACGATTACGGGCTGGATTACTACGCCGCCTTCGTCGGCTGTTCGGCGGAGACCGAGGCGAGCTTCGAGACCGTCACCTTCCTTTCGGGCAAGGTCGACGAGCTGGGACTCAAGTCGATCATGCAGATCGAGACCTCCGACGGCTCGATCGCTCAGACGATCAGGGACAACACCAAGACGAAGGATCAACAGATCCTGACCCTCAACTCCCTGCAGAGCAGTACCGCCGAGGACATCAAGTCCGGCACGACCTATCTCGGCGTGATGACAGAGAATCTCGAAGTGCTGAAAAAGGCACTCTGACAGATAAACCATCGATTCGGAAGGTTAGTATATGAAGCAATTGGAATGTGAAAATCTCACCCTCGGCTACGGCTCGCAGGTCGTCCTGACCGATCTGAGCTTCGAGGTGAACGAGGGCGATTACCTGTGTATCGTCGGTGAGAACGGCTCCGGCAAGACCACGCTGATGAAAACGGTGCTCGGGCTGACCAAGCCGCTCGACGGCAGTATCCGCTATGGCGAGGGACTAAGCGCCCGCGACATCGGCTGGCTGCCGCAGCAGACCGACGTCCAGCGCGACTTTCCCGCCTCGGTACAGGAGATCGTGATCTCGGGTACGCTGGGCAGAGGGGGCTTTCGCCCCTTCTACAGCAAGGCGGACAAGGCGCTCGCCGAGAGCGCGATGGCGCGCATGAATATCACCGGACTCAAAAAGCGCTGTTACCGCGAGCTCTCGGGCGGTCAGCAGCAGCGCGTGCTGTTGGCGCGCGCACTCTGCGCGACGCGGAAGATTCTGCTCCTTGATGAGCCTGTAGCGGGTCTCGACCCCAAGGTCACCGCCGATATGTACGAGCTGATCGACAGCCTGAACAAGGACGACGGCGTGACGGTCATCATGATCTCTCACGATGTCGACAAGGCTTTACAGTACGCCTCGCATATTCTGCATATCGGCAGTGAGCTTTTCTTCGGCACGCGGGACGAGTACCGCATATATGAGGCAGATAAGGCGAAGGGAGGCGACGGCAGATGAGCGAGCTGTTCACGACCCTCGGGTCGTATCTTGAGCGTCCTTTCGTGGTCAACGCGCTGATCGTCGGCGTACTGATCGCGCTGTGTTCGTCGCTGTTGGGCGTGACGCTGGTATTAAAGCGCTATTCCTTCATCGGCGACGGTCTGTCGCACGTTGCGTTCGGCGCGATGGCGGTCGCCGCCGTAGTCGGACTGACCAACGATATGCCGCTGGTGTTGGGTATCACGGTGGTGTGTGCCGTATTGCTCCTTCGCGTGGGCAAGAACGCCAAGATCAAGGGCGACGCCGCGATCGCGATGATCTCGGTCGGAGCGCTGGCGATCGGCTACCTGCTGATGAATATTTTCGGGACGGGCTCGTCGAACCTTTCGGGCGACGTATGCTCCACTCTGTTCGGCTCCACCTCCATCCTCACGCTGAGTACCTTTGACGTGTGGATGTGCGTGATCCTGTCGGTCATCGTGGTTCTGTTTTTCGTCCTTTTCTATAATAAAATCTTTTCGGTCACCTTTGACGAGAGCTTTGCGCAGGCGACGGGTCAGCGCGCGGGGCTGTATAACCTTTTGATCGCGATCGTGATCGCGGTGATCATCGTCGTGGCGATGCAGCTGGTCGGTTCTCTCCTGATCTCGGCGCTGGTGATCTTCCCCGCGCTGTCGGCGATGCGCGTGTTCAAGAGCTTTAAAAGCGTGACCGTCTGTGCGGCGATCGTATCGGTCGTGTGCGCGCTGATCGGGCTTTTGACATCGATCTTAGCGGGTACGCCCGTCGGTTCGACCATCGTAGCCGTGGATATCGTTGTTTTCATTATCTTCTCGGTCATCGGAAAGCTTACGGGAGGTAAAGCATGAGAAAATTTACTTGTATATTGACAGCAGTATTGATGCTCGTATCGCTCGCCGCGTGCGGCAACAGCGCAAAGCCCGCGAATGACGCGACAGCGGCTGTATCGGAGACGCAGGCGGCTGATCCTGCTACGGAATCCGCTCAGACTGCCGTACCCTCCGCCGACGGCGTAGACATCGACCTGACCGCCATGAGCGGCACGATGGTCTATTCCGAGGTGCTGAATATGCAGCAGAAGCCCGACGAGTACTACGGAAAGATCGTGAGGATGAAGGGTCCGTTCAACGTGACCGAAACGAAGGACAACCGTTACTTCGCCTGCGTTGTAAAAGACGCGACAGCATGCTGTGCGACGGGCATCGAGTTCGAGTGGGCGGGTGATCACAGCTACCCCGAGGATTATCCCAAGCCCGATACCGAGATCACCGTCACCGGCGAATTTACTACCTATACCGAGGGCAACAGCAAATACCTGCAATTAAAGAACGCCGAGGTGCAGTTCTGATCTGATTATACTTGCAATCGCTTTATGAATAGCATATAATAGGTTTACCGAGTCGGTCGCATAGATCGGCTTACAAAACAAATAAAGGAGAATCAGTATGTACGAGCAACCCTTTAACCCGTACCAGCAGAATGTAACTGCCGTGAAGGATTATTTCAAGAACGGCCGCGTCCTGACGATGGGTATCCTGTATATCGTGAGTTTAGTGCTGAATCTGGTGAGTACTATCTTCATGATGAATAATTCGAGAATGATTTTCAACTATGCCATGAATCTGTTCTCTCAGATGAATCCTCAGCTGTATGAACAGATCAACTCACAGATAGGCGCGGCACAGCTCGAAAGCATGGCTTCATCTGCTTCGGGATCGATCTTCACCATTGCCTATTCCTGCATCATTACCGGTCTGTTTATTGCCGCTTACCTGCTCATCTATTTCAAGAGCCGCAACAATGACCCGAACAGCACCCCTCGCGCGGGCTTTACGATCCTACAGGTTTTTGCTGTACTTTCGTTGATCGGAATGATCCTTGCTACGCTGATAGTGATCGTCGCTGTGATCGGCGTCTTTGCGTTAGGTGAAATGCTGGCGCAGCAGGGATCGACTACAGCGGTGTTGCCTGACGGTACTACGGTTGACGCTCGCAACATTATGACCATCCTGTCCGTCGTTATGCTGGTGATCGGAGCGCTCACGATCTTCTTCGGTCTGTTCGTTACGATCAACCGCGTACGCTATATTGGCTCCGTCAAGAAGAGCCTGACCACCGTTGAACTCCAGAGCGGCGGCGCGAAGCCCTACGGCGTGATGTGCATTATCTTCGGCGTGTTCTCGGTGCTCGGCGTGCTCGGCAGCATTGCCGGTATTTTCGGCGCGGGTCCCCTCATGCCGCTTATGCTCATCAATTTTCTCTCCGGTCTGATCTCGACGATTATGCTCTTTGTCGAGGGCAGTATCGCGACAGGGTACAAGAAGCATATCGACAATTATCTGTACGGCTACAACAACACGCCCTACGGCGGTGTGCAGGATCCTTCGTATGTCGTCCCGATCGCGGATAACGGCTCGAATCCCTATGCCGATCCCGTACAGCAGTATAACAATGACTACGCGAATTATAACGTCCCTCAGCAGCCGACGCCGAACTATGATCCGTCCTACGTCGTTCCCGCTGACGATCAGCAGACTTATCGTGACAGCTACGAACAGGCCGTCGGTACACAGCAGAAAACCTGCCCCAACTGCGGCGCTCCCGTAGGGGATTATCCCTTCTGTGACAACTGCGGCACTAAGCTGTAATACTACCATCCGAAAAACGAAAGCCGACCCGTTAGGGTGTACTTCGTAAGGAAGTTACACCCTAAGGGGCGGCTCTTGTAAAATCTAATGTATTAACTACGGCACGGCTTTATGCTATGCCGTAGTTTTTTTGGTTATGCAGACTTTTGTCTGCGCTGTTTCATTTTGGCTTGGAAGCCTTTTTCAAATTCTTCGGGTGTTTGGATATTGATGATACCAACGCCTTTGTAGTGAATGTCTATCAGCTGATACCTCTTGCCGTCAAGGTAGCGAGGTGCTGAAACGACAATTTTGTCAATAAACTCATTGACTAATTCGGGTGTCAGAGTTTTCGGGCTTGTAATTTGCTTTACTCTTGCTATAAACTTCTGCAAGCTTTCAGTTTTGTCTGTTTCGGCTGACAGGTAGGCTTCAAGCTTAGGTATCTTTGACTTTAGCTCGTGTTGTTCGGCTTCATATCGTTTGCTAAACATTTCAAAGCGTTCGTCCGAAATCTTATGCGAGACGTTATCCTCATAGATTTTTAAGAAGAGGTCATCTATTTCTGATATTCGCTTTTTGATTCTATTCAGCTCCTGACGTTTAGTTGCCAACTCTTTGTGTTTTTCCTCTGTGTAGCAATCCATTTGCTTTCGGGCAAATTCCTTTTCATACGCTTGGACGTTAAGAAATACTCTCTGCATATTTTCCAGCACCAACGAGTAGATCACTTTTTCTCTAATGTAATGGGCTGAACATACATCGGAGTTTTTGCGGTAGGATGAACAGAAGAAATACGCTTGACTTTCCTTATAGTTGTTGGTTGCGCTGTAATACAGCTTTTCTCCACAGTCGGCGCAATAAACCAATCCCGAAAACATACTGACGATTCCCGTTCTTGTCGGCTTTCGCTTGTTCTTGCGCAGCTCCCTTACAAGTTCAAAGGTTTCTCTATCAATAATAGCCGGGTGGGTGTTTTCAAATACCAACCATTGTTCGGGCGGAAGCTCAACCTTCTTCTTGTTCTTGAAGGACTTGCGTTGGCTGCGAAAGTTGACTGTATCTCCGCAATACTTCTGCTTACTAAGAATGGAAGCAATCGTGTCAGAACACCAATGGTACGATACGCTCGGTGGCTTGCCACAGTTCCTACCAATGCTGATCCAGTATTCCGCTGGAGTCAGAATCTTTTCAGATTTTAGCTGATTGGCAATCTGTGACGGTCCGAGTCCCGATACGCACATTTTGAATATACGCCTGACAACCTCGGCAGCCGGTTCATCTATGATCCACTCGTCTTTGTTGTCAGGTTTTTTCATATATCCATATGGTGGATTAGTTGTCAAAGGTTTGCCCGATTCGCCTTTACTTTTGAATACCTTGCGCACTTTGTCGCTTGTATTCTTGGCGTGCCATTCATTGAATAAGTCCTGCATAGGTACAAGATCGCTGATACCGTTCTTGGTGTCAATGTTATCCATGATGGCGATATAGCGAATGCCCATACGGTCAAATTCTTCTTCCATCAAGGCTCCGACTACCAAGCGGTTACGCCCGAGACGGGAATGGTCTTTGACGATCAGCGTTCCGATTTTGCCTTCCTCTCCGAGCTTCATTATCTCGTTGAAGGCAGGGCGGTCAAAGTTTGTGCCTGAGAATCCGTCATCGATGAATACTCTAGTATTAGTGAAGCCATTGTCGGCTGCGTATTTGCTGATAATCTCCTGTTGATTCTTAATACTACCTGACATACCGTCTTGCTCATCATCACGAGAAAGTCGGCAGTAGAGGGCTGTGATTTTGTTTTTATCTGACTGTTTACTCATTTTGCTCCTTTCCACAGCCGGATATGTATTTGTAGGATAGTCATATTATAACATATCCGACCACTAAATTCAGCGCTTTAAAGTGATAAATTATATATCTTTTGATGTGATTCTCTCAACCGCATCATAAACGGTTGAATCGGTATTTTCATTGAAGTTGGTACGCACTATATAAATTGTGTTATCAATATCCTGCGTGTATTTTAACGGCTTGACGTACATACCTCTGCTATACCAAGCCATCCGTTCCTCTGGAGTCATCTTGTCAAGCTTGTCATATAGCTTGTCAAGCATATCATCTAATTCAGTGCGAATATTTAACTCGTTACCTTGATCATCATAGTATTTCATTAGTTTTTTACCTTCTTTTTTAATAAACGGGTTTAGGGTGTCCCTATTGTTCTGAACTGTTTTTGCACGGCAGGAGTAAAAACACGCTTGTTAGGGACGTCCTAAGACCTGTAAAATGCGGTTGCTAATATGACGGTTTCGTGGTAGAATTTTTTTAGATAATATGCCAAGTAGATATTGTCAGGAGGGGCTTCAATGGATAATATTAAAAGATTTGAAAATCAACCTATCAGAACGGCGTGGGATGAAGAAAAAGAGGAATGGTATTTTTCAGTTTCCGACGTAGTTGAGATTTTATCCGAAAGCAAGGACGTCAAACAATACATAAAGAAAATGAGAAGCCGTGATCCTGAACTAAATTCCAAGTGGGGTACAATTTGTACCCCTGTTCGGATGATGACGGCTGATGGCAAAAATAGAAAAATCAACGCGGCTGATACAGAAGGAATCCTCCGCATTATTCAGTCGATTCCATCCAAGAAGGCTGAGCCTTTCAAGATGTGGTTAGCACAGGTAGGCAGAGAACGCATAGAAGAAATAATCGATCCCGAACTGACGATAGAGAGAGCATTGGATACCTATGCCAAGAAAGGCTATCCCGCCGACTGGATCAACCAACGTTTGCAAACCATTCGTGCCCGCAAGGAACTGACCGATCAGTGGCAGGCTCACGGTGTAGAGAAAGGTAAAGAATACGCCATCCTTACCGATGAAGTCACCAAAGCGTGGTCGGGTATGACGACACGCCAGTATAAAAATCTCAAAGGTCTGAAAAAAGAAAATCTGCGTGACAATATAACACAAAACCCCTATGGCTTGGAAGAAAACAGAGAAGTAGCGCAAAGCGGCGGCAAAATTGCAGGCGACGCAAGAAAAAATATCGAAGCACAAACAGGCAAGCCGGTTATTACCTCCGATAATGCCGCAAGACTGAATGAGGTCGTTACGGGAATGATAGAGCGCGTTGTAAGTGGCGAGGAAAGCAATGAATAATGGTGACTTAGAATTAATCGAATCAAATATGGAATATGCAGAACAAGTATGGCAACTCCGTCAAGAAGTTTTTGATTACGACAATAACAACGAAAGTCAATTTGCAGGTTGCTTATCTCTTGATGAAGCAACTTCTGCCGAAGAATGGATACGCTGGTGTCAATTAAGGACTAATGAAGAAACTTGCGGTCAAACAGGCGTTGATGTTCCTTCAACTACCTACTTTGCTATACGCAAAAAAGATAATCGGTTGGTTGGTTTCATTGATTTGCGTCACCATATAAATCATCCAATTCTCGGAACGTGGGGCGGTCATTGCGGTTATACTGTTCGCCCCTCTGAACGAGGATACGGTTATGCAAAGGAAATGCTGCGTCTGAATCTGAGTAATGCAAAAGAACTTGGTATAGAAAAACTATTGATCACCTGTCATTCCGATAATGCAGCAAGTGAGAAAACGATAATCGCCAACGACGGTATATATGAAAAAACGATTGTTGTTGACGGGACAGAGATAAAACGGTATTGGATAGCAGTTTGAGGTTTGACAATGGAAATACATACGTTATGTGATAAAATACAATTACAGCCAAAAATAAAATCTCGTATACTTGAGTTTGCAAATGATTTTGATTTCAACTCAGTAGATAAACAATTATTTGCCTTTCAAATCTATGAAAAGATGTCCGAAGCATTAGCAGAGCTTCAAACAATACTCGGCGAGGACACAGAAAATATTAAAATTCTTGCCTGTATGCTGAAAGCGTCAGCTGATGTGTACGAGATTTACAAAGACAAGGGTATCAGCGATGAGATTTACTTCGCCACAATGAAATGCTACACCCGCTTTATTAATGAAACTTATCAAATGACGGGCAAGTTATATTTCGACCGCTATTGGTGGACGACTCGCCAAGCAGGATGTCATTTATTCAGAATCGGCGAGTTAGAATATGAAATGAAACACATTGAAAAAAATATCGTTATCGGGATTCACATTCCATCAGACGTTGATTTCTCACCTTCTGCTATTGATAATTCTTTAGCCAGTGCAAAGCACTTTTTCGCTGCATATTATCCCGAATTATCAAATGCTGAATACCGCTGTCATTCTTGGTTATTGGATAGGCAACTCAAAGAAATGCTAAACGATAACTCAAATATACTGAGTTTCCAAAACCGATTTGAGATATTTGACAAAGGTGAAATTGGTACAGAATTTATTGATTGGCTATACAATACAAGAACGACAGAATGTGATAATCTACCCGAAAACACCTCTTTGCAAAGAAATATGAAAAAGCATCTTCTTTCGGGTGGAGTTATCCGAAATGCTTATGGAAGGTTAAAGCTATGACACAAAAAATGAATCTTAACCCCGAACCATTCGTAATGATACGTTCCGGACAAAAGACAATTGAATTGCGACTCAACGACGAAAAGCGACAGAAGATAAACGTTGGCGATAGTATTGAATTCACTCAAATTGAAACTGGAGAAAAACTGACCGCAGAAGTAATCGCAATACATAGATTTGACTCCTTCGCTGAATTGTATCAGAAATTGCCTTTATTAAAATGCGGCTATAAGAAAGCGGGTATTGAAACTGCTAAACCCGAAGATATGGATTTGTATTACACGCCGGAACAGCAAGCAAAATATGGTGTTCTTGGCATTGAAATAAAAGTAATTGGAGCTTAATATGCTGAATCAGCTACAGATAAAACGATTCTTGACTTTGGAAGCGGGAAAGGTATTACAGCCGATCATTTCGCCGCCGACAATCAAGTAACTGCGATTGAGCCTTCCGAGGATATGCTTGCTCAGCAAGAGAATACAAACAGCTATCAGCAAATTGTTGGAAGTACAGAAGAACTGAAAAAGTTGCCGAGCAATTCATTTGATTATATCCTCTGCCATAATGTGCTTGAATACGCTGATGATAGAGAAATAATTGTCGGTGAGTTTTATAGCCTGCTAAAGAAAAAAGCAAGCTGTATGAGTTCACGATTTTTTCTCTCTGGGCTTGTTCTTCGGGATTGTGTCTTCTACTGCTCAAAATAAAACCTCCAATATAGCGTTTTATTCTACACTATATCGGAGGTTTACACGAATTTCGGGATGGTTTCTAATATTATTTGTGTTTATATGTTTTTTTGAATGCTTCGAAAAAAACATTAAACTCTTCTACTGTAAGTGTTATTGAACAATTACCAGATTCAATATCTGAAACAGTAAAATCTTGAAAAAAGATTTCCAAAAGGCGCTTACTTAATACATCATTATCATCATCAAGCAAATGCTTTTTTTCACTATCATTGACCAGTAACATCATTATCACAAGATACGCCATTTTGTTATTTATGTTAGGAATTCTTTTCGTGTAATTATGTATTTCTGAATAGTACCTTTCAAATCTATATGAACTAGGGTATAAATGTTCAAATTCATGTAATAACATAGAATGTTGATGAATCATATAGTCATAATCTCTAATAGGAAAATAAAGTTTTGTTCTTTTTCTAATTCGGTTATTAGTCTATATGCAATATCAGCAGAGTTCTTTTTGTAAGTATCACCAATATGAATATCTGATAAATGAAGTGTTCTAAAAATGCTCATAAAAACCTCCAAAGAATATATTTAATATATTATATCATTATATGACACATATTGACAATATTCGACATATACTAAAAACGCCATGGATATTTGTTGATAAGCTACAATAAAACATATACATTTTTGTGAACATTATTATAAGAAACATAAAACATCCGACATATCCCAAAAGAGATAGGTCGGATGTTATTGTTATACATATATTATCTCATAGTTTACTATTTCAGTTGCACGATTGCGAATGCTGTTCATTTTCTGTACCCACAGCATCTGATCATCAGTTTTTAGTTGTTCAGTAATATCTTCTTGCTTTGAAAACTGTTGAACAAGTCTATCATACATTTCTGTTGCTTCTCTATCGATATTTGTGAGATAGGAAACAAGTGTACCGCTTGTCAAAAGATTGAAATAACGGATTTTATGATACTGTTTGATATACCGTTCGTGCCGTCTGGCCCAGATTCCTATTTCAACCTTTGGTTGTTCGGGTAATTTCAAGTCAGGTAAGAGATAATCACCTTGTTGTGTGTAAGTGATTTCGTATTTCATCTTGTAAAACCTCCGTAAGTTTAGATTATATCCTACAAATCTAACTATCCGACTGTTTTACAAAAGCCGAAGGGAAGCAACTTCCTTACGAAGTGCCTCCCTTTGGGTCGGCTTTATTGTTTGTAAATCGGTTTGTAATCTCCGCCGTTGAACGGGATCGGGCGCAGCGTTATGCTGCTTACAGCTCTACGTTGAAGAGGTTGCGCATGTGGTTGATCAGGTCGGCGCTGTTGGCGTTGATCAGAGAGGCTTCGTTGATGCCGCTGAGGCGCTTCAGCTCGCTCTCGGCACGGGAGCCTGACTCGAGGTTGTAGCCGATGGTGTAGACGGGTACCTTGAGTCCGCCGACGATCGGCGCGACGCGGTCGAGCTTGTAGCCGCGGTTCTGGTCGCCGTCGGACAGCACGAACAGCATCAGCTTTGCGCCCGGGACCTCCTCCTGTTTCTCGAGCATCATCTTGAGCGCGATCAGCACGGCGTCATAGGTTGCGGTGCTGCCCTCGATATCCAGTGCCTTGACCGCGCCGGAGAAGTAGGCGCGCTGTTCATCATCGAACTTGTCGATCGGCAGGTTGATATGGACGTTGTCGGCGTAGGACACCAGACCGATGTAGTTGTCGGACTTGATGTAGGACGAGGTAGAGAGCAGGGATTCCTTGAGTGCGTTGATGGGCGAGCCCGCCATGCTGCCGGATACATCGGCGACGAATACCGCGATGATCGGCTGACCGCCGTCCTTGCTCTGTTTCCAGATGCGCTGTGCGGCGAGGTAGCCCGCGCCGTCGAGACCGCTGTCCTGGCTCTTGTACTCGTTGTGGAGGTTGAAGCCCTTCTGGTCGGCGAGCTTCTGGGACTCGTCGTTCATGCAGAATTCGGCGAAGAGCTCAGCCGCCTCACGCTTCTCTGAGGACACATGCTCGAAGGTATATAGCGGGTGATCGTGACGGATGCCCGCAGGGGTATAGACATAGTTCCTCAGCTCGGGGGTGTTGTGGTATGCCTGCTCCTCCATGACCATCGCCTTGATGATGCCCTTGCTCGCCTGGTCGCGAAGCACGCCGGTGGTGTAGGCGACGGGCGGGGACTGCTTCTGGTACTCGAGCAGCTCTTTCTGCGCCTTTTCGGAGAGCGGATCGTTGCTGTCGAAGGCGTGGAGCATTGCGGTGAGGATGTTCAGTCCCGTCGACGAGGTGTAGGGGTTGGTGTAGGCGAAGGTGAGATCACCCGCGATCGACGCCTTGAGTACGTTCGTCAGCGTGACGTCGCCGTACTTTTCGGTGAAGGTTTTGTAGGTGTTCTTCTCCATCAGAATGCCCGCGGTGTTGCCCGCGATACGGTCGGCAAGGGTAATTGTCTTGACGCCCTTCGCGTCGAGCATCTTGCCCCATGCGTCGGAGCTGGGCGCATAGACGTCGGGGCGGTAGTCGCTGTCGGTCATGTAGGTCAGCACCTCGCCGGAGGTGATCTTGCGTACGGTGACGCTGACCGACCTGCCTGAGACGGTGTAGCCCGCCTTGTTGAAGCGTTCGGCGACGATGTTCATCCAGTCGTCGGGTGCGGCGGAGCTGAATTCGGTAGCGGCGGCGATCTCGATATCGATATCGCCGTTGCCCTGCACCGTAATGGGGAAGGTAGAGATATCCGCCAACTGTGCGGCGGCAGTAGTATTGTCGTTGTAGATGTCCAGACGAGGCTTGACGGTATCTGTATGGATTTGATCGTAGAAGGCATTCAGCTCCTTGATCGCCTCGTCGTAGGAATAGACCTTTTCGGTGCCTTTATCGGGCGAGGTACAGCCGGTGATGATGCAAGCCAGCATCACGATCAGCAGTACGGCAGAAAGAATCCTTTTAAAGGTTATCATTATTTTCCTCCCATAGAATCCTTCATGATTTTCAACCAGGCGTCGAGCTCTCGTCTGTCGCTGACGCCGTTGCGGTTATAATTGTTGATATATGCGACGGAATATTTGAGCAGGGTATCGACGGCTTTGAGCTCCTCCGCGTTATCGGAGAGAGAGCTCTCGATGATCCCGCGATCCAGCGCTTCTTCACCCTCGCCGGAGTGCTCGACAAGGATACAGCAGTTGATGATATTGCGGAAGTTGCGGCACATGCGCTGTTCGCTGCCGTCGATGACCTCGATGGTGTCCTCCAGATAGATCGCCTCGTTCGCGTCCAGCAGGCTCTTGTGGCGCGCCTGATAGCTGTCGATGGTGTCCATCTGTATGAGGCAGCGGTCGATCAGCCCGCTTAGCGCGGGATTGTTGCGCCGCAGCTGCTCGAAGCGCATCCGCGTCTTCTCGGGGTTGAGGCTGTCCTTGGCGTACTCGGTGAACTGCTCCTGATCCTGACGGCGGAAGTCCTCCAGCCTGCGGACGGTGGATTTTTCCTCGGCGGAGTAACGGATGCCCTTGTACGCGCCCAGTGCGATCGAAGCGGCGCCTACGCCCGCGGTGATGAATGATATCGTCGTCAGCGTGGACAGGGTACGGATCCCCAGCGCGACGATCATCGCGGAGGAGGCGGCAGACAGGATCCCCGCGCCGGCAAGTCCCAGCGCGGCAAGGATGATCCCAAATATCAGCAGTCCTTTACCCTTTTTCAATGTTATCCCTCTCTGTTTAGTGGTTAGTGCGGTTTATGACGTACCGGTTATTAGTGCGGTTTATGACGTACCGGTTATGACGCAGACAGGCTGGCGCCTGTCAAGGAGCCCAACAAAGCTATACGAAATATAGCGCAATAGATGATAAAGGTTTTTATTAAGGATTAGTATCAATCGCTGTTCGGCGACAGCTCTCCGGTGTATGGATTCCGTAACCCAAAACAAGTTTTGGACAGAATCTCACCTTTACCAAAGGGAGCCTGAAGTTTTACTGTTCCTCTGCGGATTGTGCCTTCGCGGAGAGGACGCCCTGTACCAGCTCGCGCTCGGAGTTGGCGATGACCTGTACCGCCTCCCGACGCGCCTTGGCGCCCTGCTGTTCGATGGCGATGTAATCCATGACGGCGCCGGTGATCTCTTTGTTGACATAGTCGATGGTCTCGGTGTCGATGATACTGCGCTGAGACGCCTGAGCGGATTCGACGACGGCGGTATGGAACTGAGCCGCCTGCTCGCGGAGCATACGGTTGGTCAGGTCGTCGACCGCGTTCGCCGCGCGTGCCGCGGTAAGGTTGTTCTGTACCGCGATCGCCATGGCGATCTTCTTGCGCCACAGGGGCATGGTGTTGACGATACTGCTCTGCAGCTTCATCTGCAGATCCTCGTCGTTATGCTGGATCATCTTGATCTGCGGCGCGGACTGCAGGCAGCTGGTGCGGGTCAGGCGCAGGTTGTGGATCTGCTTGTCGAACTGGTCGCAGGTCTTGGCGAAGCTGTCGGCGACCATCGCGTCCTCGGGCAGACCGCTCGCGTCAGCCTTGGCATACAGCTCCTTGAGCTCGCCGTTGCGCGCCTTATCGAGCGCGAGCTCGGCCGCCTTGATATACATAGTCAGCGCCTTGAAGGTCTGCCAGTTCTCCTCGTACAGCTCATCGAGCATCGCGACGTCCTTCTGCAGGGTCAGCTTGTGGCCTTCGAGCTGCTTCTCGATGCGCTCGAGGGTCTTTTCGGCGTTCTCGTTGCGTACGACGACGCTCTTGGCGTTGACCTTGAGCTTGTTGAGCAGGTTCGAGAGGAAGTTGCCCTGATCCTTGCCACCCTCCATGCCGTCCATCGCGGCGACCATCTCGACTAAGAGTCCGCTGATCTCACCGGTGTTCTTGGTCTTGACGTCGTTGAGGGTCTTGGTCGCGATCGCGGCGCTCTGCTTCTGGATAGTAGCGCCGTAGTTTGTGACGATCTCAGCCTTATGCAGGTCGATCTTGTCGGCGAACTCTTCGATCTGCGCCTTCTCCTCATCGGTGAGGTTCTCGACCTCGGTGAGCACCTGTTCGGCTGTCACGGCGAGCTCGGTGGGTACGGGAGCGGCTTTCTCCTCGGGCTCTTCTACGCCGTCGAGGACTAATTTGATTTCTGACATGATGCAACATCCTTTCAATGTTTCTGTTTATGTTAATCGGGTTGGTTTTCCTGACATTTTATGTCACACAATATTATAGCAAAAGCGCTGAAATCTTGTCAAGATTCCGACATACGGATTTACACCCCGTTCACAGTTGCGGAATCATCCGTTTACACATTCGCTTACGGGATTCATTCGATGGCGGTGGGGATGTCCGGCTCGAAGGCGGGCATCAGCTGTAATTTGAACAGATTCAGCTTGTGCTTGCGGTCGATCAGCGCCTTGTGCTCCTGATCCTCGATCTCGCCGGTGCGAATATAGCGGTCGAGCTCGGCGTAGGTGAAGCCGAGGTTATCCTCGTCGGTCTTGCCGCACAGTCCGTCGGAGGGTACCTTATCGACCAGTTCCGAGGGGAGCCCGAGCAGTCTGCCGATCTGCTTGACCTCGTCTACCGTCAGGTGCGAGCACGGGCTGAAATCGCCTACGCTGTCGCCGTAGCGGGTGGAGTAGCCGACCCAGTCCTCACTGAGGTTGCAGGTGTTCGCGACGCGTCCGTTGTGGCTTTGAGATACCGCGTACAGGGTCGCCATGCGGATACGGGGCGGGAGGTTCTGTACGGTCTGGGCGGTCGGCTCGAAGGGCAATTGTCTGATAACTCCCTCGTAGGCGTCCTTGATGTTGATGATGTAGTGCTTGATGCCGAGGGTGTCGACGAGAAGCTTCGCCTTGTCGATATCCGCCTGCTCGCCGTTGGGCATCAGCACGCCGATGACTCTGTCCTTTCCCAGCGCTTCTACGCATAATGCGGCGACGATCGAGCTGTCCTTGCCGCCCGAGATACCCAATACGGCGTTACAGCCCTTGCCGTTCTCTTCAAACCAGTCGCGGATCCACTGTACACATTCGTTCTTGATCTTTTCAGCGTTAAACATAATTGACCTCCGTTTGTCTGATAATAGGATTACCCTTTCATAATAGTATAATGAGGCGGACAAGTCAATATTTTTAAGCGTCTGATATTTTGTTGGTTTGTCAATGATGTGTTACACAAATTCAAGAAAAGATGACCTCGCTGGTATTGAGGAAATGGTAAAGGAACTCGCGAGGGGATTTCCAAC
>CACZYF010000037.1:1200-21644 GCA_902785355.1 uncultured Ruminococcus sp. | reverse complement strand
GAAATCGGATGTTAAACCCAACGAAATAGAGGGAATGGCTTTCTGTTCACAGATGCAGGGAGCGGTTTTTGTTGACGAAAACGGAAACGCCCTCAGACGTCCGATGAACTATCTCGATCAGAAGGGCATTAAAGAATACAAGGAATGTATGGGCAGCGGCGTAATCAAGGTTTCAGGCTGCAGCCTTTATAAGCTTACGCGAAATCTGCTTGTCAATTACGCGGGCTCAACAAGTGCTAAGGATCCGGTATGGAAGTACAAGTGGGTGGAAAACAACGAACCGGAGACTTTCAAAAAGATCTATAAATGGCTGGATATCGGCGACTACCTCGTTTCTCGCTGCACCGGCAGGATCGTCAGGACTGCCGATACCGCCTTTGCGACCTTCCTATATGATACACGCAAGGGAAAGGAAGGATGGAACAAAGGCCTTTTGAAGATGTACAAAGTGAATCCCGACCATATGCCGGAGATCATCGACTGCACGGATTTAGTCGGCGGACTCACAGAGAAAGCGGCTCAGGAGCTCGGACTCATTGAAGGGATCCCTGTCTTCGGTGGCGGCGGCGACACCACCTTTGTCAATATCGGCGCCGGATGCACAAAGCCGGGAGATACGCATATCTATATCGGAACATCGGGATGGGTATCGACATTTATGGATCGTCAAACCGTCGATATCAACGCTATGATTACAGGCGTTCTGTCTGCCAAGCACGGTTACTTTAATTATTACGCAGAACTGGAAACGGCCGGAAAATGCTTTGAATGGGTCATGGAGCATCTTGCGCTGGATGAGATCGGCATTTATCTGAGTAATTCTACCGTGGCTGATGATATCGAAAGCAAATATTTGAGCCTCTATGATTACCTGTCCGAAGAGGTCAGAAAGGTTCCTCCCGGAGCGAACGGCGTGATCTTTACCCCTTGGCTCCACGGCAATCGCTGCCCGTTCGAGGACTCCAATGTAGGAGGGATGTTTTTCAATATCAGAATCGAAAACGGTAAGCGGGACATGATCCGCGCTGTTTTAGAGGGGATTTGTTATCATCTGCGCTGGCTGCTGGAATGTGAAGAGAAAAAGGTAAAGACATCCGATACGATCCGATTCGTCGGCGGAGGAGCATTATCTCCCGTTACCTGCCAGATGCTGGCGGACATTACGGGAAGAACCATAGAGACGGTTAACAACACCCAGGAGGTCGGCGCGATCGGAACAGCGCTTGTTGTTGCTGCGGGAATCAGAGGTGAGGATGTGCTCACATTATCGCGTCGGTTGGTAAAAGCCAATCATAAATATATTCCCGACCCTGAAAACAAGAAGATATACGAACGCAACTACAGAGTTTTCAAAAATCTCTACAAGTCTAACGCCTCGAATTTTATGAATCTAAACGAAAATGTAAGAAGTTGACGCTCAGTAAGGACGGTGAGAGAACGGTGAGCATGAGCAAAACACGAACCATAGAGATTCCGCTGACAATGGACAGCTTTGAAACCGCCAATCTGTTTATTGAACAATGGCTTGCGCAAAACCGTTTCAACAAGGACGCTTTCACAGAGACCAAGTTGCTGTTTGAAGCGTTGTTCCGCGATATTATCGAACAGGGATTTGATCGGAATACAACGTTAACGATAAAGGCGCAGCGAACCTTCGGAGAATACAATATCAAGTTCGGCTTTGAAGGAAAACCTTATGTTCCGGTCGAAAAAAGCAAGGATAAGATATCGCCCGAATTAAGGATCGTGCAGGCTTATCATGACAAGATAGGCTACCGATACCGATTAGGCTATAACAGCATCCGCGTAGTCGTCAAGAGAAACTACCAAAGCTCGCTGCTTTACAGCATGATCGGAATTGCGCTGGCGATCCTGGTCTATCTTCTGATCAACACAGTGATGAGCGCCGATAAGATGGTTGAGATCGACAGAAGCTATATCATGCCTTTGATGAATCAATTCGCCAATGCTATGCTGATGGTAGGCGCGCCCGTTACCTTCTTTTCGCTGGTAAAGAATCTGACAGACATCTATATCATTTCGGAAAAAAGCTCTTCGGACAGAAAACTGCAGATAAAGACGATCGTTACATCGCTGATCGCTGTTTTACTTGCGATCGGGACAAGCTTCCTGATTGCGTTCCTCTTAAGTCATCGAGAGGGCTATTTTGAAGGACAGGAAGCATTCAAAGGAGGAATGACCGTCACACAGTTTATTTCCTCCCTGCTGCCGAGCAGTATTTTTGAGCCCTTTGAAACGTACCTTCCCTTCCCGATCATTATTGTCGCGCTGCTTACCACATACGCCTTCTGTTCGATCGGAGAGTATTTTGACGTCATGCAAAAAGGGGTCAATGTCTGTTTGACATTCTTTTCCAAATTGCTGAATGTTGTGATGTTTACGCTGCCGTTCTTCTGTTTTCTTGCGATTCTTTCGTCGCTCTTAACAGATGGCTTTATCAATCTTCTCGTCGTGGTTGAATTTGTCGGAGTCGTATTCCTCAGTCTGATTGTGATGGCGGCGTTTTATTTGATACGGCTTTTGATCGGCGGCGTCAAGATCGTTCCGTTCATCAAAAAATTCCCTCCGCTGCTCTGGGAAAACTACAAAATCAATTCAGCCATTGACGCGATCCCCTTCAACATCAGATACTGTTCGCGGGAGTATGGATTTAACAGAGATCGTATCTCGTCAAAACTGCCGATCCTTGCTCAGACCAATCAGGACGGCAACTGTTATTTGATTATGCTGATCTCAATGATCTTTATCTATATGCTGGGAATCAATGTTTCCTTACTGCAAATCATCGGGATCGCGGTTCTCGTTTTGTTCCTGTCTATCGGCGCGCCGAATCAGCCGGGATCGATCTTGATCGGTATGCTGATCATCACCTTCTATCTGCAGGTGAACGAGCTGGTTTTAGTCGCAATCTATGCCGAAGTCTTTTTCGGCGCTCTCCAGAACGCGATCAACGTAGCCGGCGATATTGTTACGGTAGCGATAGAGGAGCAAAAATCAATGCGTTCTACAGCACAGAAGCATTGATAATGTATCGTAAAGAGGAATAAAAGGACGTACTCGAACAAGAAAGCGTGCGCTTGGTGCGAACGCTTTCTTGTTTCGTTTTGATGCGGTTCTTGGATTAAGGTCAACTCCATTTGAGCTTTTCAAAGAGTAGCCGGAAATACCGGTCGAGCGACCTGTTGATCATATCTTGTCAGTTATATACACGACTGACGTCGGTGAAGTTGTGATCATAACGCTCTCTTGATTGAAAAACACACAAATATCCTTCGCAATCTCGATAATAGTCTGTTCGGGAACATTGATCAATCGTAGCATCAAGGCGTTTTCTTCCGTATAGCTTCCGTCCTCATGAAAATAACCTCCGCTGATCTCCTGAAAAGAAAAACCAATCTTGTAGCTTCGACAAACATATTTCAGTGTCGAGATATACATGTTTGAATCGAACTTCTGAACACCGGTCATGCCATCATTCAGTCCGATATAAATCGTTGTTTGGCTTGATTGAATACTCATTATTTTCTCCTGTTCGTTTCTTCGTGAAGTTAGCACTGTCGTATCAACATGGGTCGCAGCAACGTAAATGATGTCACCTGACTCAAGGCAGGTTCCCGACAATCTGACACTATTATAGCAATGTCTATAGAATTTGTCTACAAAAATCAGGCGATCATAAAAACTCCCTGAAAACGTATCGATGTGTAGATTTTTTGATATTACATCCAGCATTAAGGATTTACCCGTTGTTCCCGGTAAAACATATGTAATGAGATATACCTAGTGTCTTGACAAGACGATGAAAGCGAATCTCAAGCTGAGCGAGTGAAGTGCAGGAAAAGGAGCATCTCATACTAATATTCAATTAAAAGCTTTAACAAATTTATTAGTGGGATATTTCGCAGAGCTAGGCGGACGACGCAGGCAGGCTGGCGCCTGTCACTTCCGGGGTCCCTACAACGCAACCGGATATGCCTACCGAGTACAGCGAACGACGACGACAACACAGCTATGCGGAATATTACACAATAAATGTTAAAGTGTTTTAATGAATATTAGTATCACACAGGAGAAATATTTCCGGCGCGACAAAGCGGCGTTCGGGAATAAGAAAAGGCGGTTCGTACTAAACCGCCCTTGTTGTTGTGATGTCTTAGTACGACAGCCCCGACCTCCCGATAGTAATTCTCCGTTAAGGATTAGCATTACTTGTGAAAACAGGATTACTCCGTCAATGAGCAGTCGGCTTTTGAGGCTATCTTTGATAAAGTGAGCTTTCGCGGGAGCAGGTGAGGGCTTGCATATAGTAACCGATCGAAGGGAAAACCCTAAAAATCCCACTCGGGTATATACTTCTGATCCGCGCTGGTCAGCTCCTGTGCAAATCCGTCAAACCCCAGATCATAGTACCTCTCCAGTACGCGGCGATACTCCCGCTTTGTGATACGGCGGTTGATATCAAGGTATTCGTCCGCTTTACCCGCGGGCATATACTGCGCCATCAGGCTGACCGGGATACGGTCGTTCCAATGCTCCTTGATGATCTGTAAAACACCGAAGCTGTTTTTGACGTGAGAGGGTAGGACGAGGTGGCGGATGATGACGCCGCGCTTAATCAAGCCTTCCTCATACGTGCTGTCGCCGCATTGACGTATCATTTCGTCGATCGCCGCAGTTGTCCTCTCCACATAATCGGGACAGCGTGAGAGCTTTTCAGCCAGCGCATTATCGCTGTACTTGAAGTCCGGCAGATACACGTCGATCAGCCCTTCGAGCTTTTTGAGCGTTTCGACCTTTTCGTAGCCTGAGCTGTTGTAAATAACCGGAAGATCGGGCCGGTAGAACCGGAAGCTCTCGATGATCGCGTCGGCAAAGTGCGTCGGCGTGACCAGTTCAATATTATGTACGCCCATGCTTTCCAGTCTTCTGTATTGCTCGCTTAACTCATAGGGGGTGATAAGCTTTCCTTTATTTAGGGCTGAGATCTCGTAGTTCTGACAGTACGCACACCGCAGACTGCATCCCGAGAAGAAGATCGTCCCTGCGCCGTTCGTTCCGCTGATCGGAGGTTCTTCGTCGTAGTGCGGCGCGACGCGGGCGATCACCGGCAGCTTCCCGGTGCCGCAGAAACCGATATGCCGGTCCCGGTCAACGTTACATTCCCTCGGACAAAGCGTGCAATTCATCTTTTCACAACCTTTAACACGTTACTGACTGATATTTGTTTAATCAGTATAACATATATAAAGATAAAATGCTACACCTCAAAGTCGTAGAGAAAATCCTCTATCGCCTCATTCAAATGATCGGGCGAGAGCTGTTCGGTATTGTATTTTTCCGCTAAGGCTTCTATCAATGCTCTTTCCGTAGAAATATCCCCGACAGTGCGTGCGATCCCGCCGTTGACAAATACCTGTAAACCGTATGCCGTATAATAACCGTACGCACTGTCGAATTTGCGTTCTGCAATCGGTTTATATCGTATCATGTTCTTCCCCTGTGAAGTGATTTCACTCAAACAGTGAAATTTTATCACTCATTGTTATTATTTGCAAGTGTTTCAACAAAAGTGTAAATAACATTACACATATCGACATATTTGTGCCGTAATCATTACAAAATGTGACCAATAGTCCGATTGAAAAAAACAATATTGAAAACAATCCCGTATTGTGTTATGATACAAAAAATGGTTAATTATAGATGAACAACAGGCGGCTTGCGGAGCTTATGTTATTGACGGCGCGCAATAATCACCGACCGCCGATGAGGGTATATAAATATGGAAAGTATGATTTACGCAGAGAATCTGCGCAAGGAGTTTAAGAAGATCATCAAGGAGCCGGGGCTCAAGGGCGCCGCGAAAGCGCTTTTCAAGCCGAATAAAGAGCTCATTACAGCCGTAGACAATATCTCGTTTGAGGTTCCGGCAGGCGAGATACTCGGCTTTATCGGACCGAACGGCGCGGGCAAGAGCACGGTCATCAAGATGCTCACGGGTATTTTGACGCCGACCTCCGGTTTCTGCCGCATCAACGGTAAGATCCCGCAGGAGGATCGCAAGAATTATGTTCGCGAGATCGGCGTCGTGTTCGGTCAGCGTACTCAGCTGTGGTGGGACTTGGCGCTGCGTGAAACCTATTCTGTATTAAAAGAGATCTATCAGGTTCCGGAGGAACAGTTCAAGAAGCGCATGGCGTTTCTCAACGAGGTGCTGGAGCTCGACAGCTTCATTACCAGTCCCGTCCGAACCCTGTCGCTCGGTCAGCGTATGCGTGCCGATATTGCCGCGGCGCTGCTGCACTCTCCGAAGGTGCTGTTCCTCGATGAGCCGACGATCGGATTGGACGTCGTGGTCAAGGAGAATATCCGCTCCGCGATCCGTAAGATCAACGAGGAGGAGGGAACGACCGTCATCCTTACCACCCATGACCTTGCCGATATCGAGTTGCTCTGTGAGCGTATCGTTATGATCGATAAGGGCAGAAAGGTCTTTGACGGCGGCTTATCCGAGCTTCGTCATAATTTCGGAGATGTACGAACATTCCGTTTCGAGCTGGTCAACGGTCCCGATTTTAAGTTGCTTGATTATCGTCGCCGCTTCAAGCTGACCGATGATGACGTCTGCGCCGAGCGCGACGGCAGCTCGGTCACGGTTCGTTTTGATACCGCGAAGGTCAGCGTAGAGGAAATGATCTCCTACACGCTGTCGACGGTTCATGTCAAGGATCTGAATATCAAGGACGTAGAGATCGAGGAGATCATCAAGAAGCTCTATCGCCGCGAGGTGAGCCTATGAGCAGAGTGAAGCGGTTTTTCCGTACCTACACGCCGTTTACCCGAGCGGGTATGCAGGAGATGGTCGCCTACCGTGCGAATTTCCTCTGCTTTTTAATCGGCGAGATCATGGCGTCGTTCATTATGTATTTTGTATGGAAGGCGGTATTCGACAGTTCTGAGAGCGAGACCTTCATGGGCTTTACGATGGAGGATATGGTCGTCTACCTGTTCATTACCTTCTTAGCGGGTTATCTGACCTATTCCGACGGCGCGTTCACGGTAGGGGAGGAGATCATCGACGGCTCGATCGCTATGCGCATGATCCGTCCCTGCTCGTTTGAGATGTGCTTTCTGTTTCAGGAACTCGGTAACCGTATCATCTCCGTATCGATGATTTTTGTTCCGATCGTAGCCGGTGTTGAGATCTATCGCTATGTTCAGGCGGGAGAGGTTCGTTTTCAGCCGATATATTTTCTGCTGTTTCTGCTGAGTCTTGTGATCGCCTATATGATCTCTTTCTATTTTAATGTATGCTACGGTTTTATGGCGTTCTTCTTCAAAAACCTCTGGGGCACTACGCTTATCAAGGAGACTGTTGTCAACTTCCTCTCGGGCGCGATCGTTCCGCTGGCGTTTCTGCCTGCCGGACTTGCAAACGTGCTGAACTTTCTGCCGTTTGCCTCGCTCTCCTATACCCCCGTGATGATCTACATGGGGATGTACAGCTATTCTGAGATCGCGTGGCGGATGGGCTTGCAGATATTCTGGCTTTTGGTGATGTACGGACTGTCAAAGCTGATTTGGCGCAGCGCTGTTCGTCACCTGAGCGTACAGGGAGGGTGAGCTATGATGCGATATATCCGACTCCACCGCATCTTCATCGCCCAGTATCTCAAGCGGCTGATGGAGTATAAGGTCGATTTTATGCTCGGCGCGATCGGCTTGCTGATCGCTCAGGGCATGCAGCTGATCTTTCTCGGCATCATCTTCAGCGCGATCCCTGCCCTCAAGGGCTGGCGGTTTGAAGAGGTGCTGTTCATCTACGGTTTTTCTCTGGTACCTAAGACCATCGACCATCTTTTTACCGATAATCTCTGGATGGTCGGTTACCGTATCATCCGCAAAGGCGAGTTTGATAAATATCTGACCCGTCCTATCAATACCCTGTACCATGTGATTGCCGAGAACTTTTGCGTCGATGCGTTCGGAGAGCTCTTGACCTGTATTCTTCTGCTCGCGTATTCGATCCCGAAGCTCAATATACCGTTCCACTGGCATACGATCCCGCTGTTTCTGATTGTTTCGGTATTTGCGACGCTGATCTATACGTCGCTGAAGATCATGACCTCTGCGATCTCCTTCTGGACAAAGGCGAGCGGTCATATTACCCACATGCTGTATATGACCAACGACTTCGGTAAGTACCCCGTTACGATCTATAATAAGGCGGTACAGGCGCTGATCACCTACGTGGTACCCTTCGCCTTTACCGCTTACTTTCCCGCAACCTATTTTCTGACGGGCAAGAATCCTCTTTTCTGCCTCGGAGGCACTGTGATCGCCGGTACAGTGCTGTTCCTTCTTGCGATCTTCGTCTGGAACAGAGGACTCAGAGCCTACGAGTCCGCCGGATCGTAGATTAGCTCAAAGCTTAAAGCGAACAAGTGTATCGAATAAAGCAAAGTTGTGATTCGAAGAGATCTTTCCGAATCAGCTCCTAACTATCATGAATCCTTTTATCTATTATTCTTCTGAAGAAAAAACAGAATATGTGACCTCCCGCTGTTCGCTGAACCGTGCCGTCATGCAGAAGCTCCCCCTGTACGGGATCGAGGATGAACTCGAGGGCTTGATGTATAAAGATATTTTTTCCACGCCGCTTTTGGTCGAGGAGATCCGCCGTGTGTCCCGTCGATTTGGTATTGATCTGAGTAATCTGTCCGACCGACAGCTCCCTTTCCTGGTTGATGAAGGGCTTGTTTCCGGTGATATGCGACGTCGCCAGATGGCGGAGCATGTGGTGAAGCGCTTTGGAGCGAGGCTCGGACTTCTTCTGCTTGCCCTCAGGATGGGGGAGAAGGAGAACCGCCTTGCACGACCCGAATGGGACGACGCTTGCTGGGATTACTGGCGCGATCTTGATACTGTCATCCTTACCGGAGGTCTTGCGAGCTCTATGCTCGGCAGACGCTTTAAGGAGTATATCCACCGGGTCTTTGACCGAGCGGGTGAGAGATGTTATCATATCCGTCTGTTTGACAACGGCAGTTACCTCGGTATCATGGGACTTGCTCAGCGTTTGCTCAGTGATAACACCGCCGCCCTGGTGTTCGATATGGGGCATACGGGCTGGAAGCGCGCTTTGGTTCGTATGGGTACGGGTGAGATCGCGGGTTTTACGCCGATGGAGAGCCTACCGTCGCGTTATATGGAGAACCGATTTAATAACCCCGCTGAACAGCTTCGGTTGGCGATCGAGCTGCATCGGTATATCGTCAATACCGTAGCGGCGTCCTACCGCGAATTGTCACAGAAGATCGAGCTCAGTGATACCATCCTGATCAGCGTCGCCAATTATACCTGCGGCGGCGTTCTCGACAGCGAGCACGGCGGCTACGCAAAGCTCAGTCTGCTCAATACGGATTACGGACAAATGCTGGAGGAGGAGCTCTCGGATGAGCTACACCGTATGATGAATGTGCGGTTGGTGCATGACGCTACCGCCACGGCACTGTACTTTAACGATATACGGAACGCCGCCTGTATCACGCTCGGTACCGGCTTCGGCGTAGGATTTCCTGAGATTCGGATCGATTAGTCACTTACATACTATTACTAATATGTCAATTGCGGGAGCTGACGGTTCATTACCGAACGGCTCCTGATTATTTTTGTGCAAAAAAATGACAGCTTTGTCATTATCACCAAATAATCGACTGAAAGATTGTGCAAATCGTGAAGCGCTTTTTCATTTATTTATTCCTCCCTTTATGGTATAATGTCTTTAATTGGAATAGTATGTGCTATTACTGTTCCAAAGAACGTTTTTCAAAAGGAGAGGATTACATGAAAATTCGTAGGGTAATCTCCGTACTGCTCGCAGTTCTCATGCTGATGTCGCTGTTCACCGTAGCAGCTTCCGCGGCTGAGCAGGATATCGCCGATACCGGCGCTACCAACGCAAGCTACCTGGAGAATTATGCCACTAAGGCAGTGAACGAGAGTAATCTCGGCGCAACCTACACCCCGACTGCCACTACCTTCAAGGTATGGGCACCCGAGGCTACCGCAGTCATGGTCAAGCTCTTCGCGACCGGTACCGACGCTGAGTCGGGCGCCGCTACGCTGGGCACTACCGCTATGACCTGTGACAGCACCACCGGTATCTGGTCTGTGACCATGACCGGCGATCTCAAGAATAAGTATTACACCTATCTCGTCGAACGCAACGGCGTCGTTAATGAGGCTGTCGACCCTTATGCCAAGGGCGTAGGCGCTAACGGCAACCGTGCGATGGTCGTCGATCTCGACTCTACCGACCCCGCCGGCTGGGATCAGGATCAGCACGTTCTGTTCGACAGCCCCGGCGAGGCTGTCGTATGGGAGGTCCATGTACGTGATTTCTCTATCGACGTATCCTCCGGTGTTTCCGAGAAAAACCGCGGTAAGTACCTCGCGTTCACCGAGGGCAACACTACCGTCAACGGCGAGGGCAAGATCGCTTCCTGCGTTGATTATCTCGTTGAGCATAATGTCAACTGCGTACAGCTCATGCCGATCGAGGATTTCGCTTCCATCGACGAGACCGATAACCGTGCAAACTATAACTGGGGCTATGATCCCAAGAACTACAACGTTCCCGAAGGCTCTTATTCTTCCAACCCCTACGACGGCAACACCCGTATCAAGGAGTTCAAGATGCTGGTTCAGGCGCTGCATGACCGCGGTATCGCTGTAGTTATGGACGTCGTTTACAACCACACCTTCGTTCGTGACGGCTCTCAGTTCTCTAAGATCGTTCCCAAGTACTACTATCGTATGTCCAGCATGGAGAACAATACCTACCGTAACGGTACCGGTCTGGGCAACGTTCTCGCTACCGAGAAGGCGATGACCCGTAAGTTCGTCCAGGATTCTCTGGTTTACTGGGCTGACGAGTACCATGTCGACGGCTTCCGCTTTGACCTGATGGGCTGCTTTGATGTACCCTCCGTCAAGGCGTGGCGTTCCGCTCTTGACCAGATCGACAGCCGCATCCTGATGTACGGCGAGCCTTGGGCAGGCGGTACCGATAACGGTATCACCAACGGCGCTACGAAGGCTAACATCTCTCAGCTGACCAGAGTCGGCGCTTTTAACGAAGGTTATTCCGACGCCTTAAAGGGCAGCCACGAGTCCGCTACCGGTACCGGCTTCCTTAACGGCGGCTCTTCTGCCGAGCTTTTGAAGGCTGCGGGCGGTACCGCTTCTGATTTCAGCGGCGCCAAGGTTGAGCAGCTCGTCAACTACACCGATAACCACGATAACTGGATTCTCTTCGATAAGATCCTTGCCGCTAACAGAACCTCCGGCTTTGTCGCCGGACCTTATGAACAGAACCCGAATCTGTATAACACCAACAAAAACCTCGTCAACACAACCGACTCCAAGGTGCTCGGTCAGATGAAGATCGCCCTGACTTCATCCCTGACCTCACAGGGTATCCCCTTCACCGTAGCAGGTACCGAGTTCTGCCGCACCAAGTACGGCGACAAGAACTCCTTCGGTTCTCCCGACGAGATCAACAGCATCAACTGGAACCGTGCTTCGACCTACTCGGCTATTGCTGATTACTATGCAGGTCTTGCCGCGATCCGTAAGGCTGTTTCTGCCTTCGGCGACACCACCGTGAACAGTGTTTCTACCGTTTCCGGCGCTACCGCATGGCAGATCACCAACAACAAGTCGGGTCAGTGGAACAAGGTTATCGTCGCGCTGAACAACACCGCGTCCGCCGCGTCCATCAGCCTGTCCGGTTCATGGAACGTTGTTGCCAACGCATCTAAGGCGGGCACTGCTTCCCTTGGTACCGCTTCCGGTTCCTACAGCCTGCCTGCGTACAGCTCCGCTGTTCTGGTAGATTCTTCCAGCTTTGGTAATTACACCCAGCCCGCTGCCGGCACCGCTTCCCTTACCGTTGAGCATTATACCCGTGATTCGGCATCCGGCTCCTATACCAAGGCCGCTACCGAGACCGCGAAGTATAAGGAAGGTCAGACCTGGCGTGCTTCCAAGGATCTCTCTATCTTGTTTGATCACACCTATGACAGCACCGAGTCTACCGCTTCCGGCAATGCTGAGTTTGGCACTGCGACCGCAGGGCAGAACATTACTGTCAAGTTCTATTATACCCGTAATATTGCGTCCAACTACCTGACCATTAACTTCCTGGATACTACTTCCGGCAAGGCGGTCAAGACCCCGATCCAGTATCGCTTGAAGCAGGGTGACAGTTTCTCGATCCCCGCAACTCCCGTTCAGGGTTATCAGATGGATACTTCCAAGTTCCCGGGCGGTACCATCGGCGAGTTCGACGCTTCCGCTCCGCTGAGCTTCAATTTCTATTATTCCGCTCTGACCAACACCACCACTAAGGTTCACTATTATAACACCCCCGGCTGGTCCTACGTCCTCTGCTATGCTTATGACGACGCAGGAAACGAGGCGCTGGGTGCCTGGGGCGGTCAGCAGAAGAAGGACAGAATGACTGACGATCCCGATCAGTCCGATGCTAAGTGGCTTGTAAAGGACGTTCCGTCTGCCGCTTGCTACGTCATGTTCCATGATGCGACCCGTCAGGTTCCCGATCAGGGTGAACCCGGTTACGCTGTTTCCGGTGAAGCTTGGATCAAGGACGGCGTTACCAGCTTCAACTGCACGATCGTTACCTCTCACGTTGATCTGGCTACCGGACAGAGACTTGCTCCCGACGTCACCAGGGAGTACACCAACGTACGCTCCAACCAGACCTATACTACCTCTCCCGATACCACCCTTAACCGTACCTATATCGCACCCGCTCTTGCTTCCGGCTTCTATCAGCCCGGCGTTCTGAACGTTGTTTACCTGTATGGTGAAGAGACCGGCGGCGATGATAAGCTCTTGATGGGCGACCTCGATATGGATAAGGAAGTTACGATCTTCGACGTAACCATCCTCCAGAGACATCTCGCCGATATGGTTCAGCTGACTAACGATCAGAAGACTGTTTCCGACGTTGACGCCAGCAAAGAGATCGATTCTATCGACGCTGTTTTGATCCAGCGTTTCCTTGCGAACATGCGTGTAGCCGGTTCTCTCGTCGGTAAGTACGAGGGCGAAGCACCGTCCGGAAAGTACACTTATAATGAGTTCGTAAACAGCTTTAACGCGCTGAATACCCTCTTTGCGAAGTACAACGCTTCCCAGTACGGCAGCAACGCGGCTTATCAGGCTGCGTCCACTGCGCTGAACACCTACAGAGCTGCTACCTATGATCCCAAGACCGATCCCAACACCGTAGATGCGGGTTACGAGGCTTGCACCGCTGCTTACGCTGCTCTGGCTGCTGTCCCGATCACCGAGCAGCCCACTCAGGGCGGAGACGATGACGGCGATGTTGTTACTCTGTACTTCTCCAATAACAAGGGCTGGAGCGGTGTTAACGTTTACATGTGGAATTCCGCCGGCGGCGAATCCACCGAGTGGCCCGGTGCTACCGCAGAGAAGGTCGCGACTAACGACTACGGCGAGGATATCTACGCGATCACCATCGACACCAGCGTTTATGACGGCGTGATCTTCAACGGTTCCGGCGGTCAGACTGGCGACATTGACGTAGCTTATGCGGCAGCTATGGGCTGCGGTATCTACTGCCTCGACACCCAGAACGATCAGGGTCATTATGAGGTGGGCTACTATGAGTACAGCGGTCCTACCGGCGGTGGCGGCGGAAACAATGATTCCAATGAGTCCTTCCTGCTGACCGATAACTTTGGCTGGGGTTCCGCTTATGTCTACGCGTGGGATGCCGACGGCAACGAGCTCAACGGCGCATGGCCGGGCTCCGCTCAGGCTGAGACCGTTATCAACGACTACGGCGAGACTCAGTTCAGGTGCTATGTTCCCGATGGCGCTATCGGCGTTATTCTGAGCAACGGTAACGGCGCTCAGACCGAGGACATCATCGACTTCAGTCATGCCGGCTATTGGATGGACGGCACTCAGAACGATCTTGGTCATTATGTCGTTACCGCTTGGGACTAAGTAAGTCGCCGTGCTATTTGATTATTGATTAACCTGAAAGGGGCAGACCGCGGTCTGCCCCTGACTTTTTGTATTCAATATTAACATTGACTGAAAGAAGGGTAGAATTATCTACCGATAATCAGTGTTCGATCTCAAGCGTGTTTCTGTATTGACATCACGCGCGTTTCGTGATTAAATGATAGTGTAGGATATATTTGACTTGCTATTCAACAGGAGGTTATTATGGGACTGAGATTTCGCAAGACTATTTCGCTGTTTCCGGGCGTCAGGCTGAATTTGAGTAAGAGCGGTGTAGGTGTGAGTGCGGGCGTACCCGGGCTGAGGGGTTCGATCAATTCGAGCGGACGTGTCACCGGAACTGTCGGCATCCCCGGAACCGGCGTTTCTTACGTTAAAACCAAGAAGATCTTCGGTAAAAAAACCGATAAAAAGTCGGAAACCAAGACTAAATCCGCTGCAGCCAAAAAGTCCTCAAAGGCTGTCGCTGAGACTGAGGCCAAAGCAGCCAAGTCGTCTGCCAAGACCGCAAAGCAGAGCTCCGTACAGGTTGACGCCAACACATTGAAATCGATCCACGGCGTTTCCGATGCCGCTCTTGACTGGAAGGCGATCGCCGCCTCTCCCGTCGCTCCCGACGATAGCTACGATCAGCGCGCATGGTCATATTATTACTCTCTCGCCCCCGACGTTCTAAAGGGTGATATCGATACCTATCTCAAGCTGATCTACGAGGTCAATCCGCTGGACGATCTCCTCGATTACGGAGAGAACTTTGAGTTCGGCACCGACAGCGGCGACCGCATCGAGGTCGAATTTGTCATCAATGAAGCTGCCTTAACTTCTGCGAGCGAGTCTATGAGCCGACGTGATTATCTGCTGTTATTACAGGATTTCATCTGCTCCGTATCCCTGCGCGTGGCGGGCGATATGTTTGCGCTCTTACCCGTCGATCACGTTCTTGTTCACACCGTTCTTGAGGGTGATACCGTTTTCTCGGTCGATTTTGACCGTGCAAACTATTCAAAGCTCAATTTTTCCTTCATCGATCCGTCCAATACCGCTACCAAGTTCCGCAGTAATATGAGCTTCGATGAGAAGAAGGGCTTTTCACCGGTCAACCCGTTGTAAACATCGTTCATACACAGCTAAACAGCCCCGAGCGTCTGCTCGGGGCTGTTATTGTATGCGTGACTATATTATTCTTTCCCGGAATTATCTTCGCCGCTTTCGGCACTTTTTGCGGGCAGGAGTCCCGCACTTTCCTCGGTGATATCGTCGGCGAGGATATATGACGTTTTGCGGATAACGCGGTTGTTCTTGCGCATGAACATGTTGTTCATCATCGTATAGTAAGCGCCCGGAGTACGCAGACTCGAGAAGGAGATCGCGTCGATGCCCGAGTCGGAGAGCAGCCAGTCGGCGACGTGTACGCAGTTGGTGTTTATGCCGAAGTAATGGCGGAACGGACCGCGCTTCACGACGTAAACCTTGCCGCCGAGGTCGCGAACGATATTGCTCGCGGGGTCGTCATATACGCTTCCGTCGCGTCTCTCGAGATTAGCTCTCTCGTAATTGCTGACGAACGGCTTACACCACGCCATCATCTCGTCAATCTTATCTTTGACGGCGCTGAGCTGTTTGGGGCTTAGCTCTACGCCGAAGCCGATGACATACTTCTTCTGATAATTCAGACAATATTTGAGGTAAGGGATCTTCGGTACGATGACAAAGCAGCCCTGTGCGATAAATCCGCCCATCTTCACGGTCGATGAATCGTATGTACCGTAGGTGTAGACGGTGTCGCCGATGGCGATGTCGACATGACCGAATTTATTGGCGCCCTGTGTTGTCAGATGGATCAGGACCTCCATGTTCGGGGTAGTGAGTTTGGTGTTTTTCTTCTCTTCGATCAGCACGCCGCTGGTTACCTTGCCTGCTTTGATCTGGTTGTTGATATCGGTTATCATGGAGGAGGGCTTAACGGCGTTGATGATGTTCGGCAGCGCACGGTGCGTTCTGCGCCTGAGGCGGTTCTCGCTCATATCCAGGTGGAACAGCGTCGCGAAAACATCGCCGAACATGGTGAAGGAGTAGACGACCATATAGATGCCCGTTACCATCGACAGGAAACTGAAGTTGTCGATCGGCCGAACCACCAGTGCGATGCCGAAGAACAGACACATCGCTGAGGAGAGGCCGTTGCGGAAGGCACCGCGGTATTTATTGGCAATACAGTTGATACAGATCAGAAGGCGCGCGATGCCGAGTATCAGCGATACGATACCGACGATCACGCTCGGTACCAGCGCGACGAAGTTATTGCTGAAATCCAACAGGAACAGCGCTGCCGCTACGCCCCAGCATATAACGAGCGATATGATGCCTTCAAGGTGCTTTTTAATCTTGAAGCACTGTACCATGCGCACGATTCCGTAGACTAACAGAAGACCGACCGCGCCGAGGATCAACACCGCCTCGACCAGGATTTCATCCATCATGATGAACAGGATACCGAGGATGAAGATGCCGATTGCACCCAGTAGGGTAAACCACGGGATTTTTGTACTGACTTTTTTTACTTCCATAAGCGGACCGCCTTTCTGCCCGCGGTCAAGAGAACTCGCGGGATTGTGTTTTTATGATACCATACTGCGTTGTTCTTTGCAAGATACATTGATTCTTTTCTAAAAAACAAAAAATAAATGGTGACAATTCCTGTATGATGGTGTATAATAAATCTTAATGATCCCTGATAGTATGATTATAATGTTTGGGAGGCTGAACAGATGAAAGCGATCGATGGTATTCTGACGCTGTTTCTGGAGGGTCGTATCGATTCCTCCAACGCGAACGAAATCGAAATTGGTATCAAAGCTGCGATGGAGGACGAAGTATTCACCAAGTTGGTGCTGGACGCGGAGGAACTCCAGTATATCAGCAGCGCCGGGTTGCGTATTATCCTCAAGCTGCGTAAGAGCTGTCCCGATATGCGTATGATTAACGTCAGCGCCGAGGTATATGATATCCTTGAAATGACGGGCTTTACCGAGATTATCCCCGTTGAGAAGGCATATCGCGTTTTTGATGTCAGCGACTGCGAGGTCGTCGGCGAAGGCGCGAACGGTAAGGTCTACCGCGTTGATAAGGATACCATCGTAAAGGTATATAAGAACGCTGATTCCCTTGAGGATATCAAGCGGGAGCGAGAGCTCTCCCGTACTGCTTTTGTGCTGGGTATCCCGACCGCAATCCCGTATGATGTAGTCAGGGTAGGGGATACCTTCGGTTCGGTATTTGAACTGCTCAACGCGCAGAGCTTCGCTGAACTGCTCAGAAAGGATGAAGGCTATCTCGAGTGGGTTGCCGCGCAGACGGTCGATTTGATGAAGACGCTCCACAGCACCAAGGCGCCCGCGAGTCTGCCTTTGCAGAGCAAGATTGCGCAGCAGTGGCTGCGTGAAGCCGAGGGCTGCTTTGATGAAGCGCATGAAGAGAAGCTGCGCTATCTGATCGAGAGCATCCCCGAGACGGGCACTATGCTCCACGGCGATCTTCATATCAAAAATATCATGCGACAGAATGACGAGACCCTCCTGATTGATATGGATACCCTCTGTACGGGTCATCCGATATATGAAATCGCGTTTATTTACAACGCCTACAAAGGCTTTGGTATAGCTGACAGCAACGAGGTTGCGCGATTCCTCGGCATATCCTCCGATTGCGCCTATAAGCTTTTCAGACGTATCATGGCGCTGTATCTCGGTACCGAGGATAAAGCGGTCATTGACCTTGTCGAGCGCAAGGCGTCGGTCATCGGACTGCTTCGCGTAATGCGACGTACCCTGAGAGTCGCTAAGGGAACCCCCGAGGGCGAAAGGTTGATCAGAACATGCAAGAACCTCATCAATCTTTCTGTAGAGGCTTTTGATACGCTGACCTTTTGATTATGTTGTAACCTTTTTTTAATTGAGTTTTATCAACCTGCATGATATAATCTATTTGTTAGAAGCAGTTGATGTATTTCAACTGAAAATTATTTTTTTGAAAGGAGTTTATAAACAATGAAATTTCCAAACGCCGCAAAAGGTGTGAAGCGAATCTTTACCGCTGAGATCCTTGGCTTGATTTCCACGATTCTGCTCATCATCGGTTTTGTTCTGCTGATCCCTGCTGTTCTCGTCGCTAAGAACGGCGCTGAAGGTCTGGAAGGTGCCGCGATCGGCGCCACTGTGGCGATGGGTGTGTTCGTTCTCATTGCGGGCGTGCTGTCCATCATTGCGTTCATTATGAACATTATCGGTATCAGCAATGCCTCCAAGGATGAGGAGAACTTCAAGAGTGCTCTGCTCTTTTTGATCCTCGGTCTGGTTGCCAAGGCTGCTTCGATCACCATCGGACGTTTTGTCAAGGATGCCGCTGTTGCGACCGGTATGCTGGATTCCGCCTCCAGCCTGCTGAATATCTTTGTCACCATCTTTGTTATCAGCGGTATCGTCAAGCTGGCTGACCGCCTGAACCGCGGCGACATCAGCGCCAAGGGTACCAACGTGCTGAAGATATTAATCGCTGTCAACGTTCTTTCCCTGATCGCCAGCTTTGTCGCTTCCGTTATGGGTGGTCCCGTAGCGAGCGGCGTATCGCTTGTGCTTGCTATCGTATCTGCCGTACTGAGCCTTGTACAGTACATTATGTACCTTTCCCTGCTTGGTAAGGCGAAGAAGATGCTTATTGAATCTTAATCGAATCCATCTGCAAACAGCCGCGTTACAGCGGCTGTTTTTGCTTTATAAGAAGGATTATTGTACCCGCTCGGCAGCGCACTTGATGTGCGCACGGACAGAGGCTTACCGATAAATGCGCGCCGAGGACGCGCGTTTTCTTGTCTATCTTTGATACGATACGCTTCATATCTTACTCGTATTCGGCGTATTAACGGTGGCTTCTTTGCGTCTGTGTAAAGAAATCGGCTTTTCATCCGGGATTAGCATAAGGTGATCCGGATAATCCTCTCGATCATGATATCGACGGTCGGGATTCGTTTGTCGTATATATCATCTGAGCCGTAGAAGATCAGCTTCTTTTCGACAGGATCAATCCTCTTTACAATACCGGAGAACGGCTCATAGCTGCCGCCCTGCTTGTATTTGTCCGGGATGAAGTGGGTGAGCGATACGGTAGGATGATCGCCTTTCTCCGTAAGATGAGCGATCTCGGCGATCACGTCGTTGATGATGTCGATCTCACTGTCCGAAAGCTCGATCTCGCTGTCCGTCAGCCGCGCCGTCTCGACCACCATATCGTCATAGCCCGACAGCGCCGCGAAAGGCGCGAACTGCGCCGCACGGTCGTACAGCGACATATGCGGGCGGGTTTCGCTTTGGTGATGCGGCAGGTCTATGATGTCGGCGTATGCCGCTCTTGCGTCTTGCTTTTCCATCAGTCCGCCTTGTGACCTCCTATCTGTCCGTTCCGCTCGATCGTCGTCGCGCCTTCCTTGAGGTTCATCCCCTTGAGGACGGCGTTCTTGCCGTAGCGGTGCTGTAATTTAAGCATGGTGTTCTGGATGCTGCGCTCCTTCTGCGCCGCGATACGCTCCCGCTCCTCCTTCTCGTAGTCGGTGAACAGGCTGAGCTGCTCGGCTTCGGGTGCTTTGAGCTCCGCTTCCGCCTTCAGGTAACAGGCGGAGATGTTCAGCCTGCGGATCAGCAGATCGGGGTCGACGACCTTGGTGTACAGCGCCATCACGGTATCCATGATCTTGCGCGTGCTGTTCGTGTAGCTGCTGAGATTACCGGTACCGTGCGCGTGTTTCGGGACGATCCTACCGTAATGATCGGCGGACGCTTTTCCTGTATAGGGCTTGCCCGTTTTGCGGACGACGTAGACCGTATCGCTGACGGTTCTGCCTGCCGAGAGCACTTTCAGGCTTTCTTTGTCATAGCCGATGGTCAGTACGATCTGCCGCGTGACCAGACCTTTTTGAACGAGATCGAGGACGAGCAGCTCCGTCATCTCGCGGATGATCAGCCGCCCCTTGTCGTAGTCGTAGGGCTCCTTTAATACCTGACCCGACGACAGGGAGTTGGCGGTCGGGCGGTAGCTTTTGATATGCTTGATCGTTGTCGGCTCCCAGCCCCATGCGTGATCGATCAAGAGCTCCGCGTTGATGCCGAAGGTCTTGTACAGGATATCCTCGCACGAAGGGGAGAGGGAGAACCGCGCGATATCACCCATCGTATATAGCCCGAGCGCTTCAAGCTTTCTGCTGTAGCCGCGGCCGACGCGCCAGAAGTCCGTCAGCGGACGGTGACGCCAGAGGAGCTCCCGGTATCTGCGCTCGTCCAGCTCGGCGA
>CACZYF010000037.1:0-1173 GCA_902785355.1 uncultured Ruminococcus sp. | reverse complement strand
CCCGCCGTCGCGGTGATGCCCGTCATATACAGTACCTCGCGGATCATCGTCATCGCCAGCTCGTGCGCCGTCATGCGGTACAGCGGCAGGTAGTGGGTCGCGTCGATGAACACCTCATCGATCGAGTAGACGTGGATATCCTCGGGCGCGATATATTTCAGATAGATCGAGTAGATACGCGAGCTGTACTGCTCGTACAGCCGCATGCGCGGCGGGGCGACGTAGTAGGACAGCTCCAGCGACGGGTCGCGCTCGAGCGTCGGCGCGTCAAATGAGGCGGAGGAGAAGTGGTATTCGCCGTTCTCATCCTTTCGGATATGACCGTTCTTGACCGCTCTGTGCAGCCGGTCACTGTTGATCTCCCGTACCCGCTGCACGACCTCGAACAGCCGCGCTCTGCCCGAGATACCGTGCGCCTTCAGGGAGGGGGAGACGGCGAGACAGATCGTCTTTTCTGTCCTCGAAGAATCGGCGACGACCAAATTGGTAGAAAGCGGGTCGAAATGTCTTTCAACGCACTCGACACTGGCGTAAAAGCTCTTTAGATCGATCGCGATATAGGTGCGTTCCATTCCGACATCCCCTTTCCTTAAGCAACCGAGAACAAATCCGAACCCGGATTTATTCTCGGTTGCTTAAATTATCCGGCAAGCGGCTTTTCGACATACCATCTGCCGATCCTGGACGCAAACAGGCTGCCGGTCTTTTCAAAGAACAGGTACCGTTCCTCTCCCTGCACTACGATTGTGTAGCAATCTCCGCTGTGACAGCCGCCGAGTGTGGACGCGGGGCGAAAATCCTTTACTGCTTCGATTTTGAACGTCCTTCCGTCCGACCATGTGATAGTACGCGGCAGCATGTATCCCGTGGAGTCAAAGTCGGAGTTTACCTTGACATAAATCTTTATATAGCGTTGCATGATGAACCCTCACGAAATCATATTGCATCTTATAGAACAAATGTACTACAAATTGACCGAAAAGTCAATAGTAAAATTATCCGTGATCCGAGATTATTCTCGGTTGCTTAGCGTATGAAAGTATGTTATACTCTCTATATGCGATTATTTTCGAGGTGTAGGTTTACAATAGAGTCGTTACAGTAGAAGTAAAAAAGAATAGCAAATAGGAAGAACCTGTGTTACAGTTAGTTCGCTTACAACAAAACTCTACA
>CACZYF010000036.1 GCA_902785355.1 uncultured Ruminococcus sp. | reverse complement strand
GGAGACGCAGACAGGCTGGCGCCTGTCAAGGAGCCCAACAAAGCTATACGAAATATAGCGCAATAGATGATAAAGGTTTTTATTAAGGATTAGTATAAAGAATCACCCGAGCATAACGCCCGGGTGATTTGACATTTTACGCAAAAATCATTATACTGTAAAGGTCTTTAAATCCTCGATGAAGCTGTCCAGGTTTTCACCGTCCGCTTCGATGTCGATCGGCTTGGTGAGATCGAGGGATAAGACGCCGATGATCGAATGAGCGTCGATAGAATACTCATTATGGTTGAGAACGATCTTGACCTTGGGGTATTTTGCGGTCATGGCGACAAAGGCTCTCGCCGCGTCTACGCCGTGGATCATAATTTTCGTGCTGTACATAGTAACGCCTCCAAAATTTTGAACGCTTCTATATTAGCACGAAATTCACTCTTTATCAACAGCAAAAGCGCTGAATATTTCTACATTTTTCGTGGTGATTTTATTTGAAATTTTATATTATTACATTAGGCTGTAAGGTAAATCAGTATGAATCCGAGGTGATGTCGGAGCTGCTGACCTCATCCGGTTATCAAAAAGCAGTCGATTATACCGACAGCGATATTTGCATCATCAATTCATGTACCGTAACATCGACCGGAGATGCTAAGAATCGCAAGTATATCAACCGCGTAAGGCGGGAGAATCCCGACTGTATCATTGTGCTTTGCGGCTGTATGCCGCAAGCTTTTGCCGATCAAACGGAGCTTTTCAGCGGTTGTGATATCGTTATGGGCAATACAGCCCGCCGCGAGATCGTCCCTTTGATCGAAGAATATCTCATGAACCGTGAACCGATCATTCGTATCGGTGAGCACAAAAAGGATGAAGCGTTCGAGCCGATGAAGATCTCAGCGTTCAACGAACGGACCCGTGCTTGTATCAAAATTCAGGACGGCTGTAATCGCTTCTGCACCTACTGTATCATTCCTTATGCCCGCGGTCGCGTGCGCTCCAAGCCGCTTGACATTCTGCGTGAAGAAGCAAGAGAGCTTGCAAAGAACGGCTTTAAGGAAGTTGTGCTGGTAGGTATCAACCTAAGCGCCTACGGACAAGAGCTAAACCTTGGAATTGACGACGCTGTTCATGCCGTATGTGAGCTGGATGGCATTGAGCGAGTACGCCTCGGTTCGATCGAGCCTGAGCGCATGACCGAAGACATCCTTTGTCGTTTAGCGAACGAAACAAAGTTTTGTCCTCATTTTCATCTCAGTCTGCAGGCGGGCTGTGATAATACGCTGAAGCGGATGCACCGCCATTACGATACCGCTGAGTATGCGCGTATTGTCGGTGATATTCGTCGCCTTTTTGATAATCCCTCCATCACAACCGACGTTATGGTTGGGTTTGTAGGGGAGACAGAGGAGGATTTCAATTCTTCTGTTGCTTTTTGTGATCAAATCGGTTTTGCGAAAACTCATGTTTTCCCGTACTCACGTCGTAAAGGAACCCTCGCTGATAAATTGGACGGTCATATCGACGAGAAGATCAAGCATGAACGTGCCGATATAATGATCGCTCATACGCTGGAGGAGCAGAAGCGCTTCATGCAGTCTCAGGTCGGACTCACAGAATCTGTTCTTTTTGAATCAAAAACGAAGGATGGCTCTATGGAGGGCTATACCAAGAATTATACAAAGATCAAAGTTCAGGATGACTCCGTTCGGAGCGGAGATCTTGCGGATGTATATATTACCGAAGCACATGACGATTACTGCGTCGGAGAAGTCGTCAGATAACGCATAACGTTCTGTATCTCCTCAGCGTTTTCTTCATTATGAAGACTGTCATAGCTGTATAGTATAAAGCCGCGGGTCTTTTTCTCCCGACAGATCTCGATTTCTGTTTTCAGTATGTCGTTGTTATCAAGCCAGGTTCCGCTGTCGGCGTCTGTTCCCGCTTTATAGGCGGGTAAGCCGATATATAAATCTACGCCCTTTACGTATTTTAGCTCAAGCCAGTCCTTTAGTCCTTCCTCAAAGGTCAGCGCAGGATTATCGAGCGAAAAATAGATCTGAGGACAGATATAGTCGATATAACCCGCCTCGGTACACCATTTCACAACATCCGCATATAATCCCGCGTTATTATCGAGATTACCCTGCGGCGATATACCGAATACCGTGTTCGGATTCGCATCATGGACTGCTTGATACACTTCCCGGATCATCATGTTAACATTCTCCTTACGAAATTTCTCCAAGGATAGGGGAGAAGCGGTAGTATTTTTGTATCGTTCGTAATCCTCGCTGTCGAAGTCTCCGCAGTCAGGCGGGTAGAAATAGTCGTCGAATTGGATCCCGTCTACGTCGTAATTTTCCGTGATTTCCCTAGCACCGTTGACGATCAGCTCCCGTGCCTTGTCCGAGGCGGGATTCAGATATAGATCGCCGTTGATCTCTACGCCGATGGATGGATCCTTTATATATGGATGATCGTTGCTGAGCTCTGCGGGCGTTTCTCTCGTTGAGATTCGATAGGGATTGAGCCACGCTTGTACGGCGATTTCATGAGCATGAGCTTGTGTGATGATGTAGTCGAGCGGATCATACCCGGGATCTTTACCTTGAGTTCCCGTTAGGATATGGGACCACGGATAGTACCGCGAGGGATAAAGCGCGTCGGAAAATGGGCGGATCTGAACTACCATCGTATTCAGCGCCGCGTTTTCCATATCCTTGATTATCTTATCGATCTTCGTCTTGAACGCATCCTCCTTGTCCGCTTCATTCTCGACGTCGAGTGTCATATATGTAACCCAGATACCGCGCATTTCCTGCGGCTTTCTAACTTCATCTGCCGTAGCGGTCATTTTTCGATCGTTTTTAGGCGGCTGTGTTCGCTTGCCCGCGACAAACAGTATCGCTCCCGTGAGGAACAGGAACGATAATAATATCGGCAATATCCTTTTCATCATATTATATCACTCCGAGGTTGTTTTGAAATACTTTTATCTTTACTTATTTATGATCAATCTGATCGCGATTATCGTTACCGTGCATGACAAAAATGCCGCAGAACGCGGCTCATGGCGTGTTAAAGAACGAACCTTGATGCTGATCTCCGTCTTAGGCGGATCGCCTCTCATGTATCTTACGATGCTGACGATCCACCATAAAACACGTAAACCGTTGTTCATGGTCGGTATTCCGCTGATCTTTACCGCACAGGTTGCGGCGTTTCTTCTGGTACGTCACCTATGGCTGTAGGCGTATATACATTCCGAGTCGGCATCGAGCATGACGGTAAAACGGCTAAAACCTTTCTCAGACAGGAAATCGGCTTATCTGCCCGCTCCATGACGGTTTTAAAAAAATCGGGTACGGGAATTACGCGCAACGGCGAGATGCTTCGAGCACATGATATTCTTCACACGGATGATCTTGTGATCGTTGATTTACCGAAAGAGGTAAATCTGATCGAGCCTGTAGCGGGCAAGCTCGATATCCTTTTTGAAGATGACCGACTGCTGATCGTTAATAAATCTGCCGGTATGCCTGTACATCCGACGAAGATCCACCAGCTTGACACTTTGGCTAATGTCATAGCGGCATATCAGCGACAAAAGGGAGAGACGTATGTGTTTCGTGCTCTGAATCGTTTGGATAAGGATACCTCCGGTATCGTTATCATTTCAAAGGATCGTGTGACATATTCTTTGGTTCAACCTACTGTAAATAAGGTGTATTACGCCGTATGCGAAGGGATTATCTCGACTTCGGGTACGATCGATATGCCGATTGCGCTTGAAAATGACAGTACAATTCGTCGCTGTGTGCGCGAGGACGGCGATCACGCGGTCACACATTATAAACCGATCCGCTGCGGTAACGGACATACCTTGTGCCGTGTGACGATTGAGACCGGTAGAACGCATCAGATACGCTGTCACATGAGTCGGCTCGGTCACCCGCTCGCAGGCGACGACCTATACGGGGGAAGCCTGGGATTTATCACAAGACAAGCGCTGCATTGCTCCGAGGTTTCGTTTTGTCACCCTGACACGCATGAACTGATTCAAATACACAGCGATATTCCGACAGAATTTGCGGAGCTTCTTACTTGATTCGGATACGTTCTTTACGGTTGACTCCCTTGATTCCTCCCGCAGCGCCGCATAGTAACAGTACGCCTGTACGGATCGCGGTAAGTATTCCGATATTTCCGTCGCCGAAACCGAATCCGAACGCAAGAGTAATCAACAGGATGACCGCTCCGACGATCAGTCCGATCATCAATCCGCCGCTTTTCATGATTGCCGCGGCAATATACGATCCGATCAAAACGCCGATCGCAAGGAAGATTACTGTCAGATAATCAACTATTCCGTAAGGTATGCCTGACAGATAATTGAGTACGACAGCGCAAATACACATCAGAACCGTTGTGATACAGATTGACGATATAATGCCGACCGCACAGGCTATCCAAATTCTGCCACTGTTTTCTTTAAAAAAGGACATAAAAAATCACCCCTGTATAACGTATGCAGGGGTGATGATTTTTATGAGGATTATAACTGATTGTTCTTTTCTTCCTTCGCGGCTTCTTTGGCAGCTTTTTTTGCGGCACGCTTCTCCTTGAGCTCCTGGAGCTTATCAGCCTTAGCCTGCTCCTCGGATGCGGTGGCGGTGTCGTTGCTTGAGATCGCCCATTTCTTAAACTTCATCTTTGTACGGTCGGGACCGGTCTCGATAACGAAAGCGTCCTCGTTCTCCTTGACAGCGATGATACGACCCTGGATACCGCCGATAGTAGTGATCTCATCGCCGATCTTGATATTGTTGCGCATTTCCTGTTCGCGCTTTTGCTTCTTTGAGTTCGGACGGATCAGCAGAAAATAGAATACGACGAGCAAGCCGCCCCACATCAGTATCATTAACCACATATTTCCGCCGCCTTGAGCATTAAACATATGTAAAACATCCTTTCTGATAAGAATACCAAATTATTATAACAGCATTTTCCTGATTTTGCAAGCCCTAAATCCGTTTATCGAGAATCAAGCGGTTTTCCCTGTAGAAATGTGAAAAGGTTCCGTTGTCAAGATGCTCGCGGATACGCTCCATCAAAGTGTTGTAGAAGTAAAGGTTATGCATGACGGCAAGCCGCATTCCGAGCATTTCCTTGGCTTTGAGCAGATGACGGATATAGGCGCGGGAATGTCGCTGACACACGGGACAATCGCAGAAGCTGTCGATGGGATTATCATCGAGCTCATATTTCGCGTTGTTGATATTGATCACACCGCTCCAAGTGAAGAGATGACCGTGTCTTGCGTTACGCGAGGGCATCACGCAGTCGAACAGATCGACGCCGCGATAAACCGCCTCCAGAATATTGACCGGTGTGCCGACTCCCATCAAGTACCGCGGCTTGTCAACAGGAGCAAAGGGTTCAACAGCCTCAATGATTTCGTACATCGTTTCTGCCGGTTCACCGACCGCTAACCCGCCGATGGCGTAGCCGTCGAGTCCGAGCTCCGCGATCTCCTTCATGTGGTCGATTCTCAGATCGCGGTACGTCGCGCCCTGGTTGATGCCGAAGAGCATCTGATGCGGATTGATCGTGTCCTCAAGAGAGTTCAGCCTGTCCATCTCCGCCTTGCAGCGATTGAGCCAGTTGGTAGTACGCTTGACCGAAGCCTTCGCGTATTCGTAGGGAGCGGGATTCTCGACGCATTCATCAAACGCCATTGCGATCGTTGAACCCAGATTTGACTGGATACGCATACTCTCCTCGGGTCCCATGAAGATGCGCCTGCCGTCAATATGGGAGTTGAAGATGACGCCTTCTTCCTTGATATTGTTCAGCTTTGCGAGGGAAAAAACCTGGAAGCCGCCGGAATCGGTGAGGATCACGCCGTTCCAGCCTGTCATCTTGTGCAGTCCGCCGAGCTTTCGAACTGTCTCATCTCCTGGACGAAGATGCAGGTGATAGGTGTTGCTCAGCATGACCTGGGTTTTGATATTTTGCAGATCATAAGCAGAGAGTCCGCCTTTGATCGCCCCGCAGGTCGCAACGTTCATAAACGCAGGCATTTGCACCGTACCGTGAACGGTGGTGAATTCGCCGCGTCGTGCATTTCCTTCTATTTTAATCAGCTTATACATAATGATTCCTTATCTTAACAAAGTGATTTACAGAATCGCCATCGCGTCGCCGAATGAGAAGAAGCGGTAGTTTTCCTTGACGGCAATATTGTAGGCGCGCATAGTTTTGTCATAACCGTAGAAAGCGGAGACCAACATAATCAGCGTACTTTCGGGCAGATGGAAGTTTGTGATCAAGCCGTCAAGTACTTTAAACTTAAAGCCGGGATAGATGAAGATATCCGTGAAACCGTCACAGGCGAGTAACTCACCCTGAGCCGCGACGCTCTCGAGTGTACGGCAGGAGGTCGTACCGACCGCAATCACGCGCTTACCCGACGCTTTCGTTCGTTTGATCAGTTCAGCGGTCTCTGCAGGGATTTCATAGTGCTCGCTGTGCATCTTGTGCTTTGTTACATCATCCACCTTCACTGGACGGAATGTACCGAGTCCCACGTGTAAGGTGACATATCCAATGTTGACGCCTTTCTCTCGGATTTTGTCAAGCAGTTCATTTGTAAAGTGCAGACCGGCTGTAGGAGCGGCGGCGGAGCCCAGCTCATGGGAATATACCGTCTGGTAACGCTCCTGATCCTCGAGCTTCTCGGTAATATAGGGAGGGAGAGGCATCTGACCGATCTTATCGAGCGTTGCATAGATATTCTCTTCGCTGTTGAGTTCAACGATACGGTTGCCGTCATCCGTCACTTCGATGACCTCGGCGGTCAAAAGGCCGTCACCGAAAATGAAGCGGGTACCGGGCTTTGCCTTTTTACCCGGTTTTACGAGTGTTTCCCACCGCTTGCCGTCCAGCTGTCGGAGCAGGAGAAATTCGATCTTTGCGCCGGTGTCCTCCTTATATCCGTAGATTCGGGCGGGAATAACGCGGCTGTCGTTGACGATCAGCGTATCGCCTTTGTTCAGATAATCGATGATATCATAGAAATGCTTGTGTTCAATATTGTCGCTTTCACGGTGCAGTACCATCAATCTTGAATGATCCCTCGGCTCGATCGGTGTCTGTGCGATCTGCTCCTGCGGCAGTTCATAGAAAAAATCACTGGTTTTCATGCAATGGACCTCTACATGCAATTATTTCATAAGATTACACATTTGAAATTGACAAATGTGCTGATGAATGGTATATTATAGGTTGAGAAAGGTTGATTCAAAGTATCTTTTCACTAGTCATATAATATATTATTATGAATGAAAAGACAACTGTTTTTTGAAATTTGGGAGGAATTTATGATGAAAACTTATAACGTCGGCATCATCGGTGCCACCGGTATGGTAGGTCAGCGCTTCTCGCTGCTGCTTGAAAATCATCCTTGGTTTAAGGTGACCGCTATCGCCGCTTCCAAGCGTTCCGCGGGTAAAACCTATGCTGAGGCGGTAGAGGGCAGATGGGCGATGACCGCTCCGATCCCCGAGAATATCAAAGATATGGTCATGATGGATGCTGCTGATGTAGAGGCAGTCGCCGCGAAGGTCGACTTCGTATTCTGCGCCGTCGATATGAAGAAGGACGAGATCAAGGCGCTCGAGGAAGCGTACGCGAAGGCTGAGTGCCCCGTCATATCCAATAACTCCGCGAACCGCGGTACACCCGATGTTCCGATGATCGTTCCCGAGATCAATCCCGAACATGCCGAGATCATCCACGCGCAGCGCAAGCGTCTGGGCACCAAGCGCGGCTTCATCGCCGTTAAGTCCAACTGCTCCCTGCAGAGCTATGTTCCCGCGATCCATCCCTTAAAGGAAAAGTATAAAGTCAACAAGGTTCTCGCGTGTACCTACCAGGCGATCTCCGGCGCAGGCAAGACCTTCGAGCGCTGGCCCGAGATGGTCGATAACCTCATCCCGTATATCGGCGGCGAGGAAGAGAAGAGTGAGCAGGAGCCCCTGAAGCTGTGGGGTCATATCGAAGGCGATAAGATCGTAAACGCCGACGACATCGCGATCACCTCTCAGTGTCTGCGCGTCCCTGTTTCAGACGGTCATACCGCGGCGGTATTTATGAGCTTCGGCGTTGATGAGAAGCCTTCTGTCGAAGAGATCATCGAGGTTTGGAACAACTACAAGGGCAGAGCCCAGGAGCTCGAGCTTCCCTCCGCTCCCAAGCAGTTTCTGCATTACTTCACCGAACCCGACAGACCTCAGATCAAGTCCGAGCGTAATCTCGAGGGCGGTATGGCGATTTCTGTCGGCAGACTCAGACCCGATACCCAGTATGATATGAAATTCGTATGTATGTCCCACAATACCCTCCGCGGTGCTGCAGGCGGCGCTGTCCTGATGGCAGAGCTGCTGTGTGCCGAGGGCTACATGGACTGATAATTGAGTTCAACATAATTTCTTGGAGGAATTCTGATGAAAAAGCCTATCTTCAAGGGCGCAGGTGTTGCGCTGATTACTCCGATGCATTCCGACGGCTCCGTCAACTATGAGGAGCTGGCGCGTCTGCTCGAGTTCCAGGTCGAGAACGGTACCGACGCGATCATCGCCTGCGGTACGACCGGCGAGGCGGCTACCCTGACCGTTAAGGAGCACTGCGAGGTGCTCTCGTTCGTGTGCGAGCGTATCAACGGACGTATCCCCGTTATCGCAGGTACCGGCTCCAATGATACCAATACCGCAATTGAGCTGAGTAAGTCCGCCGAGGCTTCCGGTGCCGACGCGCTGCTTTCCGTCACGCCCTATTATAATAAAACTTCCCAGACAGGTCTGATCCGTCACTTCACCACGATCGCGGATAATATCGATCTGCCGCTGATCCTGTACAATGTTCCGTCCCGTACCGGCTGTAACATCAAGCCTAAGACCTACGCGGAGCTGTGCAAGCATGAGAATATCGTCGCGACCAAAGAAGCGAACGGCGATATCTCTTCCGTTTCCCAGACCCGTTCTCTGTGCGGCGACAAGCTGGATATCTACTCCGGTAACGATGACCAGACCGTGCCCTTCATGTCGCTGGGCGCTCTCGGCGTTATTTCCGTATTCTCTAATTTCTGCCCGAAGGAGATGCACGAGATCTGTGAGCTCTGCCTGAACAATAACTTTGTCGAGGCGGCGAAGCTCAATTTCCATTACGTTGAGCTGATGGATATCATGTTCTCCGACGTTAACCCGATTCCGGTCAAGACTGCGATGAACCTGATCGGCTTCAATGCCGGCGAGTGCCGTCTGCCGCTTGTTCCGATGAGCTATTCGGGCTATCACGATCTCAAGGATTGCCTGCAGAAGTATAACCTGATCGGTAAATACGCATGATTTAACACAGGGCGAGTAATCGCCCTGTTGCCTTATAGGGGGAAAGAAAAATGTTGAAAATATTACTGAACGGCTGTCTCGGCAAGATGGGACAGAATATTGAAGATTGCGTCAACGAACGTGATGATGTGATGATTTCCTGCGGTGTCGATATTGCCGAGGGCGAGCGTATTTATCCTGTTTACACCTGCTTTGTGGATGTACAGGAGAAGCCCGACGCCATCATCGACTTTTCCAATCCGCTGGTGCTTGATGATATGCTTGATTTCGCTGTCAGAAATAATATACCGGTCATTATTTGCACGACAGGTTTTTCCGAGAATCAGGTGCAGAAGATAAAGGATACATCGAAGCTGATCCCCGTCTTCTATTCCGGCAATATGTCACTGGGTATCAACGTACTGATTGAGCTGTCGAAAATGGCGGCAAAGGCGTTGAGCAGTACCTTTGATATTGAGATCATCGAAAAGCACCATCACCGTAAGCTTGACGCTCCCTCCGGTACGGCGCTGATGATCGCCGACGCGATCTCGGAGGTCGCGGGGGATACGCAGTATGTCTATGACCGCCATGCTTATCGTAAGAAGCGTGAGCACAGCGAGATCGGTATCCATTCCGTTCGCGGCGGTACAATCGTCGGCGAGCATGAGGTCATCTTCGCGGGTCATGACGAGGTCGTATCGATCAAGCACCAGGCACAGTCTAGAGGCGTTTTTGCCGCAGGCGCGGTGAACGCGGCAGTCTATCTGAAGGACAAGCCCGCCGGACTGTACAGCATGTCCGATCTGCTGAAAGAAGCATAATCATTGTCTGTTAAACTGATGAACACCTTTGTTTTCCTGTCATAAACTGATAGGGAACAGAGGTGTTTTATTTATGATAAAAGAACTGATACTCTTACCTTCCGTTACCTATGCTATGAAGGCAAAAAGTATTTTAGATAACAAGCATATCCGCGCCTATATCCAGCGTACCCCGAAGTCTGCCGCTGTCCGTTCCTGCGGTTACTGCCTATATGTACCGAGTAAAACCGATGAAGCAGAAACGATCCTACGCAGTAACGGCATTCGCGTCCTCGGCAGAGCGGAACGGGAGTAGCCATGATCTATCTCGATAACTCCGCGACGACCTATCCAAAGCCGCCACAGGTGATCCGCGCAGTTCACGAAGCGTCGTCCCGATATGGTTTTAACCCCGGACGAGGCGGTTACCGTCAGTCACTCAAAACAGCGGAAAAGATATACAATGTCCGAACAAAGGCGAAGGAATTTTTCGGAGTTTATGATGAGACGGGTGTGATCTTCACCGGCGGCTGTACCGAGGCACTGAATACAGTGATCAAGGGCGTTTTGCGTAAGGGCGATCATGTCGTTATATCCTCCTTGGAGCACAACGCAGTCGTCCGTCCTCTCCATCGACTTAAAGAACAGGGAATCATCTCTTATTCTGTTGCCGAATTAGGCGAGAATGACGAAGAAACCCTGCATCATTTCAGAGATAAGATCAACAGTCACACACGTCTCATGATCTGCACGCATGCTTCTAATGTTTTCGGCACTCGATTACCGGTTGAACGGCTCTGCGCCCTTGCTCACAGCAACGGAGTCTTATTCTGTCTTGACGCAGCTCAAAGTGCCGGTATGTTTGATATTGATCTCAACAGAGACGGCTATGATTTTGTGTGCTGCGCGGGACATAAGTACCTTTACGGACCGATGGGCATAGGACTGCTGCTTTTGGGGAATGATAGAATCATTGATACGCTCAGGGAGGGCGGTACCGGCAGCGAGTCGTCGTCCTATGAAATGCCGCGGTATTACCCCGATCGACTGGAGGCGGGTACGCTGAATGTTCCCGGTATCATTGGGCTGGGATCTGGACTTAGCTTTGTTTCAAGCAGGGGAATCGACAAGATTTACCGTTCGGAATCCTCTTGGATACGTCAGCTGTACCGTCAGTTTTCGACAATTCCTTCGATTCAAATGTACACCGAAATATCACAGCTCGACCGAAACGCGCCCGTGCTGTCACTTAATGTCAAAGAAAAAAACAGTGAGGAGATCGCGCGAATCCTCGGCGAGAGCTATGATATCTGTGTCAGAGGCGGTCTGCACTGTGCGCCTCTTGCACATCAAACGTTAGGGACGTCTGAAACCGGCACCGTCAGGATTGCGCCATCTGTATTTTCAACGGAATATGACAGAGGTATATTGGTCAATTCTTTGAGAAAAATCAACTAATCTTATTGCAATCAAAAGTTCCCTGTGCTACAATAGATTAAGATTATGTGGTATTATCGCTTCTGCGGTAATAAAAAGGGAGCATTATGGCAACTTTGTGGCAACGAATCATCAGTTCACTGATGGATTTCCATGTGAATGACGCGATCGACATCATCGTTATCGCATTGATCTTATATTATCTGTTTAAGCTGTTTCGCCAGAGCCGATCCGGTCAGCTGGTAAAGGGCTTGGTCGTTCTGCTCGTCGCTTACGCGATCGCTTCAATCGTTAACCTGACCATGCTGCATTATATCCTTCATTCACTGTTCCAGTTTGCCGCGATCATGCTGGTCGTGATCTTTCAGCCGGAGCTCAGACAGGGTCTTGAGCGTCTCGGTAGAAATAAAACGCTCAAGAATATCGTCTCTTATCCGAGCAATCAGTCCGTTGAGACAGATATAGTTAAGGCGATCGGAGATGTATCGGACGCCTGCTCGGTGTTCTCAAGCACTAAGACCGGCGCGCTGATTGTATTTGAACGCGACGGACTTTTGAATGAGATCGCCGGAACGGGAACGATGCTTAACAGCGATACGTCCCCCGCTTTACTCGGCAATATCTTCTTCAACAAAGCGCCGCTGCATGATGGTGCGTGTATTATTCGCAACGGAAAAATCCTTGCCGCAGGCTGTATTTTGCCTTTGACCAAGAGCCTGAACGTCAGTCAATCGCTCGGTACACGTCATCGCGCTGCGATCGGTATGAGCGAAGAGACCGACGCGGTCATCGTTGTCGTTTCCGAGGAGACAGGCGCGATCTCGATTGCGATTAACGGTAAGCTGAGGCGAGGACTCAGCCGTAATCAGCTGTATGACAGGCTTTCTGAGCTGTTGATCAAAGAGGTACAGGAGCGTCCGAACCTTTTTGCGTCGTTATTCAAGAGTAAAAAGGAGAAGAATCATGAATCGTAATCAATCCTTTTTAACTCGTTTTTTTTCTCATAATATCGTACTGCTGGTGCTTGCGTTTATCCTGTCTTTCACCGCATGGCTTCTGATCAAGACCAATGATGAGACCGACTCCACCGCAGTCATCAAGGATGTTCCCGTAACGATCGAATTGCCCGAAGCGGCTGTCAATCAGGATCTGAAGCTCTTTAAGGGCGGCGACGAGAAGGTATCCGTCAAGGTCAAAGGGAGCCGCGTTGAGGTCGCTTACCTTACGGAAGAAAGTATCAAAGTCACCTCCAAGCAGTCAAGTCAGTTAACGGCGTCAGGTTCTTATACGCTGGATCTCACCGCGTCGCCCGCGAGCCTGACCTCCGGATTCTCGATCGAGTCCATTGATCCGCCGAGCATCGAGTGCTTTGTCGACAATGAGCTTGAAAGAGAGTTTACCATCGATAATAAGATGTCCGCCGAATTTAAGGATAAGGATAACAAAGATAAGCTGAGTGTCGATTATGCGCTTTCTACCGCTACGGTAAAGGTATCGGGACCGACAACACAGGTATCTAAGATCAACAGCGTTGCGATTGTCGATACCGTAACCGCCGTTGACGCGAATTTTGACAAGACGCTCACCGAGAAGCTGCTGTTTTTTGATGAAGCGGGCAATGAGCTGACCGACCAAGAGACGGATATGATCAAGAAGGATGTTAACGAGGTCGAAGTGAAGGTTACAGCTCTGCCGACAAAGACCGTTAACCTTGCTGTAAAGCCCGTCAACGGTCCCTCAAAAAATGTTCCCGAGATCACGATCTCACCCAAGACGGTCACGATAGCCGGACCTTCAGATACCCTTAAAGCGATCGGGAACGATACTATTATCATTGATTCACTGAATTTCAGTGAGCTTGATAACAAAAACCAGAGTAAAAAAATCAGTATCAAGGCGCCGACCGGCTGCAAGGTTGTTTCCGAGAATAAAGAAGCGCAGGTTTCGGTCGATCTGTCCGCTTACAGCCAAAAGTTTGTTACAGCTACCATATCCAATCGTATCGACGCAACCGCATATAATGTTGAGTTTGCGTCTAATACCGTAGATATCACGCTGATCGGACCCGAGGATAAGCTTGATTCGATTACCGCTTCCGGTATTACGGCGATCGCCGACTTTACCGGTATGCTGGATAATGTTGAGAATAAAAAAATGCAGCTTACCGTACCTTTGAAGATATCCCTGTCGAGCGATTATGCCGACTGTTGGATCTATAACTCTTATACCACGCAGGCAAGCGTATCTAAAAACGATTAAATAGCCTCTGATTGATTCACGCCTGACGTCTGAGCACGCGATTTACTCAAATGAATTAATCATTATCTGCTTAAAGAACAGGCTGTCGCAGAAATGTGACAGCCTGTATTTTATGAGTTAATCAGTTGTAATATGATCGCGTCATATATTTATAGCGGTTATTTCTCAGCCTGCCTTCGGGTGCGTCGGCAGTATCCTTGTGGAAATATACGCTCTGTACCAGTCCGATCCCGATCAGAACCGACATCAGCGACGTACCGCCCGATGAGAAGAAGGGGAGAGTAATACCGACTACCGGCAAGAGACCCAGCACCATGCCGACGTTGATGATCGTTTGAACGCCGATCATCGAGAAAACCCCGACGCAGATCATCTTGCCCAGATAATCTCGTGCTTTAGCAGCGTCCAAAATCAGCTTTAGGCAGATCGCAAGCAACAGGAACAACAGTAATATGCAGCCGATGAATCCGAGCTCTTCGCCCGCAACAGTGAAGATGAAGTCGTTCTCCTGTTCGGGTACGATGCCCGACGCTACACGCGCGCCGTTACCGAGTCCCGTTCCTGTCAGCCCGCCCGAAGCGACAGATACCTTTCCCTGATATTGCTGCCATCCGTAGTTGGTCATCGCGTTGCCGTCGATATCAAAAATCGCCGTGAAGCGGTTCTTGTGCTCATCGTTGAGAAAATATGTCCAGATGATCGGGATACCTGCCGCAAACAGAAGCAGCATGATAAGAAAGTATCTCAGCTGTACGCCGCCGACGAACGCCATGATTAGGAACATGAACAGGAAGATCAGTACCGTTCCGTCGTCGCCTTGCATGTGGATCAGTACGACAGGGATCGCCATATGCACAAGCAGGGTGATCACGCCTGCCGGGGTATGAAGCAGCTCTGTATCGCGAAGTGATTGAAGATGCTTTGAGAATGTGATGATGAAGAAGATCTTGACCAGCTCCGACGGCTGGAACGATAATCCGCCGGGGAGTGTAATCCACGCGGTATCATCGGTGCCTCCGACGTTTCTGCCGATGATGAATACCAATATCAGCATGGCTAGCGACAACCCTATCAAGAACCACCACAGCCTTGCGATATGCTCATAATCGATGAAGGTCAGAACGATTGCCGCCGTATAACCGATGCACAACGCCAGTATCTGGGGCGTTAAGAAGCTGTATTCATACGCCCGCTGCATGGAGTTGATCAGCATGAGACTGTAGATCGAAGCAGATATCGCCAGAAGCCAAAGAATCAGGTCGGATTTGGTGAAGAATCTCTTCAGTCCTTTAATGAAATCCGTCATAGTATTCCTTTCAGAAATAATCTATCATCTATTATAGTGAAACCGTTTTGTAATTACAAGATAAATCTTTGTAACCGATGTAAATACATTGATTCAATATTCCTCTGGGGCATTATGAATGATACTCAATGTGATAAAATAACTTATTAGGATAATTTGGAGAATGTTATGATTCAGTTTTTATCTCAATCAACTAAGGATACAGAAGCGCTCGGAAAACGTATCGCTTCGATTTTAACAGGTCAGGAGGAGATCGCTATGTTCGGCGATCTCGGCGCCGGCAAGACCGCGTTTACCCGCGGTTTATGTGCGGGTCTCGGCATCGATGAAGGGGTGAGCAGTCCGACGTTTGCGATTGTGAACGCATACGACGGTAAATACCCCGTTTATCACTTCGATATGTATCGCATCTCGAGCGCGGACGATCTTTTCGCGACCGGTTTCTATGACTATCTTGGCCGGGGAATCATTGTTATCGAGTGGAGCGAGAATATTGAAGAAGAACTCGAACCCGACTGTATCCGTATTATGATCGGTAAAACCGAGCATGATAATGAAAGAATTTTTACCATAGAGGGGTTGGATGCGTATGCTGATGTTATCTGTTGATTCCTCCGCCGCTCCCGCCTCGGTCTGTCTGACGGAAAACGGTAGGATTATTGCCGACTATTATCTGAATACCGGTTTTACCCACAGCCAAACGCTGATGGCGATGACAGAATCTGTCCTTACGATCAGCGGTAAAAAAGCTGATGAGATCGATGCTTATGCCGTAAACAACGGTCCCGGTTCATTTACGGGCGTCAGGATCGGCGTCAGCGCAGTGAAAGGAATGGCGTTTGCGACGGACAAGCCCTGTATAGCGGTTTCTACCTTGCTCAGCATGGCGTATAACTGCCTGGGGAATCATTGTATCGTTTCCGCGTGTATGGACGCACGTCGTCAACAGGTTTATAACGCTGTTTTTCGCGTCAGCGGGATGAAGGTTGAACGATTGACCGAGGACAGGGCGATCGCCGTAGATGATTTGATCAGGGAACTCGATACATATTCAGATCAGGTCATGCTCGTCGGTGACGGCGCCGAGCTTGTATCCCGAGCGGTTCAGAGCGATCATATCGTACTTGCACCCGAACAGATTCGTTTTCAGCGAGCGGCTTCCACAGCGGCAGCGGCTCTTGAAGCATATAACAGGGGAGAGATACTCTCTCCGGCGGCGCTCATGCCGTCTTATCTCCGCCTTTCTCAGGCTGAGAGAGAAAGAAACGCCAAACAGAAAGGAAAATGATTATGATTGCAATCGGCTGTGACCACGGCGGTATCAATATCAAAAATGCCGTCATCGAGTATATGAAGGAGAATAGCTTTGAGTTTCACGACTTTGGCTGTTATACAACCGGCAGCGTTGATTATCCCGAATATGCGTATAAAGTTGCGAAAAGCGTCGCTGACGGAGAGGCGGAGTTCGGTATCATTTGCTGCGGTACCGGTATCGGTGTTTCGATGGCAGCAAACAAGGTTAAGGGAATCCGTGCAGCGGTTTGCACCGACGAGTTCTGCGCCGAGATGACCCGACGTCATAACAACGCCAATATTATGTGTATGGGCGGCAGAGTTATCAGCGAGGAGAAGGCGGTGAAGCTTGCCTCCATCTTCCTGAACACCCCCTTTGACGGCGGCAGACACGAGAACCGCGTCAATATGATCACTGCGATCGAGAACGGCACATTTGATACGAAACACTGATATAAGGCAGATTAGGATTATCTGCTGTTTATCAGTATTCGTTATGAAGCTAAATTCATTTAAAAATCAAAGAAAGAAGGATATATTATGAGTAAAGTAACAATTTTTGACCATCCGCTGATCCAGCACAAGCTTGCGATTCTCCGTGATGAGAATACCCCTACCAAAGAGTTCCGCGAGCTGATCTCCGAGATCTCCATGCTGATGTGCTATGAAGCGACCCGCGACCTCCCTCTCGAGGATGTTGAGATCAAGACGCCCATGGCTAAGATGATCGCGAAGAAGATCGCCGGCAGAAAGCTCGCTTTCGTTCCGATTCTGCGTGCCGGCTGCGGTATGCTCGACGCAATGCTGACGATGGTGCCTTCCGCTAAGGTCGGTCACATCGGTCTGTACAGAGATGAGATCACCCATAAGCCTGTCGAGTACTACAACAAGCTCCCCGGTGACATCGAGGAGAGAGACGTATTTGTTCTCGATCCGATGCTGGCTACCGGTGGCAGCGCTGTCGACGCGATCCAGATCATCAAGCGTTCCAATCCCCGCTCCATCAAGTTCCTGTGCATCATCGCCGCTCCCGAGGGTATTGACGTCCTTACCAAGGCGCATCCCGACGTTGAGCTCTTCTGTGCGGCAAAGGATGAGAAACTTAACGAGAACTGCTATATTCTTCCCGGTCTCGGCGACGCAGGCGACCGCATCTACGGTACGGACGTTGTCGGTGAGGTTTCCGTAGATAAGCGCGGCAGTACCGTCAAGCTTCATTCTAAGACCAAATGATGAAGATGAATAGTATCACTCGAATCGCTTCGTTATTGATTACTGCTTTGATGATCCTTTCATTGTGTGCCTGCGGCGGGAGCGGTTCTTCTACCAAGGATGAAGAAGGTAAACTAAACAAGATCACTACCGACGGCGGTAAGGTCATCGGTTATGAGCGCAAGTATTATAACGACAACGGTGATTTGTCACGACTCGATGTTTACGATAAGGACGAGAATTATGACCATTATATTCTGTATGAGTATGATGAACAGAATCGTCTTGTCAAGGAGACAACCTATCGTGCCGACGGTATCGGTCAGCACTATTACACCTATGTCTACAATGATAAGGGCGTTATGACTGAGAAAGGCTACTATACCATGATGAACGGTGCGACCCGTACCCTTTACGATGACAAGGGATACGCGATCGAAAGGTTTACCTATAATAACGATAATAAGCTCGCAAAGCATGAGGTTATCGAAAACGGCGTATGGAAGGACGCTCCTCTCGAAGAACCGACCGAAGCCTCAACGGATGCTAAACACTGATACTAATTAGATAATCTCATTCTGATTTCGATTATTGGTTAGACTTATACTAAGTATCATTAAAACACTTTAACATTTATTTCGATAAATTCCGCATAGCGGTGTTGTCGTCCTTGACATACGCCAGTATGCCTGCGTCCTCCGCCTTGCTCTGCGAAATTTCTCGCTAACAAATTTGTTA
>CACZYF010000035.1 GCA_902785355.1 uncultured Ruminococcus sp. | reverse complement strand
GTTGGAAATCCCCTCGCGAGTTCCTTTACCATTTCCTCAATACCAGCGAGGTCATCTTTTCTTGAATTTGTGTAACACATCATTGACAAACCAACACAAGTTGAAAATGGGTATTCATTCATTTGATGGCAATATTTGCGCCGCAGAATCCTGTAGGGGCTGAATTCATTGCAGCGGCCGGATTCATCCCGCCCGATTGATAATCAGAATTGATTATCAATATTGATCGTGCTTTCAGACAAAAGCGCCTCCCGCTCGGGGAGGCGCAATAATCATGCCGTTAAGCTCAAATGATCGTTCAAGACCAGAGAGTGCTCTTCCCGCGCGCGTGAGAGTTGATCTTACCCGCGTCGGCGGTGGTGACTTTATTATCCTTGGTAACATCGGCGCACCTGAATTCGTAGCCGGTGAGCGTCGTTTTGCCGCGGGCGTGCGAATTGGTCCTACCGTAGTCCACAGTCGTGACCTTTCCGTCGCCGTTGATGTCACCTAACGGGTGGATCTTGACGTCCTGTGTCACGGTTCCTCCGCTGACGGTGATCTCATAGTCGCGGGTGACGTGATTTTTCTTGCTGACACGCAGGGTGTACTTTCCCTCGGGAACGCCGCCGAGTGTATAGGTCGTGCTGTTGCCGTAAACCTCGGTGCTGTACTTTGCCTCGCTCTCGCCCTCGGGGATCAGCTCCAGCGTGACCTTCTCCGCTCCCGTGAGGAAGCTCGTCACGCTGCCGCTGACATCGCCGGAGGTGATATCCGACGGTGTGAAGTAGACAAACGCCGTGATATAGCCGCTGTCCGCGCTCTTGGAATCGGTCAGTGTTCTGTGCTCGGGCTCCATCGCCTGCGTGCTCTCGGTGAAGTAGAGCTGTCCGCCGTGGGCGTTTCTGTAGCTGAATTGCTTATTGATATGGATAGAATAACGGTAGATCTCGCCCGCCTGATAGGTCGAGAAGTCCTCGGTCTTGTCGTTCGCGGGATCGTCGTCCTTGATACTGCTTATATCGGTGACGTGCATCACGCTGTTGCCCAAGAAGAGCACGCCCTCCTGCTCGGACGAGAGCGGCATCCAGCTTATGTCGTCGATCTTCTGCTTCTTAGAGCCCGCGTTGGGGATATCGAGGTTGAACATCACGCGGTCGAGGTAGTCGTCGCGCCAGTCGATGAGCTTCTCGCTCCTCTCCATGTCGAGGTCGATGAAGTCATAGCTCTTATCACCAGAGGAGACAGGCTCAGCGTCAAAGAAGGTATCCTGTCCGCAGTAGGTCGCGCCGTAGTAGGTCATGCCGTTGATGGTGATCTCGAAACGATCGGGGTCGACGGTATAATCCGTTCTGCCCGAGGCGCCGTTGGGTTTCTTGATGTCTACAGGGTAGACGACGCCATTCTTCGGGTAGATACGAACGGTCGGATAATAGACGAGATTGCCCTCGAAGGTATCGCCTGTAAATTCACGGGAGCTGGAGCTGTACTGACCGACGTAGTTCCAGACCAGCTCGGCGGTGAAGTTCGCGCTCGACGGTACGCTCAGCGCGCCGCGGTAGACGGTCTCGCCCGCCTTGGGAGTCAGGAGCTTTTCATCGATCGTCAGATCATACTTCGTCGTCGATACCAGCAGCTTGGCAGAGGCGGAGATCGAGGAGCCGTACTTCACGGTAACGTTTGCGGAGCCGGGCTTGCGCGCATAGACGCTGCCGCCGCCCTCCGGCTCGGCTACCGAGGTATCGGAGGAGGAGTAGCTGATATTACTCGCGCTGCCGGTGCTGTTCTGCGGGGTCAGCAGGTAGTCGAAATCGACTGTGTTAAAGGGGGCGGTTACGACAAAGCCGTTGCTGACGTCCATGTTATAGCCGTCAACGTTAGCATGTATCTCGATGCCCTGCGGCGGGCGTGAGACGTTGATCGTTACAGTGCCGGAGGTTGCCGAGTTGTCGTAGTTGTCGTATGCGGTTACGGAGAATTTATATGTGCCCGCGGTGAAAAACTGCGTTTCATGCCCCGGTGCGCCGAAAAGTTCTGCGATGGTGATGGTGTTGCCTGTTGTAGTTTTATATTTGACATTCGGCTTTGTATCCGCGGGCCAGCTCACGTTCTGCCATTTATAGCGGGTGATCGTACCCCAGCCGGTGCCGGAGCTCTTTGCTGTCAGGGTCGGGGTAGTACTGCCGTCCTGCTTGATCGAGCAGGTAGCCGCCGAACCGGTGATACCCAGCGTTCTGGTGCCCGCCTTGACACCGAGATAGATCATCTCGTCGCTGATATAGTCCTTGCCGCCCATCGTGTAGCCTACGCTGTACCAGCCGATGGCGCCGGAAGAGCTCAGGTCGGCAGTATAGGTGGCGCTTCCTACGGAGCTTGCGATCTTTGCGCCGTCCTTTGCCCAGAAGATACCCGTGGTGCTGTTGGCGTTGGTACACGAGAGGGTGATCTTCTTGTTCGCGGCCGAAGCGTCGATCAGCGCGCGGCGGGACGAATCGGGCGTGACGGAGGCGGTGATATTCGGGAAGCAGACGATATCGCCGTCCGACTGCAGATGGCTGAGCCTCTCGCCGTTCTTGTACAGGTCGACCATGTACCGCGCCCGGGTGATACCGCGGTACATATCGGCGCGGGTGATCTTGTTGACCGTATCGTTAAAGCTTTGGCTCGTCCATGTTCCTTTGTTATTATAAAACGAGAAGGTCGCGACGTAGCTGTTGATACGACCCGAGCGTATCAATTTATCAAGGTTCGCCTTGGTGCAGTCGCCCGCGGGGCTGAGCATGCCCATCGACAAGAGGGAGTTATCGAGCGGATTCGACCAGTCAAAGGCGATATCGAGCTCGGGCGCTGACATATCCGGCTCCACGATCTTCACCTTGGTCAGCATTCCGTCCTCATGATTGACCACGTGCTCTCCGGTGCCGTTCGACCATACCTCCATATCGTAACAGCGCAGATAGAAGGTCTGTCCGACCTGCAGCTTGTCCTTGTTCACCTGCGGCATATCGTTCAGGTCGATCTCACCGTTCTCGTTCACCGCCACGGAATGAACATAATTCTCTCCGTCATAGCTCAGCCGCAGACCGGCTTTCACGCCGTGCTCGTGCTGATTGACCTGATCATAGTCGCGCTGGGAAGGATAATAGAGCGAGTTGTAGACCACAAAGCGCAGGGGCGAGCTCTTGTCCCATTCATAGACCGTACCGATGGGCAGCTCACCGTAGCGGTTCTCGTTCGGGAGGAACTGACTCACCGTTCTAAAGGACTGTTTCTTTTCCGGCTTGACGGTGATATATTTTGAGGTTTCGAGCGTTTCGTTCGCGTGTACCTGCTCATAAGTCAGTTTACCTGTGCCATTCTTATAGACCTCGGTCTTGCTTTGGGCAACGGCGAGAGAGAGCGCGCGCCCCGGAATACCGATATTACCGTAGGAGGTGGAAACTGGATCATCAGCCGTAATACCCATATCATAATATGTTCCCATTGCAATTTTATAATCTTGCTTATGGGTATCATATTCACCGCCGTAGACACGGATATCGACCTCGTCACTAATCTGCATAACGTCGGCGCAGCCCATGCCCCAAAACTCGCCGTCATAGATGGTCAGAGCACCGCCGGTCGCTTCAACAGCGGCTGCGCGTTTTTTTATCTCGTCATATCTGACAGAAGTAAAACCGCGTCCCATTATCGTGCCGCCGTTGATCTGTACTTCACCACTGCTCATAATGATAGCAGTACCGTTGATCTGGCGATAGTAATATTTCGCATCACCTCCTGCATAAAACTTTTGTGATCTACCAGCTTCCAGTACACCGCCGTTAACAGTCAGCTTGCCGCCGGTTACCGCAATCAAATGGTGTTTATTTTTATGATAATTTGTCGTTGATAGAGTACCACTTTGAAGTAATCCGTTATAATTGATGTACCACTGTTCTTATTGTCGTTGATGACCAGCTCTGCTCCGGAAGGAACACGGATCATATACATGGCTTTTGAGGATTCTTGTCTGTCATTGTACAGCGTGAGGTCATACCCGTTGAGCTCAAGCACCTTGGTACCCTTGCCCAGCGTACACCAATGCTCGACAAAATCGGCGTTTCTGTCGCCCTTCTCTCCGATACGTGCGGAAATATCCTTGTTCAGCGAGATCATGATATCGCCGTCCGCCTCGAGGAGCGTTTTCAGCCCCGCGCCGTCGGTGGGCACCGCCACACCGGAGAACGTCGGCTCCGCGCCTGTTTCCGCGACCTCGGTCTCAGCCGCCGTGGCTGTCAGCGCCGTAAGCGGGATCATCGAGAACAGCATGACCGCCGTTAGGATGATCGCTGATAATCGGTTGAGATTGCCGCTTCGGCGGACAAGCCCGCCTCCTCGCAATGACGTTCGTAATACCTTTTTCATTTGGATTCCTCCTTAGGGATAAGATTGGGAATGTGCATGATGGGTATGTGCTGATTGAAATGTTGTAAAGTGTTGTAGGGGCTGAATTCATTCAGCCCGCAGCTTGTCGAGAAAGTATCAAAAAATATATGAGCAGTCGATTTCCAAGGCTCCCTTTCCCAAAGGGAGCCTGATACTATTTCAGCTTGAACTTCATCTTCACGGGGTTATGGTCGGAGTACTTAAAGCCCGTATCGATGACGTCGACGAAGGTCGGCTCGATGTTATCGGAGACGATGAAGCCGTCGAGGGTAACGACGAAGCTCGCGTCGCTGTAGGGGATGTCGGTGTTGCGGGTAGAGGGGCGCAGACCGCTCGCGTAATCCGTCACGCGGGCGAAGCCCTCGGGGATCAGCTCGGCGGGGAACTCAGCGCACCACGCGAGCGCCTCGAGATCCTCGGGGGTCGCGTCGTTCAGCTTATACTTACTGTCGCCGGTGAAATCATGGTTGAAGTCGCCGCCGCAGATAACGTAATTGCCCTTTTTATACTCCGCCGCCATATCGTCGAACATCATCTGCATCTGGCGGGTCTGGAGGTCGCCGTCGGTACCGTAGGCGGAGGTATGGGTGTTGATGATGACCAGCTCCTTACCGTTCTCGGTCGGAATATGGCTGATGCTGTAGGCGCGGTCGAGGTCGAGAAACTTCTTGAAGCCCTCGGAGATCGGCAGGCTGCGGCGGATCGCGTAGTCGATACCGCTCTCACTGAGGGTTAGCAATCCACTGTTGGATGCGCCGTGGGGCCGGGTAAAGGGATAGAAGAGGAACGCCGAATGGTAGTTCACCGCGAAGACCGAGCTGTAATCGGGGAATCGGTCGATCAGCTGCTGCCGCTCGTCAACATGATAGCTGCGGGTGGAGCCGAAGTCGACCTCCTGGATCAGGGCGAAGTCGGCGTTGTTCTCCTTGATGATATCCGCCGAACCGTCGATACAGGCGACGACGCTCTCTTCGCTCTCAGCCCACGAGCTCTTGCCGCCGTCCATGAAGAAGGTGAAGTCGGGCGTGTACGCGCCGAAGCCGACATTATAGGTCAGGGCGGTATATTCCTTATTAAGCTTCACCGCGGCGGACTTCGCCGTACCCTTAGGGATCAGCTCCTGATTATCCTCGATACGGTCGTAGGAGATAAAGACGTAGGCGACGTAGACGATCGCGGCGACGAGGATCAGCGCGATCACCGTCAGCGGGATCTTCCACCATCGTGTCTTTTTCTTCTCCTGCATTGGCTTGTTGACATACATAATACACCTCGAAAGGGGGTTATCCCTTATGCGACGCGATCAGCTCGTCAAGCTTTTTGAGAGCGTCCTCGGGCTCGATACCCGCTTTGCCGCACAGATCGGCGACGGTAGCGTTCTTGATCAGCATCTTACCGATCGGGGAGTTCACGATGCTGAAACGGCTGTCGATCTTTACGAGTTCCTCAGGCAGCCACGGGAACTGCTTCAAAATCTCTGCTATTTTGGTATTTACGTCAAATTTCATATAAATCACCTCAAAATTTTATTGATAATACTATATTAATGTAAAGGCGGCAAAAAGTCAATGGACGATAAGAAAGTTCTGCACGGGAACTCCCTCCGCCAAAAGGCGCCCGGTTAATTTTCCTATTGCTCTTTCGGCAGATTTAAGGTAGAATAGAGATATATTGCCATTAATCTGAAAGAAGTGAAGCTATGCCTGTCTTATCACTGAGCAAGGTGTCGATGGCGTTCGGCGAGCGCACCCTGTTCGAGGATCTGAGCTTTGAGGTCGAAGCACGCGACAAGGTCGGCTTGATCGGGCGCAACGGCGTCGGTAAAACCACCCTGTTCAAGATCATCTGCGGTCAGCTCGAGCCGGTCTCGGGCGTTGTCGCCTCGCAGCGCGGGCTGAACATCGGGTATATGGAGCAGCACGCCTGCTCCAACGGAACACGCAGTATCTATGACGAACTGGAATCGGTCTTTGACTACCTCAAGGAGATGGAGTGCGAGATCGACGAGCTAAACCGCGCCGTCAGCGAAGGCGCCGTCGACCTGATCGACCGCCAGACAGCGCTGATGGAGCGATTCGAGAGCGAAGGCGGCTTGACCTACAAGAGCCGCACCCGCTCGGCACTGCTGGGTCTGGGCTTTAAGAAAGCGGAGTTCGGGATGCCGACCTCGGCGCTCTCGGGCGGTCAGCGCTCCAAGCTCAGTCTTTTGAAGCTCCTGTTATCCAAAAGCGATATGCTCCTGCTCGACGAGCCCACCAACCATCTGGATATCGCCTCGGTCGCGTGGCTCGAGGGCTTTCTGCGCGATTTTAAAGGCGCGATGCTGATCGTCAGCCACGACCGCTACTTTCTCGACGCGGTCACCAACAAGACCGTCGAGATCGAACACGGCAGAGGCACTGTTTACAAGGGCGCGTACTCCGTCTTTATCGAGAAGAAGCAGGCGCATGAAAAGGCGCTCGAGAATAAATACCAGAACGATATGAAGGAGATCAGGCGTATCGAGGGCATCATCGAACAGCAGAAGCGATGGAACCGCGAGCGCAACATCCGCACCGCCGCGTCGAAGCAGAAGGAGATCGACCGCATCAAGGAACAGCTCGTCGAGCCCGACAGCGCGCTCGAGAGCATCCGAATGCGCTTTGAGCCCCGCCACGAGAGCGGCAACGACGTGCTGATGGCGAAGGATCTCAGTAAAGCCTTCGGGGACAAGAAGCTGTTCAGAAACGTCGACCTGCATATCACCAAGGGCGAGCGCGTCTTCATCCTCGGCGATAACGGCTGCGGAAAGACGACCCTGTTCCGTATCCTCAACGGCAAGCTCCGCCCCGACACGGGCGAATATGAATACGGCGCGATGGTGGACGTCGGGTACTTCGATCAGATGCAGGAGAACCTGAACCTCAACAACACCGCCATCGACGAGATCTGGAACACCTACCCGCAGCTCACCGAGACCAAGGTGCGATCCTCCCTCGCCGCGTTCCTGTTCAAGGGCGACGAGGTGTTCAAGCCGCTGTCCGCCATGAGCGGCGGAGAAAGAGCGCGGATCTCGCTGTTGAAGCTCATGCTGGGCGGGTACAACCTGCTCCTGCTCGACGAGCCGACCAACCACCTCGACGCGTCCTCACGCGAGGCGTTGGAGGATACCCTGCGCGATTACGAAGGCACGCTCGTCATCATCAGCCACGACCGCTACTTCATCAACAAGCTCGCCGACCGTGTGCTTGCACTCGGGAAGAACGGCGTGACTGAATACCTCGGCAACTACGACAACTACCTCGAGCGCATCTCGGCGCAAGCCGTATCAGAGGACGGAGAGAAGCCCGCCGAGAAGAAGGAAAAGCCCCTCAACGACTGGCAGCTCAAAAAGCAGCGCCAAAGCGAGGAGCGCAAGCGAAAGACCCAACTCACCCGCACCGAAGCGGAGATCGAGGAGCTGGAAGCGAAATCGGAAAAGCTGCAAGATCAGCTCGCGCGGGAGGACGTGCAGAGCGACTACGAACAGCTGATGGCGCTGACTGCCGAGCTAGAAGAAACCCAAGGCAGACTCGAGGAGCTGTACGAGCTCTGGGCTCAGTTACAGGAGGACACGGAATGAAAAGACTGATTTCCATCGTACTTTCGCTTTGCCTGTTATTCGGTACATTTTCTTTTACCGTTCACGCGGAGCAGTCGTTTTCTTTTAATTCTGTATTAGAATTATACCAAGCCTTTCCCCCGTCGGACGGCAGAATCACCATCCCTGCGGGTACGGAACTCACACTCAGCGGTTATTACACCCTTGAAGATACGCTCGTGATCGCGAAGGACGCTTCCGTCGACCTTGCCGAGGACAGCCTTCTGCAGGCAGACATCATCAACAGCGGCACGTTCGAGCTGGAGCCCGGCTCGATTCTCGCTCCCGCCGAGGGCGGTTCGATCACGAACAACGGTTCTCTGAATATCTATGACGGCGCCGCGCTCGACGCCGACGACGGCACGATCGTCAACAACGGCGATCTGCTGCTGTACGGCAAGCTGTATTTCAGCGTCGAGAGCGACGGTAGGAGCCGCTTCATCCATAACGGTACGGCGGACTGTGATGACGAAGCGAAGATCATCGTCACGCATGCCGACCCCGCTCACCCCGCCGACATGGTCAAGGCAGTCGAAGCGATCCGCACAAAGCTCGGCGGTACGATCTTTGCCGAAGCGACAGATTACAGCGAGCTCGTAAAGCTCAACAGCAGCAAGTCGATCGGCGGGATCTGTCTCGACTCACGATCAGGCAGCGTCACCCTCGACGGCGACCTCACGCTGAACAAGCCTCTGTGGATCAACGACTGCGAGCTGGTGCTCTCCGCGAGCCGATCGCTGACCGCGAAGAGTCAAAACCTGCTGTTCAGCCGCGACGGCTGTATCACCTGTGAAGAAGGCGGCGGAATGCTCGTGATCGACGGCACGCCCCTGATCTGCGGCTCATCCTGTACGGCGCTGATCACGCCGGTCAGCGGGAGTGTTTCGCTCTGTCCCGACAGAAGCGCGGAGGATCGCTACTACCCTCTCCCCGCTCAGGATATCACCGTCAACAGCAGCAGTCTTGCACAAGCGAAGGGCACGCTGCCCGAGACCTCGGAGTTCAGCGTAAGCATTGACGAGGGCGGCACCCTGTCCCTTTCGGGCAAGCTCTCATGCCCCGTCCTGACTGATAACGGCACTATCCAAACGAACGGCTTTGCCCTCGACTGCGGCGTGATCTATTACGGTACATCGAGCGCTCCCGTAAGCGGCAAGATCAGCGGAGAGTCGCTGTATGAGCTCGCTGTCGACCCGGGCGACGGCTTCTCCCCCGTCAGCCGCACCTACGCTTCGGCAGGCGACCGCGTGTATCTCGAATACATGGACGTCGACTGCGACAGTCTCTTCGGCGACGGAACCTTCCTCAGCTGGAACACACTCTCTCCGTGGACCGACTCTCCCAAGGCGACCGTCACCAAGGACACCGACGAGAACAGCTACGACTACGGCTGGCACTACCTCACCATGCCCGCTTATCCCCTCTCTCTGACGGCTCAACGCGATACGGTCGCGTATGAATCGACCGCCGACGGCGTGACCGTGACCTTTGACGGTCTCAACGGTCATGAATACACTATGGTCTACCTCGACAAGAACAGCTCCGAAGAGACCCTCGCGTCTCTCGGACTCAGCCGCCGCACGACGGACAGCATGATGAAGGAGCTCGGCGAGCTGACCGACGGCGACCTGCTCAACGTGATGATGCTCATGATCTTCGACGAAGAGGGCAATATGCTCAGGCATACGTCCGCAGAGCTGAGGCTCCCGCTGACGGAAGAAACGACGCATTACAAGACGCTTTCCCTCTACCCTGTTGATTCCGAATATCCGACTATTGACAGCGATGACAGGATCCCCGCCGAGCTCGACGGCGATACGCTCGTCATTCAGTTCAGCGAGCTCGCCGACTGCTACGCGCTGGTCGGTACGGAGAAGGGCTTCCTCCTCGGCGACGCCGACAGCGACGGCAAGGTCGATATCACCGACGTGACCGCCGTGCAATACCGGCTCGCGGAGATCGAAGTCCCCGACTTCAGTGATAAAGCCGCCGACGCCGACCGCTCCGGCGACGTCAGCGTCACGGACGCAACCTTCATCGGACGGTACGCCGCTCTGCTCGATACCCCCTACCCTATCGGTTCGATCCTCTTTGAATAACAGTAACGCCCGCCGTACCATCTCGGTACAGCGGGCGTTGTTTTTTCTGTAACTTAGTATAGGTTTACTTTACGGCGACTTCACCCTTCTTGTAGATCTCGGTGAACGCCTGCTCGGGGTTGGAGAGAATATAATCGAAGGTCTCCTGATTCTCAAGCGTAATCTGATAATTCTCGAGCATCCTCCGCACCTTGGGGATCGCCGGCAGGGCGATACACCGCTCGGGCGACTCGATAAAGACGATCATCACGCTCACGCGCTGATAACGGTTACCGGTCAGCACGATCTTCTGCAGATGATTATAGTAATACAGCACGCCGTTCACACGCATCCCGTAACGGTTGAAGCTCACAGATAATTCTTTATCGGAAAAATCCCATTCTTCCGCCGCGTCGGGTATCTCGTCATGCTTCCGCGTATCGAATCCGTAGCGTTTGAGCTCCGCTTGTATCGCTCTCTTGCGCACGATCGGCACCATGAGCAGCAGACCCGCGGTCAGCAGCGCCATCACGCCGAGACACACCAGACCGAGAGCCACCAGCCGCGCCTGCATCAGCGCGCCGAAAACGAGAAGCAGTATCAGCGACACCACGACATACAGCGGTGTGAAGATATAGTTCACCTTAAAGTTCAGCGGGAGCATCTGCGCCTTGTCGATCGCGATCATCTCGCGCAGTCGTCCGCCCTTCGCGTTATTTTGTTTCATCCGATCACCTACCGTCTTGAATAGGTTGATTATAGCACTTCCTACGTTCTTTAGCAACTCTCTTTTCAGCGTTTTATCGCGCCGACGTGACCGGCGACGGAAAGGTCACCACCGCCGACGCGGGCAGGATCAACGCCGCCGGAGGCAAGACCTCGTTGTGGACGTAAAATCCGCTTGAATACGATCTCTGATCCGCATACCTCAGTCCTCGAATGTTCTGTTTGGGGACTGTTTTTTTCAACAAAAAGCATGCCACTACCTATTGCTTTTTTGGCTGCTTGTGCTATAATTAATCAGGATACATTCCGTAGCTTAAACCAAAACGGCATTTTGTTCGTTAAGTAAGCAAAGGGAACAAAAACCTCAAAGCATATTCCAAGGAGGAATCATTATGAAAACAACCTGTAAGCTTATCTCTCTCATCACGGCTCTCGTGATGCTGCTGACCGCGACAGCGATTCCCGCCGGAGCCGCTGTACAAAACGCGCCGACCGGAACCGACGACTGCATCTATTTTGACTCCACCGGCTGGGGCAGCGACTGCCTTATCAACTTTTATATCTGTAAAGACGGAGAGGAAATACTACCCTGGGGCTCAAGAAAGATAAGAGGCACCGACGAAAACAACGACGGCATATGGGAATACCGTCCCGGTGATAAAGGAATCACCTTTGAAAACGGTCATCAGTATTTTATCATCTTCTATGATCAGAACAACACCAACCATGAAACAACCATGTTGGAGATCGACAGCTCGTGTCTGGGCGATACCGCTTACGTCACCGGCAAAAGCTACCATCCCTCGATTGATCCCGAAAGAACACATGACGAAGCAAAATGGAAAAACAGCTCCTGCAAGCCGATGCTCGACATCGATGCCTTCGGCGAAGTTTACGGCGAAACCTCTCCGTCATACTATTCGGTCTTCAATAGGCTGACAGATTTTTTGACACGCAACTATCAATGGGCAGTTTCCAGAGCGAACAAGAGCAACCAAAAGCTGCTGGACGATATCGGAAGCGGACTGGGAATGACCAAAAATGACGTAGAACGCGCCATCGAAGAGACCGACACCATGACCGAGTGGCGCTTTGAGGATTCGCCCCTGCCCGTAGACAGCAGCGCTTCGCCCAATTATGTCATCGGTATCGCCGAGGGTAAAGACATCAAGCCCGCCGTACCGGACGACATGATCTACTTCGACGCGAATTCTGCCGGATGGAAAGGCGTAAAGGCGGTCAAGTTCTACATCTATCTGGTCGATCATGAAAAAAATAAGCAGCTGATGAACGCCGCCTCCCTCAACGGCGACGACAAAAACGGCGACAATATCTGGGAATACGCGCTGTCAGATCACGGTTACGATCCGGACTGGAATGCGGAATTCGACGTTGTTCTCGAGAATCCGGCCACCGGCGAACGCACCCTCGACCTTTATTTCCACTCTTCGGAATTTCATGGCACCGTATATTATACCGGAAATCGCACGTTCTTTACAAAGGAAGGCGCCTATAACCGTCTTGTGTCAAAGTGGAAGGAGAAAGACAGATATGACAACGACAATTATATAGGTATTACAGATGATTATATTGACGAATCGGGCTATGCGATAGACGGTGCCTATGGGTTGACCCCGGAAGACGATTTGTTGATCCGGTATCTTGCCTCTTCCGATGGACTTGCCGCTATGATCAAAGTAACCGGTCTGAGCGCTCAGACACTGATCGACCGTCTCGGACTCGACCGACGAGGATGGAATCATATGAGTAGGGAAGATATGAAGGAGCTGCTGGAAAAAGCGGCTCAGGTAGGTAACGACTGGAGATCGCAGTGGGATTACGAGTCTTCCGCTCTTCCTGAGGGCTGGGGATCCTCCGGCGGCTCCTCCGGCTCCGGCGCCGGTTCTTCCGTCGAAAAACCCGACAGCGACATCCATGTCAGTCTGAAGGCGCTGGATGTTCCGGGACAGGAAGAGCTCCCGAACACCCGCTACAAAACCATCAAGGGCACCCGCGGCGAATACAAGTTCTACAATGTTTTGCCCGGTACCTACAAACTGACGATCAAAAAGAGATTCAACGCCACGCGTGAATATATCATCACCGTCGGTAATTCGCCTAAGCCGGAGCACAGGCAGAACGCCGAGATCCGTGCCTTCGGCGACACCAACGGCGACGGAAAGCTCTCCACTGTTGACTTCGGTATCGCGAATTCCGCCGCTAGAGGCAAAATAGTCCTCGAGGGCTATGATCTCTCCGTTTCCGACGTGACCGGCGACGGCAAGGTCACCACCGCCGACGCGGGCAAGATCAACTCCGCCGCCAGAGGCAAGAGCTCCCTGTGGGTTTAACACCGATATGAAACAGATCTCTCCGTGGATTTTCCGCGGAGAGATTTTGTCAAAGAAAAATCAAAATATCCCATAATGTCATTAAGGCAATACCGCACACCTAAAATGCGGTATTGCCTTAGTTTTTTGACAGACAATGGTTGATCCGTGTCCGGCTTATACTAATCCTTAAGATGTTTTCGGCGTTTCGGGCTGTTTTTTCGTTTCAAATCATCGTTGTTCCGAGCCGGTGGTTTTCGGTCACGTCACTTGTGGGCATGAAACGATCGCTGTTCCTTTTACTTTGTTTTTTGAGCAGTGTAGCTTTATGGTATCAATTCCAATTTCACTTTAAATGAGATCATGCGGGGCGTGTCGATCGTGTCGAATTTAATCAGATGAGCGCCCTTGTCGGTATCGACGTCCGTGACCGTACCCTCGCCGAAAACGGAATGGCGCACCCGCTGTCCGATCGGCAGGATGATGCTGTTGAGGTTCTCGGGCATATACTTCACGGTCGCGTCGATATAATCCCGCGCCTCCTTGACCAGCGAATCCTTCGGCTCGTTGACGTATTCAAGCAGCCCGCGGTCGATATCGAGGATGAAGCGCGAGGGGAACTTCGGCGAGCCGTCGAGGTTGCGGCCTTCCGCCTCGCTGAGATACAGTCGCTTTTCGGCTCTGGTCATCGCGACAAAGGCGAGCCTGCGCTCCTCCTCCATCCGCTCCAGCGTATTGGTTTTCTTCGATGGGAAGATACCCTCATTCATCGCGCAGAGGAACACGTGCGGAAACTCCAGACCCTTTGCCGCGTGGACGGTCATCAGCTTGACCTTGTCGCCCTTTACCTCCGTATCGGTGTTGGTGTACAGTGCGATATGTGTGAGGTAATGCTCAAGAGTACTCTCCTCGCCGCAATTCCGCTCATAATCATACACGCTCTGCTTCAGCTCCGCGAGGTTGTCGAGGCGTTCCTGACTGCCCTCGGTACGGAGCGCTTCTTCGTAGCCGCTCTTATCGAGTACGTCGGAGAGAATCTCCGAGATCGGACGGTCGGCATAATTCGCCGAAAAACGCTCGATCAAGTTGATGAACTGCTGTGCTTTGGTGCGCTTGAAAATATCGTCCTCAACCGTAAATCTCAGGGCTTCATACAGTGAGCAGTTGCGCTCCGCGGCGAATTCCTCGAGGAACTTCATGCGTCTTTCGCCGAGGTTGCGCTTGGGTATGTTCGCGATCCTTCGGAACGACAGATCATCCTTGTATGCTATCATTCGCAGATACGAAAGCGCGTTCTTGATCTCCGTGCGCTCATAGAACTGCGCGCCGCTGTAAATGGTGTATGGGATCTTCGCCTTTCTCAATACATCCTCAACTGTGCGTGTGATGTAGTGGGCGCGGTAGAGGACGGTCACGTCACGGAACGGTGTGCCGCTGTCGTTCAGCGCAAGTATCTGCGACGCGATCCACTTCGCCTCATCCTCGGAGGTATCGGCGTGATAGCACAAAACAGATTCGCCGTCGGGAAGCATGGGGATCAGTTCCTTCTTCACGCGGTTTTTGTTTTTGCCGATCAGCGAATTGACCGCCGCGATGATCTGCGGCGTGGAGCGGTAGTTCTCGGTCATCATAATGGTCTTGACGTTCGGGAAGTTCTTATCAAAATTCAGCAGATACTTCACGTCCGCGCCGCGCCAAGTGTAGATGGTCTGGTCGGGATCGCCGACGATAAACAGGTTGTTGTGATAGCCGCAGAGGTTCTCCATCAGTTCGTATTGCAGAAAATCGATATCCTGAAACTCGTCGATCATGATGTACTCGAGCCGCTGTTGCCATTTGAGCTTGATCTCATTGTTCTGTGAGAAGATATACAGCACAAACTTGATCAGATCGTTATAGTCAAGCCCGAAACACTTTTTCTCCTGATACAAGTAACCGTAGAAGATAATATCCTTAACGGTGGTTGCCAGCATATATTTGTCATGGAGCGTGTCGAGCGACATTTCGATCATGTCGAGGTAGTAGTCGGGGTGCTTGAACAGCTTTTGTATCTCGATCATATCGCGCGCGTCGCGAAAGGTCATATCGCGCAGGGTCAGCCCGCGCTCGGCGTAGATCACGCGGAGCATATCGTCGATATCGGAATTGTCGAGAACCAGAAAGCTCTTCGGATACTGCACGGCAAAGCTGTCCTCCTGCAGGATACTCACGCAGAAGCTGTGGAAGGTGCAGATATAGCCGGTATCGTTATCGCCCGTCAGCAGATGGATACGCTGACGCATTTCATCAGCGGCTTTATTGGTGAAGGTCACGCACAGGATGTTGCCGGGAAGGATGCCGACCTCGTTGACGAGGAAGGCGAATCGATGGGTCAAGGCGCGCGTCTTGCCCGAGCCCGCTCCCGCGATCACGCGGATCATTCCTTCTGTCGATGTAACCGCGTCGCGCTGTGTTTGATTGAGATTACCGAATAAGTCGTTCATAGCTTCTCCTCCGTATATTACTATTCTAGCGAATTCTGAGTAATAGTCAATATGTTCGTCAGATTGTTATATTAATCCCTGATAGAAAGCTGACTCGGATTCTCGAGGATGATTTTTGTACGACGAGGCGGAAGTCGCAGGCAGGCAATCACCCAAAAACAAGCGCGCTTCACTCTGAACGCAAAAATCGCATTGACAGCCTAAATCAGCATATCAATGCGATTTGTTCCTTTACGTAAACGACCGAAGCAACAGTTTTTGATATAGGGGTTATTTCGATAAACGCATTTGAATCTATTGAAGCCGCTTATCGATGAATGAGAGAAAACCTGTTGTAACGGTCGGAATGAGAAAAAATCTTTGATCCGCATGGTGCGATAAGGCAGACAGGCTGGCGCCTGTCACTTCCGGGGTCCCTACAACGCCTCGCGTTGTGGGGAGAGGAGGAGTCGCGGCACGAGGTCAAGGCATACCAACCGGAGTAGCCTTCAGAGTACAGCGAACAACGACGACAACAAAGCTATACGAAATATAGCGCAATAGATGATAAAGGTTTTTATTAAGGATTAGTATTATTTACAAATTGATTCTAAACCCGCCGAGTGAAGCGAGTATGACCGTTATGTGAAAGGCAAATGAAAACAGGGAGCGGAGGACATAAGTCCTGCCGCTCCCTGTTCATCAAGGAGTATGAAAAAGAAAACTATCTGCGGTTATTGTTCATATTCGGCTGTGTGCCGTTCATGCTCTGATTACCGTTTTGGGTGGTGCTTTGCTGATTATTCATGTTCTGATTACCATTCTGGTTGAAACTCTGCTGCCCGTTTATTTGACCGGGCATCTGTCCGTTCATGCCGCCCATCTGTCCGGGCATCATGTCCGCGCCGGATATGCCGCTCCTGTTGTTCAGATTGAACTGATCGGAGATGTAGTACTGACCGTCATAGTCGATTCCTGCCTCCCCGCCGCCTGCGGCGCTGTTGACCTGAGCGCTGCCGCCGATGAGATTGACGTTGCCGTTGGAGTCGATACCGTCGCCGCTAGAGTTGATGACGACCTTACCGCCGAGCATATTGAAGGAGTAGTCGAGCTCGCCTTCGTATATGCCGTCGCCGTTCGCCGCGTTGATCGCGTCATCAGAGGAGACGATGGAGATATCTCCGCCGAGTACGTTCACGACCGTACCTTCCATACCCTCGCCCGACTTGGTGACCTTGACGGTGGGGCCGGTACCGTCCTCACTGCCGATGGTCAGGATATGATCGGCGTGGATCGCGTCGTCGCCTGCGCTGATGTTAAAGGTGCCGCTGAGCAGGGTCACGTCGTAGTTGCCGTTGATGCCGTCGTTGGTCGCGGTGATGTTGACGGTCACGTCGTCGAAGATCAGAGAGGAATCGTCCCCTGCTTTGATACCGTTCTTCGCGTTGCCGTTGATGGTGAGGGTACCGTCGCCGGTGACATAGACCTGAGAATTTGCCTTTGCTTTCAGCGCCGCGCCGTCATACGCGTCGGCTACATCCGCGTCGGTGGAATACTCGTCGTCGGGATTCTCGTTATCGGTCAGGACAACGTCGCCGCTGATGATGACCTTGACCTCGGCTTCCTTGTTGATGGATACTGTCGCGCCGGTGGTGCTGGTGAGATCGAGATCGTCCAGTACGAGAACGACGCCTGTGGTGCCCTTCTTGACGGTGATATTGCCGTCGGAGCTGGTACCGCTGACGACATAGGTGCCGGAGGAAGTGATCTTGATATCGCTGTTATCGTCGGATACGGTGATGTAGGTCGCGTTATCGTAATCAGCTTCAAGATCAGCCGCGCTGTTGGTCATGGTGCCGCTGACGACTTCTGACGCGGAGCCGGAAGAGCTTGCGTTCTGCTGACCGTTCGGCATGTTGCCGTTCATCTGCGGCTGTTGACCGCTTGGCATATTACCGTTCATCTGCGGCTGTTGACCGCTCGGCATATTACCATTCATCTGCGGCTGTTGACCGCTCGGCATATTACCGTTCATCTGCTGACTGGATTGATTCATATTGAAGCTCTCGGGGAGCGGCTCGAAGAATTCGCCGCCGTTCATGGTGAAGATCGCTTTAGGATCAACATTGTTTGTCGCGTCGGTGCTGAAATGACCGTCGTTCACGGTAAGCTCGCCCGGCTGATAACCGGTTGCCGTGATCGCGTTATCCTCTGCGGTGATCGCGTAGCTGCCGCCGTCAAAGGTGAGGTCGGCGTTCTCGGCAGCAATACCGTCCGTCGAATCACTGATGACATAAAGCGCGCCGTCGCCCTCAAAGGCAGTGTCGATCGTGCTGTAGATGGTCGCGCTGTACAGATTGCCCGCGTTGCCGCTGATACGGTTGATCGAGCCTTCGGGCAGGTTGATGGTGAGGGAGTCCCCGCTCTCGGCGATGATGCCGGGCTGATCGCCACCGTAGATATCCGCGCCGTCGAGGATCAGCTCTACGTCGCCCTCACCGGGATCGACATAGACCGTGCCCTGCAGTGTGCCGGTAAGCGTGTAAGATCCCGCTTCGGTGATCTCAAGTCGTCCGTCGATTTCATCAAGCGTGACGTTTTGGTCTATGGCGAATGCCGTAACGGTACACATCGTAAGGATTAACATAGCGGATAAGATGATAGCAAATAGTTTTTTCATTTGAGTTACCTCCGTTCTGTATTTTTGTTGTTGAAACTTTTTTGCTTCACTCATCTATACGAAGGTTTTGAGGTTCAAAATGGGGTCGAACCGAAAAAAACATCTGCGGCTTAAACGCTAATACTAATCCTTGATAAAACACACAAGGAAGCAGATCTGATTCCTCATGAAAAGGGCGGTTCAAAACGATCCGCCCTTTCCTATTATGAACTGATATTATGATTATCGGCTTATGCCTTATTGAACTTTTCCTTAGGCTGCCTGCACCTGGGGCAGCGCCAGTCGTCGGGCAGGTCCTCAAAGGCAACACCGTCATGCTCGGCGGGATCGTACACATAACCGCAGACGGAGCAGATGTAAATGCCTGTCGCCTCCTGCTCGGTGAAGTCGATCTCGGCAAAGACCGTCTCAACAGGATGGTCGAGATCCATCACGCGCTTCGCTTCCAGATTCTCATAGCCCTGGGGCGTATGCGTACCGCAGTAGACGGTCGGGTGATTGCGGACGAACTCACGCACTCTGCCGAGGGTGGTTTTCGCTTCTTGCAGATCATCAAAAACGACGGACACTTTATTCTCATAGAGCGCCTCGTCCACATAGGTGATGTCGCCGTGGAGCATATAGAAAAGGTCTCCGTCCTCGACGATCACGAGGCTGTTGCCCTTGGTATGGCCCTTTGCCTTGATGAAATAGATACCGTCGATGATCTTCTGACTCTCCGGAAAATTGTAATACGCGCCGTCAGTGAAGGTAACAGGCACAATGTTATCGATACCCTGTAATTCGACCGCGTCAAGCTCCTCGGCGTTGACATAGATCTTCGCGTTCGGGAAGGACTTCAACTCGCCTGAATGGTCGCTGTGCCTGTGGGTCAGTAGGATCTTCGTCACCTGCTCGGGCTCATAGCCGAGGTTGCGGAACGCCTCCATATAACTGCAAATATCCTTGCCGGTATAGGCGGCGACTTCCTTGTCGGGTTTCTCCTCGGGAGTGCCCGCGGGAAGTCCCGTATCGACTAAGATGACCTCGTCGCCTGTGTCGATCAGGTAGTTTTGCAGGCTGCCGCGATAACGGATATCCATGCTGTACTTCTCGGGACCTTCTTCCGCGCCGAACGCAAACAGCTGGGAATAGAATCCGTCTTTTCTGAATTTTACTGCTTTAATCTCCATATCATGGTTCTCCTTTATGAATCAGTTCACTTTCATATCAGTCAGCGCCTTTTTTCTGCGATCACCGGAGGATCAGCCCTTACGCTTAAATACGCGGTCGCCGAGCCGGAAGATCAGCGGATACACGCCGATGGTGAAGAAAATAACCACACAGTAGCGCGCTGCGCGTACCGCGTAAGAAGCCATGGTAGCAGAGTCGAGAAACTCCTTGCCGAACGGGAGCTTCAACAGCGTATTCAGTCCGAAGTAAACGGCGACGCCCAGTACCGGACGCAAAATACACCGTAGGATATTGCGCGTATTCTCAAATTTGACAAACCTCTCTTCAAATTCCACCGCGATGATGAAGCCGACCAGAATACCGAAGGCGGTGTAGTAGTCGGCGCTTCTGCAGTAGAACCAGCCCGGAAGAGCGATCAGTACCAGCAGTCCGTAGAAGAGCCGGCGGTTTTTGATCGCGCGCTGCAGCGCGGGAACAAGGAAAGCGACGATCAAGCCCAGCGCCCAGCCGCAGATGACATCCGTCGGATAATGCACGCCGACGCAGAAGCGCGAGATACCGATCAGCAGCGGCGCGATAACGCCGATAATCATCAGGATCCTGTTCTTCTTATAAAGTCCGAGAGAAGTATAAAGGGTCACGCCGTTTGTTGAGTGTCCGCTGGGGAAGGAATAACCCTGAGCCGAGATATCATAAATATCGGCGCCCTTTTCCACGGGCTTGAGGCATTTGATCCCCGCGTGATCAAAATACGGTCTGCGCCTTACGAAGATATTCTTAATCATGGGGTTGAGGGTGATGCCCACCAGCACGTTCAGTCCGACATATTTGCCGAACTCCTTCTCCCAACACCAATACAGAAAGCCCAGTACCGCAACGCACACCAGCTGTTCTCCCATTTCGCTGAAAGCGGAAGCGATCGCCGTACCGACAGGACCCAGCCACGACTGGATCCACTGCATCAGCGCGACTTCCCATTCGAAATAAAACGTATTACCCATTATTCTATCCCTTTCTGATTATTACAGTAGTCTATTATTTCTTTCGGTTGCTGAAGATAACGACCCGGATTCGGTATGATTCACCGATCGACGGCAGATACCGTCCCGCTCAGGAGCGGATTCTGCCGGGGCTGACTCCCGCGCATTTCTTAAGCTTACGCTTGCGCTTATACATCTGCTGATCGGCACGCTCAAAAACCGCGAGATAGCGCGTATCGGAGCCGCGCTGATACGCGGACATCCCCGAGGACACCACGACCTTATCGGAGCCATTATTGCTGTCCATCTGCGCTTCAAAGGCAGCGAGCTGCTTACGGCGGCTCTGATAGGGCTCACCCTGTACGATCACGACGAATTCATCGCCGCCGATGCGGTAAACGGGACAGCTGTCAAAGAACTCACAGATCAGCATCGATGCATTATAGATATAGACGTCCCCGGTATCATGCCCCAGGGTATCGTTGATGGTCTTCAGATTATTGACGTCGAACACGATCACCGCGAATTCTTCGGATTTGCCGTCGCGGATCAGGGCGTCGAGCGCGTTGACATTCTCCATATACGCCTGCTTGCTGCCGACGCCGGTCATCGGATCGGTATAGATCTTGCGCCTTGCGTCGCCGAGCTCGAGGCTCTGCTGCTTGGTGCGATCCAGCATTTCTTTCAGGCTCTTGCGATACTCGTCCTTCTCCTCCTCTACAACGAAGGAATGGAGCATACAGCTGCTGAGCAGGTAGCCGATGGAATACAGCGGCAGCATCGGATAATAGAGCTGCATAACGATCAGCGCCGCCATCAGGATACCGAACATACCGACAGAACGTCGAAGCCGCCCGGTCGCGCTCTTACTCGACGACTTCATCACAAAGGTATAGACCGACGTGACGAGGAACAGCACGACCTGCATCGCCAGCGTCGCATAGCGCGCGCCGCCGGCGTGATAGACGCCGTTTACGTCATAATAAAACTGGATGGGGACAAAAAAATTGATGATAAGGATCACGATCTCACAGGAGAAGAACACGATCCCCGCCGCAAAGAGGATACGTCTGAACACACTGTGTCCGTCGCCCTCCATATAGGCGGCGACATACCGCGTCCACAGCAGAAAGCCCGCCATCATGGTGGTGAAGTAGAGGACAGTCACCGCGTAAAGCGGCACAATCGCCCCGAGGTCATTCAAAAAGCCCCACAGTACATCCGTCACGCAGAAGAACAGCATACCGAGGATATACTCGCGGTATTCCTTGTAGGCGGGGACGTCGGTATAGTCGCTGTAATGCCACAGCATATCACGGTTGATGATCAGATGAACCATAATCGCAATGATCCCGATGATAGAATATGACATTAGACTTACCCCCGCTCGTTTTCTTGTGCCTCAGCTTCGGTCAATTCTATCTTTTCTCTCAGACCGAGGATGATATGATCCCGGTCGTGCTTGATACGCACCGCCTTGAGATTGACGGGCTTCATCTTGCCAAATACCTTCGCCTTGAAGAAAAGGACGAACGATCCCATCTCTTCTATCGAGCGCATGATGTTCTCTTTGGTCAATGCTGCGAGAAGAGGCTCGATATCCTCGGGCGCGACCCTCTCGCGCGCCGTGCTGCGGATAGATTCGAAGAAGTCGTCGCCGAAGCGCTCCGCCTCCGGCTCGTCGAGCTCATCGCTGCCCCTATATTCTACAAACCGTCCCGTGCGGACATTGGCGTAGTACACGGTGAGATAATCGGAGGTCAGCGCTCTGGCGAGATGGGTAAAGGAAACAGGTCTGTTATCGGAAGGGGTGATCGCAAGCACCGCGACCGCGATCGCGCTGGCGCCGGTAACAGGGTTGACGGCGATATTCTTCAAAAAGATCTGACTCACGGTGCCGTCGGAGTGCCGCTCCTCCAGGAGCATCTTGCTGCCCTTGTTCACACACTCGCGTATTGCGTTCAAGAAGGTTCGGCTTGTAACGCCGTCGCCCTTTTCGAAGTTCAAAGCAAGACCGATCGGGAGCCTGCCGTGCTGCCTGACCATCAGTGAACGATAGGTGGAGTTACAGCGCACCAGCACAAGCGATTCTTCGGTCGACTCGAAGATCGCCATCGGGATCGTGTTGAAATAATGCTCGAACACCTCCTCGTCGTCGTTGGAGAGGATGGCGAGGTCATATAGATTGATCTTACCGATCGCGGCGTAGTAGTCGGATTCTTCGGGATTTTCAAAGCCGATCTGAGTACCGGTGCGGTAGCGGTCGAGGATGGCGTCCATCGGGATCGGGCGGCAGAAATAGAAGCCCTGCATCATCGTACAGCCGACCTCCTGTAGGAACGCCACCTGTTCCTCGGTCTCAACGCCCTCGCAGATCGTATCCACCCCCAGCGAGATCGCCATGCGGATCAGTTCGGTCAAAAGGATCCGGCTCTTATCGCCGTCGGCGAACTGCTTCATAAAAAACATATCAAATTTGATCAGGTCAAAATGGATGCTGTGCAGCGTATCGAGCGCAGAATAGCCGTTGCCGAAATCGTCCATCCAAACGTGGAAGCCAAGCTCTCGGAAACGGATGATCTGTGACTTCATATAGTCAAAGTCCTTGCCGATCGTGCTCTCCGTCACCTCGATATTGATGAGACTGCGGCTGACGCCGGCGGCGTCAACGCGACGGCGGACCTCCTCGACAATATCACAGGCGTCAAAATCCGAGCGCGACAGGTTGATAGAGGTCGGCACCACATACAGCCCCTCCCGCTCCTGTATCTTGATCTTCTCAAGAACCTGCTCCAGAACACAGAGATCCAGCTTGTAGATCAGCTTAGCTTCCTCCAGCACGGGGATAAACTCGCTCGGAGGGATCATTCCCCGGACGGGATCGTTCCAGCGCGCCAGCGCTTCTTCATCACTGACGCGGCGGTTCGCGGTGCGGATGATGGGCTGGTAGTGAACCTGGATCCACCCTTCCTTGATCGCGCGATTCAGATTATCGATATAGTAATGGCGCTTTTGTGACTGAGCCAACATGGATTTTTCATAATACCGGAAGTCGGAGATACGAGTGTTTATCAGGAGATCGCAGGCGTATTTGGCGCGGTCACACTCGGAGCTGACGCCGAGGATGCCGTAGATCTCGGGATAGATGCCGACGCGCACGGGCAGCGAGGGACCCGCTTTATCCTTTTTAAATACGGTAAAAACTTGCTCGAGTCTTTCTTCCAATCCGTTTGTCGGGGTGAATACGCAGAAATGATCGGAACTGAAGCGGCTGCAGTTTTCATGTCCGAACTGTCTCTCGAGGATCAGTGCAAACCGCCTCAGAAGATTATCTCCTTCTGCAAAGCCGAATTGGCTGTTATAGTGCTTCATACCGCTCAGGTTGATGTACACGACCGCCATACTGCCGTTACCGCCCCTGTGATCGCGCCGCCACTGGTTGACGAGATCAATAAAATAGGACATCGTGGGCAGACCGGTCAGCACATCATAGCTGCTGTTCTCCGACTCGCTCTTATCCCGGATCGCGCGGCGGATGTCGAAGCCTTCCGCAAGCAGCTTATTGTGACTCTGATCGGAATACAGACCCTCATCCATATACCAGACGTACGCAAGCCGTGTGCCGTCCTCGGTATAAACGTGCTCACCGATCGCATGCAGGATCCGGTAGTCGCCGTCCTTAACGGAACGCGAACGGTAAACGACGTTATATCCGCCTCCGTTTACGGCAAATCTCACCGCCGCGTCGGAAATGCGCGACTTGTCGTCGGGATGGGTATCCTCGTACATATTGTTATCCATCGCATAGATCGTTTTTTCTCTGCTCTCATAGCCCAGCAGCTCGACAAAACCGTCGGAAACCAGAATCGTCACGACCCGCTTGTTCAAAAACTGATAGACTGCGAGAGGAACGCGCAGCTTCTCCAGAGCCGTTCGTTCGGCGTCACTGAATACATACCTTTTCATCATTTGCACTCCGAGTTTTTATTTCGGGTATTTGCTCTTATTTTATAATACAAAACCGAGATTCGCATGTCAACAAAAAACAGCGATTCTTTTGATAAATAAGAGAAATTTTTCTTCATTTCGACAAACAGATAAGCGAATCTGTCATCCCCTTATTTACAATCGGATTCGGATGTGTTAGGATAGAGGTATCTTATCCGTCAGGGGTGATTTTTTGAATAATTTGAAAAGGCTGATCGCGGCAGTCTTCATCGTGATGCTGTTGGCGATCACTGCGGGCTGTAATACACAGATAACGGAGATCATGGAGAATCCGGAAAAGACCGCCGTTTCCTCCTCACAGGACGCCGAGAGGCTCCAACCGACGCAAGCCGCCGAAAAGACCGCCGAGGCGTCGTACACGATGGCGGATATCAAAAAGCTGAAAAACACCGAGCGCTTCGCCAAAAAAACGCTGGAGCATATCTTTGACGGTACGATCAACAGCAAGGGTAAAGCGACGGGTTATCACTGCACATTGGTGAAGGACAGCAAGGGAAGGATCATTGAAGGAACACGGTCGGATGAAGATGAAAACGGTGTGTTCACGGGAAAGGTCGAGGTCAGCGGAATCAAGAAAAACGGATTCAGCTCCTTTTACCCCGAGAGCTGGACGCCCCAGCAGATCGTAGACGCGATCAACACCGCCTATGACGACGCGATCAACAATCCAAGTAACCCGAAGGGCTCGTTATGGATCGGCTACTGCGGCGATATAGAAATCGATATGTACCTCGACTCAAGCAAAAGAATCACCACCGCGTTCCCGATTTATGAAGGAGACTGATTATGAATTACGAGATCAAAATAACCGAGCACAAGCGTCCTGTCCCGTATGTAGTTTTCGAGGATGAAAGCTACAGCCTGCTGGGTGAATTTCTGCTTGCGGAAAGAAGCTTTAGACGAGAGATCTTATCCGCAACGAACGACGTGGATTTAGGAATGTCCGAATCGGAGCGCTTTACGGGAAACGCCTTTACGCTCGAGATCAACAAAGATACCTGCAAAATCACTAACGACAACGACGATCGCGAGCTTGAAATCGGCACCGGGGATTTTAAGACCGTTCTGCTCGACTATATCTACGCGCTGCGTGAAATCAAGGTAAAAGAAAAGATGGCGTTGCTCAAGCATAATCATAAGCACGAGCATCATCATTAAAAATTCCTCTAAGCCTGAGAACCGATCCTCCCCGGATCGGTTCTCGCTTTTTTTATACTAATACTAGTCCTTAATAAAAACCTGTTTTTTGAAAAAATTTTAAGAATTATATAATTCCCTCGTTTTTTGTCATACTGTTGTCATAGTGGGTGTGTTATGCTATAGCCACAGTCAAGGGAACAAGCTTAAAGCCTGACCCAAGCCGCCGAACAGAAGGACTGCTGAATATAAAGAATCTTCGGCGGAAAGCAAAAACAGTCATTTAATAAAAATCAAAATTTTCAGGAGGGAAAAAAAATGACTAACACAAACACTTTCACCAACACAATCACAGGCTTCATCGTAACGAGAAAACTCAAGGCTTACAAGAAAAGGATCCTCATGGGCGTGACCGTCGCAGCGCTGGTCGCCGTGACCGCGGCAGGCGCGCTGATTGCCAACACCATGAACACACCGAATCCCAACGATCCCGCACCTACACCCGCAATCTCCGCCAAGGCGGACACCAAGGCGCTCTCCGACGGCAAAACCATCGTTACAGATCAGAAGGGCGACATCGACAACAAGCTCGATCCGTACTACCGTCTCGACACCGTTAACGGTGAGAGCGTTTACACCGATATCAAGAATGTCGCTCCCAAGAACAACGGCAACTCCTACCGCTTCTTCGTTCCCGGCAAAACCACCGACGGCTTCCGCTGGCACGGCAGCGTCGACAACGACAACGTTATGATCCGCTGCGACTTCAATAAGACCAAGAACCAGTACAACTTCGAGTTCTGCGGTCTGAAGCCCGGCACCTCTCACGTTGAGCTGAAATATGATATCGCCAACGGTGTAGAGTCCGCCGCTGCCTTCAACCTCACCATCGACAAAAACCTCAACGTTTTCGTCGTTTGAGCTGACATCGAACCATTCGGGCACGGCCGAGAGGTCGTGCCCTGTCCGTTGCGGCGTTTATGTTCTACCGAACCCCGGTTATCATATCGATCCGGTTTTGTAGATTCTCCGTAACCTTATACTAATCCTTGATAAACGGCGGGATTTTTTGTATGATAGCCGTATAGCTCCGGTTGTAATGCAAATCCATATGAAAAAGATAAATCAGGAGATGATAAAAATGCAGTCAAACGTACCCGCATACCTTACCTACCCCAAGCAGTTCACACCGTACAAGTGGTACAAGCCGCTGCTGGTCGGGCTTCTGACGATTGTATTCTGTTTATTATTCAGTTTCGGTGTTACCCTGATCGGCACAGTTATCGGCGCAAGGCAGGGCTATGACGTCCTCAAGATGATCAACGGCGGATATAACACGATGGACGTCTACACGATTCACGGCGCGATCATCTCGCTCGGCAGCGTCGCTGTCTTTCTGCCTGCGCTGCTGATCGGCAACCGTATCGTCAACAGTCGCAGCTTTTCATCCTACTCATCCTCCCGCGGCGGCTTCGACTTCGGCGTGTTCTTCAAAACGCTTGCCGGCGCGCTGGTATGCATCGGGATTCCGCTGACCGTCCAGACGCTGCTCACCGAAAAGGCGACCGGCAACATCCGCTTTACCGTGATCGGAATCATCCTATGCGTCATCCTTGTTCCGCTGCAGTGCTTTGCCGAGGAATACATCTTCCGCGGACTGATCATGCAGGCGTTCGGCTCGTGGATCAGGATCCCGGTCATACCGATCATTCTGCAGACGATCCTCTTCGCCGCCGGGCACCCGTACAACCTCGTCGGCGTGATCTCCATTTCAGTGACGGGTATCGCCCTGGGTATCTGTACGGTCGTCACCAACGGACTTGAAGCGAGCTGCGCGGCGCACACGGTCAACAACCTCGCGGCGTTCCTGTTCGCGGGCTTCGGCTTCGGCGCTATCCGATCGCAGGTCGATGTTTTCTCTATGGTTATGACCGTCTGCTGCATGGGTCTGTACATCGGCTTCCTCGTCTTTGCGAAGAAGAAGCTCGGCTGGTTCGATAAGGTCAAGAAGGACGACGCGGCGCAGTTCAACGCGAAGATCTCCCGTCGCGCACAGCCTGTCCCCGTTCCCGCAGACAAATAAGAAATATGCAGATAAATCGAAACGGCAGTTCCGCGCGGAACTGCCGTTTTCTTAATAATATGAAGCTTTATGTCTCGCCGTCTTCATCGCCGAAGACCGCCGCGATATTCTTGATAATCACCTGATCGCCCGTGAGAAGATAGGTCTCGCGGCTCCCGCAGTAAGGGCACTTCTTCCCGTGCTCGGTGGTTCTGTAGGTCTCGCCGCAGCCTTCACAGTACGTCCGTCCCTCGATGATGATCATCTCGAGCTCCGCTTCCTGTGCGAAGCGGGTCTTTTTCTTCGCCCAGTCAAAGGCGTCTGTGAACAGATCGGGCACGATGGTGCTGACCTCGCCTACCTCCATGGTGACCTTGAGGATCTTCTGCGCCTTATACTCCGCGGCGACCTCATCGACCTGATCGAGCACCTTGACTACGATACCGAGCTCATGCATTATTTAGATTCCTTCTGCGCTTTTTTCCACGCCTTGCGTTTCTCGCGCATGATCTTCGCGTCCTCGGAGCCGGAGTTCATGATGATCTTGCCGATACGGGCTGTCTGATACTTCAAAAGCCCGGTCACCTTATCCTCGGCGATACGCATATCGGAGCACTTCGGGTTGTCGCGGATCAGATGGATCGCGTCGAACTGGCATTTGGTAGTACACAGACCGCAGCCGATACACTTGTTGGGATCAACGTAGGACGCGCCGCAGGACAGGCAGCGGGAGGTCTCGATCCTGACCTGCTCGGCGGTCAGCGTCTTGTGCAGATCCTTGAAGGAGATACGATGATCCTCGCTGTTGTCCATTCCCGCCTCCTGACGACCGGCATGATCGTAATCAGGCACGGAGATGTCGTTGACGTCAAGCGGCGTATAGGCGCGCTTGTTCCTGCCGATGGTCATATGCGCCTTCGGACGGACAAAGCGATGCAGGCTCTCAGCCGCCTCGTGACCCGCAGCGATCGCGTCGATCACGAATTTCGGTCCGGTGTAGACGTCGCCGCCGACAAAAATATCCTCCTCAGCGGTCTGGTAGGTGAATTTATCCGCGACGGGATAGTTGCCGTGCCAGAACTCTACCTTGGTACCATCGAGCAGCCTGCCCCACTCGATGCTCTGACCGATCGCGAACACGATCTTGTCAGCTTTCACCTGTACGGTGTCGTTCTCATCGTATTCGGGAGCGAATTTACCCTCGGCGTTATAGACGGAGGTGCAGCGCTTGAAGATGATGCCGGTAGCCTTGCCGCTTTCGTCGGTGAGGACCTCCTTCGGACCCCAGCCGTTCTCGACAGCGATATCCTCCTCGAGGGTCTCGGCGATCTCCTCCTTCGACGCGGGCATGATATCGCGCGATTCGAGCGCGAACATCTTCACGCTTGTGGCGCCCAGACGATGGGCGTTTCTCGCGCAGTCAACTGCTACGTTACCGCCGCCGACAACCACGACGTCGCCGGTAAAGCTTGCGCGGTGCTCGTAGCTGTCTCTGAGATACGATACGGCGATATCCGTACCCTCGGCGGTATCGTTCTTCACGCCGGGGCGTTTGCCGCCCTGGCAGCCGATGGCGATATAGAACGCCTTGTAGCCCTCTTTACGGAGCTGATCGATGGTGATATCCTCACCGACGTTCACGCCGCACTTTATTTCTACGCCGAGCTTGCGGAGCACGTCGATCTCGGCTTCGATAACATCCTTCTCCAGCTTATAGCCGGGGATACCGTAGGTGAGCATACCGCCGGGGACGGCGTTCTTCTCAAATACCGTCGGGGTATAGCCCATCTCGGCGAGATAATACGCCGCGCTCAGACCGGCGGGACCGCCGCCGATGATAGCGATCTTCTCATCCCACTTGCCGTAGACGGACTGCACGAGCTTCTCGGGAACGTAGCGTTCCTTATCGGCAAGCTCGAGATCGGCGACAAACTTCTTGACCGCGTCGATGGATACGGGCGCGTCGATCGTGCCTCTGGTGCAGGCGTCCTCACAGCGCTTGTTACAGACTCTGCCGCAGACGGACGGGAAGGGGTTCTCGGTCTTGATCATCGCGAGTGCCTCGCGGTACTTACCCTCTTTCGCGAGGGCGAGATATGCCTGGATCGGCACATGAGCGGGACACGCAGCCTTACACGGCGCGCTGCCCTTGTCAAAAGTATTGGAGGCGACCTGTGTATCGCGGTAGTTCTCATCCCATGCGTACTCGCCCCAGCGAACCTTATCGGGTAGGATAGAGTGGCGGTACTTCACCTCGGAGCCGTCCTTTTTGCACAGCTTCTGTCCAAGCTTGACAGCGCCGGCGGGACAGATCTCAACGCACTTGCCGCAGGCGACGCACTTGTTCCTGTCGACCTTTGAGGTATAGGCGCTGCGGGAGAGATAGGGCGTATTGAACAGCATACTGGTACGCAGAGCGTTACAGATACGCACGTTGCAGTTACAGATATCGAAGATCTTATTCTCACCGTCGATGTTGGTGATCTGATGGACATAGCCGTTCTTCTCGGCAAGCTCAAAGATCTCCAGCGCGCGTTCCTTAGTAATATAATGTGCGCGGTTGGTCTCGACGGCATAATCCGCCATATCGCCGAGCTGGACGCACCAGTCGTTCACGTCGTCGGTACAGCCGTCGCCGAGCACGGCGCGTGAAGCGCGGCAGGAGCAGATGCCCGCGGCGATATGCCCCTCGTATTTATCGAGCCAGTAAGAGATACGCTCGAGCGTGATCGCCTCCTGCTGGGCGTCGATTGCCTTCTCGACCGGGATAACATGCATGCCGATACCCATGCCGCCGGGCGCGACCATCTGGGTGATACCCGCGAGCGGGATGAAGGTCATCCGCTCAAAAAACGAGGTGACTGCCGGATTCTTCTCGATCCTGTCGACGGAGGAGTTGAACAGCTCCGCGCTGCCCGGGACGAAGAACGACAGCTTATAGCGCTTGATCTTCGGGGCGTTCGGGATCGGATGATCGTCCTTGAGGTTATGGGTGTAGTTGTCGCCGTAGTCATACTCGATGATGCCGATGACCGACATCTGCTCGTAGACCTCCTCCACGTGCTTGGGATCGACGCCCTTGTGGAGCTTGATAAGGTCGTCCAGCGTATAGTGCTTGCGCACCTTCATCTTATTGAGCATGTCGACCATCTCGGGGGTGAGCATCTCTCGAAGCCCCCAGTATTCGGGATCGTTCGCGGTCACGCCGCCGAGCTTGTGCTTCACAACGTCGGTGATCTTCTTACCGAGCTTCGAGTAGCTCTTTTGAAAATCCTTTTCGTTCTGGTATTTGCTGATAATGAATTCATTTTGTTTCGGCATAATCTAAACCCCTGTCACTTTATTGATAAACCAGTTTTCCAGTGCTTCCATATTCTCGCCGGTCTTAGCGGAGACGGGGATCACCTCGACCGCGCCGTTCCGTTTACCGACGTAGCTTTTACATTCTTCGATATCAAAATCAAAATACGGCAGCGCGTCGATCTTGCTGATGATGACCAGGTCGCTGTTCTCAAACACCAACGGGTATTTGAGCGGTTTATCCGTCCCCTCGGGAACGGACAGGATGACGACGTTACAGGTCGCGCCGGTGTCGTACTCAGCCGGACAGACAAGGTTGCCGACATTCTCGAGGAAAATGAGATCGAGTCCTTCGCCGAGCTCCCGAAGCCCCTGTTCGGTCATGCCGGCGTCGAGATGGCACATCCCGTCCGTGTGGAGCTGGACGGAGCGGCAGCCTGTCTCACGCGCCACGGTCACGGCGTCTACGTCCGAGTCGATATCCGCCTCCATCACGCCGACGCGGTACTTCTCAGCAAGCCGACGGATCAGCGATACGAGGAGCGTCGTTTTTCCGCTGCCGGGCGAGGACATCACGTTAACAAGACACACGCCCTTCTCTCGCAGGCGTTCACGCAGCGCGTCAGCCGCGCGGTCGTTATCCTCGAAAACGCTCTTTGATAATAAAATCGTTCTGACCTCTTGCATCGCACACCTCGCAGATTTACTCTTTCGCTGCACTGATCTTTTGAAGCAGATAATCCGCAAGCTCCGCGACGCCCTCGCCGCTCTTCGCGCACACAAAGAACACATCCGCGTCCTCGTTGCGTTTACGGATGTTCTGCACCGCTCTCTCACGATCAAAATCAAAGATCGGCGCTACATCCAGCTTCGTGATCGCTACAGCGGAAGCCACCTCGAACATCAGCGGATATTTCAGCGGCTTATCGTCCCCCTCCGGCACGCTCAAAAGCACCAGATTCATGTCGGCGCCGGTATCGAACTCAGCCGGGCAGACGAGGTTGCCGATGTTCTCGAGAAACACGACGTCGAGTCCGTCTATGCCGAGCGCCTCGAGCGCTTCGAGGCTCATCTGGCAGGTGATGTGACAGGCGCCGCCGGTATGCATCTGAATCGTGCGCGCTCCGGTCGCTCCTTCGATCGTGACCGCGTCCTTGTCGGAGTCGATATCCGCTTCGATCACCCCGACGCGCAGGCTGTCGCCAAGTGCGGGGATCAGCTTCGTGAGCAGGGTGGTCTTCCCGCCGCCGGGCGACGACATCACGTTTACGTAGTATATTTTCTTTTCTCGCGTAAGGGCTCTTACTTCCCTCGCGCGCTCGTTGTTACGGGAAATAATATCCTCTTTAATCAGTACGGTTTTCATGCATCAATTGTAACAAAGGGACTGTAAAAAGTCAAGCAAACAAGCACAGCTGCGCGAAGAAGATTATTTCCCGATTTACGCATATTTATTTCCCGATTATCAGTGCTTTGGGATATTGACAAAAGCCGTCTTTTCCTGTACGATAATATAGTAATATATATAGTATTTCGGAGGTGCTTTTATGGCGTGTTTTCTCGTAGCAGCAACTGAAGCGGTGATCACCACCGTCGCGACAAAGATCATTGAGAAGAAGGAAAAGGAACAGCAGGAGCTGAAGGTAAGCTTCGACGGCGTAAAGACCGAAGCAGCGCAGAAGATCCCCTTCTCCCGCAAGCTCAAATGGCTCAACCGTATGCTCTGGGGCGGCAGCGCGCTGCTGATGTTCGAGCATATCTGGCACGGAGAGATCGTTCCGTTCTTCCCGTTCCTGACTGCCGCGTCCGATCCCGCAGACGCCGCACAGATGATGCATGAGATGGCGACGGTCGGCGTCTCGATGGCGGCTCTCGTCACAGCCGTATGGCTGGGCGTCGTCGGCGTTACCGCGCTGATCGAAAAGAGAGCTGAGAAAGAGGCCGATACCCTCGCCGCGTCCGAAGGCTGAGGTCAATTGTATGACACTGTTGACTTCCGTTTTCGCCGCGATCATTTGCACGATCATCTGGTACAAAAACGCGCCGAAGAACGAGATGATGATCGGCGTTCTCTGCTGGATGTTCTGGGGCGCTTCGCTGATGTGGCTGATCGACGCGATCTTCGAATACGCCGAGCTGGGAGCCGCGTATTTTACACCCGCTCCCGCAGATATGCTCAACGACCTGTTCCTCGGGCTGTCCGTCGTAGCGCTCGGTCTGATCATCTGGTTGGTGATCCTACTCGTCAAAGACCCGAGAGGCGTTGTAAAAGCGGCGCTCTTCAAAAAGAATAGCAAATAACAGAAAAGCTGTCTTGAATCATCAAGGCAGCTTTCGCATTATATAAGCGTGACGGTCACGTCTCCGTTTGACAGAAGCTCGGTCAGCTCCTGTTGGGTTTTATCGGAAACATGTCCCAGGCGGGTATATGCCCATGAGTTTGAGCCGTAGAACACGACCAATTGATCGCCCGCATACAGGACGATATCGCCGGCGGAGGTCGTCGTCTGAACGTCGTTTCGCGGCAGCGTCATGTTGAGGGAGCCGACCTGCTCGAAGCCGCCGTACATTGACATCTGTACGGTAAGCGGCTCCGTCTTGACTGCTTCTTTCAGCGCTTCAACGGTCTCGTTGTCCTCCCACTCGACCGTAACAGGGGTATCCCCTATCGTCATTTCCAGCTCCGTATCCCGCTCCTCCCGGGTATGATCTTCGGCGCTCGGCCGAGCGACTGTTTCCGTCTCCGGCGCAGATTGTTCGGTCGCCTCTACAGCCGTCGGGGGCTGATCGGTCGGTAAGGTCGCTTTCGGTTCACCCTGACCGTTCCCGCAGGCTGAGAGGATCATCATCAATCCGATCAATGATAATAAAATAGTTTTCTTCATACCAAGTCTCCTTCTATAACGTTATTATACAACTGCAACAAAAAATAACAGGGTCGATTTCATTTGCCGAAATATTTTCAAAAAAATTGAAAAAGTTTAAAAATCCCCCGATTTTTGTCATACTGTTGTCATAGTGGGTATGTTATGCTATAGCCACAGTCAAGGGAACGAGCTTAAAGCCCGACCCAAGCCGCCGATCAGAAAGACTGCTGAATATTAAGAAACAACGGCGGAACAAAACAGTCATTTAACAAAAAAATAAAAACAAAAATCAGGAGGGAATCAAAATGACTAACAAGAACATGCATACCGAGAAGAACATCAACACAGCCAACACCGCAGTAAAGGATAAGGCAACGAAGAAGGGCATCTTCATCGGCGCGGTCGCCGTCGCTATGGTCGGCGTGATCGCCGCGGGCGCGATGGTATTCGGCGCGATGAACGCTCCGAAGCTCAGCAAGACCGCCGCTCCCACCACCGCGATCTCCGTCAAGAATGACGCCCCGGCGCTGACAGCGAACAAGAAAACCGCCGATCTCATCAAGGCGACCACCGCCCCGACCGAGAATGTCACAGCGAAAAAGGCGACCGATACGACAGCGGCTGAGAAGAAAGCCGCCGAGGTAAAGGCAGCGCAGAAGAAGATCGAAGCGCAGAAGGCAGCGCAGAAGAAGGCGGCTGAGAAGAAGCTCGCCGAGAAGAAAGCGGCTGAGAAGAAAGCCGCCGCTCAAAAGGCTGCCGCTCAAAAGGCCGCCGCTCAAAAGGCTGCCGCTCAGAAAGCTGCCGCTCCTACAGAGGCACCCACTCAGGCTCCTACTCAGGCTCCTACCGTCGCGCCGACCGAAGCTTCCGTAAAGGCCCTGTTCAAGACTTCTTCCACCACCGATGACACCATCAAGATCGTCAACGGCGAGCGCGTTTACATCGACACCAAGTCCCCTGTTCCGACCAACAGCGGCAACCCCTACGCATACACCGCTCACGGCAAGACCTCGAAGGGCGGCTTCGGCTGGGACTACAA
>CACZYF010000034.1 GCA_902785355.1 uncultured Ruminococcus sp. | reverse complement strand
GTGGGATTCGAAGGCGACTGTGTCAAGCCGTAAGCGGCAAGCGCACGGCGCAGACAAAAACGCCATGGGATGGCGTTTTTAAGGAGAGCGTAGATAGAGCGTTTGTATTAGCTGGGCGCTCCTAAGACGATATGTCCGATCGACAATAACCCACTTACACCGCTTCCGCCATTACAAAAGCAGGAGATACCATCAGGTGTCTCCTGTTTTTATATACACAAGAATCAGCGGAAGAGGTGGGATTCGAAGGCGACTGTGTTTCATGTTCAAATAAAAGCGTCTTGATAGTTACTAATCTGTCATATCACTTGATTCCTTACTATAGATATGTTATAATTATCTTACTATATACAATATAAGGGGGTACCTTTAATGATTTGTCCTAAATGTGGTGCGCAAGTTGAAGATACCGCGTTGTTCTGTACGAATTGCGGATCTTCTCTTTCAACAGCGGGCTTTGAACAACCGGCACAGGGAGTTCCTCAACCCGAAGCTTACTTTGTTCAGTCCGAACAGCAGGTATCTGGTTCCGATCAGTACAACGGCTCTCAAGCTCAACCTATCAATTATCAGGTTCCCGGTTCACAGCAATATCCTAATCCTCAGCAGCAGCCGAATTACCCCGGGAATAATAACGGCGTTTATCAGCAGCCTCAGAATTATCAACCTAACTATCAGCAGAATTATCAGCAGAATTATCAACAAAATTATCAGCAACCGTATTACAATAATCCTTCTGCCTTGAATAATGAGCCGCCGATGAAGTGGTTCAAGTTTTTGATCTACTTTGCTTTATTTGCCGGCGCTGTGCTGAATCTGATCGGCGCGATCCCGTATTTTATCGGGTCGGCATACGGAGCGGATTCTGCACAGATCTATTCTTACTTCAAAGGATTAAGAACTGTAGATCTCATTTACGGCGTACTTTGCCTCGGTTTAGTGGCTTTAGCTTTGGTCGCAAGGTTTTCGCTGTCAGGCTTTAAGAAGAACGGTCCTACGATGCTTTACATATCGTTTATTTCAATAAGCGTAAGCATTTATTCGTTAACTGATTCTATTTACCGCTTCAGTAAATCTGAGGCGGTTTTTTCTCTTTACTATTGCACCGTTTCCTCTTGTACTGTATAATGATGTCGGAATATGTCGAATGGACGGTGACGGTCGGTGAAGAGGCTTCTGTGTATAATGCTTGTAATGCTGATAATGCTGTTTTCAGCATTAAACCTCGGCGTTGTAGCCGTCTCGAATCGAGAACCTGCAGCTTTCTCGGACAGCAGCGGCGTGTATCTTGTGCGGACAAGCGGTTATCACGCGGATATAATCTGTCACGGTCAGTATAATCTGAATATAGCGCTGGACCTGAATGAACCCATCGACGCGGTAACCGCCGGCTTCGGTAAGGTATTATTCTTCAGTAACGACACACGCAATAACCAGATCGTCGTGAGCGTATATGATATACAATCCGATTATCTGGACAGCTTTTCGATTTATGGATGCAGTCTTTTCTCGGATACGGCGGTTTGTTGCGACAGAGACCGTCTCTACATCAAAAGTCATCAGAATTCACGTGAGGTTAAGATCTTTTCCCTTGAAGGGATTCCTGTGAAAAATCTAATTTTGCCGGATGATATCACCGATATGGCGGCCGGTTATCAAAACGGAATCTACGCCGTAGTCGGCGATGAGTTGTATAAGCTTTCCGGCGGGAACTATAAGTATATCAGCGGATCATCGGTTCTTCCTCCCCTATCTGCAGCCGGCGAAAATGTCCTGGTATCAAAGGTCGGAGAAGCATATGTTTTGAACGGTGATTATATTGATCGGGTCTTGAACGTAAATACAAATATGTCTTCCTGTATGATCGAGGATACTCTTTACATATCGGACGGCGACTCAATCTACGGATACGATTTAAAGAGCGGTAAAACCGTTTCTTACTATATCACAAAATCCGGATGCCAAGCTCTCTGTACGGTTAACGGTAGGATCCTATGCTTGGACGGTGACAGCACCGTCAGCCTTGAACGTTCGGACTTTATCGATTTAGTTACTCCGCGAAGGGATAATTCAAATAACGGAGCATACTCCGATAATCATAATACTGATATTTCCTCCGATTCATACAGCATCGATAACCTGAATTATACAATCTCGAATATCCCAAACGGAACGTCAGTAGCTGCGTTTCGATCTAATATACAATATGATGGCTATTCGCTCTCAATATATCGTGAGGATAGCGAGAAGAGCAGCGGAAATATCGGCACAGCTATGTATGCGGTATTCAGTAAAGGCACAACACGTATTGAATACGAGCTTTCGGTTCGGGGTGACCTGACGGGAGAAGGCAGCGTCAATTCACGTGATTTGAATTTCCTGATGGATTCTTTGATCGGCTCCGCTGACTATAACGGCGTTTATACCCTATCCGCCGATCTCTCCGGCAATAAGGTCGTTGATATCGCGGATGTTGTTTTATTGAAAAAGCTGATATCATAAAAGTATCCCCGTCTTGTACGGCACAAGACGGGGATAATGTTATTATTTAGCTTTGGTTTCTTCCTCGGCTTGTGTTTCCTGAAGCATCAGGAACGGCTGGTCAACGGTAGCGCCGCTGCCTTCACGGGTATAGATCGCGTTCATAAAGGTCAGATTATCACCCTTAACCTCATATTCTGAAGGATAGACCTCGCTCTGTGACCCCTGATAGGTCAAGTTGATTTTACCGGACTCAAGCGTATAAGTCGCGTTGATGGTAACCTGCGGAGATACGATCTTAGCGGAACCGTCGGCATTGAAGGTGATTCGGGTCAGCTCCTGATCGGCGTAGTGGAGCACCCATGTACCGACGAGATCATTATCCGGGGTGAAGTCCTTGGGCAGCTCCAGAGGTTTCTGATCTCTCTTTGACTGATAGAAAGAGAAGGTAAACTCGGAACCGTAGGAGAATTTAATCTCCTGATTACCAAGCAGACGGGAACCGGTGATTTCATAGGTAAAAGGAATACCCGGATAGAAGTAGGTAAATTCACCGTCAAGCGCAATTGTATTAACTGTTTCATCGGAAGTAGCAGCTTCACTCTGCTGATTTTTCGCCTTAGTGAAATTGCCGGTCATCTCAACGCTGCCGAAATAGCCGTTATAGGTACCGTCGCTGTTAAAATTGATATAATAGGTCACATCGTTGATTTCGGTTGCCCAGGTCACGCCCTCCGGCTCGCGGAGCAGAAATCCTGTGTACACCAGGTAACCCAGTAGAGCGGCAAGCACGATGCACAGAGAGATAATCACAGGCGTCTGAAGCGGGAATCGCTTTTTAGCAGGCTTCGTTTCAAGTTCGAGTTCTTCCGGTGTTTCTGTGTTTTGAACTTCATTATCAAAGCTTTCGGTTTCTATATACTCGTTCATATTATACCTCCTATGGTAAGCTTCGTCAGTTTATCGGGAGTTTTCTCCTGACAGCCACTATATCATACTACAACCGCCTGAATAAATCAAGTACTCGGTATGAAATTTGGATGAACAGACAACGGACGGTGGTATTCTGTAGATCATATACAGTAACCTCATAAAAATGTTGAACGAAGAGCAAATAATATTGGATTTTTTTGATAAAATCCTTTTCATGATATTGTCAATCACCTTGATTTATGCTATGATAATGGTGGTTTTTTATATAAAAATATAAATAGAATGGGTGGTTTTATGGATTACAAAGAACTTTATAACGTATGGCTGACTAAGGCGACCGAGGATGCCGCTGTCGCGCAGGAGCTCAAGGATATCAGCGCGGATAACGACGCGATCTATGATCGTTTCTATACGCCGCTGAAGTTCGGTACCGCTGGTCTTAGAGGCGTTCTGGGCGCAGGCACCAACCGCATGAACATCTATGTCGTCCGTCACGCGACACAGGGTATGGCGAATTATATCAAGAAGAAGTACGGTACAGGAGCCGTAGCGATCTCTCATGACTCGCGTATCAATTCCGATCTCTTCAAGATTGAAGCCGCGCGCGTACTCGCCGCGAACGGCATCAAGGCGTATATCTCCGAGGAGCTCGAACCCACTCCCGTACTGAGCTACCTGGTTCGCAACCTCAAGTGCGTTGCCGGTATCATGATCACCGCCAGCCATAATCCCGCGAAGTACAACGGCTACAAAGCTTACGGCGAAGACGGCTGCCAGATGACCGACGTTGCCGCAGGTATGGTATTCGACGAGATCCAGGCACTGGATATGTTCGACGACGTCAAGCTCTGCGACTTCGATGAGGCTGTCAAGAACGGCATGATCGAGTACGTCAAGGACAGCGTCTACGATTCGTATGTCGCGGAAGTCGAGAAGAGACAGGTCAACGAGGGTATCTGTAAGGATGCTGATCTCAGCGTCGTCTACACCCCGCTCAACGGCGCGGGCAACAAGCTCGTCAGACGTGTTCTCGCGGATATCGGCGTAGATAACCTGACCGTCGTTAAGGAGCAGGAGCTTCCCGACGGCAATTTCACCACCTGCCCCTTCCCCAACCCCGAACTGGAGGAAGCGCTGCAAAAGGGTCTGGAGCTGTGCGACAAGACCGGCGCTGAGCTGCTGCTCGCTACCGACCCCGACTCCGACCGCGTCAGCATCGCCGCCAGACGTGCCGACGGTACATACCGTCTTTACACCGGTAACGAGATCGGTGCAATGCTGACTGAGTATATCCTTTCCTGCCGCAAGGCGAAAGGTACGCTGCCGGAGAATCCCATCGTCGTCAAGACGATCGTTACCACCAAGATCATCGAAGCGATCTGCAAGAAGTATGACTGTGAGATGCGCAACTGCCTGACCGGTTTCAAGTACATCGGCGAGATTATTCTTCGCCTGGAAGAAAAAGGTGAAGAAGACCGCTTTGTATTCGGTTTTGAAGAGAGCTGCGGTTACCTCTCCGGCTCCTATGTTCGTGATAAAGACGCTGTTATCGCTTCTATGCTGATTTGTGAGATGGCGTCCTACTACAAGAAGCAGGGCAAATCGCTCGTTGACGTAATCGACGGTATCTATGCCGAGTACGGTCACTATCTCAACACCACCTTAAACTTCTACTTTGAGGGCGCTGAGGGCATGGATAAGATGGCGTCTATCATGAACGGTCTCAGAGAGAACGCTCCCGTCTCCATCGCAGGCTACAAGGTCGTTTCCATCGCGGATTACGACACCAAGGTCTCGACCGATTTGCTGACCGGTAAAACGGAGCCGATCGACCTGCCTAAGTCCAACGTTCTGTCTTATACGCTCGAAGGCGGTCACTGCGCTATTGTCAGACCCTCCGGTACCGAGCCGAAGATCAAGATTTATATTACCGCGATCGGCTCTAACGAAGCTGAAGCACACGAGATTACCGAAAAGATCAGCGAAGATATGAACGGTTATCTGAAATAATCTTTCCAATAATCAGATTATAAGGGTAGTGATTTAGCACAAGCTTAATCATTACCCTTTTTTTGACTTGACAAAGTAGAATATATGTTCTATAATCATCATAAGAAATAAATATTTGTTACAGACAGGAGCGTAAAGGCATGAAAAAGCAGTATGTATCGGTTACGGCAAAATTTGATCCGGATGGAAATGTGATTCCTCTGCGTATCAACTGGGATGACGGCAGAAACTTTGATATAGAGCAGATCACGGATGTTCGCTTTGCCGCATCTGTCAAAACCGGAGGATCTGGAATAAGATACACGGTACGAATTAAAACGCATGAACGGTATTTATTTCTTGAAGAAAATCGCTGGTTTATCGAAAATAACCAAGCAAGCTAATACAAAAAAAGAGGTTGACTTGTGACTGTTGTCAGTTTAAGTCAACCTCTGCGTTTATCCGAAATAGTAATCGTATTTTCCGTCGGAGACGATGATCGATTCAATTACAGCATTATTTGCGTAAATAATCGGGTATTGTTCGATATGACCATCGCCGTAATCAACGTAAATGATATCGTTATAAATAGAATAAATGCCTTTTTTTATTGCATCTGCAGAAGGGTTCAAACAAAGTTCAAGTGTACCGTCGGTATAAGTACTGATCGTACAATCATTATAATATTTTCCCAATACCATCTGCAGCGAGAGCTCCTCGCCGGATTCTGCGTCCAGAACACGCTGTAAAGTATATATATCATTCAGAAAACGCTCGGACTCAGGCAGATTCTCTATCGGTGAGGAAGGTTCAACGAGATGTCCGTCGATCATAACGCCGTCTTTGACGTCATCGAAATTCTCGGATGACGCTTCGGTCACGGGGATGTCGGCTTCTGTAACCGTATCGTTATCATCAACGATTTCCTCTTCCGTTGCTTCCGTAGACGGATAGGTCGCCGCGGCAGTGGCTGTGACAGGCTTCCCGGCTTGTCCCGGATTATTGGTTGCGAAAGCAACGCCGGTCGAAGCGGCGATCAGAACAGCAAGTCCTACGATAATCAACGCCTTCCTACTCATGCTTCTCCCCCGCTTTGTTCTGCTGCTTATCCCTCAGGATATGCAGCAGCGTACTCTGTTTGACCATTCTGCCGTTATGGAAGATATAATCGTCAGTATCACTCAGCGAATCGATATCGATATCGGAAAAATCATCTTCCATATCTTTATTGTGATGTACGGCAGATTCTTTTTCTTCATCAGACGCAGCTTCAGGCTTGCTTTTGCTGTCTATCATCGAAGCCATTCCGTCATAGATAAAGAATATATACATAAATGCAGTGGTTGCGGGAAGAATAAACACCCACAACACCGCCAGAATAATCAACAGTACCGTAACTGTACCGGAGAAAGCAGTAATAGTCAAACAGATTGCCGCGACAACAGCGAGCGCGATCGTAGCGAAAAGATTGTTCTTTAATTCGCCGAACGCCATTAAAAAGCTGTTTTTGTAAACATATTTAAGCGGAATGTCGTAGGTGATATTCATGAGCGGAACATAGAACGCAATATACAGCAGAAAAAGCGTAATAAGAATACTGAAAAAGAGCAGTACATAGAAGAACCAGCCTTGAGACAGCATCGAGCCATACAGTGAGATCGAGAAGAAACTAAACAGTGACGCAATATAAACAATCAAGCCATGAAGCAGAAAGGGTAAGAAATTATTCTTGACCGCCGTTACAAACGTTGTATAGGTCGGGACATCCTTATCTCCCCGTGCAATATTTCGGCAGACCGCCACTACACCGGCATAGAACGGGAACAGCGGAATAATCGATATCATCAAAAACGGAATGATGATATCTTTGAAAATAAGACTGCTCAGCAGATAGAAAACAACGAACAATACAGCCGAAGGAACTGCAAACAGCAAATTCGTTAATAATACTCTGTGAAAATTACTGAAAAAGCGATCCAGTAATATTTCAAATTTCATTTTCTTTCTTTCCATAATTTCCTCATCAAAATTGAAATTTATCCGCAAACAGCATCCACAGCACCATATCGACGATCGAACAGGTGATAACAGACAGCAGCGTCAATAATGACTTTTTTAAAAACACTTTCAAATGCGAACGCAGCTCGGGCTCTCGATCATTACCCATCAACGAAAGAACCGCAAACCGGCGAGATAATCGAAAGCAGTAAGCAGTATAATAAACCAACGTCAAAAGGAACAGCAGTGTTCCCGGCAGAATAACCAAGATATAAAAGCCTGCTCCGGACATGTGATACAGAGAAAAGACAAACGCGGAGGATAATCCGGCGGTAAAGCCGAAGCCGGTACAGATCATCGGTACGGCGACGAACCCCCAACAGGACAACGCGCACAAAAAAGCTGTAAATCCAAATAAAAAGTAGGATACAAAACAGGACAGAAATATCTGAGGGAGAGTCATCTGTATTCTGGCGCTGATATTTGTAACAAAAAGCAGATCAAGCCGTTCATAGGTCGTCCGGCTGACGCCTTGTGCAAATGTCACTCCGATCACCAAGCCGAACAGAAACAGCAGACACAGGACCGCCTGCAGGCCATGACGTTTAATAAAAACCTTGGCTCGCGCTAACAGTCGTCTAAGATCAGGAAGCTTAGCAGTCTGTTTACTGTTTCTTAACGTCAATACAAAGCCCTTCATAACATCACCTATCGAATATTATGCAGGGCTTGTATGGATTATACTAGGTATGATACGAAGGATTCTTGGTACAGGTAAACTTGATCGGATACTTGTAGGTTCCGTAGCAAGGCTCATAGTCGCCGTAGAAGAACATCTCTGTTTCATCAACACGGCGGTACAAGAGTCCCCATACGCAGCTGCCCGCATGATGGTACATGCAAAGCTTATCAATAAAACCTTGCTTATGGATATAGTTAAAATCAAGATTACCGCCGACGGAGCGTGAAGAGATATATTCAGAGCTGACATATCCTTTGGTGCCGTCGTTGAGCTGCACCTGATACCAATCCGTATTGCTTGTAGACAGGATCTTCAATTCGGTATTATAATCGAGCTCTTTGATGATATCATAATTTGTCCCGGGTCCCTTACGGATACGAACGCCGGTGCCGTTGATATAATAATAGGTACCTATCGAGCCCGTTCCATCAGAACAATCCATAAGCGCAGCGATCAACTCATCATCGGAGTATAACGGTCCTGCGCCGGTATTGTAGACAAAGCATACCAACGCATCAAACTGCTGTTGATTGAATTTGATTCTCTTATCAAGCAAGAAGTTGTTAACGTTCGAAGCATAGCCTTCATTATTGACTGAATGAATCAGATAAGCAAATGCTTCTGCTTTCGTCAATTTATTATAGAACTGCTCTCCGGTAAAGACGACGCGACCGTAACCCACAGTGGGATCTCCGGTAAAGTAATCGTCATATGCCTGATCGGAGAAGCCCTCAAAGGTGGAAATCAGCTGAATCACTTCATCGGAGGCTCTTCTGCGCGCACAGATCGTTGTCATCTTATCGGTCGTGTCGGTAACGAAAGCGGTCGTTTCACCGTCTTCACATGTGTGCCATGAAGTTCCGTTGTTGAACTGAGAATAGGCCTTGATATTATATGTACCTGCCTGAGAAAAGCTTGTCGTTCCCTTCCAGATGAAGGTATCGGCGTCGGCAGTCTTAGAAGTCGCGTCAACATATTGCGTGCCTGAGTTCGTCTCAACCGCAAAGCGAACAGCGGTTCGCATCGTATCGGTAATACAAACGAGCGTAACCTTCTGATTTTTCGACGCGCAGTTTGGCGAGCTGTAGGCAAAACGAACCGGACAGGACGGATTGACCGTTATGATACAGGTTGCTGTTCCCGTAGAGGTGGATGCGGTGATTACCGCAGTACCCGCCTTAACGCCTCTGATAAACGCTTTGTCGGTAGTACCGATCAGATCAACAGCGGCGACGGAGGGATCAGAGCTGCTCCACTTTACACCGGATGTACTGCTTTTGATCAGAAGGGATTTAAAACGGTAAACAGAAGCGGTCTTATGGGAGAGATTGACGCTGCCGCCTGTTTTTACGGTGATCTGACAGGCAGCAGATTTAGACGTTGTGCGCGCGGTGATGGTAGCCGTACCGTTGCTCAATGCCGTTACGATTCCGCGGCTGTCAACGGTTGCAACAGAAGTATTAGAGCTTGAAAAGCTGACGGATGTGTTGGAGGTAGCGACAACGTGGTAATAACTCCCTTTATAGACAGTTGCAGAGCTCGCATTAATGGACAGTGTTTCATTGATAACGGGAGCAGTCGTAGGCTTCTGTGTAGGGGCTTGTGTAGGCGGGACTGTCGGCGGCTGAGTGGGCTTCTCTGTTGCGTTTTCAGTCGGCTTCTGAGTAGGAGCCTGCGTAGGAATTACGGTTGGTGCTTCAGGAGGTTCCTCCGTCGGAGGGATCGTTTCAGGTTCTGTAGGAATAACCTTATTGCTAACGGTCACTTGACAACTGACATTTTCATGCGTGACGGGATCATAAGCAAATACAATAGCAGAACCTTCTCTGACGCCTGTGATTAATCCTGTATCGGTTACATATACAGAAGAAGCGGAAGAAGTAAACTGTATGCGGCTGTTGACGCTGCGCGAATAACCGTCCAGGATAGTCAATCGATGTTTACCGTTGATATTCAAACTTAGTTTATCCACATCAGGCATCAGTGTGCGCACGCTTTTGTTCAGCGAAAAGCCTTCAATTTCGGGCAGTGAGTCAAACGAAACATCGCGATAGACAGCACCGCTCTTAGCGAGCTCCGCATCTTCCCTATTGATTTCATCCATTGTAGCGGCGGGAACAGTAGTAATGAGAGCGGATATCAAAATAACTGCTGCCATCAAAACAGACGCAGAAATCGTCAATATTCTACTCAGCTTTTTCATTTTGACACCGCCTTTCTCTATATGTAATAATTCTACTATTTTCTCACGTAATATGCAACGTCAGTTACAGCTTTGTATTCTTATTTAACCGATTATGCCATTTTATGAGGTAAAGGGTTACAAGTCTTGTAATACATAGATCGTAAACAACAAAGAACAGGTTACCTAAGATCAGGAATACCCACGGCAGATAGACGCCAAACAGGACGAAGCTCTCCTTCGGGACGGATAACAGCAGCAGTCCGATATAGAACGCCGCGATCATACAGGCGTTGAACAAGCATAGCTTCAGCGCATACTGGATCGCCTTGGAGCGTATCCGCTCGATCACGCCCTTCAGGATCGGATAATACCCGAGGAAGATCGTATAATAGAGCGCCGCCTCTTTGTCGGTCAAGAGGACAAAGGATAATACAGCCGTAATGCCGAACACAGCGACAGCATAACCATAGCCGAGATTAAAAACAAGAAGTATCAAAAGAATACCCGCCATCGCGGGGAATGCATAAGTCCCGAAGGGGATCAGTGATGTCAGAAACATCAAAACAAGACTCAGGGCGGCAACTACGCCGCCCATGGAAACTTTAACGGATTTTTTCATATCAGCAGGAACGACCTCCGCAGCAGCTGCACAGGCAGTCCGCGCACATCAGACCGGTGCAGATATCGCAGGCGGAACAGCCCATCATATCGCCTGTATTATAACCGGGATTGGTATATGAGCGGCGATTGTTCATATTATTGAAAGCTGCCCGGATTTCAGGATTAGATGGATCCATTTGGTACGCACGCTGAAAATATTGATACGCCTGATCGCTCCAGCCCTTACGGGAGAACACCATACCCATCAGGAAATACCACTCGGCGTTGCGATTCATCTCGGGAACGCCGTTGAGCAGCTCCATCGCGTCATCGAGCCGACCGTTCATGATATACTGACGGACGTCGGGATAAGCGGTACGGGTATAAGTACCCGTATTATAGTTATAGCCCGCGTTCTGATATGAATAAGAGGACGAAGATCCGTTCTTTCGCATATCGCATATTGTATCGTACGCCTCGTTTATCTCCTTCATCTTCTCCTCGGCAACATCAGCCAGCGGGCTGTCATGATAGTTGTCGGGATGATACTTCTTCGCGAGATTCCGGTAAGCGGTCTTGATCTCTTCGTCGGTAGCGCTCTCGGTCACACCGAGAACCTCATAAGGATTCTTCATTTAACGCTCCTTATCGTTATCCCGATAACGGGATAGAATGTTATTCTGAATCTTTACGCATGAAACGCACAGCACGTTCATAAAGATGGGATCGAATCGGCCCTTTTCGAGCAAACCGTAGGACAACAGCGCTTCACTGAGCGCGGTGTTCAACGTTTGCTCCATATAATCGGTAAGAGTTTCCTTTGATAGTTCATTCAGCAAGAACGGATTGAAGCCATGACGCCTTATATCCTTCTCGTAATCGTCGGCAGCGTCGATCAGATAGATCCATCTGCCGAGATAATAGCCCATGGTGCCGATGATCCGCTTTGTCATCGCAGGTTCAAGGTTAATCCTCAGTGGGATCAAATCGGGCAGCAGCTCGCACGCTTCCTTCAACATCAGCGCCGTCGGCTCGGCAGCTTGATCCAATACACAGTTCTCGTCCTTCTCAGCCGCAAACTGCCGCTCCAGCATATTTTCGACAGAAGCATCCATCATCGGATAGCGTTTAGCCGCTTTCTTCCTCCATCGAGAGAAGAACGGCTGTATCAGACGATAAACGATCCGCTTGTACCACGGCGAATCGGCAAGGTTATCAAGCAATTTATAGTAAGCGGAGATGACCGAGAGAGCCGCCGCCAATTGCAGCGCCTTAGTTTCAGTCTCGGCATAACTGCATTTTTTCAGCGGATTGAAGCGGCATCTCCCCTGCTTATAGCACGGAGGCTTATCGGCGAGATCCAGCGCCAAAAGAGCATAAAAGGTGCAGTCATAGCTTAAGATGAATCGGGCAAAAAGCGAATAATCCTTACCGAGCTGCTTACACAGAGCGCAGTAAACGCCCTTGTAGGCTTCATACTCTTTGCCGAGCAGATTAGCCTGATCGACCTTTACATATCCAAACAAAGCCCAATCCTCCTTATATTTTTATTATTCTACCACAAAGCTCATCCCTATGCATTAACAAAGTATGAATTTTAGGTTGTATTTATCGTCGGTAAGCGGTATAATGAAGAAGCTGTAAGGAGAATCAGTATATGAACGTATATGATTTTGATAAGACGATCTACCGGAGCGATTCAACCAGGGATTTCATCTTCTGGTGCTTTCGTCATCATCCGAAAACGATCCTCTATATCCCGCGGATCGGACTCGCTTCGCTGAAATATTACCTTTTCCATATCGGTACCAAAACACAGTTCAAGGAACGCATGTACACCTTCCTCAAAGCCTGCGATACCGAGCGGGATGTGGAGCGCTTCTGGAGCGAGAAGCTCGGCGAGATCAAAGCATTTTACAAGAAACAGCACCGCGATGATGATGTGATCATTTCCGCTTCTCCCGAGTTTCTCTTGAAGCCGCTGGAAGAGAAGCTGCATATCTCCGTGATCGCGTCAAAGGTCGACGCTCACACCGGAAAGTATGACGGCGAGAATTGCTACCACGCGGAGAAGGTCAGGCGTTTTCATGAAAAGTATCCCGATGGAAAGATCGAAGAGTTCTACTCAGACAGCTATTCGGACGCGCCCTTGGCTGAATTATCCGAGAAAGCCTATATCGTAAAGGGCGACGAGCTGATCGACTGGGATCACAGCCATCAAAAGAAAAATCTGCGTACATAAACCGATCCCCCGGGCATAAAGCTCGGGGGATCATGTTATGTGTCAATTGAATCAGCTTTCATCATCACAGCCGCAGCCGCAGCCGGAATTGTCGCCGTTACCGTCGGTCACATTGGGCGGGAAGAACTCGTCGGTCGGGAAATCGAGCCTCGAGAACATCTCGCACGGACTGTCGGTAGAGCCTTCACAGCGCTTCTCAGGCACACAGAAATCGTATGACGGGATGAGCATCTGGACGTTACGAAGCAGCTGGACGATCGAGAATACGCCGAGAGTCGCCAGCACGACCCTCTCGCCTCGCTCGCTGATGTTGCCGCCGATAACGCAGAGCATCGAGTTCGGCACCTTATGACACAGCTTATAGCAGCTCTGTCTGTCCTTCATCGTGACCGCCAGCGCAATGGGCTTTGCGACCTGTACGTTCGCGGTCGGCAGACTGCGTACGGGCGCGTTCTGCGTGTCATATTCATCGACGGTCAGATCGGATGAGAACACGCGTACGTTGCCCTCGGAGCCGTACAGGATGACCTTCTTATCCGACATACACAGTCCCCTGACCGTTTCGGGAGCGGTGTTGGGAGAAGAAAAGACGTCCAGAGTAACCTCAAAGAAGAAAGTCATGTCGATGGAATAAAAGCCGCGGTTAAAAGGTACCGGCTCGATATCGAGCATGGTATTCAGCACGTCGGCGCTGCGGATACGGACGTTGACGGCATTATCGATCAGCGCCTGTGAAGCGTCACTGACGAATACCGGCAGATCGGACAGACAATCCTTATCGCCGCAGCTGTCATAAACGCGGCGGGCGTCGATACAAACGGGTTCGCCGTAGGGTCGTCTTTCGGCAGCCGTTTCATTCATAGTATCAGGCATAAGTAAAAACCTCCGAAATGTATTTGATGTTCAGAAACCATCACTACATTATACGGAGGTTTATCCTTTTGGTGCAATTTATTTGATAATTTCCATCTTGGCAAAGTTCGCCATCAGAGTCTTGGTGCCTACCTTGTCGAAGGCGATCTCGAGCATGGTATCATTTCCCATCGGAGTGGCGTTGAGCACCATGCCGGTACCGAAAACCTTATGGAATACAGTATTGCCGACGGCGTACTTGTTGGTGGTCGGAGCGGTTGCGGGTCGTTTCTTCGCGAAGGGATCGAATCGCTGCTGAGACTGCGACTGATACTCTACCTTATGAGCTGCAAAAGTGTTCTCGTTGCCGGTCTTTTCCAGAAGCGAAGAGGGTATCTCGTTGACAAAGCGCGATTCACGGTTATGCGTCGTCGAACCGAAAAGCATGCGTTCACGGGTCTTGATCAGATAGAGCTTCTCCTTCGCGCGGGTGATGCCGACATACGCCAACCGGCGCTCCTCATTAAGCTCGCCGGGCTCCATGATCGTCTGCATAGACGGAAAAACGCCGTCCTCCATACCGGGAATGAATACCACGGGGAACTCCAGACCCTTCGCGGAATGAAGCGTCATCATGACGACGCTGTCGGTCTCGGCGTCATAGTTGTCGATATCCGTCATCAGCGAGATCTCCTCGAGGAATGCCTCCAGCGTGGCGTCGTCGCCGTAATCCTCCTGGAATTTGATGATATTGGAGGACAACTCGTCGATATTCTCGATGCGCTGTTCGTAGTCATCCTTCTCGGCGATCAGATAATTTTTGTAATCGGTATGTTCCAGAATCAGGTTGTATAATTCCGCAATAGAATAATCCCCTGACTGAGCCGCCTCGACCAAGCCCTCGATCAACTTCGCAAAGGCTTCGAGCTTCGACGCCGCGCGGGATAAGGTCGGATAATCGGAGGCGTGGCGGATCACGCTGAACGCGCTCTCCCCTATCCCGGCTCCGATCTCGGTGACCTTCGTCATCGTTGCTTCACCGATCGCGCGCTTGGGCTTGTTGATGATACGGCGCAGGCGAATATCATCGTGCGGATTGTTGATAACTTGCAGATAAGCGGTCATATCCTTGATCTCTTCGCGGTCATAGAAGCGGTGACCGCCGATCACACGATGCGGAATACCCGAGCGGGACAAAGCCTGCTCGATCGCGTTACTCTGAGCATTCATACGGTATAAGACAGCGTAGTCGGAGAAGCTTCTCCCCGCCGCAACGCCGTCGAGGATCGTGCGTGCGATAAAACCCGCTTCATCACGCTCGCTCAGGGCGGTATGGAGCGTGATCCGCTCGCCCTTCGGATTCTCCGTCCAGAGGGTCTTTCCCTTACGCTCCTCATTATGCTTGATGACGTTATTCGCCGCGTCAAGGATGGTACCGGTACTGCGGTAATTCTGCTCCAAACGGATGACGACGGCGCCCTTGAACTCGTTCTCAAAGCTCAGGATATTCTCGATCGTGGCGCCGCGGAAGCGGTAGATGCTCTGGTCGTCATCACCGACAACGCAGAGATTGTTACGCTTTCGGGAAAGCAGACTGATCAGCCGGTACTGGCTCTTGTTGGTATCCTGATACTCGTCGACCATGACATATTTGAAGCGATTCTGATAGTACTCGAGGACGTCCTCATTCTGCTCGAACAAACGGATGGTGTAACAGATCAGATCGTCAAAATCCATCGCGTCGGAGGTCAGCAAGCGCTGCTGATACAGCTCATAAGCGTCGGCGATATACTTCAGCCTGCTGTCGTAGTTCGAAAGGCTCTTGACGTCCTTCGGCTCTTTCATTTTATCTTTGTATTTCGATATTTCATTCAGAACCGTTTTATGAGACAGAAACTTTTCGTCTATATTCAGCTGTTTTAAAATCTCTTTCATCAAACGGCGGGAATCGTCGGTATCATAGATAGTGAAATGACTCGTAAAGCCGAGCCGATCGCCATAGCGGCGCAGGATACGCGCACAGGTAGAGTGGAAGGTCGCCGCCCATACCTCATCGGCGCCCTCTCCGCCGACGGCTTCGATACGCTCCTTGAGCTCAGCCGCAGCCTTATTGGTAAAAGTGATCGCGAGGATCTGCCACGGCATGGCAAGTCCCGCCTTGATGATATACGCGATGCGGTTGACGAGAACCGTCGTCTTACCCGAGCCCGCACCCGCTAAGATCAGGACAGGACCCTCGGTCTGGAAGATCGCCTTCTGCTGCATACTATTCAGATTGCTGAATTGTGCCTTGATTTCATCTATATAGCTCATACACATACCTCTGATTCAAATTCGCCTCATATTCTAACATAATTCACATCGTCTATAATTCTAATTAGAAAGATAATCCTTTCAATCTTGTAATCAGGGCAAAGATAAAGGCTGCCGCTCAGCGACAGCCCCATGCTGTTAGATTTCTTTGTGCAGCGTCTTATTTCCAATTGAATACGGAATTTCAAAACCCGCCAGACGGCGCATGATCCAGACCGCATCCGTGCTGTCAAGTCCGTCGTCATCTATATCTCCGCGTTCATCAGCTTTGATATCTTCGCCGATCATGTCAGCGAGACGATGCTGGATGAGAGTTGCGTCAATGATCTCTACCTTTTTGCTGTTATCAAAGTCGCCCTTGATGTAGCTGTCTCGAATCTGAAATGCGATCGAACGAGAGTTGTTATAGAAATAAGCTTCATTAGTGCTGTGCTGAGGATTCACGGTAAATGTCAGCGTATAATCACCCGCCGGAATGTTTTTGACAGAAGTAAAACTAAGATCGGTCGAATTGATATAATTTAACCCGGTAAGAAAAGGAATCGAAATACTGTCGGTATCGTTGTACAGCAACTTTCCGGTTGAGGATATGATTTTTCTGTTTGTTTTGATTGTGTTTCTCCAAGCGGTATCCGCCGCGCTTGAGACAGCATAGCCGAAGTAAATGTCCTTTCCGCTTTCAAAGAGCGTATTCACACTTTGATTATTCGCTTTATCACTCAGGTACATTTCTCCTATGATTAAGTCGGGATACCGTGTTTTATTTCGGCCGACGGATCTATCGGTTTCACGGGGTACGTCTTTACTATAAGGCATTAAGTATTCATAGTCATCAAAAATCGCAACGATACCGTTTGCATAATCAAATGAAAACGAATTCCGTTGATTTACATACATTGGATAATATTCAAGTATTTTATCCGGTTTACGGCGATCGCGCTCATTGATCATATCTGAATCGGAATCGGCAATCAAAACGCCTTGATAACGATCGGGATCATCAACCGATAAGGATGTGTCGATCATCAACCCCCATAGAGTAATCGCGTGGGAGCCGACGATCTGATTATCTATCACAAGATTGATTCCGGGACTGATACCGTAATTCTGCTTAAGCAGATCATAGATATCGTTCCAATGCGACACGCCGCGGATATAGTTGTAGCCGCTGACCATATCGTATGCATAATCGTTGAGATATCCTCCGGAAAAAGGATAATCTCTTATTTTTGCTGTGGCGTAATTAAAGAGGTTCCTTTGCAGCGCCGCTCCGTTAAAGAACCACGCCATCGCGTTTTCCTGGTGAGAACCGTTATCGGAGAAGGAAGAAGCAAACAGATCGAAAAGTTCATCCTCATCGGAAAAGCCTGCCTGAGCGCCCCAACCGGTATAGTGAAGAATGTTTGAAGCGGCAGCTGCCCAGCAGAGATTTTCATCTCCATCCGATTGTGCGGTTTTCTCAGTATCGATAAAACTCAGGTCGGTTATTTTGAAGGGGAGCCCTGCTGTATAATTCTCAATAATTCGATGTTGAATCTCTTCAACATTTTCTGTCTTTAATCCGGTCAGAAGTACCTGAGAGGTCGAATCGGGGATCATAAACTCGGCCTGATAAAAGGTCGGAGCAACAGCGCCGGTTTGGGCGATCTCATGGCTGCTTGTTTCTACACTAAGCACATGCTGACGATCAATAAACAGCTCATAGCCCTGAATATTTTCGTTATCGGTTATCGCCTCAGAGTTTTGTATCGTTTGATTACCCTCGATATCGGATACAACTGCGCATATACCGAGCGGTATCGCACCGATCTCAGCGGCAGAAACACCGGTTATACAGAGTGTAATAAGAATTATCACAATCAAAAACGACGAAATGATTTTCTTCATAATCAATTGCCTCTCAGTTACAAATAATAAAACGGACACTCAATAGAGCGTCCGTTTTATATTGGTGCGAGTGTTCATAACGGACTTATGAAAAATTAAGGTTTTATCGGCAGTTACACACATTTCTCGCTCGCACATTTGTGATTTATTCAATTTCTTCCTATAATGTGAATGTAAATTTAAGTCAAGGAGGAATCGACAATGAAAAATCCAAAGTATCACATTTACTTAACGCACGATGAGCGGAGAACGGTTATCAACAGCCTGATTGATTTGAGGAATGACCTTATTTCACGGGGCAAGTGCACCGATCTCGTTGACGAGCTGTTAATCAAGCTCACGAAAGCCAAAGTCAAACAAATCAAGATTAAGGAGGTCTGAATTATGGCGACAAAGATTACATACACACAACAGGGAGATTATTTGCTGCCCGATTTGAAATTGCCCGAACAACCGAAGGTTGAAATAGGGATTTGGGGCAAGCGGCATTTAAGGTATCTCAAAAATCACCATCCAATTATTTATACCAACCTACTGACAAGCTGTAAGCTCAGCGCCTATCTTGCCGATATTGATGAACAGGCAGAGGATATGTTTTCTCAGTTGGTTAAGCAATTAGCCGAAAAGGAGGATGTAACTGAAAAGCTTAAAGCTGAAAATCAAATGCTGTGGGTACGGAAAATGAATAACATACGCAATCTGGCAGAAGAAATAGTGGATCAAGATATCATCTATAACTAAAAATGAGCAGGCTTTCAAAAATGAGAGCCTGCTAAAATAATTTGTTTTAGAGACCATCCCAAATATTGTGTAAACCTCCGATATGGTGTAGAATAGAAGCACCATATTGGAGGTTTTAAATTATGAGCAGAAGAAAACGCAG
>CACZYF010000033.1 GCA_902785355.1 uncultured Ruminococcus sp. | reverse complement strand
AGGGGTTGCCGATGAGGTTCTCCCTCTGTCTGTCCGAGCCTTCTCTGAGGTAGCGGAAGGTTCTCAGGGAGGGGAGAGGATAGCCCTCGGGGTCGAAGAGCGAGCTCGGGACACACGCGGTCGCGCCGTAGTAGATCCCCGCGTCGTCGGGGTCGTAGGAGCCGCTGTAGGAGCTCGCCCAGCCTGCGCCGACGCGCTCGCGGATCGCATTCTTCTCCGCTTCGGTCTTACCGGGTACGTCGATCCACGCGGGCTCCCAGTACATCATACCGACGGCGTAGTCGCCGAGCTTCGCCATCGTCCGCGCGCAGTCGGCGATCTCATCGGCCTGACCCTGTACGCTGTGGGCGTAAGCGCCGATCTTCTCGGAGTCATAATCCCACGAGGTCTCGGCGATCATGACCTGCTTGCCGCTGATTTGATGCACCTTTTCGAGCTGGTCGGCGAGGTTATCGACCGTACCGTGGAACGCGGGATAGTAAGAGGTCGCGAAGATATCGTAATCGACGTTGTTGTCCTTGAGCTCCTGCGCGCAGCGGGTGTGCTGCTGCTGCTGCTCGGGGTTGGTGAAGTGGGTGACGATGCGGATATCAGAGTCGGTATCGCGAACCGCCTGAGCCGCCGTTCGCATGATCTCATAGCGCTTGTCGGTCTCGCCGCATAGTCCGGTGGTGGTCTCGTTGCCTACCTGTACCATGCTGACGGTCACGCCGTTGTCACGGAGCTTATTCAGACTTTGTACAGTGAAGTCATAAACTGCCTGCTTCTTCTCATCGAGGGGCATATTCTGCCATGCCTTCGGCGCCTTCTGCTTACCGGGGTCAGCCCAGAAGTCGGAGTAGTGGAAATCTACGAGCAGCCCCATGCCGTAGACGGCGGCGCGCTTACCCAGCTCAACCGCGGTGTCGATGGTACAGTTGCCGCCGCCGTAGCCGTTGCCGTCCTCATCAAAAGGATCATTCCAGACTCTCACGCGGATGGTGTTGATCCCCGCTTCGGAGAGTGTTTTCAGCAGATCCTGTTCTCTGCCGTCAAAGCTGTAAAATACCCTACCGCCGGCTTCAAGCGCCGGAAGGCTCGAGATATCCGCCCCGAGGATGAAGTCCTGCGGGAGCTCCTCGACCGGCTCTACAGTGATCGCTCGCTGCATGGCGGGTACGGAGATTGCAGCGGCGTTCGCGTATGCTGACGAGAAGGAAATGACCAACGCGATCAGGAAGGATAAAGATTTGATGAATGGGGAAAATGCTCTTTTCATAACGGACTCCTTTTGCTTTTTCATCTCTATCGTAACATATTACGAATCAGTTTTCAATCACTGAGAAAAAAGTTGAATTAATCAGTGACAAACGAGCATTGATAGTGTATAATACAGTCAGAATACTATTTCGAAATCAGAACGGAGGAATGATGATGAATAACGTTAAAGTCAACAACGAGATCGATCTGGCTTATCCCGACAGCTTTCGCCCGATGAGCGAGGAGGAGCTGATCAGGTATTTTTCCGCTGCGGAGAACCGCTGGGGCGTCTACGATACCGACAAGCACATCATCCTCTCGGTCAGCTGGACGAAGGCGGGCTTTTTGCAGACATTTACCGACGCGGAGTCGGTATTGATCGGTATCGAGTCGCGTATGCGCCGCTCCCTGCTCAATTACCAGAAGGTGACCGATTATGAGATGAAGATCGGGAAGAAGAAGGCGAACGGCGTTCGCTTTGAATACCGCGTGAACGACGCGCGGCTCGTACAGGTCGGCGACGTGGTCGTCTTTAAGTACAAGAAGCATTTCTATGTGATCCACTACATCACCCGCAAGGCGACTGCGGGACAGGATCGCGGGATGTTCAAGGAAGTTCTCGATTCCATCGCGCTCAACTGATCCGGATATAAAATGACCGCTGTATCTCCGTCGGGAGGCACAGCGGTTTTGCATTTGATAATTGTTTCGTTTAGAGTTATGCTTCAGCAAGTCCGTCAGCGATACCCATTATCACAATACCGATGATAACGACGGCGATGCAGACGTACTGGGCGGGCTTGAGCTTCTCCTTGAGGAAAATACGGGAGAGGATCGCCGATACGATACAGTAGGAGGCGATCATCGGAGCGGCAACGATCGGATTATCCGCCAGCGCATAGACGTAGAAGATCTGACCGAACTGTTCAAACAGCGCCGCCGGGAAGCGAGTCTTCCACTCAGGCTTCGCAAAGGGATTGTAGACCTTCTTCTCCTTGAAATACAGCACGATCCAGCAGACGATACCCGCAAAGAAGAAGGTGAAGCCGTACAGGATCAGCACGTCGATCTCGCCCAGCCCCAGTCCGGCCTTCTCGTCGAGGATGATGCCGTCGGCGGTGGTGCCGAGAGTGTCAAAGACACAGTACAGGATCGGGAACAGCAGCGCGAGTGCCCCGTAGCGGTACTTTCGCTCCTCCTTCGGCAGGTCGAGCGCGCCCTCCGCCTTCGCGAGCCTTTGCTCCACGATACCTAACGCGATCACACCCACGACGATCGGGACGGTGCCGATGACATGCAGTAACGTGAACTCCTCCCAGAAGCTGCCGATCGAGCCGGTCACGGAGAACCAGATGAACATCGCGATCGCGCTCAACGCGCCGGAGGCGTTCTGTACCGGTGAGACGATGCTGACCTCCAGATAGCGCATACCGGCGTATCCGATGACCATCGAGATGATGTAGCCCAAGGACGCGGGCAGGTACTTGACGGCAGCGCTGAAGATGCTCGTATCGGAGGTAAATAGCGTTTCGGCGGTGATCGCGTCGGGGATCGCGGCGCCGCCGTTCTTCAGCAGCGAGAGGATCGTCAGTACAAGTGAGACGAAGCCCATCATCAGACCGACCCATACGGCAGTTTTTAAATGGGAGTAACGGTCGCCGTCGACGTTACTTTTCTTGTAGAAGAGGTCGGCCAGACCCCATCCGAACATACAAATCAGTGTAAATACGAACCAAGACATTTTCTGTTGTTCTATCCTTCCAATTGTTGTTTTGCGGAGTCGTTTCCGCGTTGCTTCACATTATCGCGAAGCGTTGGAGAGCATCAGCTTGATGCGGTTTTCCTGGTTGATCGCGGTGGCGCCGGGGTCGTAGTCGATGGCGACGATGTTGACGCCGGGATTACGCTCCTTGATAGGCTTCATCATGCCCTTACCCGCGATATGGTTGGGCAGACAGCCGAACGGCTGGGTGCATATAATGTTATTCACACCCTCGCTGATGAGCTCGAGCATCTCGGCTGTCAGCAGCCAGCCCTCACCCATCTTCGCGCCCCTGCCGATATAGCCCTCGACGCGGCGTTGTGTTTCGTCAAAATCCGCCATCGGCATGAACTGCGGGTAGTGCTCCTGCATCATCGTGCGAATGTAGCGCAGTTTGCCTAAGAGGAATTTGTACAGGAACTTTGAGCCGAACGCCTTGAAGGGGCGGATGCGGTACAGGTCGTAGTCGACAAGACCGTTGTACACACAGTACAGGCAAAAGTCGACAAAGCCCGGCACAACCGGCTCGACGCCCTCTTTTAAGAGGAAGCTCTCCAGGTTGTTGTTCCCCAGCGGCGAGAACTTGACGTAGATCTCGCCGACGATGCCGACCTTGACCTTGTCGCGCTTTGTGTCGCCGAGGATCTTTGCAAAGTCGTCCGCGATGAGGCGGTAGTTCTTTTTGACATGGCTGTAGCGCATGGTCGAGGCGTGAGAGCTTTCTTCGAGTAGGATATCGACCCACTTCTTCACGGTGCGGTCGGTGATCCCCTTCTCCTTCTCATAGGGGCGGCACTGGTTCGCCATCAGCATCATCAGGTCGCCGTAAAAGGCGCAGTACAGCATACGGTAGAGCATCGGTACGGTGATCTTGAAGCCGGAGTGCTTTTCCAGTCCGCCGAAGTTCAGCGAGATGACGGGGATGTAGCCGTAGCCCGCCTTTTTCAGCGCCTTTCTCAGCAGATAGATGTAGTTCGAGGCGCGGCAGCCGCCGCCTGTCTGGGTGATCAGGAGGGCGATCTTGTGCTTATCGTAGCGGCCGGATTCGACCGCGTTGATCAGCTGTCCGATGACCAGCAGCGCGGGGTAGCATGTGTCGTTATGCACGAGCCTCAGCCCCGATTCCTTGATATCTCCGTCGACCTCCTCGAGAAAATCGACCTTGTAGCCGTAGCTGACCAGCACGTTTGAGATCAGCTTGAAATGGATCGGCAGCATGGTGGGCACGAGGATGGTGTAATCGCGCTTCATCTCTTTGGTGAATTCGATGTATTCGGCTTTGGCGGCAGCCATCTCACTGCCCCCTTTCTTTCAGCGCGCCGATCAGGGAGCGCAGGCGGATCCTGACGGCGCCGAGGTTGGTGATCTCGTCGATCTTGATCTGGGTGTAGAGCTTGCCGCCGTTCTCGAGGATGACGCGCACCTCGTCGGTGGTCACGGCGTCTACGCCGCAGCCGAAGGACACCAGCTGTACGAGCTGGGTATCGTCATGCTCACAGGCGTACTTCGCCGCCGCGTACAGGCGGGAGTGGTATGTCCACTGGTTGAGCACGCCTAAGGTCGGCGGCGTGACATCGGCGGTGACACTGTCCTCGCTGACGACGACAAAGTCCAGCGAGGTCGCGAGCTTATCGATGCCGTGACAGATCTCGGGATCGATGTGGTAGGGTCTGCCGGCGAGGATCATGATGCGCTTGCCCTTCTCGCGGGCAAAGCGCACCGCACGCTCACCCTCGGCGTAGATCAGCTGCATGTGCTTACGGTACGCGGCGATCGCTTCCTTGACGGCGCGGGTGACGGCGGCTTTCGTGATGCCTCCGAAGTACTTTTGCAGCACGAGCGTCAGCTCGCGGGCAAGCTCCTTCTCCTTATTGATATTTAGATATGGACATATAAACTTCGTCTTATGCAGGGAGTCCATGTTGCCCTGTAAAAGCTCCGAGTAGTAGGCGACGACGGGACAGTTGTAGAAGTTGTCGCCCTTATCCTCGTTGATGTTATAGGTCAGGCAGGGGTAGAAGATCGCGTCGACTCCCTGCTCGAGCAGCGTTTCGATGTGACCGTGCATGAGCTTTGCGGGGTAGCATACCGTGTCGGAGGGGATGGAGAACTGCCCCTTCTGATACAGCGCGCGGGTCGAGAAGCCCGACCGCACGACCTCAAAGCCGAGGCTTGTGAACAGCGTATGCCACAGCGGGTACAGCTCATACATACCTAGCGCCATCGGTATGCCGATTCTCTGTCGTGTTTTTTTGAGGGCAGTGTCGTTAGGCAACGGAGAGTTGTCGGAAGCGTCATAGCTCTCGATCAGCTTGCGTTTATACTCATAGAGGTTCGGGAGTTGCTCGTCATCGCTGAGGCGGATTCCCGCGCCTTTTTCACACTGGTTGCCGGAGATGAGCTTTTCATCCCCGTTGAAGATATTGACGGTCAGGCGGCAGTTGTTGGTACAGCCCTTACAGACTGCCGAGCGGCTCTCGTGCCGCAGTTCCTTGACCTCCTGCAGACTCAGGATGGTCGAACAAGCGGGCTTGTGCTCGCGGGCATACAGCGCCGCGCCGAACGCGCCCATCAGTCCCGCAATGTTGGGGCGGACGACCTCGCGCCCGACTTCCTTCTCAAAGCAGCGGAGCACCGCGTCGTTCATGAAGGTGCCGCCCTGTACGACGATCCGCTGACCCAGCTCGTCGGGGGAGGCGGCGCGGATGACCTTGTACAGCGCGTTCTTGACGACGGACAGCGACAGTCCCGCGCTGATATCGCGCACGGAGGCGCCGTCCTTCTGCGCCTGCTTGACGGATGAATTCATGAATACGGTACAGCGCGTACCGAGATCGACGGGGGCTTTCGAATACAGACCCTCGCGTGCGAATTCCTCCACGGTGTAGCCCATACTCTTTGCGAACGTTTCGATGAATGAGCCGCAGCCCGAGGAACACGCCTCGTTGAGCATGATGCTGTCGATACTGTTGTTGCGTATCTTGAAGCACTTGATGTCCTGACCGCCGATATCGAGAATGAAGTCCACCTCGGGGTCAAAGTGCTTAGCGGCGGTATAGTGCGCCATCGTCTCGACCAGCCCGAAGTCGATATGGAACGCCTTTTGGATCAGCTCCTCGCCGTAGCCCGTGACGGCACAGCCGCGCACGGTGATGCTGTCGCCGAACAGCTCGTAGATCTTCGTCAACTGTTCGCGGACGATGGCGACGGGGTTGCCTTTGTTGGAGCTGTAGTAGGTGTAGATGATGTCGCAGTTATCGGTGATGACGGTCAGCTTCGTGGTGGTGGAGCCGCAGTCGATGCCGATGTAGGCGTCGCCCGTGTACGCGCCGGCGTACTCGGTCTTGACGCTGTTCTTCGAGTGGCGGGTGATGAACGCCTGGTATTCGTTTTTATCCTTAAAGAGCGGCGGTAGGGTCGATACGGTATCCCGCTGCTTCATGCTCTCTCTGAGCCGGTCTGTCAGCAGCTCGTAGTTGAGCGTTTCGCCGTCGGCGGAGTACAGCGCCGCGCCGATCGCGACGGCGTACAGCCCGTATTCGGGGAAGATCGCGTTCTCATCACTGAGCTTCAAGGTCTCCTTGAAGCGTTCTCTCAGCCCCTTGCAGTAGTACAGCGGACCGCCGAGGAACATGACCTTGCCGGCGATCCTTCTGCCCTGTGCCAAGCCGCCGACTGTCTGATTGACGACCGCCTGATAGATCGAGGCGGCGATGTCGGCTTTGGTAGCCCCCTGATTGATCAGGGGCTGGATGTCGGTCTTGGCGAATACGCCGCAGCGCGAGGCGATGGGGTAGAGCTGCTTGTGGGTCAGGCTGAGATCATCCATCTCGGTGTTGCTCAGGTTCAGCAGGGTCGCCATCTGGTCGATAAAGGCGCCGGTACCGCCCGCGCAGGAGCCGTTCATGCGCTCGTCAAGCCCGCCGGAGAAGAAGATGATCTTCGCGTCCTCGCCGCCCAGCTCGATCACAGCGTCGGTGTCGGGCTGCAGGGTACGCACGCTCTCGGCGGTTGCGTAGACCTCCTGTACAAAGAGCAGAGAGGCGGCGTTCGCCATGCCCAGACCCGCCGAGCCGGAGACCGCAACAGTGAAGCTTCTGCCCATAAGCATGTCGCGTATCGCCTCGATCATCTCGAGCGTCTTTTGACGCACCTGTGAGAAGTGGCGTTCGTAGCGGCTGTAGACCATTCTGCCGTCGTCGATCAGCACGATCTTGGCAGTGGTGGAGCCGATATCGATGCCCATCAGCAGCTTTCCGGATGTTCGGTTTTTGTTATCTTTTATTATCATATATGGTTCCTCAAGCTACACTTGAAAGTAAAATACGTTATAATCACACAGAATATATTTTATCACTAATACCACTAAATGCAACAGGATTCACGCAATTTTGGTGTACTAAAAATTTCCGAAATATAACAAAAATCTGGTTATTTTGCTTGCACTTTGTCGGTAAATGGTATAAGATAAGGCTATCATCATTTAGGAGGAACAATTATGAAACGATCACTTGCAATCATTCTCGCGCTGGTGTTGGCAGTATCCGCCATGAGCGCATGCAGTATCAATATCAATTTCGGCGGAAAGAACGAGAACCCGACCGAAAAGAACGTTGACTCCGATATTGAGCTCCCGACTGTAGAGATTCCTACCGTACCCGAGCTTCCGACCGAGGTCGAGGTCGGTAAGCTCGAAGATTATGTCGGCACGGCTAAGGAGAAGGAGCTCAGCTTCGGCGACGGCAATAAGAACACCCTGCGTATTCCCGAGATCAAGCTTGACAGCGCCGACGCAAAGAAGGTGAACGCCGAGATCGACAAGAAATTCGCCGATGCTTTCGCTTCCGAAAAGTATGCGGGCATCGTCAAGCTCGATTATGAGGGATATCTCAACGGTTCGACCCTCAGCGTCGCCGTGACGGCAAAGATCGAAGGCGGCAACACCGACGGACTCGCCTATAACTTCGACGTCACGAGCGGCAAGCGCCTCGATAATAAGGCGCTGTGCGCGGTGATCGGCAAGGATTATGACGATGTGCTCTCCGACTTAGGCGCCGCGATGGAGGACAGCTACGACGAGCGCTTCGGAAAACTGCCTCAGAACGACACCGAGCGCGCCAAGACCTTCGCCAAGGATAATCTCGAAGCATCTACCCTCTATCTCAATAAAAACGGCGACACGATGGCGCTGTGTATGTTCTACGCGGCTGTAGGCGGCGGTCAGTTCATGACGCAGGTTGAGCTGTAATATTTCTAACGCACAAAAAGAGCAGGACCGCTTTGGCGGCCCTGCTTTTATGCTTTCAGAATGTTGCTGTCGGAGAGGATCAGCGCCTCCTTCTCCTCGCGGGAAAGATGCTTGATCGCGTATTCGCGGCGCATGGCGTCGCACTTTGTATCGCTTTCCTCGGCGTAGATCATTTCTACCGGCAGCCGCGAGCGGGTGTACTTGGAGGCGGTGCCTGCGTTGTGGGCTGACAGCCGTTTATCAAGGTCGTTCGTCCAGCCGCAGTACAGCGAGCCGTCCGCACAGCGTAATAAATAGGTGTAGTTACTCATGGGATTCCCATCGTTTCTTCAAATTGATTATCATGATAAAGCGATCTGCGAAAAAAGTCAATATTTGCGCCTTTTCTGCTTGTATTCCGCTAGTCGATATGATATGATGAAATTGCACATATCCCTGTCTGTTTATTCAACCTTCCCACTATTACGCCTGCCAAGATTGATAAGCCGAGAATTACCGAAAATTTGCTGTTTACAGCGGATTTGGATTTATTCTCGGTTGCTTAAGGAGAGATGCTTGTGTATTGCAGAAAATGCGGCAGCCCCATGCGTGACGACGACGCTTTTTGCGTCAATTGCGGTACGCCGGTACAGGATGTTTACGGCGTAAACAACGGCTATGATCCCGGCGGTTATCCGACCGATAAAGGGTATGTACAGACGCCTGAGCAGGATGCATACGGCGCGTACGACGGCTATGACCCCAACAGCTATGACCCCAACAGCTATGATCCCAACAGCTATGATCCCAACGGCTATAATCCGGGCGGCTATCAGGGAGACTATGAGCTTGTTCCGACTTATGAGATAACTCCGGCGCCGGTGCCCGTTCAGCCGAAGAAACCTAAGAGAAAGAAGCTCCTGATCGGGATTATCTCGGGGGCGGTCGTGCTGCTCGCGGTGGTGATCGCGGTGTTCCTGATCCCCAAGGCGCCGACGGATTATTATATCGTGAGGTTTACGTCGGGGGGAGACAAGGATGTGCTTGCCGAGTTTTGTCAGGAGGGTATCGATCTTCCGACGCACCTGCATCTATCCGGCAAGGGCGAGGCGACCATCCTTACTTCCGACGACATGACCTACATGACGCTCAGCTATGATGAAAAGACGTTGAGCGGTACGCTCACTTCTATAGCGGACGAGGACGCAGATGTCACCGTCAGTATCGACGATAAACGCTTCATCATCCGGGATGCCGATGATGAAGATGATGGCGAGTTGATCTTCGAAGTCCCAAATACGAAAGAGCTGAGCGGAACCTATGTGATGACCGGTATGCTTTTTGACGGGTTATCCGATGAGGAGCTGTTCGAGTCATTCACCAGGGATAGTAATACCTTCGAAAGTAAGATGACGATCAACGAGGACGGAAGCGGTGTTTGTTCATCCTACTCCGGGGAAATGCTGTGGGATTTTACCGTTGACAAACATAACATGACATTGTCGGGACAGAATGATACCGGAGATATTAATGGTTATCTTGTCATGTGTGACGGCAAGGTGGCTGTCTATGATTCGACCGGCACCACGGTCTATTACGAACGCTCAAGCACTGTCAATCATGCTGCCTTCGAGGGTGAGTATAACCTGACCGAGGCGACAAGTGACAAAATCGATAACGTGCTCGAATATTGGATGCAGAACAAACAAAAGAATATGACCAAGCTGACGATGAACGCCGACGGTACCGGAATGCTGCTTTATGATGACGGAACCGCCTTTTTAGACATTAGCCTAAACAAGGATGAAACGGCAGGTATTGCAGTAAGTAGAACATCGAATCAGGAGGAATATCCTTGTTACTTCCGATATCGGGAGGACGCCGTCACGCTTTATATAAGCGGAAAAGCTATTTACTCGTTTGCGCCTGCAAGGGAAAAGCTGACCGAAGATGAGCTCGGAGAGTACACCGTCACTCGTTTTATAAATGCTGTAGAAAATACGGATTTCCTGGAGGAAAGTATTGTTAAAGGTAAAAAGCTCGTCAGCCGTTTCACCGTGAAATCCGATAATACGGGAACGGTTCTCTACTCGGACGATACCGAATTTGCAAAACTGACACTGAATCCGAAAGATATAACCTGCACACTAAAGGCTACACTTAACAACGAAGAGCACAGTTTCTACATGCTGACCGGCGAGGAAGAACTCACACTGTACGGGATTAATTGTGGCAACATCATCAATCTGTCCAAGAACCCGTTCTCGGGGGCGCTCCGTCTGATCGGTTCGGAGGATTCCGCAAATGGTACGCTGATCTCGTATAGATCGAAGGATAAACCGGAAAATCAGGTGTCGAAGAAGACCGGCGATTTTCTGGAATTAAAGAAGGAAGAAACCAGATCGTACCTGTATGACAACTATCGGTTCAAGTATCTCACCTATAAGCAGGAAACGATGATCGGTACCATGGATTCCGAGGAGGAAGCCGAGTCTACGACGACAGCCCCTCAATCTTCCGAACAATCCACGGCTGTTGGTAGAATTTTACAGAGGGTAAAAGAATCTGTTGCTAATAAGAAAAAGCAGCACAAGATCTTCATGACGGTCTATGACGATGTCGTAACGGTGTACAACACGGATGCCCAGATCGTCTTCAAATATCAATTCGAAGTACCGGAAGAAGTGCCGGAAAAAGAACCGTAAAAAGAAGAATAGGCGACAAAACGGCGCTGTGAAGGATGATTCACTTCACAGCGCCGTGATTTTTTGATGTATGCTTGCTCAGTCCTTGCGGTAGGGGGTGTCCTCCAGCGGGAGGGACTGACGGAATTTGCCGTCATACTTGTAGTACGCCAGCGCGCAGGCGGGCGCGGTGGGGATCATGCACAGCTCACCGCAGCCCTTCGCGCCCAGCGAGTAGGGGAGCTTGTCCTTTTCCTCGGGGCGACAGAGGATGACCTCCAGCTCGGGTGCTTCATCCGCGCGCATAAAGCCGATCCTGCCGAATCTTGAAACGGGATAGCCGTCCTTACACTCGAACTTCTCGGTCACGCCGTAGCCGATGCCCATGACCATACCGCCCTCGATCTGACCCTCGACCGACCGGATGTTGACCGGTGTGCCGACGTCGAAGGCGGATACCGCCTTCTTGATCCTGCCGTCATCATCGAGTACGATAAGCTGGACTCCGTAGGAGTAGGAGATGTGGCTGACGGGGTTCTCCTTGATCGCGCCGAGGGGGTCGGTCTTGGCGCTGTATTCGCCGAAGAACTCCTGACCCTCCAGCTCGTCGAGCGTGTGCTCCCTGAGCGCGTCGCGGAGCTTTTCGCCTACCCTTCGGGCGGCTTCACCCGTCATGACGGTCTGGCGCGAGGCGGTCGAGGTACCCGCGTCGGGGGTACGGATCGTGTCGGCTGTCTCAAAGAGGAACAGCGCGGGATCGAGCTCGGTGACGTGGCAGATCTCGGTCAGCACCATCTGTCCGATGCCCTGACCCATGCACGACGCGGAGGTGCGGATGTGGATCTTTCCGCCCTCTACGGACAACAGCACGCGCCCGATATCCTTCTTGCCCATGCCGGTGCCCGAGTTCTTGAAGCCGCAGGCGAGTCCGACATACTTGTTGCTGTAGTAGATATCCTTCACGGCGTCCAGACACGCCGCCATGTTGGTGTTTGGATCGGCGGTCTGACCGTTCGGCAGGATGTCGCCGGGCTTGATGGCGTTGCGGCGACGGAACTCCCACGGATCGATGCCGACCATCTCGGCGAGCAGGTTGATGTTGCTCTCAGTCGCGAAGCAGCTCTGGGTCACGCCGAAGCCGCGGTACGCGCCCGAGGGAACGTTATTGGTATAGACCGACATCCCGAAGATGTCGATGTTCTGATAGTTATAGGGACCTGCCGCGTGGGTGCAGGCGCGGTGGAGCACCGGGCCGCCGAGCGAGGCGTAAGCGCCGGTATCGGCGATGATGACGCCCTTCATGCCTGTGAGGATGCCGTTCTCGTCGCAGGCGGTGGTGAACTCCATCTCCATCGGATGGCGCTTGACGTGGTAGTCGAGGCTCTCCTGACGGCTGTATTTGACCTTGACGGGGCGCTTGGTGTACCACGCCATCAGCGCGGCGTAGGGCTGGACGCTCATGTCCTCCTTGCCGCCGAAGCCGCCGCCGACCAGCGGCGCACGGACGTGTACCTTCTCCGGAGCGAGCCCCAGCGCCTTGGAGCACTCGCGCTGTACGTCATAGATGCTCTGGCTGGTGGTATAGATCAGGAGTCCGTCGTCGCCCTCGGGCAGCGCCACACAGCACTCCGGCTCCATGAAGCCGTGCTCCTGCCATGTGGTCTTGTACTTGCGGGTCACGACGTATTTTGAGTTGCGGATCGCTTCGTCGGCGTTGCCGCGCACGAGGTTCGCGCGGCTCATGATGTTGCCGTCCTCGTGGATCAGCGGCGCGTCGCCCCGGAGCGCCTCATACGGCGAGGTCAGCGGGGTCAGCTCCGTGTAATCGACCTCGATCAGATCACAGATCTCCTGCAGGCTCTCCTGCTTCGTCGACGCGACGACCGCCAGCACGTTGCCGACATACTTGGTGATATCGCCCTCGCCGAGCATGACGTCCCAGTCCTGCTTGATGTGTCCGATCTTGTTGTTCTTGACGTCCTTCTTGGTCAGTATCTCGACGCAGTCGGGATGCTCTAAGGCACGGGAGAAGCCGATCTTGTTGATACGCGCACGGGGGTATTTTGAATACAGCCCCTTGGCGTACAGCATGCCGTCAAAGTACAGGTCGTCGGCGAAGATGCCGCTGCCGTTGACCTTCTCCTTCGCGTCGATACGGGCGGCATACTCGTCCATGTGCAGGCTTTTCGGCGGAGCGGGGATCTCGCGCCCCTCGCGGAAGAAGTCCGCCGCCATCAGGATCGCGTCCTCGATCTTCTTGTAGCCGGTACAACGGCAGAGGTTGCCCTTGATGGCTTTCTTGACGTCCGCGCGGGTGGGGGAGAGGTTCTCATCGAGCAGTGCCTTCGCCGAGATGATCATGCCCGGGATGCAGAAGCCGCACTGCACCGCGCCCGCGGTAGCGAAGCAGTGTTCGTAGACGCGCATTTCTTCGGGGGCGATACCCTCGACGGTCAGCACCTTCTTGCCCTGCAATTTTGAGAGCGATACGACGCATGCCTTGGTCTTTTTGCCGTCGACCAGCACGGTACAGGTACCGCATACGCCCTCGGAGCAGCCGTCCTTGGCGGCGGTCAGGTGCAGATCGTCACGCAAAAAACGCAGCAGCTTCTTATCATGCGGATATTCGTAATCCTTACCGTTTATGTTAACAATATACATAGAATCACCTGTTTCAGGCTCCCTTTCCCAAAGCTTTGAATCGATTATTATAGCGTAGCAAGATAGTCTGTAATCAGATTCGTTACGACGGTTTGGCGGTACTCGGCGGAGACTCTGCCGCGGGTAAAGGTCATCTTCCCGATGAACTTCTTCGCGTATTCGTCGGCGTTCGCTCTGATCTCATCGAGCGACTTGCCGATCAGTTCCGCTTCGACATCGCGGTAGCGATTGAAGGCGCCTTCGCCGATGACGGTGACGGAGATGCCCTTGAGCACGCCGTCCTCTGCCTTATATGTGCCCGCGATCGCGACGCGGGAGATCGCCAGCGCATTTCTGCCGCCGATCTTCTTGTAATAATACGGAAGATCAAAGGTCGCCTTGGGGAGCAGGATCTCGGCGATCAGTTCATTGTCACCGAGGTTCGTGACGCCCCTTCGCACGCAGAAGTCGTCGAAGGGGATGATCCTCTCGCCTTTTTCCGATACAAGTCGGACGCGTGCGTCCAGAGCAAATCCGGCTAAGACAGAATCAGCCTTGTCGGAGCCGTTGCCGAGGTTGCCGCCGAAGGTACCGGCGTTGCGGATCGCGGGAGCGGCGATACGGGAGACAGCCTCCTTCATCAGCGGGGGGACAAGGTCGCTGTCGAGCGCCTGTGTAAAGGTCACGGCTGCGCCGATACGGATGTATTCGCCGTCTTCCGTGATCTTCTTGATCTCGTCGATGTCGTTGAGGAACAGGAAGGGTACGCCCTCGGGCTTCTTCACCATGACGTCGGTGCCGCCCGCGTAGGGGATGACCTGCTCGCGCGCTCTGATCGTGAGCGCTTCCTGCAGGGAAGTGGGTTTATATCCGTTTACCATAATCCGTCACCCTCCTTTGCGGCGTTCAGTACGGCGTTGACGATGGCGTTGTAGCCCGTACAGCGGCAGATATTGCCCGAGAGCCCCTCGCGCACCTGTTTCTCGGTGGGATGGGGATTTTTGCTCAGGACGGATTCCGCGGCGAGCAGCATCCCGGGGATGCAGAAGCCGCATTGAACCGCGCTCAGCTCGGCGAACGCCTCGGATAATACCTCAAAGCGAGCCGTCCCGCGATAGCCCTCGACGGTCACGATCTCATGACCGTCCAACGCGCCCATCGCGACGCAGCAGGAGTTGACCAGCACGCCGTCGATCAGTACGGCGCACGCGCCGCATTCGCCCTCTTTACAGCCGCATTTGACGCTCTTCATATCATAAGTATCCCGCAAAACGTCCAGCAGCCTGTCGGTCGCCGAGCCGTCATAGCAGGTGGTTTTTCCGTTTAACGTGAAGGTGATACCGTTCATCACAGCGCCTCCTTATTCAGTTCCAGGATAACGTCCTCGGTCGAGAACGGGATGGTGTGCAGACGGTGCTTATGCATGCCTCCCAGTGCCTGCTCCACCGCTTCCAGATACGCCGCGGGCGGCGCTACCAGCGGGAGCTCGCCCGCTCCCTTTGCTCCGTACGGGCCGTCGGGGTATTCCTCAACGTGCATTTTCGCGACTAAGTTCGGTACATCCATCGAGGTGGGTACGAGGTAATCGGTGAAGCTGTTGTTGCGGATCCTACCCTTGCCATCGTAGCTCATCTTCTCGATGGAAGCGTAGCCTAAGCCCTGCAGGAAACCGCCCTCCATCTGACCGACGACGATATTGTAGTCCACCGGTGTGCCGACGTCGAAAACGCCGTAGGCGCCCGGGATCTTGACAAGTCCTGTGTAGGTGTCGACCTCTACCTCAACGGCGCTGACTGCCCACGCGTAGGTGGGGTAGGCGTCGCCCTCGAAGCGGTCGAGATAGAACGGGATCATGAAGTCGGGCTCCTTGTAGTGCTCCTCGACCTCTTGCTCCTTGCCCTCCTGCCAGATATCGCGCAGCTTGATGGCAGCTCTGCGCAGCAGCTCGCCGACGATCATCAGGCTGCGGGACGCGACCGTCGGGCCTGAGTCCGGCACGCGCGCGGTATCGGGATGGTTATAGTACACCCGCTCGAGCGGGATATTCAGCTCATGCGCGACGATCTTGGGGAAGGTAGTGCGAACGCCCTGACCGATATCGCCGTTGCTGGCAAGCACCTCGACGGTGCCGTCGGCGTATTTGCGCAGCTTCGCGGTCGCCTTGATCATATCCCTCTCGCCCGAGCCGGTGAAGCCCGCGCCGTGGAAGATCGCCGAGAAGCCGATGCCCCTGCGGTAGCGCCCGCTCTGGGGCTTCGCGTATTCCTTGTGCTTTCTGATCACGTCGCTCATCTCGTCCAGCTCACTGAGCATGGCGGGGATCGGAACGGGGAAGTGGTACCTGCCCTGCGTGGAGGTCATGTCGCCCTGCTTAGCAAAGTGGCGCTGCTTGAATTCGATGCTGTCCTCGCCGAGATCCTGCGCGATATGATCCATCATCATCTCCATCGCGAAGAAGGTCTGCGGCGCGCCGAAGCCGCGGTAGGCGCCGCAGGGGACGGTATTGGTCTTGACCGCCTTGCCGGTGACGTGGACGTTCGGGATATCATATACGCCGGGGGCGGCGATGATGCCGCGCTGCAGTACGACGGCGCTCAGGGTGGAGTACGCGCCCGCGTCAAAGCGGATCGCCGCGTCGACGGCGGTGACTCTGCCGTCCTTGACGGCGACCTTATAGATACTCAGCGCGGGGTGACGCTTGGGGGTAAATTCCAGATCTTCACGGCGGTTGTAGACGCAGCGAACGGGCTGACCCGCTTTCTTCGCCGCGACAGCGACCTGACAGCCTAAGATGGAGGGGAAATCCTCCTTGCCGCCGAAGCCTCCTCCGGTGACGTCCTGCAGGATATGAACGCCGTCGGGACCCGTACCCATCGCCCGAGCGACGGCGCCGTGGACGTAGTAGGGGCACTGTAAGGAGCCGTGGACAAACATCCTGCCGTCCGCCTCCGGCTCCGCCATCATGCCCTGGGGTTCGAGATAGGTCTGATCCTGGTAACCGGTGAAGAACTCCTCTTCATAGACCTTGTCAGCCTCGGCGAAGGCTCTGTGTATATCGCCGTGACCGAACTCGTAGTTGAAGAAGGTCTCGGTGCCGTTTCTCAGGTCGAGCATCGGCTCGAGCTCCTCATAATCGACCCTGACCTGACCAAGCAGTTCTTCGACGGTCTTTTCGTCGGGACCTGCGAGCATGCCGACCGGCTCGCCGATATACTCGACCGTCTCACGACAGAATACAGGCGTATCGTCCAGCACGATGTTGACGTTGTTGTCGCCGGGGATGTCACTGCGGTCGACCCAGAAGTAACCCTCGGGCAGCTCGGGAACGCTGACGGACAGCACCCGCGCCTTGGCGTAGGGCGAGTGGAGCAGCCTGCCGCAGAGGATCGGCTTGCCGCTTGCGGTCACGTTATAGTCGTCGACGTAGACCGACCGTCCCTCTATCTTCGGATCATGATCCTTCTTCTTGACGGATTGACAGATATCTTTCATGTTATCGCCTGCTTTCTATGGTGATATTGGGTGATTTGATTGTTTCAGCGCCTCGTAATCCGCGGGTGTATCCAGATCGACCGTACAGCCGCGATCTTCTACGGGGATCTCTCTGACGGTATGGCGGCTGAGTATGGCTCTCAGTCCGCCCTCGCCCGTATAGCCGAGTATCTCGGGGATCAGCGAAGCCGAGATCAGCGGCGGATGTCCGCGCCTGCCGCCGAAGGTGGGAATCAGCGCCTCAGCCGAGCCGTCGAAGGCGTTGACCAGCGCCCTGTAGGTGCTCTCTGCAATCAGCGGCATATCCGCCGGCACGAGGAAGAAGGCGTCGCAGTCGGGGAGCGCCCGCACCCCGAGCTGTATCGAGGTCAGCATATCGGTGGAGGCGAAGTCGGGATTCTCGGTGATTATCAGCCTGTCGCCGAAGCGCGAGAGCAGCTCACGCAGCTCGTCGGAGCGCTTGCCCAGTACCGCGACAGCTGTATCACAGACCGCCAGCGGCGTGCTGACGGCGTGCTCGATGACGGTACGATCACCGAAGGGCAGCAGCGGCTTGAAACGTCCCATTCGGGACGAAAGACCTGCCGCGGGGATGACCGCGCCGATATGCAATTGACGCCCCATCCGATCGCCTCCTACCGTTGCTTTTCGGCAAGAGGTGTATCACTCCCTGCCGAATCGTATAATTATTTATATTTTATCACAAAACACAATATTGTCAATGAGGTTTCAATAACTTTTGCACAGTTTACACAAATAAAAGCGTTCCCTTGTGATTCGACCGCTTTCGCCCTTGACAAAAGCCACCGACAGTGGTAACATATAGATGCTGAAAGGCATATATCGCGGGGTGGAGCAGATGGTAGCTCGTCGGGCTCATAACCCGGAGGTCGTGAGGTTCAAGTCCCACCCCCGCAACCATTGAGAGTGACTTTTTAAGTCACTCTCATTTTTTGTTAAATTTTCTTAAATAGCTCAAAAATGGCTTATTCATGCGGTTTCTGAGCACTCCTAAAAATCAAGTTGAGAAAATTTAGCGAAACGAAACTAACAAAAGTTAGACCTACAATGGCCAAATGTAGGTCTATAAACCAACAGTTAGACCTACAATTAGACCAACAATTTTACACAAAAAAATTTATGAAATACCACGCACAAAGGATTTGTTTTGCCGGCTCTCTGTGAATTGCAGAGAGCTGTTTTTATATAAAAGATGAACTGTCGAAATAAATCTGTAAAAGCGCAACTCGATTACTCACAGTCATGCCTCACAAAAATGTATCAGCTTCTCGGCGCGGTATACAAGAAGGCGATCAAACGCAACATCGTTGCGGATACGCCTCTCAAAGAGTTCAAATGTCCGAAATCCAACAAGCCTACTGTTCCTGTACGTGCATTGACGGTCAATGAGCAGAAGAAGCTGCTCGATGTTCTTAAACATGAGGACGTCCGATACAGCGATATCATGCTGTTGTCGATGTTCACCGGAATGAGAATCGGCGAGTGCTGCGCATTGATGGTAGAGGACATCAACTTTAATGAACAGACGCTCAGAGTCAGCAAAACCGTTGCGCGTGGTAAATTCGGAAAGAATGAGATCCACGAACCCAAGACTTCTTCCGGTACGCGCACACTGTTCATCAATGATGAATTAGCCGACTTTCTGAAAGGCGTTATCGGAGACAAGAAAAGCGGAGTGCTGTTCCTATCTAGTAACGATAATCTTGTTACGACGAATCAGGTCAACTATTCATATGCAGCGGCTATGAAGAAGTACGGAGTTGTTGATTCCTCGGTGTATGGTAAAGTGAATCTGCACAGCTTACGCCATACATACGCGACGAGGTGCATTGAATCCGGTATGCCCGCAAAGGTGCTGCAGAAGATCATGGGGCATTCGGATATCAATATAACGCTGGACATTTACTGTTCCGTTTTCGAGAAATTCCGAAATGAGCATCTTGCTATCGCCGACGAGTATATGAGGTCAAATAATCTCTCGATCGCGTGATAGACCTACAATTAGACATACAAAGTCACAAAAACCCAGTATTTATGCGGGTTGTAATGGTCCCCGCAACCAAACTAAGACTCTCGATTTGATACAATCGGGAGTCTTGTTCTTTTTTGAAACACCCAACAAAACCGCATAATTAAGCCATTTCTTAGCAATATTGGCGCAATAATGCCCTGCCGGGGAAACAAGTGTTGACGACTTTGATTTCACCGGCAGGGCAATTTTTCTTGCCGAAATACGGCTATCGTTTGATTTTAGGCTAAAGTTTGCCTTTTAGTGCTATCGTTTGCCCTTTGAGTTTATCGTTTGTCTTATGGGGCTAAAGTTTGCCTTATGGGTTTATCGTTTGCCTTATAGGGTTATCGTTTGTCTGTTGCAAATACTTATTTCACAAAGAAATCATCCATAGAAGCTAAACTCATATTTGTCTATTAACTTAACATTGGGGTTATGGAAAAATCTTTCACCTCTCTGAGTATAAGAAGCAACCTCATAACAAGAATCAAATTCTCTTTCATTTCAAACATCTCCATTGAAATAGAAAGCGCCCCGCGGTTGGCAGGGCGCTGGAGTAGTAATTATTAGCCTTGGATCTGAATGGTCTTGCGTTCCGGAAGCGCTACCGGCTTCTCCTTCGGGAAGTCAAGCGTCAGGACGCCATCCTCAAACTTGGCCTTGACATCTTCTTCCTTGACATTCTCGCCGATATAGAAGCTTCTGGTCATGGAGCCTTCGTAGCGTTCCTGATGAACGATCTTGCCCTTCTTATCCTTGCC
>CACZYF010000032.1 GCA_902785355.1 uncultured Ruminococcus sp. | reverse complement strand
TAGTGATGATCCTTTCGAATTGGTTCCGCAAACTCAATTCTACTACAGAATCGTCACTGTGGACTCTTTTATTGTTGCAACTTCATTTTACAATGCGCCGATAGATAATATCATAAGAAATCACGATTTTCTAGTGACTTTTCAGCCGACTTGTGTTATAATGAGCCATAATTATTATATTCAAAGAAAGGGGTGGGAGAGTGGCTGAAAAAAAGGGTATTCTGGCTCGTGTTACAAATGAGATCATGTGGTTCCTCGATGTCGCTTATAAGGACAATATTCCGGCGCTTGCCGGGCAGTCTGCGTTCTTTATGATACTCTCCGCTCCGCCGCTTCTGATGTTTGCCTTTACCGTACTATCAATGCTGACCGGTCAGGATATACAGAGCATCGGAATGTCTTTTCTCGATCGATTCCGTCAAATCGGAGATTTCCCTCTTCTTGAATATGCAGAAAGGTTTATCAAAACTTCCGTGAGTCGCTCCGGCTCGGGTACGGCGATCCTGACCGCGATAGTCACCCTATGGTCTGCCGGCAACGGTATGTACTGTATCACCGAGGGTATCTCGCGCGTTTATAAGCTGCCGAATAAACGAATATGGCTGACAAAAAGACTTTTCTCTATGCTTTATACTTTATTGTTGCTGGTGGTTATGATGCTTGACTTTGCGTTCATGGCGATCAACATTGTTTTTGCTACCGGTATTGTCACGATTCTCGGTATCAAAGAGGCAAGGAATATTTTTCTGGTGATCTTCTATATCGCTTTTGGTTTGCTGCAGGCATGGTTGATGGCGCTCGTTATCAAATTGTTCCTTCGCGATAAAGTTAAGGATAAGCGGTATATTTCCTTCAGAGCTTTGATGCCCGGTATGCTGCTGACAGTAATTTGCTGGTATTTGTTGACCTTCGGCGTGATGGCATATATCAAAAACTTTGCAACCCAGTCTATCTACGGCAGCTTAGGTACCGTGTTTGTTATGATGATATGGGCTTACTTCTTGATGTATATTCTGTTGTGCTGTATTGAGTTTAATTATATCCACCGTGAGAAATTCAGCGGGAAAAAGAAAGCGGATAAGAAGAAATTATCTTCGGATGATAACAAAACTTCTGCAACTGCAGATACCAATACAAAGGAGTGAGTGAGATGATTTGTAAAAATTGCGGAGCCGAGCTTCTCGATGACGTCAAGTTCTGTACGAACTGCGGGATGCCGACGGCGCCTGCACAGCAAGAGAACTATTCTTCGCACAACGATCAGGCTTATCCCCCTCAGGATTACGCCCCCGTACAGTATTATCCTCCACAACAGAAATACTCGAATCAGCAGCCTTACCCCCCGCAGTATTATCCGCCGCAGGGTTATTACCCCGCTCCTCAGCCGAAGCGAAAGAATATCGGCTTGAGGGTATTTTTGGTTGTGTTTGCAGCGGTTATCGGTGTTTCGGTGATTTCGGGAGCAGCTTATTATACCGTTACCGGTCATTTGCCGTTTACGGAGCGTTCGAGTGTGGTTGAGCCTTCGTCAGCTCCTGTTGGTACAGTGGTTGACAAGGGGACAGAGGCGCCTGAGAATTCCGATATTTACAGTGTTACCGACGCACCGACTCAGCCGCGTGTTTTAGATAGCGCGACGGGTTTTTCCGGCGCCCGTGCTTCATCCACCCTCGGCGATATGGGCGGCTATAACTACAGTGCATCCAATGTCTTAAAGGACGACGGCTCCTGTTGGTGTGAGGGTGCGAAAGGTTACGGTATAGGTGAGTCGATTACCCTTGAACTTCCCGAGATGCAGCGCGTCAGCGGTCTGTATATCCGCAACGGTTATGCAGGGACTGAGAAGCAGTATAAGGATAACGCGACGATAGAGGATATCGAGATCGTGTTTTCAGAGGGGGAGCGCACCACTGCTACCCTAAAGACGCTATCGACCTCTCAGCGTAAATCGATTCAGAAGATCACCTTCTCTCAGCCTGTCGATACCTCGTCGGTCACCATTATCATCAAGAGTACATCCAAGGCTGATTGTGAAGATACCTGTCTGACCTATGTTGCACCGTTCTGATATGTATAGATCGGCGATCATAAAACGGTTGAGCTTACTTGCTCTTTCGACGTTGATAGTCTGCCTGTCCTCGTGTAATGTACAGCCTGCGCAGACGTTTCCCGTTGAGACAACTGCGGTGACCGAACCTACCGTCCCGGCAACGCCCGATACGGCGACACGAGACTTTGCGACGGTTGCAGCCCGGCCGACAACTGTCCGAGCTACAGAATATATCTTCCGCGGCGAACGTTCCGATCCGTCCGATCCTTATGACGCGACCGGCTTTGTATCGGTCGGTGATGTGATCCCCGACGTGATCCTTGACATCCGTTATTACTCCGGAAATAACTTTGTCGGTGATCGTATCGACGGCTATGAGGAGCCTTTGGCGCTCCTCTCCGAGGAAGCTGCCCGCGCTTTAAAGTCCGCTGCCGATCAGCTGCGCGAGCAGGGCTATCGGTTGAAAATTTTCGACGCCTATCGTCCTCAGCGTGCGGTATCGCATTTTGCTTCATGGGCGAACGACCGGGAGGATACCCGAAATAAGGCGGCATTTTATCCTGATATTGATAAAAGTCTCCTGTTTGATTACGGGTATATTGCGTACTATTCCGGTCATTGCCGTGGAAGTAAGGTCGATCTGACGCTGACTGATCAAAAAGGAAAAGAGCTCGATATGGGCGGTACTTTCGATTATTTTGATACACTGTCACATCCCGATTACACCGGAATAACCGAACAGCAGTACGCGAATCGTATGCTGCTGCGTGAAGCGATGCTTGATAATGGCTTTTACCCCTGCGATACAGAGTGGTGGGATTTCACGCTCTATGATGAGCCGTATCCCGACACCTCTTTTGATTTTCCTGTCAGCAGTGCTTCGCTGACATATAAATAATCCTCGGCGATATGCCGATAGGAGGTCAATATGAATATGTTCAAAAAAACCGTCAGCCTGTTTTTGGCACTGACCCTTCTGTTGAGCATTTTTGTAATTCCCGCGACCGCTCAGGAGAGTCCGTCCGACGATACCTATTACTACGGTGCGTTCTACTACCGTCCTGGTACCGGCGAATTCGATCCCGGTATGGAGTTCGTGGATTATTACGCTTTTTCCGATGACTATTTTCGTCAGTCGGGCAAGGTTTTCAACGAACATTTATGTACTGCCTGTTTTGCGCTGGCTGCCGCATCCGTCAGCAGTACCCGCGAACCCTTCACTGAGGAAGGTTATAAGAATAAGAGCCGTAACGCTGTTGCTTTTCTGGAGGATATCGGCTTCTCACAGATCAAGCTCAACGGCGACTATTACATCAAGCCTACCAAAAACACGGTCGGTATCGCCTGCGCACGTAAACAGATCGTTGACGGAGATAAGGAATTCACGCTGCTCGCCGTTCTCCCTCGCAGCGCAGGCTATGAGGCGGAATGGGGCGATAACTTCGTCCTAGGCGCTGACGGCGATGCTCAGGGCTTTGACAATAACGCAAATAAGTGCCTCGCCTTTGCGAAAGATTATATTGCGGAGCAGGGCATTACCGGTGATATCAAGGTTTGGACTACCGGCTACAGCCGAGGCGCTTCAATTGTCAACCTGATGGCAAAGAAGCTGATCGATGCGCCTAAGGAATATCTGGGTGATTCGATCGATCTTGATCCCGATAACCTTTATGCTTACACCTGCGGTACGCCGAGCGCTGCCGACGTCGACAACGATCCGCGAAACGAGAAGTACTCCGGCATTTTCAACAGCTATCTCGAGACGGAGTTTGCATCCGCTATGGCTCCGGTCGATATGGGCTTCTCACGCTACGGTACCGATCGGATTCTGTATAAGGCTGACAGATACGAGGATATGCTCCAAAACCTCTCTGTTGAAAACGACTATATCTATACCAACTATAAGGACAATATCAACTCGAATCGGTTCTTTCCGAAGAAAATGTCGACCACCGGCGGTTCTATCGGTCTGGAGGATGATCCCGATTCATATATTCCGACCGATCCCGCCGAGTATCTCCGCGGTCTGTGTACCTATCTGACTCAAATTACCGGCGGTCGTGAGAACTATGCCGCTCAGTATGAGCAGCCTTTCTCTGATTTGATTGCGTATTATGAATCGCTGACGGGTGAAGAGGCGAGCGCCTTCACGTCCGCGCTTACCTCCGATAACGATACCGTTTATCTGGTAGCCGGATTGTATGCATATTTCTTTCGCATGAAAACGACAGAAAGAATCCGATATTCTACTGCCGAACTCAGAGTTAAGTCGGAGGAGATCGCCGCTATAGCCGCAGCTGCCGACGGAGCCGATACCGGTATCGACGCATCTGTTATTCAGAGGGTTATGGTCAAGCTTGGTTCCTATCTTTTGATGAGACCGAACGATATCAAGACTGAGGCTGCCCGTTATCTCAGAACGCTCCTTGTCAAAGCCATGAAGGCGTCCAACGCTTCCGACGATATGATTAAGCGGCTTAACGGTACCAAGCAGTGTGAGGCGCTGGTGCATTTGATCTCGCACCTGCTGCTGGGTAATATCTGGCAGAGCGACGAGGTACGTCCGCTGAACCTTGCGAATGAGCAGATCAAAGCTGCCGCGACCTTTATCGGTAACGCCGCTAATCTCTTTGTCGATCATGCTAATGAGATTATTATCGCATGGCTTAAGACTGAGGACAGCTATTATAACGACTACAAAGCGATGACTGACGCTCAACTGAGCGCCTACCGCCGCGTCTATATCAATACCGAAAGCGTCATCAACGGCGCTGTGATCGATGAGAACGGTAAGGTCGCTGCTGAGATCAGGGATAATGCATTGATAAACGTTAAGGATCATTGGATCGGCTATACCACCTGTGATACAGGCGATTTCTTCCGTCTGCCCGCCGGCAAGTCCTATCAGATTCAGATGACAGTCTCGGAGGATGATTCGATCGATATTGGTATCGGCGAGTACGATGTATATTCAGCGACCGTGACCAGGTGCTTATCAGAGTCATTTGACGCTGCAGCAACCGACAAGATCACCGTTTCTCTGCCCGCGATGGACGAGGACTACGAGGTTCCTTCCGAAACGAAATATGAGATTGCCGTGGTCGCCGCCGGCTCAGACAAGCTTTTGCTGGGCGACGCCGATCTGGACGGAACGGTCGATGTGATCGACGTTACCTGCATCCAGCGCTATGACGCTCAGATGATCAAGCTTACTCCCAACGCGACGATCACTGCTGACGTAGATCTCGACGGTGAAGTTACTGTCATCGATGCGACCTGTCTCAGCCGATGGTTGGTAGAAATGTCCTCTGCAAAGGGGATCGGTGAGCCAATCAAAGAAAAATAGAAAAGAAAACGGTAAAGAGGCTGCTGCATCAAATAGTGATGCGGCAGCCTCGTTTAAATATGATATGTTATTTGATCTTTAGCTTATTGGATAGCTTAATGTAGAAGAACAATCCGTTTTCGGACGGGACGGCTTCTATCGTACCGCCGTGTAGGATGACGATACGTTTGGCGATCGAAAGTCCGATTCCGTGGCCGCCTGTAGCGGATGTGCGTGAAGCGTCCGGACGGTAGAATCGATCGAACAGATGCGTATAATCTGTCTTTGGATCGATCTCACAAGTGTTAAAGACGGTGAGATAGGTGTATCTGAGGTCTTTGTTCAGTATGATTTTTACTTCTCCGTTATCGGAAGCATATTTTGATGCGTTTTCGATCAGTACGGATATCAGTCGCTCAAGCTGAGAGGGATTACCGTTATACATGAGATTAGACTCCAGATCCTTTGTCAGCGTGACTTTTTTATTGCGGAACACTTCTGTGAATGATTCGCATGTATGCTTAATTAACTCGCTGAGGTCGAGAGCCTCTATGCCGGAGATCTCCTCGACCTCCTCCAGACGGTTGAGGGTCAACAGCTCATTGACCAGTCCGCTGACACGGTCGACCTGCGTGGTGATATTATCGATCCATTCATTCTCACCCGTCTTATAGGCGAGTACCTCCGCGTTCGCCGAGATGATCGCCAGCGGCGTCTTCAACTCATGGCTCGCGTCGGTGATGAACTGCTTCTGCATCCGCTGATTTTCTTCAAACGGTTTCACAATGATTCTGGAGAGGAAGTAGAATACAATCGTGATCATGATGATGAAGAATACGGAGATCAGTGTGATGATCAGCGTCACCATCCCAACGTCGGCGAGATCATCACTGTTGTCGAGCATGATTACGGCTTTTCCGCTGTCACTGCATCGAAAGCGGTAATCATCATGATAACCGACTGATTTGTCGTATTCTCTGACGGTTTCGGCTAGCTGAGCGGCGGCATTTTCATTGACGGCGGCGATGTGCTCGATGTCCACTTTGCTGATCTCGTTGTTCTCATCATAAAAGACGGTGAAGTAACGCAGACGATAGGGCGATTCTTCATTGTAACGATACAACCTGAGTTTTTCATTTTGCTCCGAGTTGATAAATTCGGAGAACGCGGGCAGCTTGCCGTTATGATCGGCGATCAGTGCGGTCAGCGAGTCTGCACGCTGCGCTGCGCTCCACATCATCGAGAGATAGATTAGGAGGACGGTCAGCGCAAAGACCGCAGTTACCGAGGCGATCACGCCGAGAATTATTTTTTTTCGCAGCTTTTTCATACGGCTTCCTCTTTCAGCGAATAGCTGTCGTCCGAGATCGCGATATTTACGTCGGAATGGATCTGTCTGAGCTTGTTCTTGAGATAATAGACGTATAATTCTGCTTTTTCGGGATTTTCCTTACCGTTCCACATCTGCTCGTTGATCTGTTGAGCGGTATAATTCCTACCGATATTACGGATGAAGAAGCTCAGGAGCTCCGCTTCGGTGTTGTTCAGCCGCAGACTTCCCTTATCGGACTTTAACTCGCAGGTATTGGAATCAAGTACAATATTCGCGCAGCTTACCACCGAGTAGCGGTAGGCGTTGTTTCGGCGGATCAGCGAGTTCAGCCGCGCGACCATTTCCTTCATAGCAAACGGTTTCGCAAGATAATCATCAGCGCCTTCGCTGAGTCCCGATACGCGATCGTCGACGGTTGCCTTGGCAGTCAGCATCATAACGCCTGTATGATCGCCTCTGTCACGCATAGCTTTGAGTACCTCGATACCGTCCTTCTTTGGCATCATGATATCGAGGATCACCGCGTCGAAGTAATCCTTACTCAGCGCGTCCAGTGCCTCTTCACCGTCATAGACCGCAGTCACCTCGAAACCCTCCATCTTTAATATCTCGGTAACAGCGACCGAGAGCTGCCGTTCATCCTCTGCGTACAGTACCTTCATTTTTTACTCCTTCCTGATCAGGTCACGGATGGTTTGCATCGACAGGTCGGTCGACGCCATCTCGTCTGCGCAGCGCTTCAACTCGCCTTCGATCAGAGCGGTATTCCTGATGTTTTTCTTGTATTTGAGCTGATGCTCCAGACTTGCCCAGCAGTCCATTGCGATAGTCCTGAGCTGGATCTCGGTGTCGATGGTGTCGATCCCGCCTACGCCGAAGGGAACGGTCATCAGCACATGAAGACTTCGATAGCCGTTAGGCTTCATATTGGCAATATAGTCTTTGATTTTAATAACTTTCCAACTGTTGTTTGCTTCTATCAGTCGGAGAACGTCATAAATATCGCCGACAAAATGGGTGATGACCCTTGCGCCGACAAGGTCGGAGAGATTTTTGAGTCCTGCTTCTGCGGTTTCGGGCAGATCGTTTTTTCTCAGCTTTTCTTTCAGACTATCGCTGCTTTTGATTCGGCATTTGATATGTTCAGCAGGTGCAAGCTCGGGATCGGTACTGATACTGTCGAGCATCTTGTTGATCTCTTCCTCCAGCATAGCGGCTATTTGTATTAGTTTATCGGCGTAGATTCCGTAGAACTGTCTGTCTTGAGATGTCATGCTTTCCTCCGGAGTGATTTGTGCTTTTCTATATGTTTATCGGATATCGTGTATAAAGTATTGAACAGCAGAATATCGATCCCCGCCGCAATGACGCAGAGGATCATTGCTGTTTGACCGAGTGCCGTCAGGCTGAAAAAACCCGAGAAGAAGATACAGGCGATCAGCAGTCCCGTCGTACTGAGTACGAGCATCGTACCGCGCAGGGGATTGAGCGGGATTGAGAGGCGGAAAATCAGCATAAGTCCCGTCAGTGCGGTCAGGTAAACCGCGACGGTCGACAGCTCCGCGTAGCTCAATCCGAGCACATGACTCAGCGATGCTGTCACAATAATATTTAGTGCTATGCACAGCGCTGCCGGAGCAGCCCGCGTAATGATGTTATAGGTGAAGTTTCCGCGTACAATATTATTATTCGGCTGTAAGGCGAGTACAAAGGAGGGGAAGCCGACGGTCAGTCCGCTGATCAGGGTCAGTTGGATCGGTACGAAGGGATAAGCGTGTACCGAAAACAGAAAGAATATCGAGAGGATGATCGAGTAGATCGTCTTGACCAGATAGAGCGACGAGCTGCGCTCGATATTGTTGATGGTGCGTCGACCCTCGGCGACGACATGAGGCATCGCGGCGAAGTCGTTGTCGACCAGCACGAGCTGAGAGACGTTTCGAGCCGCTTCACTGCCTGCCGCCATCGCAACGGAACAGTCGGCTTCCTTAAGCGCCAGTACGTCGTTGACGCCGTCGCCGGTCATCGCGACCTTGTGACCGTTCGCCTTCAGCGCAAGCACAAGCTTTTTCTTTTGAGCGGGTGTAACTCTGCCGAAGATATTGCACTGCTCGGAGGCTACGGCGATCTCTTCATCCGTTTTAAGCGTTGTCATATCGACGGCGTTTTCCCAGCCGACGATGCCGCAGTCCTTGGCGATGTTCTGCACCGTACCGACGCTGTCTCCGGATATGACCTTGAGAGTGACGCCCTGCTCCTTAAAGTAGTTAACTGTCTCCTGTACGTTTTCTCTCAGCTGATCCTTGAGGAGGATCAGCGCCATCGGCTCGAGATCGGAGGGGAGCATTTTCTCTTTAATCGCTGAGTCGGACTGCGCCAGCACAAGTACGCGGACAGTATCCTGGATGCTGCTTATCTTGTTGAATACCGCAGAGTATTTTTCTTTATCGGAAAATACAAATTCTGCGGCGCCGATGATATAGGTCTTGCCGTTTGTGAATCGTCCGCCCGACCACTTCGTCTCGGATGAAAACGGTGTGAAGTCAACGCAGGGGATAGGGGAGCGGTTGACGGTAAATACCTCGATCGCTCGTAAGGTGGCGTTGGTGTCCTCGCTTGCTTTCGCAATGGAAGAAAGCGATGTTTCAATCGTTTCCTTATCCGTGTTAAACGGGATGATATCGTGGATGTGCATATCCTCGGTGGTCAGCGTGCCGGTCTTGTCCAGACAAATTACGTCGACCCGCGCGAGGGTCTCGATACAGTACATCTCGTTGACCAGCACCTTCTTCTTCGCCAGTCGGATGACGGATACCGCGAGAACGGTACTGGTCAGCAGGATCATACCGCTCGGGATCATGCCGACCAGGGCGCCGACCGTTGACACCACCGTATCGGTCAGCTCTTGGTGGCGGAGTAAATACTTGATCACGAACATTAAAGCGCCGACGGGAATGATAATGAAGGTGCAGATCTTGATGATGAAGCGGAATGAGTTCATGATCTCTGAATCATTTTTCTTCAAATACTTTGCTTCGTTATTGATCTTTGCGGCATAGCAGTTCGCACCGATGCGGTTTACGCGGCAGTAGCAGCTGCCCGCGGCAATAAAGCTGCCCGACAGCAGCTCGTCGCCGACCTTCTTGTCGATCAGGTCGGATTCACCCGTCAGAAGGCTTTCGTTCGCAAAGCATCCGCCCTCGACTACGATACAGTCGGCGGGGATCTGATTGCCACGCGAGAGGATCAGGATATCGTCGAGCACGATCTCATCCTTCATGATCTGTACGATTATTCCGTCGCGCAGAACATTGATCTTACTCTCGCTGAGAATAGTGAGCTTGTCGACGCTCTTTTTGGAACGCACCTCCTGGACGATGCCGATGACGGTGTTGAACAACACTACCATCACGAACAGTGAGTTCTTGTAAGAACCAACCGAGATCAGCAGAATAAAGAGAAGGATATTGATCCCGTTGAAGATGGTAAAGATATTGTCGAGAAAGATCTGTTTGATCGATTTTGTTTTAACGGTCGATGAGGCGTTAACCTTGCCCTCGTCGATCCGCTGCTGTACCTCTGCGGCGGTCAGTCCGCGAAGTGTAGTTTTTTCCTGTGCCATAACCCACTCCGATTTTACAATTTTTGCTAAAGAAAATATATCATACTCTGCGCTTTGTCGTCAAGCGGAATGAGAAAAATTCAAATTCACGTCAAATACCGTTAAAAAAATGTATAAATTCAGCATATTCACCAGTGACATTTGTTATTTGGGATGATATAATAAACGCAATAAATGTTAAGGAGGCAATCACATGAAACATGGTTCCGGTTCTTCCGCAACTCCGTGGAAGGTCGCGACAGGAATCCTTGCCGTCGTTCTGGCAGTGGTGACCTGTCTGTATGTTATCAACATCATCAATAAACCCGCGCTGCAGCCCGTTACGGTCGAGACGCTCGCCCCTTCAACTTCCGATAACGCGGCGATCAACGCTTCTACCGCTGATTCCAAGAAGCCTGCAGTTACTCTGTCTTTATGGAAGGATACCGCTCCGCTTAAAAAGGAGCTGACCGAATATATGAAGGCGATTACCACCGAAGGCTCTGCTGACTTCATCCCCGTAGAGAATCGTATCGCGGTATTCGATATGGACGGTACCCTCTGCTGTGAGACCGATCCCGGTTATTTTGACCATAAGCTTCTGTATCATCGCGTGATGGAGGATCCCGAGTATAAGGATAAGGCTTCCGAGGAGGAGATCGCGACCTGCGAGATCATCAAGGAGTATTTCGATACCGGCGTTTATCCCGAGGGACTCGATGTCAGACACGGTCAGGCTGTTGCTTCTGCGTTTAAGGGTATGACACCCGATGAGTTTGACGCTTATGTCAAGGCGTATCGTGATCAGCCTACTGCCGGCTACACTAACATGACCAACGGTCAGGCGTTCTATAAACCTATGCTTCAGGTTGTTGAATTTTTGCAGGCGAACGACTTTACCGTCTATATTGTCAGCGGTACCGACCGACTGATCACCCGTGGTTTGTGCGACGGTGTGATCAATATTCCTCCAAGCCAGATGATCGGTTCGGACGAGAACTTTGTTGCGACCAACCAGGGCGATACCGACGGCTTGTCTTATACCTTCGGTCATGACGATAAGCTTGTCACCGGCGGCGATTTCCTGATTAAGAACCTTAAGATGAATAAGGTCAGCGTTATTGAGCGCGAGATTGGCGTACAACCCGTTCTGTGCTTCGGCAACAGCTCCGGCGATGGCGCGATGGCAAATTACACTATTACAAATAATAAGTATAAGAGCGGCGCTTTTCTGCTCTGCTGCGACGACCTCGAGAGAGAGAACGGCAACATTGAAAAGGCAGACAAGATGCGTGCAAGCTGTGAAGAGAACGGTTGGACTGCCGTTTCTATGAAGAACGACTGGACTACCATCTACGGTGACGGCGTCACCAGGATCCAGCAGGCTGCGGCGACTGAGGCGGCTACCGAAGCTGCCGAGCTCGCACCCGCTGCTTAACAGTACGATATAAACAATAACCGCGTACAGCGTTCGATTGAACCTTGTACGCGGTTATACTTTTTGATTCAGATTACGGATTTATCAGTTTTTGTTATTGCCTGCGATCGTCATAATCAAATCAAGAACCTTGAGATACAGCCACAGCACGGTGAAGGAGAGACCGAACGCCGCCTGCCACTCATACTTTTTCGGGAGCTTGTCGCTGACGACGTGATCGATGGTGTTGAAATCACAGATAAGAAAGAGCGCCGCAATGATGATGAATATCACGGATATACCGATGGAGATGACCGGATTTGCAGTAAGGCTTTTTACGAGATCGCGGGTGAACGGAATCAGCGAGCCGAGGAAGGTCAGCAGAGATACCGCGATCGAGGTAACGAGCAGGGTGATCATAACCATTTTGAACTTCTTGGTCACGCGGATGACGCCGGTAGAGTACAGGATCGACATGACGGCGACGATTGCGACGGTGATGATCAGTGCCAGAAGTCCGAGATGCTCAAGCCCTTTGAGTACCGTAAACACTAAAAAGGCGATAATGTAGCCCTGTGTCACGCAGTACAGCGAGCCGGTGACGGGTGTGGTAGGCTTCGCAAAGAACGCGAGCAGCTGAAAGACGATTGCTAAAATAACACAAGCGGCGATCGCGATGACCTGACCCATGTACAATGTGGTTTCAAAGCCGGAGATCTTGACAGCGATTTGCCGACCGGTAGCGAGATGCGTCTCCAAAACTCTTTGAAGAATCATTCCCGCAACGCTGAACAACAGGAAGAAGATCGTCTTTGCAGTGATGCCGCCGTAGGTAGCGGCGCTGCTTTCGGAATACTCTTCGACCTTATCCAATCTGCGCATGACAGGGTTGGAATTAAGAAACGAGCTCTTCCTGGTTTTTTGGTTGTTTGATAAGCTTGCCATTGCATTTACCTCTTTTCTTTATTTTTTGTAATCTTATTTTAGAATAAGTTTTAAAATAATGCAATAGATAATTGCAAAATAACGATCCTTTTCCTTGAATCAGTCGCATTTTTATGCTATGATTAAAATGTATTTTACAAATAAGAAGGAAGATTTATGGAATCGGTGATGTTTAAAGCGCTGGAGGAGGTTTCCGGCCGCTTTACCGCGCTTAATCTGATCAAATGCGGGATCGTCATTATACTGATGCTTCTGTTGCTCGTTGCTGTTTCGATTATTCAAAATCATCTCAAACAGAAATTGGTTGTCGACGATGTAAAGCGCAAGCATATCTACAGAACAGCGTTCCGAATTGTGCGTATTCTGCTGATCGTCGGCGCCGCCATCGTGATCCTACAGATCCTTGGCGTGAACCTCTCCGGACTGATTATGGTGTTCGGTGTGATATTGGTGCTGTTTGTCCTCGCGATCAAGGATTCTTTTCAGGATATCATGTCGGGACTTATCATCATGACGGATAAGTATTTTTCCGTCGGTGACGCGGTCGAATATAATGGTCGGGAAGGTATAGTAATCTCCTTTACCATACGTACGACTAAGATCGAATTGCTTGCCGACCGATCTGTCGTATCCGTAGCGAACCGTAATATTTCACAGATCAGGAAGCTGACCCATCTGGTAGATATTGATCTGCCGTTGCCGTATGAGCTTGAAAGAAAGGAATCATACGCTGTACTCGGGAGTATCTGTGACGATATCAGAGAGATAAGCGGTGTTGAGAGCTGCGAGCTCAAGGGTACGCAGGATTTCGCCGACAGCGCGATTATTTATAAGATCAGATTCTTCTGTGAACCGCATGATCGCCCCGATATACGCCGCGAGGTGCTCAGGACGATCCAGGACGGACTGGATAAAGCGGATATCCATATTCCGTACCGTCAGCTGGATATACATGAAAAATAGGATAGGGGAGTGGTGAATACCCAATGAAATTGCTGAATAAGCTAAAATCCAGCTTTGCTTTCAATATCCTCGGTTCGATCGTACTGTTTATGATTGTGTTTGGCGTGACTGTCAGTGCTATAGGCTATTACAGCTTTACGGATTCGTTCAAACGCGAGTACTCTGATACGACCTTCCACATGGCTCAGACAGCGGCTGCTTCTATTGACGGAAACCGGATTGATGATTACCTGATCGAGAAGGGCGATGCCCGTGATTTTCGTAACACCAAACAATTCCTCGATAATTTTTGTGTCAAGATGAATCTGTCGCTCGTTTACGTAATTAAGGTCGATACCTCCGATTACGGGAGTTTCACGAGCATTTTCAATTCTGTCGGTACCGATACGCCTTATTCGCCGTGGGAACTCGGTTATCAGCGCGAAACCTCCAATGAGGAATACGCGCTGATATATCATCAGATTTATAATAAGTTGATCGATCACGGTACGGTTTATCGCACCACAAACCTCGGCAGCGCTCCGCCGCATATCACGACGCTGGTCCCCGTCAAAGATGATAACGATAATGTGACGGCGCTCCTCTGTATCCAGCGTCCTATGCAAGAACTGGTCGACGGCAGACGTCCCTATCTGATCAATGTTGCGATCGCTGATATCTCTTTAGCGTTTATCGCCTGTGTTTTGATCTCTTATTATATTCTGCGCCAGTTTATTACACCTATCCGAAAGATCATTAAGGAGGCGAAGCGCTTCTCTGCTGAAAACAGCAAAGGGGAGAAGCTCGGCGCTGATATCAGCCGTATCGAGGAAATCTCCGATCTGGCGACCTCTATTGATAAGATGGAGGTTGAGATGCTTGATTATATTGATAATCTGACTTCCGTAACCGCTGAGAGGGAGCGTATCGGCGCTGAACTGTCACTTGCCGCCGCGATTCAGGAAAACTCTTTGCCGAATGTTTTTCCGGCGTTTCCCGACCGAATCGATTTTGATATCTACGCTTCTATGAGTCCCGCAAAGGAGGTCGGCGGTGATTTTTACAGCTTTTTCCTCGTGGACGACGATCATCTCGCTATCAGTATCGGTGACGTTTCAGGTAAGGGAGTACCTGCCGCGCTGTTCATGATGGTCACGAACATTCTGATCAATGAGGGCATCAGAATCGCTAAATCACCCGCTGAGGTGCTCACCGCTGTCAACCAGCGTATCTGTGAGCATAACCGAGCTGATATGTTTGTTACGGTATGGCTGGGGGTTCTGGAGCTATCCAGCGGTAGATTGATCGCCGCTAACGCCGGCCATGAGGATCCCGCCGTGATGCGTAAGGACGGAAACTTTGAACTTATCAGGTCAAAACATGGGCTGGTAATCGGAGCGATGGAGGGTATCCGTTACCATGATATTGAGATCCGGCTTTGTTCCGGTGACAAGATCTTCGTCTACACCGACGGCGTGCCGGAGGCGACAGACGTAAATGATCAGATGTTTACATTGGATCGCATGATTGAATCGCTGAATCGTGACAAAGATAAATCTCCGCAGGAGATCATCGAAGGAATTAAGGCTTCAGTCAACAAATTTGTCGGCGATGCGCCGCAGTTTGATGATCTCACGGTGCTTTGCGTAGAGTTAAAGGAGGATAAGTGATGAAACGTTTACTTCTTGATGCGACGGATGACAATCTGTCGGTTGCTATGTCTTACCTCGGGGAGCTGTTGGATATTGACTGTTCGCCGCGTGCAAGGATGCACCTCGAAGTTGCTTTTGAAGAAATATTTGTCAATATCGCTCACTACGCTTATGGTAACAAGACCGGTCAGGTTGAGATTCTTTTTGACCGGACGGATGATGACCTTAAGATCACTTTTATCGACAGCGGTAAACCCTATGATCCGCTCGCAAAGCCCGATCCCGATACCACGCTCAGCGCAGAACTCAGACAGATCGGGGGATTGGGTATCTTCCTGGTGAAAAAATACATGGATGATGTTGCTTATGAATATCGCGACGGTAAGAATATCTTTTCAATGATCAAAAAACTTCATTAATAGTTTATATAACAAGAGGCGGAGTACCCTGAGGGGTATTTCGCCTTTACTTTTAATTTGATCTTATACTATTTTCTAATAAAACAGCTGATACTAAGTATCAATATATAATTCTGTAAATTTTTTCTTACTATCAACAAAGAAAACCCACAAAGAGTCGTACACCGTTCATGTAACGCTCCTTGCGGGACATTTCTATTTTATCAGGATATATTCGATCTATCTTCTCAAAATGAGATTGCCGATCGTTATGATTCAGTTCCTTTGCGTATCATTTTTTCTGTTCCTCGACTACGGCTCAGGTAATACGCCGCCTTCGCCGCATACATCGAACGGTCGGCTTTTTTGACAAGCTCCTCCGCTGTCAAGCCCTGATAATCCTTCGCGTGAGCACAGCCGAGAGAGATACTCAGAGAGAACTTCTTCTTTTCCTCTGACCACTTCTTCGTTTCTTCCTCTAAGAGTGCAAAGACTTCCTGCGTCTTCTCTTCCTCCATATGCGTCACAACGACAAACTCGTCGCCGCCGACTCTGTAGCATTTGCCGTCGTTCCCGACGGCTTTCTGGATACAGCGCGCGGCTCCTATGATCAGCTCGTCGCCCGCGTCATGTCCGTAGGTATCGTTGACCGTCTTTAAGCCGTTGATATCAAAGACAAATACCGTAAAGGCTCTGGGCAGCGAGGGCATCTTGCTGTACCACTCTATATCCTTCATGTACGCGTAACGGCTATATACGTCGCACATCGCGTCCTTCATCAGCTGTTCGTCCGCCGTCATCTTGTAAAACTCGGCGTAATGGATAAACATGAGCGCAACGCCGATCGTCATGGCGACATAAGCCGTTCTGAACTCTCCGCCGAGCACCTCCTGCATACCGATTCCGACGAGCAGCAATACAAACACAGAGATCGTCGAGAACCTGTTCCGCTTGCGGTATGCCAGACCGAAGATCAAGAACTCTGCCGCCGTCAAAACGATCACCGCGAGATAGATCGCGACATACACGCCGTACAAGGGACCGTGTACATAGCGATGATGATCGTCGATTTGGATCATCAAGCCATTGAAGCAGGTGGCTATCTGCCATACCGTATTGCCGATAAGAACGCCTATCAGCACCTTGTACCAGCGGTTGCGCAGCTTCATCTGCGCCACGATCGCTCCTCCCGCCATCGGCGTGAGGATATAGTCAAGACACTTCACTGCCTCGAGCGTCCACACGGGAACCGACTCGTTGCCGCTGAGCTGGACCCCGAGCCATTCCGCAAAGGCAGAGAATGTGATGATCCCGTATGTCAGATAATACAAGCGCTTGTCCTTATGAGATATCCAGCTGCTCTCATGCACCAACACGCACAGAACGATCAATGCCATCCAACAGAGAATGATCAGGACCGTATAATAGCTCACCATGCCGCGATCCCTCCTTTTTGATGACGCTTGAAAAATCAGAAGTTTATCAAATAAATCAATAGAATTTTATCTATATTCCAATTATTTCGCATTTCACGACACATTTCAAGGGGGTGTACCAGAAAGTCACACCTAATTTTTTACAATCATTGTTGCGTTTATCCCTAAAATTATGTAAACTATTAATGTGATCATTACGTTAGGGTGACACGAATGACCCAAGCCGCGGTTTTGACGTCATATTCCTGTCATTCCGACATCAAGGAGCTATACAAAATGAGTCAGCTTTTTGCAGAAACCCTGAAAAAACTAAGGCTTGAGAAGGGCTTGAACCAGCGTCAGCTGGCAGAGCGGCTGTATGTCGCCCGCTCCTCGGTCAACCGCTGGGAGAACGGCAGCCGTCTGCCTGACGCCGCCATGCTTTTCAGGCTCTCCGAGGTATTAGGCGTCGATATCAACCTCCTGTTCACCGTCGCGGCGGAAAGCGACAGCTCTCCCAACGTCATCATGCTGGACGATAACAAGATCGTTCTCAACGGCGGTCTGGCGATATTGGAGGACGTCATACCGACCGCCTCGGTGACAGGCTTCACCAAGCCCGCAGACGCGCTCGCCTACACCAAAGCCAACCGCGTCTCGCTCGCCTTTTTGGATATCGAGATGGGCAGAGTCAGCGGTCTTGACGTCTGCCGCGAGCTGCTGAACATCAACCCCCGCATCAACGTAGTGTTTCTGACAGCGTATCCTACTTATGCCTTCGACGCGTGGGAGACCGGCGCGAGCGGCTTTATGCTCAAGCCAATCACGGCGCAAGCCGTCCAAGATCAGCTCAAGAAGCTGCGCTATCCTTTTCCGTTGGGAGGAGATGACGCATGATCGACGCCTATGCGATCGTTGGATACTGCGCGGCAAGCGCGATGATGGTATTGATGCTGATGGCGCTCGCCTACTCGATTGTCATGCCCTCGCCCGACCGTTGGAGCAAGAACTATTTCATCATCTTCTTTTCACTGCTGACGCTGTGCGTAAGCGCGACCTTTGTCTCCGCGATTTTGTACGGAAATCCGAAATATGTTGAAGCGGAGCGGATCTCCTGCTATATCGAGTCCGTATTGATATCCACCCTGATGCCCCTGCCGACGATCCTCATTTTGCACACCTGTAAAGAAAAGCTCATCAACAGCATGCTGTTTCGTGCGGTGATCGCCTTGTGGATCGTCTATTTCATCATACTGGAGATCGGACAATTCACGAATATCTTCTACATCATCTCCTCGGACGGCATTTTTTACCGAACCTCATGGTTCCCGCTGATGTTGGCTCCGCTGGTGCTCATCATGCTCCTAAATATAGCGAGCCTGATCCACAGGCGCAAGAAGCTGTCAAAACGGTATATCATCGCCCTGCTGATCTACATGATCCCGCTGACGATCTTCGTCATTATCCACGCGTTCATCGACATTGAGATGGTGCTTTTCTTAGGGGTAGGTATCTGCGCACTGTCCATGTACTCCCTCATCGTCTCGGATTACATCATGCAGATCATTCGCCAACAGCACGAGATCGCCCATCAGCGCGCGAGCGTCATGGCGCTGCAAATGCGGCCGCATTTCATCTACAATACGATGATGAGCATTTACTACCTGTGCAAGCAGGACGCGGACAAAGCCCAGCAGGTCACGCTGGACTTTACCTCCTATCTGCGCAAGAACTTCACCGCGATCGCGAGCGAAGAGCTCGTCCCCTTCGAGGAGGAGCTCGAGCACGCCCGCGCCTACCTTGCCGTAGAGCAGACGCAGCACGAGGATATGCTCTATGTCGATTATGATACGCTCCACACCGATTTCAGCGTACCGTCCCTCACCCTGCAGCCTCTTGTGGAAAACGCCGTCAAGCACAGCTTAGACCCGAACGGCGACCCGCTTCACATCTATGTCAGAACACAGCAAACGGACAAAGCCAGCGCGATCATCGTGGAAAACAACGGTCTCGACTATCAGCCGAGCAACGACAACGAGCCGCATATCGCCCTCGCCAATATCCGTCAGCGCCTGCAAATCATGTGCAAAGGCGAACTGACGATCGCCACCCGCGAAGGCGGCGGTACCATCGTAAAAGTGATTATTCCGAGTACATAGTGGTATATATTACGAAAAGCCGACAGATCAGCACCGATCCGTCGGCTTTTCGTATCTATTTCTATTACTCCAACAAGCGTCAAAAAAGGAGCTGTGAAAAGACGCTGTCATTGCGAGGGCTTTAGCCTGTGGCAATCCCACAAAGTCGGGATATAACCTTGGGAACTTGTCACGTCAATCGTTCCTCACAATGACGGCGCCTTGTTATTTTCACAGCTCCTTCGGTTGATTCTGAAGATTAGTATAAGAAATAATGCAAACGGAACTGGAGCGTCAGCCTCTTGTTACCGCTTAGAGAAGCTCAATGCGGTAACAAGAGGCTGGATTAATTATTTCTCACCAGGCGATATGAAATCCGTGATTAAGCGAATAGATGAACACCTCATGGTACAAATGAGGTGTTCATCCGGAAACAGTGGAAAGTGCCTAAGAAACGAGAGTGGGGATTAAAGAAACTCGGGGTCAACCCGCGGATAGCACAAGAGCAATCTCATATTAAAGGATATATGAAAGCTGTGCGCCTACCTCAGATCAAGAAAGCAATCTCTAAAGGAAAACTGACCAAGCGTGGCTTGGTCAGTCCTTTAGGTTATTATTTAAGACAGCATACTTTGAAATTGAATTGAACCGCCGTATGCCGAACGGCACGTACGGCGGTGTGAGAGGGGGAGCTCATATACTCCCCCTACTCGATTTATCGTCGGTTCGCGATAGAGGGAAGGATTATTGGATCGGTTCACCGATAGGATACTTCACATTGATATAGTTGAGGTAGCGCTGGATCAGGGTAGCGTCGATGATATCGAGCTCTCCGTCGCTGTTAACGTCGCCGTTCATCAGCGTAGCTTCATCAATCTTAATCTTCATCATTGCGCCGTATCTCATTACGATTGTAGCGTCAATAACTTCAACTTCGCCGTTTCCGTCAGCGTCGCCAAGGATGCGTACAGTAGTCTCAGTGGGCTCTACGACAGTAGTTGGATCTACAACGGTAGTAGGATCTACAACGGTAGTAGGATCTACAACGGTAGTAGGATCTACAACGGTAGTAGGATCTACTACAGTGGTAGCCTCGAGATAGATGCATCCATAGAGCCAGTCATTGTGACCGTCATACTTCGGACGGAAGTAGATATTATAGGTGCCGTCATTTTCGATCTCTCCATTATAACCGATGTTATTATCCCAACCCTCGGGGAACCATGTTTTAATCGTGGAACCATCCTCAGAGTAAACAATCTTGAACTGTTCAAGGGAGAGCAGATCGCATGTAATGGTATACTCTTCGGTTTCAGCACCGTCAACGGGATTGAGCTTCTTGGAAGCGTCGATTTCCCATTTTGTTGTATCGCCTACAAAGTAGTAACCGCCGTCTACAACAGTGGTAGGCTCAACGGGGGTCACGAGATTGACCTTGTAGTTGTTGCCTTCCTTCTCATCAACAGTGTACCACTGAGCGCCGTCCTTGATATTTTCCTTGATATCTACGGTCTGATTGCCGTTGCCGTTGAAGATGATGCCCACAGCGTCAGCGGGGATGGTGGCGGTGTAGACCTGCTGACCGAATTCATTGACTTCGGCCTTATCCATCGGCTTGCCCGGCCACTCGCTGCCGTTGTTCCAGTAATAGACATGTACGTCGCCCCAGCCGAGTGCGTCGGTGAATTTCACGGTAATATCCTCAGCGGGAACGGTGGTAGGCTC
>CACZYF010000031.1 GCA_902785355.1 uncultured Ruminococcus sp. | reverse complement strand
TGGAAATCCCCTCGCGAGTTCCTTTACCATTTCCTCAATACCAGCGAGGTCATCTTTTCTTGAATTTGTGTAACACATCATTGACAAACCAACATATTTTCCGTTTTTCCGCCCGGGTGAACAGAAAAGCAGGACCGCTCTGAAAGCAGTCCTGCATATGAGTAAAGATTCTGTTGCAGATGATTACGCTACAGCTTCTACGCTCCACAAAAAGGCTTTACCCTTCACATGAGAGTTGATACGGGCGGTATCGACCGTCGTGATCATGCCGTCGCCGTTGACGTCGGCACACTTGAACTCATAATCATTCAGCTCACTCATAGTACGCGCCATGGAGTTCGCTTTGCCGAAGTCGACAGTCGTGACCTTTCCGTCGCCGTTGATATCGCCGACCGGATGGATCTTGACGTCCATCGTGACGTCGTCGTCAACAACCGTCACGTCATACTCACGGGTAACGTGATCCTTCTTGGATACGCTCAGCGTATATTCGCCCGCGGGAACATCGTAGAAAGCATAATCGTCGGCGGACTCACTGGACTTGACGAGCGTTTCATCGGTCTTGGAGACCAGCTCGGCAGTCACAACCTCATCTGTGCTGAGGAAGCTCGTCACGTTTCCTCTTACGGTAACCCCGGTCTCAGTCTTGCTGTCGTTTGACAAGAGATAGAGCTGACCGCCGTAGAACGGATTACAGGTACCGATGTACAGACCCTCATCGGTAGACAGGAAGCTCGGGCAGCCATAATTATACTTATCGCCGAAGCCGTCCTTTGTAATGCACTGGAAGTTCTCACCGTCATTGGTACGATACAGATCGAAGCCCCAATCATCCTCGACAACGGCATTATTGATGTATAAATACATGCTAATGCCTTCCCAGTCGATATTCTCAACGATCTCCTTGAGCTGTTCCTCAAGCTCCTGAAGCTTCATCATCGCAGCCGCGAACGCCAGCTTGAGCTCCTCATACTTGCCGTTGAGCTTTTCAATGCCTTCGTCAGCCATCGCCTTGAGCTCCTCTGTCAGCTGAGCCTTATATACATCAACGATCTGCTTGTATGCGTCTGCGGTAGCGCTAAGCATCTCGCCCGCTTCGACGAGTCGGTTGATCTCATCCTTATACTGATCGATCAACTGATTGACATAAGTATCGATTGTCTGCTTGATATCATCGGTATTGACATCAAGATTAAAGCCGGGAGCATTTATCCTTTCTTCAAGCTGCTTGAGCTGTTCCTCAGTCAACAGATCTTTGAAGAAGCTCAGGTCTATGCCGGCGGCGTCGTCGATCTCTGCCGGGATATCATCGATACCGGTAGCGGCGATATCCTTGTCATTCTCCAGCATATTGCCGATAATGCTCTTGACAAGGTCCATGATTACCTCTTGTCTGACCTGCATGATCCAATCGGTGATCTGGGCGACCGCTTCATCCGTATTGCCGTACTCCGAGATCAGGTCGAGCACGGATCCGTCAAACGCAGCGTCGGGATCCTTACCTGCCTCAAGCAACGCCTTGAGCTCCTCAAGCTTCTCTTTGAGCTTATCCAGCGCCTCGCTGCCCTTGCTCTTTGCGATTATGGAGAGCAGGTTATTGATGTAACCGATCTTTTGAACGATCTCCTCCTTAGACATAGAGAAGAAACTGCCGTTGGTCAGCTGGGTCAGATAGTTGTAGAAGATACCGGCGTCCATGGTCGCAATATACAGATCGCCTTCGTGCTCGCCGAGTCTCCAGACATATTCGTTAGTGGTACCCTCCATCAGCTTGGTGAATTCCTCGAGCTCCTCAAACTTACCGGTCTCATCGTTGAGCTTCCAGACCTTCTGAGGATTGTGGAGAGAATCATACAGATAGAAGAGATATTCGGACGCCTTGACATCCTTGCCCGCAAGCTGCTGCAGAGCACCCGCAAAAGCAGAAGCCTCGCCGCCGAAGCTGTGGTCAAAGTTGTAGGCATACAGCTCGCCGTTGTACTCATAAACGGAACCGATCAGCGAACGCATGGTACCGGGCTCGCCGCCCTCTATATCGGACAGGCCGGGGTTGTTGATGCCGTTGGTATTACCTGCGACCTCCGTCCAGATCCATCCGTACTCGTTTGCCTGCTCGCCGTCCTGTGCGGGACGCCCCTTGTAAATAACGAAGCCCGCATGAGTCGGAGCAGTCGCATAGATGTAACCGTCGTGGTTCGCAAGCTCCCAGATCGGAGCGCCTGCCCAGCTGGTGTGGATCGGATCATAGGCGGTCGTGCCGAAATCTCTGTAGTCGGCGACGCGCTCCCAGACGGTATCATCCTCGTTGCTCTTACGCAAAACAGCCATCTTCGCGACAGGAGCGGTGGTTCCGTCATAAACAGGCGTACGATCGTCGGCGCCCGCAAAGAACAGATGTCCGTCATACTCGCAGTTAGCGCGCAGAGAAACGGAACCCATGGTCTGGAAAACCTTGGTGAAGTTACCCTCGGTATCCAGCTTCAGGATATACTGCGGGTTGGTAGGCAGAGCGGAGTAGGAGCCAAAGTACACATTGTCGCCGAAGGTGACAGCCATACGGAAGTAATCGCCCGTATCGGCAGTGTAGATTACCTTGAACTCACCGGACTGGCGGTTATAGCTGATAATGTTTGCGCCCTCGTTAGCGTCATTGCGCGGGATATCGCCGTTAGCGACCACGTCGATCATCGCCCAGAAGGTGTCGATATCGATACCCGCCTTCGCGAACTCACCGCCGTACATATTTACCAGCGCACTGGCGATATTACGGGTGGTTGCGATATAGATCTCGTCGCCGCGCATCGCAAGACGCCACGTATAGCTGTTCTCACGATCACCTCCCTCGATCAGACCGTCAACCTCACGTTCTCCGCGGTCGGGGTTGGAGATCTTGGTCACGGTGAAGGGCTTTTCATCGGTCTCCGCCGCGCCGGCCGAAAAGGCAGCTGCACAGCAGGAAGAAACCATCAGCACTGCAAGCAGCAGGCTGATCAGCTTTTTGCTAAGCTTCATATTGTGTCCTCCTTTAAAAAAATTATAATAGCACCTCGCTATAATTAGAAGGATTATATCAAATGATTTAGAAAAACACAAGCAAAATCAAGAATATTTTCAAAAAACTTTGAGAAAACAGAAAAAGAACGAACGGGGCCGTCGCACTAAGAAATGCAACAGCCCCTCAGAGTGTCATTCTGAGCTTCTATCATGTGTAATCTTACGGAAAGTCGAGCACTTTCAGATTCTTCGGAGGAGCCTCAGAATGACATTTTTGTTTTGCGACAGCCCCATCCGCTCTGTTTCCTTATAAAATAATACAGATCAAGCCGTTGCAACCGTCGTTGATGATCTTCTCCACGGTCTCCCCTATCTTCAGCCTTGCTTTATCGGGCATACGATACAATTTATTATGCAAGCCCTCGTTCACAAGGTCGCTGACCGACTTGCCGAAGATATTGCTGTCCCAGATCTTCGCGGGACTTTCTTCGAACTCCTTGAGCAGATAGGTCACCAGCTCCTCGCTCTGCTGCTCCGATCCGACGATCGGCGTGACCTCTGCGGTCGTTCGCACGCGCATCATGTGGATAGACGGCGCGCTCGCCCTGAGGCGGATACCGTACTTGCCGTTCTGGCGCACGATCTCGGGTTCCTCAAGGCTTAGCTCCTCCATCGTCGGCATGACGATACCGTAGCCCTTATCGAGCACCTCCTCATACGCCTTTCCGATACGGTCGACGCTGTCCTTTGCTGCCGCCAGCTCACAGATACTCTGCATCAGCTCGCGCTCGGAATGGATCTCCAGTCCGCTCTTTTCGGTCAGCACGCGGTAGAACAGATCGCCGTCGAGCCGCACGCGCAGATCAGCTCTGCCGGTACCGAGATCCATGTTGCAAAGCTCTGCTTCTGCGATATAATCATTTTCGGATAGATCGGCGGCGGCGTCCTGAACCTCGCGAATACGAGAGATATCCTTTGCACGTTCGCGGATCGAGCCGAATACCGCGCGCCGCAGCCAATTCTCCTTTTCAAGCCCCTGCAGCCAGCCCGGGATATCCACATGGATCTCTCGGATCGGGAACTCGAACAGGATCGCAGCAAGGATCCCCTTGACTGTATTTTCATCCATCAGGGCGCAGTCGACCGCGATCGCCGGAGCGCCGTACCTGCGGGAGAGAGACGACGCCATCGCCGCCGATGAAGCGCTCTCGGGAGCAGTGGTATTCAAAAGGATCACATAGGGCTTTCCCGCCGCCGTAAGCTCCGCCGCGACGCGCTCCTCAGCCCGGACATAATCCTCCCGGTCGATATCGCCGATCGAGCCGTCGGTGGTCACCAGAATCCCGATCGTACTGTGATCGTCGATCACCTTCTTGGTGCCGAGCTCCGCCGCTTGACGGAAGGGCATCTCCGTCTCGCTCCAAGGCGTTCGTACCATACGCTCGCCGTCCTCTTCAATATATCCCATCGCCGACTCCACGATATATCCCACACAGTCGATCATTCTCACGCGCAGATGGGCGTTACCCTCGAGGGCAACGGGTACTGCGTTCTCGGGTACGAACTTAGGCTCCGTAGTCATGATGGTACGACCCGCGGCGCTCTGAGGCAGTTCGTCGATCGTCCGCTCGCGCAGACTGTCATCGGTGATATTCGGAACGACAAGCGTATCCATAAAACGCTTGATGAAGGTTGATTTTCCCGTGCGCACAGGTCCGACCACGCCGATATAAATATCGCCGCCCGTGCGACTTTCAATATCCTTATAGATACTTCTCTCTTCCATATGTTCCTCCGTAATGGTAAATCGTGATTTATACTGTTATGCCGAGGGGATCAGGAGCATCGTGCCCTTGATGACTTTGTCGCCGTCTATTGCATTTTCCGAGCGGATATCTGCGGGACGTGACGAAAAACGCTTCGCGATATCCCACACGCTGTCCGAACCGTCGGCATAATACAGGATCAGCGAGCCGTCCGCCTCGCGCACCGGCGCGTCATCGTCAGCCGTCACCGCGTCAACCGCGGAACAGTTCAGTCTGCGGCACAGGGTCATTCGATAGTTGATCTCCGCCCTGATCTCCAGCGAACTGCCGTCCGTAAGTCGGTAGCTCAGGCTCTCGACAGCCGTGCGAAGGCTCTCGACGGTGTCACAGCCGCCGGTATCGGGCCGATAGCTGAATTCGACATCACGTCTGACGTAACGCAGCTCACCCGCAGGCGTTTCGTACAACACGCCGATACACAGCTTGGTGCTTACGAGCACCCCGCCGTCGATCTCGGAAGCTGAAGAAACAATCTTCTCGCAATTTACATCATAAACCTTACCGATCTCCTCATCCACGCTCAGCGCCGCCTTACAAACGTCCGTATAGGCTCGGCACGAAAGCTCGCCGAGACAGGAGAACGGCATCAGTCGGACATCGACATCACGGTCGGTGGCAAAGGCGTCGCTCAGAACCTCAAGCTCCTGAGCACGGTAGCACAAAGCGCTGAAGGAAAGCCTTGCGTCCAGTCCCAACACCCGGGAGCCGTCAAGCGCGTCATCGCTCAGGCGCAGCTCCTCGCTCATCACGGACAGCTCGCCGTCGATCACAGCGTCCTCCCCCGCTCCGTCACAGTCTATCACCCTCGACAGCGGAATGCTGTAGGAAAGGCACTGTATCCCGCGATCCTCACCGCCGCTGAGATACAGGATGTCCAGCTTCAGCTCTCCCGTGAGCATGATCTTGTTGTGGATCGCCTTCAGCTCCGTGATACGGGCAGACAGTCTGTGAGAAAGCAGAGCGCTGATACCGTCCTTTTCTCCCGCGGGGATATCCTCCTGAACGTTAAAGCTCTCGGTACACACGCCGCACAGAGACGATGCTTCCATGACCTCGCTCTTCATCTGTAAATCTTCCTCTGCCTCGCAGGTACAGTAATCGACGCTGTCGGCAGTAACGACAGTCGCACATAGGGAAAACGCTCCATGCAGGCTGAGCTTTCGCGGACTCAGCGCACGACAATTGATATACTCGGGCTTCGTCTCAACATACACCGCGCAGTCGCTTACGCTCTCGCCCAGCGGGAAGCTCTCGGAAAAAGGCTGCGTATATTCATACGAGCGGGGCGTACCCTTATCGCCGTCGACATAAATCACACGAACACACGATCCGCCCTCGACGTTAAGCCGGTCGCCGCTGACATTAGACAGATACACCTTCGGAATCAGCGTACAGGACAGGATCCGCTCGATGTCGGGACAGTAGTCAGGCAGAGTCAGCTCAAAATCCACCGGCTGTTCCGCCGCCGTGTGCAGAACATCCCTGCGGCGGGACAGACTCTTCTTAGTCAAATGATATTCCATCTTTTTCGCTCCTTATCGTATTGTGTTACAGTATATGAAAAGGAAACCCGGAATATGATAATACATGTTCTGATTAATCCAAATAAAAAGCTCCTCCGAAGATCGAAGGAGCTCAGCTCGGTTTATTCAAAAATCGGTTTGCCGACCTCGGCATAGATTTCGATCCCCGCCAGATACCGCTGGATCTGCGAAACGTCGAAAACCGTGACCTCCGCGTCAAGATCGACGTCGGCGGCTTTTTCATTCACGGTGTTCTCGGACACGATCTGAGCAAGCAGTCTTTGGATCAGCGTTACGTCAGGGGCGCTGACTCCGCCGTCGCCGTCAGCGTCGCCGAGGGTGTATAAGGGCTCGGAGGCTTCGGTAGGCGCTTCGGTCGTTGTCTCAGTCGGAGCTTCTGCAGGCGGCTCAGTAGGTCGAACGTAGACAGAGTTGATATCAAAATCAGAGAGATCGATCATTCCCCAGCCGTAGGTATTGTCAAAACCCTTCTCGCCGAGATCGACCGCGTGCTGCTTAAAGATCTCATAGATCTCCGCCTGGTTCAGGCTCTTGTCCCAGGTTTTGAGCAGAGCGGCGGCAGCGGCGGCATGAGGCGCCGCGAGAGAGGTACCTGAATCGAGGAACATAGCGGACTTGCGCGGCGCGAGCACGTTCATACCCGGCAGAGCAAAGTCAATCACGGAGCCGTAATTAGCCAAAAGACCGAGGGTATTGTTCTTGTTCACGGAGGTTACGGTAATAACGTTATCCTTATTTGCGGGGTAGCGAAACAACGCGTCCGAATCCTGGTTACCTGCCGCTACGACCACCACCGCATTACGGGATACAGCCTCCGCAACAGCGTCGTCCAGCGAGTGATAAGTGTGGTTTTTGTCATCGCCGCTCAAGCTCAGGTTGATAACGTCGGCGCCGTGATCGAGCGCATAGTAAATGCCCTTGGCGGTATCTGCCATATTGCCGTCACCCTTTGCGTTCATGACCTTGATCGGAAGGATCTTGACATTCGAGGAGGTACCGTCGGCGATAACGCCGCACACCTCGGTACCGTGATACTGATCGTCGTCATAATTCGTATTGTTATCGACAAAGTTGTAACCTTCGTCCAGAAAACGCCCCTGTAAGTATCGGTTGGTCTTTTTGAGTCCGGTATCCAGCACCGCGACGCGAACCTCGGGAAGGGTTCTGCCGCTGTTCTCGAGCTTCTTCTGCAGAAGGTCAAGTCCCATGTGCTTAACGCCCCAGCTCATGTAGCCAAACAGATAATTATTGAGTGCGCCGCTCTCTGCCTGATCCGCCTCTGCGGCACTGACGTGAACACACACGGCGGACATCATCATGATCGCAGCCAATATTACCGATAGTACGCTAAGTCTCCTCATAAAAACACCCCGGATTGTTGATACATCCAGTGTATCACATCCGAGGTGCTATTTCAATCCTTATTTTCCGCTCAGATCAGCGCCGCGACAGCCTTCTCGACTTCCTTCATGTCGGCAGTCGGCTCAAAGCGCGCGACGACGTTGCCCTCACGGTCGACGAGAAACTTGGTGAAGTTCCACTTGATATCGGGGCTGTTCTTGTAATCCTTATCAGCCTTCTTCGCCATCGCCTTCATCGCAAGAGCGGCTACGCCCTTACCGAAGCCCTCGAAGCCCTTCTGACTTTTGAGATAGGTGAACAGCGGGAGCGCGTTCTCGCCGTTGACGTCGCTCTTCTTCATCTGGGGGAACTGCGTATTGTACTTCAAGGTGCAGAACTCATGGATCTCGTCATCGTTTCCGGGGGTCTGTCCCGCGAACTGGTTGCAGGGTACGTCGATGACCTCGAAGCCCTTGTCGTGGTACTGCTCATACATCTTCTCGATGGGCTCATAGTGAGGGGTAAAGCCGCAGCCGGTCGCCGTGTTGACGATCAGCATAACCTCGCCCTTGTAGTTTGCGAGAGGATACTCGTTCCCCTTGCGGTCGTAAAGCGTAAAATCATAGATACTTGCCATAATAATACCTCCTATATATTTATTCGGTCAGATCACCGAAGACAAACTATACGATTTGTCTTGGAAACAACCGTTTTTTATGAACGGAAGCCGTCGTTAATCCGAAATATCGTTATCCATAGTAACGTAGAAGCGATACCCGGGGTGCTTCTCGTGAATCTCGTTTATGATCCGGTCATATAGCGCCTTGCGATCCTTGACATCGAAGCCGATAACGAGATCGAATACCGCCGTCGACGTAGACTTATCGAGCGTAAAGCCGTGCATCTGCAGCACATGCTCATGCGCCATGACCTCGTCGTGTACCTGATGGAACAGGTTATCCGTCTCGGGATCGGAGAGATTGACGGCATAGACCGAGATACCCGTCAGCGCAACGTTATACTTCTGATAGATATCGGCAGTCATACGGCGCTCCAGTACATCCAGCGCCGTAGCGTTCATCGTATCGGAAACCTCGATATGCACCGAACCGATCAGCTGATCGGGACCGTAGCTGTGGAGGATCAGGTCATAAGCGCCGCTGACGCCGTCGTAGGTACAGAGCTCCTGCTTGATCTTTCGGCTGAGCTCCTCGTCGATGCGTTCGCCGAGGATACGGGAGATCGATTCGAGGAGCATTTCGACGCCGGACTTGATAATGAACCCGGAGATGACTACGCCGAGGTACGCTTCCAGCGATACGCCCCAGATCAGGTAGATGATCGCCGCTACCAGGACCGACGCGGAGATGATCGCATCCAGCAAGGCGTCCTTACCGGACATGATCAGCGAATCGGAGTTGACCTTCTTGCCGGTATGGGACACGTACGTCCCCAGCACGATCTTGACGACGACCGCAACCGCGATGATGATCAGCGAAATCGCGCTGTAATCGGGAGCTTCGGGTGTGATGATCTTCTTGACCGACTCGATCAGCGAGGTTAGACCGGCGTAGAGCACCAGCATCGAAATCAGCACCGCGCTGACAAACTCGACCCTGCCGTAGCCCAGCGGGTGCTTCTTATCCGCGGGTTTGGTCGACAGCTTCGCGCCGATGATGGTGATGATCGACGAGAGCGCGTCGCTCAAGTTATTGACGGCGTCCAGAACGACGGAGATAGAATTCGCGATCAGTCCGACCGCCGCCTTGAAGCCCGCCAAAAAAAGATTGGCAAGAATACCGATAAAGCTGGTGCGTACAATAACCTTTTGTCTGTCCATTACTGTTCACCTTTCAATAGTTGATATAAGATACGGTATAAATCCCGTGCTTCCTGTTCGCTCAGATGGATGCAGGAGCCGATCGCCTCGGGGATATGGGCTGCCTTACTCTGTAACGCCCTTCCCTCGTCGGTCAGCGCGACCGTGACAACACGCTCGTCGGCGGTGTCGCGCGAACGGGTCAGGTAACCCGAGGACTCAAGCTTCTTGAGCAGCGGAGTCAGCGTACCGTTATCGAGATACAGCCGACGTCCGAGCTCCCCTACCGGAATCCCGTCGTTCTCCCACAGAACGAGGAAAACGATATACTGCGTATAGGTCAGCCCGAGCTCCTTCAGATACGGCGTATATAGCGCCGTCACCTGACGAGCCGCCGCATACAACGGGAAACAGAGCTGGTTCTCGAGCTTCATGATTTCATTTACCCTTGGTTCACTCATAGCTTTACCCTCTTGCTTTATTTGACTCAATTATATTTGATAAAATATAATTTGTCAAGAGGCTTTTTGATAAATCCTGTTCTTTTTTGAGCTCTTGCATTATCAGAATGTATATACTATAATATATAATCGAAAAGAGGGATTATATGAGTAAGGCGCTGCAACATTTCAAAACCATCACCCGCCATCGTCATGAAGTGATCCGCAACTGCTTCAAGGCGGGGATACCGTGGCAGGGGCTGAGGCATGATCTGTCGAAGTACTCCCCCACCGAGTTTTTGCAGGGAGCGCGGTACTGGCAGGGCACGCGAAGCCCGAACGACCGCGAGCGCGAGGTAAAGGGCTACAGCGAATCATGGATGCATCACAAGGGGCGCAACCGCCACCACTTCGAATACTGGACTGACTACTCCGCAACCGACCGGAAGATCACGCCCATCGAGATGCCGACTCGCTATGTTGTCGAGATGTTCTGTGACCGTGTGGCGGCGAGCAAGATCTATCAGGGCGACGCCTACACCGACCGCAGCCCGCTCGATTACTTTGAACGCGGCAAGGTTCGCCGTATAGGAATGATCCACCCCGCTACCTCCGACCTGATCGAGGAATACCTGACCCGACTCGCGAATGACGGCGAGGAAAAGACCTTCGCCTACCTCAGAAGGGTGATCAAAAGGGACAGGCAGGAGAGAAAGAAAAGAAAGAAGGCGCTGAAAAATGTCCGCTGAACGACCGGATAACATCGACGACTTTGCGAAGAAACAGCGTACCGCCAGCGTGAACCATGTTGCGATGCGGATGAAGCTCTATCATCACGGCGACCCCGTGAAGGTACAGCACTTTGTCCGCGTCTACACCCTCGCCAAAACGATCGGCGAGCTGGAACACCTCAGCGATGAAGAACAGCTCGACCTTGAACTCGCGGCAGTCGTGCATAACGTCGAGGAGGACGAGCGCGTACCCGTGGTGCGCGATATGCTCCGTGCCTGCGGCATCAACGAGGCGATCAACATGCGCGTATGCCACATGGTAGCGAACGAGTACAACTACGACCACATCGGCACCCTCGATCACCAGATACTGACCGAGGCGATGATGATCGTTGATTTTAAGGAAAAGGATACGCCCGAGGAGGAGATCGTAAGGATCGCCAAGGAGCGTTTCATCACAAACAGCGGCAAGCTCTTCCTCAAACGCGCGTTTAATGTATAAGATATAATTCTATATAAGAATATTAACTATTATCAAAGCAGGTGTTAACATGAAAAAAAGATTGATCTCATTACTTTTGTGCGCTGCGCTGGTATTCTTCGTACCGGCATACTTTTCCGCGGTGAGCGGCGCGGCGATCCTCTACGGCGACGCTGATGATGACGAGGATATCAACGTGATGGACGTCACCTACGTCCAGCGCTATGAGCTGGGCATCCCCATCCCCACCGCCATCAATACCGTCAACGCTGACGTCGACGGCGACGAGGAGATCAACATCATTGACGCAACGCTGATACAGCGTTACATCGCGGGAATCATCGACTCCTTCCCCGTCGAAGCGATGAAGCCTACCGAGGCGCCTACACAGGCTCCCACGATCGCTCCTACCGAGGCGCCTACCGAAGCTCCGACTGAGCCCGAGGACGAAGTGACCAAGATTGGGAACACGATCACCGCACGTTTTACCAACAATAAGAACTGGACGACCGTGAACGCCTATTTGTTCAACAGCAAAACAGGCGCCTATCTCACCAAATGGCCGGGCAAGACGCTGACCAACCCGGTCACGAACGATCTCGGCGAGAAGGTCTACTCGATCACGGCGGACGTAACGCAGTATGACCGAGTGATCTTCAACAACGGCTCTACCCAGACCCACGATCTCCCGCTGACCAAGGCAAGCTCCGGCTACTTCATCCAAAAAGCTCTGAATAATCATTTGATGGCGGGGCTGTATCCCTACGGTCAGGAAGCCGAAGGCAGTATCAATACCGTGAACATGGATTATCCCGACGGATACAAAAAAGCGGTTTACATCTGGACTCCTGCCGGATATGATCCCGCTGACAAAACCAAGAAATACTCCGTACTCTACATGTGCGACGGTCAGAATCTCTTCGGTCAGGCGACCACACTGTCGGGCTATGAGTGGGAGTGTGACGAGACCGTACTTTCCATGATGCAGAACGGCGGCGACGGCGTGATCGTCGTCGGCGTTGCCTGCGGCGATACAAACGCACGACGCAACCATGAGTTGACGCCCAACCTCGGTAAGCTCTCCTCCGCAGTCGGTGGTGATACTTCCTATCAGAACGGCGGCGGCAAGGTGTTCTCTGACTTTGTGACCGACACCGTCATCCCCTACGTCGAGTCAAACTACAACGTCAACTCTATCCGCGGAATCGCGGGCTCGTCCTCGGGCGGTATTGAGGCGTTCTACATCGGCATGGAGAACATGGATAAGTTCCGTTACATCGGCGCTCTCTCCCCCGCCTTCATCCTCTATGACCGGGCGGTCTGGGACAGCTATCTGAGCGCGAAGGATTTCTCCGGCAACGTGCCGCGCATCTACTTCTTCTGCGGCAACAGTGAGAAGGACCCGCTTGAACAGGCGTTGTATCCCAACGCGACTGCGATGGAAGGCTGGATGACAACCCACGGCTATCCCGCCGAGAAGATGATCACCGTAACCGACACGAACGCGACCCACAGCGAGGCGTTCTGGGCGCTGTACTTCCCCGATATGCTCAGCTACTGCCTAGATTTATAAGGCGCGCCTGTGTGTACGTCGTTTCCTTCATGATGTAAAATTTCGAAATCATAAAGCTGTATTGCGTGCTGAGCGTATCAAGCACATGATTTCAACAAGGCAATAAGGGCGGCTCCCGTAATCGGAGTCGCCCTTCGTTATATGTGTTATTACAGAAAGGGGGCTGTCGCTGAGATCCATGCGACAACCCCTTATCTCGACTTATTTTTCGTTTTCAGAAATATATCCCTTCATCCATCCGTCGATCATCGCTTCGCGTACCTGCTGCCAGTTTTGATCGCTCTGATCGGCGTTATACGCCGCGAGCGCTTCACGTAACGCTGCGCGGTAGTTTTCGGAATCGGGCTGGAAGCGGAACGCCCACATCAGGCTGTAGCAACCGTTTTCCTCATAGGCTTTTGCATTGTTGAGGAAGGTATTCTCAGATGTCTTAGCCGCCTTGGTGTACGGCAGCGGACCGAGCTCCTTAACAAGCGCGGCAGACGCATCCTTATTGGAAACGAGCCACACCATGAAATCGACCGTCGCCTTGTTGCTCTCAACGCTGATATTCTCATTGATCGCCCAGTAGTTCTCGGTGCCGACGCACAATCCCGCCTTCTCCTCGCCGTCCACGCCGCAGTAATACGGGATCATCACTGCGTTAGGGATCTTCTCGGCGATCGAAGCAAACTCCCACGAGCCCGCAAGATAAAACGCCGCCTTGCCGTCCTTAAATTCCCGCAATCCGTCATGCCCTCCGGTCAGTTCGGAGGCTTTTGCAGTGGCGTTATTGACAATAAGGTCGTATAGCTTTTTGTAATTATCCATGTATTCACCGGTAAGCGAAGCAGGCGTACGCTCCCACTCATATGTACGGCGCATTTCATAGGCATAATCAACGTTAGCCAAATGCGCTGTGTACTTCCACGAGCTGTCGCCGCCGATATCCACCGCCGCAAAAGCGTCAAAGCCAAGCCACGAGGCGTTACCGTGAATCTCCTCCGCTACCGTTTTCAAGCTGTCGAAATCCTTGATTTCCTCTACGCTGTGTCCTGCAAGCTCCAAATAATCCGGATTCACCGCTATGCCAAAACACTCCTGACAGTACGGGATCGCGACAACACTGTTATTTTCGTTAAACAGGTTGAAGTCCTCGGTGTTCAGCAGCTTCGAGATATCCGTCTTTCCGAGCTCGGCGATATGGCCGCTGAGCCGATTGACGTCGTCCTGTCCGCTGAGTACGAACATCGTCGGAGGCGTATCTGAATTAAGCTCTTCGGCAAGGGTCGACTTATAGTCGCTCTCAGGGGTTTTAACGGTGACGCTGATGCCTTTTTTCTTACTGTAACGAGCGGCAAGCTCCTGCAGTATTCCGTCCAACTCGGGCTTGAAGTTCAGCCAGTAGACATATGCCTTCTTACTGTTGATCTTATCCCAGTTGCTGCATGAGGCGAGCGAGAACAGCATCGCGGCCGCCAGAACGACCGCCAATATACGTTTTACCTTCATATCGGAATCTCCCAAAGTAACGTTCTGTTTACAAGTATAGCCAATTCAGGCTGAAAAGTCAACCATACGAAAGCAGACCGGCGCAAGCAGCGCCGGTCCATAGTCTATTGTATCATCAGCCCTTGACAGCGCCTGCGGCGACGCCCTTGATGATGTACTTCTGACACACGAGGTAGAAGATAATCACAGGGATGATCGACAGCAGGATCAGCGCCATGGTAGCGCCGAGGTCGACCGTGCCGTAGCTGCCCTTGAGGTACTGGATATGGATGGGGATGGTGCGGTACTCGTTGATGTCAAGCACCAGCGAGGGCAGGAGGTAGTCGTTCCAGACCCACATAATCTCGAGGATACCGACGGAGATCATCGTCGGCTTGAGCATCGGGAACACCACCTTGAAGTAGGTGCGCAGCGGTCCGCAGCCGTCGATGGAAGCCGCCTCCTCGATCTCGATCGGGATCGACTTGGCAAAGCCGACGAACATAAAGATCGCCAAGCCTGCGCCGAAGCCCAGATACACGACCGGGATCGTCCACGGGGTATTCAGATGGAGCTTGTCCGCGGTCTTGGAGAGGGTGAACATGACCATCTGGAAGGGTACGACCATCGAGAATACGCACAGGTAGTAGAAGATCTTGCAGAACAGGCTGTTCACGCGGGCGATATACCACGCAGCCATCGAGCAGAACAAGAGGATCAGCGCCGTCGAAAGCACCGTGATGATCACGGTGTACAGCACGCTCTTGTAGAACGGATAGTTGCCGAAGGTCATGCCCTTGATAAAGTTCTGGAAGCCCGCCCACATTTCGCCCAGAGGCAGGGCGAAGGTGTCGGTCTTGACATAGGTATTCAGCTTGAACGAGTTGATAACGACCGAGAGCACCGGCAGCACATAGATGATACAGATCACGCTCAGTACGACCGACATGATCGTCTTACGACGGCGCTCGGAGGCTAAGGTCTCTTGTTTCCTCATTACTGCTGCACCTCCCTCTTACGGGTGTAGCCCAGTTGGATCAGACCGAGACCCGCGACAAGGATGAAGAACATCACAGCCTTCGCCTGAGCGGTACCCTGCGAAGCGGCGTTGGAGCCATAGAAGGTGTTGAAGATGTTCAGCGCGAGCATCTCGGTGGTCTTGATGACGGAGCCGCCCTCCTGGATGATGAAGGGCTGACCGCCGGTGAGGGCGAGGTTCTGGTCAAACAGCTTGAAGCCGTTGGTCAGGCTCAGGAAAGTACAGATGGTGATGGACGGCATCACATTGGGGATGATGACCCTGAACAGGGTCTGCGACTTGGTCGCGCCGTCGATCTTCGCCGCCTCGAGCATGTCCTCGGGGACAGCCTGCAAGCCGGCGATGTAAATGATCATCATGTAGCCGATCTGCTGCCAGCACATGAGGATGATAAGCCCCCAGAAGCCGTACTTCGACTCCATCAGGATCGAAGTACCGAAGTGGGACAGGATACCGTCGAAGATCATCGACCAGATATAGCCCAGTACGATGCCGCCGATCAGGTTCGGCATGAAGAAGACGGTACGGAAGAGGTTGGAGCCCTTGATCCCCTGCGTCAGGAGATAGGCGACAAAGAACGCCAGCACGTTGATCAGGATCAGGCTGACAAGGGCGAACAGCGCGGTGTACCAGAAGCTGTGGATGAAGCTCGGATCCGCGATCGCCTTCTGATAGTTTCCGAACAGGCTCTCTCCGATGGTGGGAAGGAGCTTGGCGTCGGAGGTCGTGCGGAACTTACAGAAGGACAGATAGATGCCCTGGATGAACGGCCAGACAAAGCCGATCACAAAGGCAGCCGCTACGGGACCTAAGAACAGCCAGCCCCAGCGGCGTAAAGGATTCTTGAAAAGTCCTTTTTTCATATGTTCCTCCAGTTCACGGCTCAGCCGTGCGGGTGATACCGATACGGGGATATCGGCGAATTCAAATCCTAAAGAAAATCGGGGCGGACGCCATGCCCGCCCCGAAGACAGTTATCTGATGATACGATAACGGCGATCAGAGGGATCAGCCGTTGATCGCAGCGTACTGCTGAGCCCAACCGTCTACGAAAGCGGTCCGGACAGCAGCCCAGTTGTCGTCACTCTGGTCAGCGTTGTACTGGTTCAGAGCGGCAACCAGAGCGGCACGATACTCGTCGACGTTAGGCTGATAGTTGGTCGCCCAATCCATGACGTAGCAACCGTCTGCAGTGTACTTCGCGGCGTCGTTCAGGAAGCCGTTGGAGGACTTGGCAGCGCTCTTGTAAGGCATGATACCGAGCTGCTCTACCATAGTAGCAGAAGCCTCGGGATCGGTCACGAGCCATACCATGAAGTCGATGGTAGCCTGCTGATCAGCCTCGGAAACCTTGCTGTTGACAGCCCAGCAGTTCTCAGTACCGCAGTTCAGACCGGCCTTCTCTTCACCCTCTACACCGCAGTAGTAGGGGATCATGGTAGCGTTGGGAACATCTTCGGAAACCGCAGCGTACTCCCATGAGCCGTTGACAAAGAACGCAGCCTTGCCGGTCTTGAACTCGTTCTCAGCGTCATGACCGCCGGTAGCGAGATCGGCGGGAGCGGTGAGGGAGTTGTTGATGCACAGATCATACAGGTTCTTGAAGTTGTCCATGTACTTACCGGTCAGGGAAGCGGGGCACTCAGTCCAGCCGCCTGCTTCCTTCTCCTCGTAGAAGTACTCGAGGTTCGCCATATGACCGGTGAATCTCCAGGAGGAGGAGTCGTCCATGTCGGAGGAGGAGAACGCGTCGAAGCCCAGCTCTGCAGCGCGAGCGTGGATATCCTCGGCGACAGCCTTCAGACCGTCAAAGTTCTTGATCTCGTCCATGGTGTGACCGGCCTTCTCGATCAGGTCGGGGTTCACGATGATGCCGTAGCACTCGTAGCAGTAGCCGATGGAGACCAGCTTGCCATCCTCGTCATAGAGGTTGTAAGCGTCGGTATTCAGCTCTTTCGCGATCGCGGTGTCCTTGAGGTCGATGGCATAGTCTTTCCAATCCTTGACGCCCTGCTGGTTGCCGATGACAAACAGTGTGGGCGGGTTGGACTTATCCATCTCGGAGGTGAGGGTCTGGCTGTAGGTACCGGAAGCAGCAGTGACGACCTTGACGTCGACGCCCTTTGCCTCTTTGTATTTCGCGGCGAGGCTCTGGAGTGTCTCGTCGATCTCGGGCTTGAAGTTCAGCCAGTAAACGGAGCCGCCGGTCGCGTCAGCCTTCTTGCCGCTGTCAGCGGATGCTGTGCCGGAGTTACTGTCGTTGGTCTTAGCGCCGCAGGCTGCGAGTGCAGCTACCATCAGGACGGCTAAGACGATTGCTAAAATCCTCTTTGCTTTCATGTTAATATCTCCTTTGTTTATTTATTTCATCACTATTTTCATAGCGTGAAAGCCGAAAAAGCGGAGGCGAAAGCTGCCTCGTTTTCTATCTAATATTATAGTGGATAGACTTGACGATGTCAACAGATTTCACGGATTTTTTACAGTAATTTTTGCAGGAAACGTCAATCGCGCTATAAAAAATATGCTGCATTTTTTCGAAAATTCGGGCGTTTCTATTTACTATTTCCGCCGCAAACGGTATAATAAGCTTAGCGTAAAACGGCAAACGACAAAGGAGGCAGTTGAAATGGCAGTTAATACCCCAAAAGCACTCAGAAATATGGTCATGTACCAGATATTTGTGCGCAACTTTTCAGAGGAAGGCACCTTCGCAAAGGTGAGCGAAAAGCTCGACGGGATCAAGGAGCTCGGCACGGACATCATATGGCTGATGCCTATCCATCCCATTGGAAGCAAAGCCCGAAAAGGCACGCTCGGCTCACCCTACGCGATCAGTGACTACCGTGCGGTCAACCCCGAATTCGGTACCATCGACGACTTTAAGGCGCTGGTCGAAAACATCCACGCCCGCGGGATGAAATGCATCATCGACGTCGTGTATAACCACACCTCGCCCGACTCGGTGCTGGCAGGTGAACACCCCGAATGGTTCTATCACAAAGCAGACGGCAGCTTCGGCAACCGCGTCGGCGACTGGACAGATATCATTGACCTCGATTATTCCAATAAAGAATTATGGACTTATCAGATCGACACGCTTAAAATGTGGGCGGAGATCGTTGACGGCTTCCGTTGTGACGTCGCGCCTCTGATCCCGCTGGAGTTTTGGCTGAAAGCGAGAGAGGAGGTCGAGGCGGTTCACCCGGGCTGTATCTGGCTGAGTGAGTCGGTCGAGCCGGGGTTCATCACCTATATGCGCGGCAGAGGAATGAACGCCCTCTCGGACAGCGAGATCTATCAGGCGTTCGACCTGTGCTATGACTATGACGTGTACGGACGGTTCCGCGACTGTCTCAGCGGTAAGGGAACCCTCGCCTCGTATGCCGAGGCGATTAACCGCCAGGAATACATCTATCCCGACAACTACGTCAAGCTCCGCTTTCTCGAAAACCACGATCAGGCGCGGGCGGCGTTCATGATCCCCGATAAAAGGGCGCTGCGCAGCTGGACGGCGTTCACCTACTTTCAGAAGGGATTGGCGCTCGTTTACGCCGGTCAGGAGTACGCAGCCGATCACGCTCCCTCGCTCTTTGACAAGGACGACGTCTTTGGTGAGGACAGCGACGGCAAGCGCCGGCTGTGTCCCAAAGGACAGCGGATCACCCTCACCCCCACCGCCGACGGCATAACGGCGACGGCGTATGAGGACGACAAAACCGATCCGCAGTTCATCCCGCTCATGCAGAAGCTCGCTGAGATCAAGCGCGACCCGCTCTTCACCGACAGCGTCTATACCGTCAAAGCGCAGGATGAAGCGTTCCTGACCGCGACGCACGAAAAGGACGGCAGAAAGGCGCTGGGCGTGTTCTCCGTCAAGGGGCGCTCGGGCTATGTCGCGGTCGACTTCCCCGACGGCTTCTACCGCGATCTCATCAGCGGCGAGAGCGTCGAAGTATTCCGCGGCGGCGTGATGTGCAGCGGTGCGCCGATCATCCTCATCACGGGATAAAGCTTTTATACTAAAAGCAGACGTATATTTTGCAGATAACATTGCAAATAACAGATCGAAAAGATTGATACTTAGTATGACTGTCTATTTCGTCAAATTTCGTTAAAAATCCCCGCAAGCCTGAGTCTTGCGGGGATTTCTCATGATTGATTATTCGGTGATCAGGTCCACAGAGACATTTTGCCCTTTGCAGCGGAGTTGATACGGCCTGCATCAGCGGTACCGACCTTACCGTCGCCGCCGATGACATCAGCGCACTTGAGCTCATAGCCCTGGAGCAGCGTCTTGTTTCTGGCGTGAGAATTAGCCTTACCGTAATCAGCGGTGGAGATCTTACCGTCGCCGGTAACATCGCCCAGCGGGTGGATCTTCACGTCCTGAGTCACATCAGCGTCGGCTACGGTGATCTCATAGTCGCGGGTCACATGGTTCTTCTTGCTGATGGTCAGGGTATAGCTGCCTGCGGGAACATTTACAAGATTATAATCGTTGATGCCGATAGTGTTAGTAGTGAAGTTGTTATCAACGCCGGTCAGCGTCACTGTTACGTCATCGTCCTTGAGGAAGGAGGTGATATTGCCGCTAACGGTCACGCCGGTAGCCGCAGTTGACTCGGACAGAGAATAAGCGGTGGTGAATCTGTCGTCGAGGACAATGTTCTTCACGATAACTCTGGTCAGATGATAGTCAGCGACAGCAAGCGTGTTGATCTCATTATGGATCTCAGCCTCACCGGCAGCAGTAACGGTATAATGCGTAACGATCAGCGCGGATTCGTCGGTGTCAAAATGGAAGCCATCCTCACCCATCAGGGGAGTGGAAGCGTTGTAAGCGACCTTACCGTCGAGCTTACCGTTCGCTACGGTCTGCTTCTTGGTTACGGGGAACATGGTATCCATATCGGAGATCAGGCCGTCCTTCTCGCTGTACTTGTCGGCGAGGGTAAGGTTAGCAGATGTATAGGTCTGGTTAGCCTTGATGGAGCCGATGGTGCCGATCAAGGAAGTATTCAAATACATGGTGCAGGTAATGGTATCGCCTACGTTGTAGGTACCTGTTGTCGCAACCTCGCCGTACATATCATACAGCGTGACCGTAGCTGTTTCGGCAGCAGTCGCTGCGGCGTCGGTGTTCGCGGCGGAAGCAGCAATAGCGGTTACCGAGCAAATCATGACAAGTGCGAGCACGAGGCTCAATAATTTTCTCATTGGAATTCCTCCTGATTCTTTAATAAAATACCGTTCACATAGCTATATGGCACCGCTATGATAAACTTTAAGTATATTCTATCAAACTTTTACGCCAGTTGCAACAAAAATTTCAAAGAAATTATTAATAATTTTTAAACATTTGATGGTTGCCCGAATACCTTCTGCTTGCACGCGTCTAAACCACGTAGTATAATCATATCAAGAATCATACTAATCCTTGATAAAAAGATTTAATCAGAGACGCAGACAGGCTGGCGCCTGTCAAGGAGCCCAACAAAGCTATACGAAATATAGCGCAATAGATGATAAAGGTTTTTATTAAGGATTAGTATAAAAGGAGGTCGCCGCATGAAACGTCGTCTTTTGTCCTTTTTCCTGTGCTGTCTGTGCGTTGCGGGAGCGCTATGCATGTCCGGCTCCGCCTGCTCAGCGGGTGAAGCTGACTTTCTCCTCGGTGACGCCGACGTCAACGGCGAGATAGAGATCATCGATATAACGGTAATTCTGCGTCACGGAGCGCTGATGAAAGCGCTCTCCTTCAAGGGAGAGAACCTCGGCGACGTCAATCGCGACGGCGATATCGACATTATCGACGCGACCCTTCTGCAGCGCAGTCTCGCCGGAATGTTCGTCGCCTGTCCGATCGGCAATCCGGTCGCACGTAGGACGATGCGCTTTGAGAACGGAACGGCGCAAAGGATTCTCGATCTTACCGTGGATAATGTCGCCGAGTCCGCCGACGTCGTCCGTTTCACTGTATATGTCGAGACAGATTATGATACCGATCTCGACGGTAAGCCGGATCTCGTCAAGACCTGGGTTCAGCTGCCCCGGCCCGCGGCGGAGGGGGATTATCCGGCGCCGGTGATCCTTGAAGCAAATCCCTACAGCGCGGGAACAAGAGATCCTCGGACGGTTTTCTCGAGCGCGGTTGAAGAATTACCGGAATCCCTGTTGCACAACCAACCCTCAAAACGTGTGCCTGCCGGCTGTGTTACGACCGAGTACGCGGCAAGCTTGTTTAAAAGCTCCGACATTGATTACTACACAAACTATCGCGATCACAGCGATCTGCTGTCACGCGGCTTTGCCGTCGCGGGCTCGGCGGGCTTAGGCACAAAGGGCTCCGAGGGCTTTACGCTCAGCGGCAGCCGGATGGAGGCGGACGCCTTCAAGTGTATCGTCGAATGGCTCTGCGGTGATCGTGCCGCCTATATCGACCGTGACGATAATTGTGCGGTCAAGGCAGACTGGTCGAGCGGCAGCGTCGGAATGACCGGCTTCTCCTACAGCGGAGCAGCGGCGCTCGAAGTCGCGGCAAGCGGCGTCAAAGGGCTGAAAACGATCGTCCCTGTCTCAGCCCCGGCAAGCTGGTATGACTACACCAATTCGCAGGGGACGCCGACCACAGCTGAATATGATTACGGCGCCTTTCTCAGCGGTTTTTGCGCTTCGCGGTTCTTTGACGGAGCCCTGCCGCCGCTGAAGGCGCTGTATGAACGCTGGCGGCTGTATGCCGTCAACGAGCAGGCCGCCCTACAAGGTAATTACGGTGCCTATTGGGAGAGCCGGGACTATACCTCCTACACCGAATCGCTGAAGACGTCCGCCCTGATCGTGCAGGGCTTGAACGATGATAACGTCACCCCGAAGCATGCCGATCTCATGCGCCGCGCATTTGAGCGGTGCGGAATCACGCCGAAGCTGCTGCTTCTGCAGAACGGTCACACACGCCCCGCAGGCTCAAACGATTGCACAGACATCATGATCGAGGATATGACCTATAAGGAGCTGCTCAACCGCTGGTTCAGCCACTATCTGGCGGGGGTCGTCAACGGGATCGAGAACCTCCCCTGTGTTCTCGCGCAGAACAACACGGACGGCAGCTTCACTCATTATGACAGCTTGGATGAAGAAAGCTCGATGAGCTTATCTCCCGACTGCAGCGCTGAGTTCACGCAGGTCAGCGCAAAGGGCGCATATAAAACGACCGGCAACCTAATGGAACACACGCTCAACGGTCAGTCCTGTGACTGTGCGGCGCTGTGGAAAACCGAAGTCAAACAACCGATAACCGTCAAGGGAACGGCAGAAATAGCGCTCAGGCTCAAAACCGATAACCTGAGCACCGATAACCCGACCGTCGCGGCGATCCTGGTCGATTACTCCGACGAGCCGTTTGACGCTTTCGTTCCGACATCATCCGGCATTTCGCAAACTGTGATCGGCGGCTCGCCCTATATCGACAGCGACAAGCTCGTCCGTTGGAACAACACCCCGGTTCACAGGAAGATCATCGCCTCGGGAATCATGGATCTGCGTGACCCTCACGCGGGTTATCTTCCGTCAAGCGCGGTCGATACGGCTAATCCGGCACAAAGCGGCGAATGGTATGAATACCGTTTATATCTGAATCCGAATATCTACACCATTGAAGCGGGTCACCGGCTGGAGCTGTACATTCTCCCCTATGTCGGCTTACCGAATGAATGGGACAACTACACACCCGAAGAGCTTGAGGCGCTCGGCTATACCGACAGTCCGCCGGTCATCCGGCGCGATGATTATACCTTCACCATCGATAACCGAAACAGCGCCGCTCATATACCGCTCGCTTGATCGCTGAATACAAAAGAGGCTGCAGACGCAGCCTCTTTTTATGTTCATTTTACAGTTGCAGGCACTGAGGTCGGAGCGGTGGTCTCGGGTTGCTTCTTCTCTTGCTTCACCTTGCGGGCGACTACAACAAATCTGCCGTCCTCGGTATGGTAATTACATGTCGAGAGCACGATCAGGTCATCGCCGAACTTGGGCGTGACGCCGGTATCATAGAGAGAGCGTTCCTTGATGTTGGCGACATACTCCTCGAATTCCTGCTTGGAGCTGAGATCCTTGTAGTTATAATAACAGAATCTGCCCGCCTCATCCTTCACGTCATAGACCTCGGAGTAAAATACGGCACAGATCTCATAATCGCGGCGTTCATAACGCGTATCGAAGAAGATCGTCTTGTGTTTCTCATAGAACTTTTGGTCAATATAATCGGGAAGGCTGCCGAACATACTGCCGTTACGCATGTGATGACCGTAGATCAGGAAGTAGTTCCCATCCGCGGGACAGTCACCGTCGATAAACAGCATACCGCTCTCGGAATACTCACCGTAGAAATCATGATGCAGATAATACTCGTTATCGTTCGGCCTGTACATCACGGGATAATCGATCTTTGTACCCTCGATCTTAAGCCAGCCGAAAAAATCCTTGTTCAAATCGTACAGCGGATCGTACTTACGAAGAGTGCCCTTCTCACTTAGCTCGTCGCCGTTGTCGGCTTCATCAACGATTTGGTGCAGCTTATCATAGGTCTCCTGTTCATGCTTCGCTGTCAAGAGCGTCTTGCCGAGCATAAAACCGCCGACGCAAAAGCCGCCGATAAAGATAATCAATAGAATGATTACGACCGCCCTGCCGCCTTTCTTCTTGGCAGGAGGTGTAGGTGCTGCGTGTTTCATCAGGACTCCTTTGTGAACTTAAAGTCCTTGCCGCCGCGCGTAATGGTCAGATTATCACCGGAGATCTTGTAGGTATAATCGCAGTCCATCGCGTTATCAACGTCAAAGTCAATGATCAGATGACCGTTGATCGCGCTGTAAGCAAAGGTATAATTATCTACGTTCGTCAGCATAACACCTCTGCCGTAGCCGTCAAACTTATAGACCGTGACCTCATCTATGCGCCAGTTGCCCATGACCTCCATCGCGTCGGGACCGCCGTCGCCGGTGACGGTAACATCATGACGATTACCGGTAGTCGGGATCTGACCGTTGGAGTACCCCAATACGGAGTTAGGCGAGGTGAAGGAGCCTTCATAGTTGCCGTTGGTACCGGAAGGGCCGGAGCAGCCTCTCAGTAAAACGACAAGAGCGACCACGATGATAACCGCCAGCACGGCGAGAACGCCGATAACGACATACTTCTGGCTCTGTTTCTTTTCGGGCGATACGGCTGACGCGGCATTTTGTTCTGTGTGTTTCATGAAATCAATCCTTTATTGTATATTGTATTTAAGAAAACAGCGCCCGCCGAAACGACAGGCGCATTAGCATCGGGATAATTTCGGTTCGACCGATGTTTTCACCGTTCAGCTCTCGATAATGAGCAAGAACTGAAGGCTGAAAACATCAGGGCGACGGCGGATAACCGTCGCCGCCCTTAGCCTCAGGGATTACAAATTACTTTGTGAAGATACCCTTGCGCTTAGCAGTGTACAGAACTGCGCCTGCGCCAACCATAGACGCGAGCATGATCAGCATCCACAGATACATGTTGGTGCTGTCGCCGGTCTTCGGAGAAGTGGTAGTCTTGTTGGAAGAATCCTTAGTAGACTGATCCTTGGACGCGGGAGTGGTTGCAGCCTGAGTAGCAGCCTGAGTAGCAGCCTCGGTAGCGCCCTCGGTAGGAGTTACGACCTCGGTGGGATCCCCAGCAGCCTGAGTAGCGTCCTCGGTAGGAGTTACGACCTCAGTAGCAGCCTCGGTAGCAGCCTCGGTAGCAGCCTCGGTAGCAGCCTCAGTAGCAGCCTCAGTTACAGCCTCGGTAGCAGCCTCAGTTACAGCCTCGGTAACAGCCTCGGTTACGGGCTCGGTGGGAGTGATCTTGGGGATGATCAGATCCTCGAGAGTGACCTCAGCGGAACCGGTAGCGTCAGCAAAGTACTTGCCTGCACAGCCGGGATCGGTACACTCATAGTGAGCAGCCATACCGTCTGCTGTGGTAGTAGCGGGTACTTCGGGTACAAAGATGATATCATGTACGTGTACGGGCTCGGTAGCAGCCTCGGTAGCGGCCTCGGTAGCAGCCTCGGTAACAGCCTCGGTAGCAGCCTCGGTAGCAGCCTCGGTAGCAGCCTCAGTTACAGCCTCGGTAGCAGCCTCGGTAGCAGCCTCGGTAGCGTCCTCGGAAGCACCGATAGTTACGACCGCGGGAGTGACGTAGTACAAAGAAGTAGCGTCTTCCCAATCGAGGCAATCGTAGAACTCAAGGTTCGTAAGACTAACGGTATAATCGCCGGCAGCAGCGTTATCATCGACCGTTACCTGATAGGAACCGATCGTGGTATCGGTAGTGCTGACATAACCGCCGGTTTTCACGCCGTCCTCTTCATACTCGGAACGGACGCCGTTGATCATCAGGGATTCATCGGTGAACGCGATGTCGTCAAAGCCTAACTCAGCCTTGTTGATGGTAGTACCGGATTTAGGAACGTAGGTAAGACCGGTAGGAATATCCATTACCATCTGAAGAGTTCCGAGAGCCTCAACAGGGCCCATAGTTACGGTGAAAGTAATTGTATCACCGGGTTTTGCGTTTGTCTTATCTGCGGTTACTTTCAGCTCGACATTATGCGAAGGCATAATGGCGTTAACCGGTACGGCCAATACCAGTAAAGAAGCAACCAGCATTAAACAAAGCAAGATAGATAAGATTCGCTTGTTCATGACCAAGCTCCTTTCAAGAATTTGCGGGATTGGATTGATACCGATATACTACTAATCCCACAGTCTTCATATATCGGGGACAGATGATCCCCTGTCCGGGGTGCGTATGCGCCGTCCGGGATTCCGAGCGGCGGATGCCTCGGTCTCTGCCCTAAAGCGCAGACCCCAAAGCATCATGTACTGTGCCCGACCGACCTCCGCTGCCCGCAGAGACGCCAAGGCACCTATACGAGTCTTATTATAAACATTGGATCGGGCGTTGTCAATAACAGTTTTTGTAAATTATTATTAAAATCGACGAATTATAATTACAATATTGAAATTAAATATGGTAGAATTACAACAAATTCAGAATTTTGTCAAAATGCACAAATATTGTATCATTTATCGATCGGTTCTTGATTTTTTCTTTTTTGGCAATATGCGCCGCTCTTCCGCTCCGGAGACGCCTTTACAGAAAAGCCGCGGAAGCATTACCGAATCGGATTCATGTACAATCATCTACCAAACGGCGGAGATAATCATACTCTCTCTCGTCGATACGGTTATCACAGGAGCAGATCGCGGCAGTAAAGGTAAACAGCGCCGCGCGCTTATCGTCGTCGAGCGTTTTTGAAAACGCGGCGAGCTTGCTAAAGCGCTCATGCGCCATCGAGGTCATGAAAAACCGCTTGAGCTGTTCATCATCCATAGCGATCCCCTCCATCGCGAGGACCCGACGCACCGCCATACGCTCGGAGTAGGTCACCTCGCCGTTCACGGCGGCAAGCGCCGCAAGCGCGGGCGTATCGCCGCTGTCGTCAAAATTACGGAAGTCGCCGCGTATCTGTCGGTAGCTATCCTCGATCAGCGCGTATTTCTCCGCTGTGGAAAGATTCACGATCGTCTCGATCAGCTCGTTCAATCTCTCATTCATTTCGATATCTTCCTCTCATAAACTCTGATTTCCGGCAGTATAAGGCTGTCTGATTACCAATAAATACTCCCTGACCCGCCGAGACAAGTCAGGGAGTAACGATCAAATATAAAGGACGTCAGCTGATAATGCCGGCGGTGTACTTGTAGGCGATCACGCGGGTACAGGCTTCCTTGAGCTGTTTCTCGGTGATGGTGCCGTCGTTCACAGCGGCGAGGATATCGGCGTGAGCTGTCGCATAATCCTTGACGAAAACAATATCATTACCGGCAAGGATCGCCTGTACAACAGGCTTTTTGCCCTCGGCATAGGCGGTATAATCCACGCCGTCGCCATCCAGCAGATCAGTCATGATCAGACCGCTGAAGCCGACTGTTTCACGCAGCTCCTTGTGAAGCGTCGGAGAAAGAGCGGCAGTATGGGTCGGGTCGATATTTTTCACCACAACATTGGACATCATGATGAAGTGAGCGCCCGCCGCAGCGCCCTTCTTGAACGGGGTGTAATCGGTATTTCGGATACTCTCGGCGGAGCGGTCGTCCTCGATCGCCTCATAGCCGTAGGAGGACGGGATGCTTCCGCAGCCGGGAAAATGCTTTAATGCGACGGATACGCCCTTTGCCTGCACAAACTTACCCGCATACTCGGCAAACGCCGCTACCGTATCGATATCGTCGCCGATCGAGCGGGAATACATCATCTGAGTGGCGTCGGTGCAGAAGTCGACCACCGGCGCGAGGTTGAGGTTAAATCCGGATTTCTTGAGCATTTCAGCCTTATCGAGCTCTGCCTTCTCGACCGCCTGTAAGCCTCCGGAGGTGAAGGTGTAACGCGGCGCGTTGAAATCATACTCGGTATATGCGGGCAGATCGGAGATGGTGGTATAGGTTCCGCCCTCCTCCTGAGCGGCAAGGATCGGCTTGACGGTCGTCTGCGTCTGGATGCTTTTGAGCGCATCGGCGACCTGTTCGGGCGTCATGGACTGGAAATTCGAATATTGAAAAAGCATTCCCGCGAGAGAATACTGATTCATCTGCGCAACGGCGGTCGACGAGTCGTCGCATACGCCCAGGATGACCTGACCGACCATCTGCTCCTTCGAGAGCGTTTCTACATACTTTTCCGCCTTCTGCATACTTGCCGCGAACAGACCTTCGCCCGCGGTATCAGACATACCTGCCGCGGGCGTTTCGGTCGCGTTCGTGTTCTCGGACGGATTCTGCTTCACGGTCACGGATGTCGTCTGCGCCGCCCGGCTGTTCAGCATACCGGTAACGCTCATATAGTGGTAGAGCGAATAGCCGAAAGCTCCTGCCGCGAGCAGAATGAGAATGGTTGAAATAATGATGAATTTTTTCATATCATTATCCTCCGTATAATCAATATATATTGATACATCAACTATCATATCACAAGATACGACGCTTTTCAACAGTTTTTTTCTGATATCGGTATCCGACAGAAAACTTTGCTTTGTACTCCGCGTATTGACTTAAAAGGTATCACTGCGCCGAATACGACAGCGCCGCCGATTTCTGACAAAAAAGGAGCTGTCGCGGCACTTAACGCGACAGCTCCTCGGCTCAATTGATTCTTAGGTGTATCAGGTCTCAGGCAGATAAAAGACATCCAGCATCGTGCGGATCGCCTGATCGTTACTGACGTTCAGCTCCGGATGTTCGCCGGCGGTCAGCTCGCCGCTCAATGTAACATACTGAATATCATTCGCCGTGCGCAGCTTAGGCAGAACCTCAGACGCCAGATAGGTAATATCGGTCAGATTTAGATTAGAATCCGAATTGACCTTCACGACATTGTATAATGACGAGATCGTTGAAATATCCTTCTTGACCGCAGGTACGATAGACGCGAGGAAAGCACGGATATACTGCTGCTGACGCTGCATACGCGCATTGTTGGAATCCAGCTTAGTCATATCACGTGAACGCACATACCGCTCCGCCTCCCTGCCGTGCAGGGTTACCGTATCGCCCTCGTTGATCGTGCGGCCCAGGGGAGACTCAAAGGTCATCGAGGACGTCAGGGTGACGCCGCCGACAGTCTCGTTCAGATCATTCAACGCCTCAAGATTGATCGCAAAGTAATTTTTCAGCGGTAAGCCGAAGAAAAGCTTTGATAAGGAAGAATTGGTGTTCATACCGCCGGTGACCTGATCGTTGTGATAGGAGTAGGAGTAGGAGATCTGCATGCGGGAGGTGTCGATCAGCCTTCCTTCGGAAGAATAGCGCGTAACGTCGGTCATGGTATCACGGGACACACCCAGGATCTTGACCTTACCCGTCACGGTATCGACCGTTATGATATAGATCGCGTCGGACATTCTGCGATTCTCGACATTCTCCATACCGTTATCGGCTCCGATGAAGGTGATGCTGACCAGATTCTCATTCAGCACATACGACTTGCCGCCGTAGTGTATCACACGTCCCTTATCATAGATATCCATCGGGATCTCCTGCTCGGTAGGGGGAACGATATCGATATCGCTGTAATCATGCATACGTCCTCTGCCGATCTCACGCATAATAAAGAACGCGGAGCCTGCCACAAGAATCAGCGAAAGCAAAACCGACAAGACGATAATCAGCGTCTTCTTCCGTTTTTTTGAAGAATGGTGATGGTGATGGTGCTTTCTGCGCTTTTTGTAATGAGGCTTTTTAGCGAATATATAGCCCTCCATCGACGCTTCGTCCTCCGTCGGCGGTACGCCTACGGAGACGCGATGCCGCCGGCGGCGGCGAACGTTGCGCTTGTCGTGATGCTGTTTATAAGTCTCCTTCGGGATGATATAGCCGAAGTCATCGCCGCTGATATTGGATATCTGCTCATGATTGGCGTCGGTCAGCGCCATCTCGGAGGAATTCTTATCTTTATCGGGTACATCTTCCTCCCGCGTCAGCTCGACCTCGTCCGGGTTCAAGCTTTTCTCTTCATCGGTATTGTTCATTTACCAGCACCCCCTGTACTAACAAACGAGTATTTGCCGCACCGTTTGTACAGGTGCTCAGAGTCAGAATCTTGCTGTTCAGATCCAGCTTAACGCCCTTTCGCACGATTCCGCTGTAGGTGTGCGGATCAAGGGTATCGTCAAGGTAACTGCGGAACACCTTGTCATCTTCAAAGTGGAACGAGTTAAGGATATGACGGTCATCGTAGGTGTAAACGGAATAGACCAGATAGGTATAGACCTTGTCCTTCGTCAGGATAAAAATCGTGTTATTAGCGTCAAAAAAGCTTTGATCCTCAAAGTTGTGAAGAGAGGCAAACATCGACCCGTTGAGCATATTATGCCCGTACAGTACGGTCACGCGGTCATGAAAATCAATATGATTCTTCACCTCGGAGTAGATCGTGCCCGAGAACTGGTACTGCCGATAGATATTGTGGCTCAAATAGAAGGAATCGTCGTGATCTGCAATGCTCTGTGCAACGGGATAATCGACGTTGGTATTGGGAATATAGATCCAAGCATAGACGTCGGTGTTGATCTTATTCAGCTCGTTAAAATCCACATTAAAGCCGCTGTACTGTGCAACCTTATCCACCCAAGGGCTGGTCGACTTAGGCAGGGTCGGGCGCTGTGTAGGCGCGTTGGGATCCGGCGCCTCAGTAGGCTCCTTCGTCGCGTAATCCATCGTTGCGCCGGTGGGCGTAAAGTCGTTTCGCGAAACATCCTTTTGCTGAAAATACTGAATCAGAAAGAAGGATCCGACCGAAAGGATCGCAATACTTAAGGCCAATATCACAATCCATGATGCTTTTTTCTTATTCTTCATAGCAGCACCATCCATTTTTGCTCAAATGCTTATGACTCACAATACTATTTTCAATAAAACAATATAGTAACACATTATATATAGTTGTATTATACTCCCTATCGCCATGAATGTCAAATAGAAGAACCGCCCTGAAAACAGAGCGGTTCAATCAAACTGTGATTTAATTAATAGACAATGACCGGCGTACCGATCTCGATGTGATGATAGAGCTTCTCGGCTACATCATAAGGCAGGTTGACGCAGCCGTGTGAGCCGTCGCCCTTGTAGATACTGCCGCCGAAGCTCGAGCGCCAAGAGGCGTCATGCAGGCCCCAGCCGCCGCCGATGAACGGCATCCAGTACTGGACGACCGTGCGGTAATCCTCCGCCTCCAGCACGCAGGGCGAAGCCTTGTCGTTGACCTCGTGGAAGCCCGCGGGCGTATCCGCCGTGCCGTAGTTACCGGTAACGCAGTCGCTCTCGAGATAGACGTCGCCGTCAACAATGTACCACATATGCTGAGCATCCAGGCTGACCTCGACGTAGGTATCGCCGACCGCTCGGTCAAATATCTCCATATTTGCAACGAACTCGAGCTCGGTGTAGCCGCCGCGGATCTTGTGACCATCGACCTCGCGATAAGCGTAAATGCGGAAGTAATAGGTAGCGCCGTCCTCAAGACGGGTCGAAGCATAGTGAGTACGGGTGGTGTCGGTGAGCTTCTTCCAGTTCTTCTTATCCTTACTGTTATAGATCAAATAACCGTCGGCATAGGCGCTCTTCCGGTAATCGAGCAGAATTCTGCCGAGCTTCGACTTTGAGCCGTCGTCCTTTGGACCTACCAATCCCGCTATGGTATAGAGCTCGGCAGATTTGCCGCGGAGCTGTCCCGCGCTGTCCTCGCGATATGCGCTGAGGCGGTAGTAGTAAGCTCTGCCGGCGCTGAGATCCGTATCGGTGAACTCGGTGGTGTCGCGGTCAAACGTTTGGTATTCGCTCCACTTTCCGTCAAAACAGCGCTCCAGCACATAGCCCTCGGCATGTTCGTTCTTATTCCATTTGATGGTAGTCTCGCCCTTTGTCTCCTTCTTGAGCTTCAAGCCGGTCATCTCAACGGGCATGGTGGCGAACTTTGCCTCCATCGCCTCGCCCTCATGGTTGCCGCCGATCAGCGCCGCGACCTTGAACCCATACAGCGAACCGGGGTTGAGGTTGCGGATTTGCAGCTCATGGTTGTTGACGGTGGTAAACAAAGAGTAGCCCTCCCCCGCGTCGATATCGCTGCGATAAACACGGTAGCTCGTAATGCCGGGGATCTCATCCCAAATCAGGCGGATACTGTCAGCGCTTTCACCCTCACGGGTCAGTCCCGTCACGGCAGGGATATTCCCCGCGTTATAGGACGGCGCTTTTTCCTTTGCACCTGCGGGAGCCGAGGATGACGGCTTCTGCTCCTCGGTGGGCGAGATAGCGACTCGCTGACCGTCAAGCAGTGTATCCGACATCGCGGGTGTATCGATCTTCGCCGCCTTCGGCGCGTTTGTATGAGCCTTACCGATGAAACGCGGTCCGATCATGACGGCGGTGATCGCCAGAACGATCGCCAGCGCTACGGACAGGACGATTTTCATGTATTGTTTCGTATATACCCCTCCAAATCGTTGAAAGTGATCAGTCGGTAATAAATTCGATCCGATTGTTCTCCATGCTCTTGATACGGGCGAGGGATTCGACCCTGACGCCCATGCCGCGAATCAGCTCGCCGCCCTGCTGATAAGCCTTCTCGATGATGATACCGGCGCCGACGATGGTAGCGCCCGCGTCGCGGATCAGGCTGATCAGTCCCTGCAGCGCAGAGCCCATCGCAAGGAAATCATCGATGATCAGCACCCTGTCCTCGGGCTTTAAGAAGTCCTTGGATACGATGATATCGTAGGTGCGCTTATGAGTGAACGACTCCACCTTGGAGGTGTAAACGTCGTTCGCAATGTTAATGGTCTTGGTCTTTTTCGCGAAAACCACGGGAACATGGAATTCCTGTGCCACGATACAGGCGATACCGATACCGCTCGCCTCGATCGTCAGGATCTTGGTGATGTTTTCATTGCCGTAAAGACGCTTGAACTCCTTCGCGAGCTCGGCGATAAAATCCACGTCGATCTGATGGTTGACAAAGCTGTCGACCTTCAGCACGTTACCCTCGCGCACGATGCCGTCTTTCAAGATCCTATCTTCCAGTAGCTTCATATAGTATCCCCCATATCTATGCGATAATTAATTGAATTTTACAACATTTTGTTACATATAGCAAGAGGTTTTGACATGAAATGAAAAAATATAACAGTTTTATTGACCAATTTCATGTTTTGAGATATAATCTTTATGTAAAATAGCTAAACGGAGTGATCTTTTTCATGACAGATATAGAAATCGCACAAAGCTGTAAACCAAAGCACATCGGTGATATCGCCGCCGAAGCGGGTATCCCCGAGGAATATCTGGAGTATTACGGCAAGTACAAGGCAAAAATCAGCCTTGACGTATTGAAGACCGAGCGGCGCGGCAACAAACTCATTCTGGTGACTGCGATGACTCCGACCCCCGCGGGCGAGGGCAAGACGACCACGACCATCGGTCTTGCCGACGGCTTGAAGAAGATCGGCAAAAGCGTCGACGTAGCGCTGCGCGAGCCCTCCCTCGGCCCCGTGTTCGGTATCAAGGGCGGCGCCGCGGGCGGCGGCTGGGCGCAGGTCATCCCGATGGAGGACATCAACCTCCACTTCACCGGCGACATGCATGCGATCGGCGCTGCAAATAACCTGCTCGCCGCCATGCTCGACAACCACATCTATCAGGGCAACAGCCTGAACATCGATCCCCGCAGAATCACTTGGAAGCGCTGTGTTGATATGAACGACCGCCAGCTGCGCTGCGTTACCGACGGTCTGGGCGGCAGGGTCAACGGCGTGCCGCGTGAGGACGGCTACGATATCACCGTCGCCTCCGAGGTCATGGCGATCCTTTGTCTTGCCGAATCCGTCAGCGACCTCAAAAATCGGCTTTCCCGCATCATCGTAGGCTATACCTTCGACGAGAGACCCGTCACTGCGGGCGATCTTAAGGCGCAGGGCGCGATGACCGCGCTGCTCAAGGACGCGCTCAAGCCGAATCTTGTACAGACCCTGGAGGGTACGCCCGCGTTTGTACACGGCGGTCCGTTCGCGAATATCGCCCACGGCTGTAACTCCGTTCTGGCGACCAAGGTCGCGCGCAAGCTCAGCGACTACACCGTCACCGAGGCAGGCTTCGGCGCCGATCTGGGCGCTGAAAAGTTCCTCGATATCAAATGCCGCTACGCGGACATGAAGCCCGACGCGGTCGTTATCGTCGGCACCATCCGCGCCTTGAAGATGCACGGCGGCGTCGATAAAAAGAACCTTGCTCCCGAGAACCTCGAGGCGCTGGAGAAGGGCTTGCCCAACCTCCTCCGCCATGTCGATAATATCAAGAACGTCTATAACCTGCCGTGCGTCGTAGCGCTGAACCGCTTCCCGACCGATACCGACGCTGAGATCGAGACGGTCATGCGCCGCTGTAAGGAGCTGGGCGTGAACACCGTGCTGTCGACCGTCTGGGCGGACGGCGGCGAAGGCGGCAAGGCGCTCGCCGAGGAGGTCGTGCGCCTGTGTGATCAGGAGAGCAATGAGAACTTCTCCTACGCTTATGAACTCGACCTGCCTGTCGAGAAGAAGATCCGCGCGGTCGCAAAGCGCGTGTATCGCGCCGCTCACGTCGCGTTCTCTAAGAAAGCGGAAAAAGAGATACAGAAGCTCACCAAGCTCGGCTATGCGTCTCTGCCGATCTGTATTGCCAAGACTCAATACAGCTTCTCCGACGACCCGACCCTGCTGTGCGCGCCCGAAGGCTTTGTCATCCATGTACAGGATATCCGTATCTCTGCCGGTGCGGGCTTCATCGTGGTTTTGACCGGCGATATCATGACGATGCCCGGTCTGCCGAAGGTCCCCGCCGCCGAGATGATAGACGTCACGGATGACGGCGTGATCACCGGGCTTTTCTGAGAAAATGAAGATACTTTACAGCGACGAGCACCTCATAGCGGCAGTCAAGCCCTACGGGGTGCTCAGCGAATTTGATGAGAAGAAGCAGAACATGCCCGCGCTGCTACGGGATATGACAGGCGATACCGTTTATCCCGTACACCGTCTCGACCGTACCACGCAGGGCGTGATGGTGTTTGCCAAAACGAAGGAAGCCGCCAAACGACTGAGCGCTTTGATCGCACAGGGAAAGCTCGTGAAAACCTATCTTGCCGTCGTGCAGGGCATACCGAAGGCTCCTTCGGGAGAACTGACCGATCTGCTCTTCTTTGACCGCAGAAAAAACAAAAGCTATGTCGTCAAGCGGGAACGTAAGGGCGTCAAAGAAGCGCGGCTGCGCTATGAAACGCTTGATAAAGCCGATTATGAGGGAATATCCGTCAGCTTGTTGAGGATTCGTCTGCTGACCGGCAGAACGCACCAGATCCGCGTGCAGTTCGCGTCGCGCAGGCTTCCGCTGGCGGGAGACCGCCGCTACGGCAGCACCTTGGCGCTCGACAATATCGCGCTGTGCTCCGCAGAGTTGAGCTTTCGGCATCCGTTCACCGGTGAAAAGATGAGCTTCACTTATCAGCCGCACGACAGTATCTTTGAGCGGTTTAATACAACCCGACAGGAAAGCTCCGGGGCTGTTTTGTAACAGACAGTCAAATCATTATATTAATCCTTGATAAAAGATTTGATCAGCGTTTAGTATAATCCCTCTATATCATAATCTCTAAAGCGGAATATTATTCCAATAAAGAAAAAACGCCTCCAAACGGAGGCGTTTCAGCTTGTCGAAAAAGTATCATAAAATATATGAGTAGTTGATTTCCAAGGCTCCCTTTGGTAAAGGGAGCTGTCCCCGAAAGGGGACTGAGGAATTGCATGAATTGATCGACCGAAGGGAGAAACCCTCATATTACCT
>CACZYF010000030.1 GCA_902785355.1 uncultured Ruminococcus sp. | reverse complement strand
CGGTCGCCCGAGGATGACGGGCGTTATCCATATCGAAAACGTCGGATAGGATATGCCACGCCCTGCGACAGCGGGCGGTCAATGACCGCCCCTGCAATTCTATACATCTTCTCACTCCTCACTTCTAACTCCTAAATCTACGGCGGTTTTTCACCCTACATAAAAACAGGACTGCCTTTTGACAGTCCTGCGTTTCACATATTTCTGATTTGGAATTAAAACTCCTCTTTGATGGAACGGGTGAAGAGGCTGCCGAGCTCTGCTTTGGGGTCGGCGTGCTCGAACAGGATGCGGTAGACCGCCGTGGTGATCGGCAGGTCGACGCCCAGCGTGTCGGCAAGCTTGAGCATCGCCTTGGAGGTCATGACGCCCTCGGCGAGCTTCTCGAACTTTTCGCCCTTGATGAACTGTTCGCCGTAGCGGCGGTTGTGGCTCCACGCCGAGAAGAGGGTCGCTTCATAATCGCCGAGGTGACAAAGTCCGTACGCGGAGATCTCGTTGCCGCCCGCCGCCTTGATCAGCCGCGCGACCTCGCGGGTACCGCGCGCCATCAGCGCGCCCTTGATGGAGGTATAGCCCGCGCCGTCCAGCATACCCGCCGCAATACCGATGACGTTCTTCGCCGCGGCGCCGATCTCGGAGCCGATCAGGTCGGTGCCGATGTAGAAGCGGATCAGCTCGCTGTTGAAGCTATGTACCAGCCTTTCCTTGAGTTCCTCGTTCTCGCTGTCGATGACCATACAGTTCGGCACGCCCTTGACGTAATCCTGCGGATGTCCGGGGCCAACCCATACGGCGACGGGGGTCTTTGAGGTATCGACAAAATCCCCGACGACCTGGGTCAGCCGCTTGCCTGTCGTGACCTCGATACCCTTCATGCACAGGACGATCGCCTTGCCGTCAAGGTCAAACTGCGTGATGGTCTTCATGTAATCGCGCAGATACTGTGACGAGATCGAGATGACGATGACCTCGGCGCTCTCGATCGCGAGCTTGTGGTCATAGGTGACCGTGATGCTCTCGGGGAAGGTGAGGTAGTCGTTTTTATGCGTCGTCAGAAGCTGCTGCAGCTCGGGCGCGTCCTGCAAACCGCAGGAGATGACCTCGTGACCGATACGGTCGAGGTACCACGCGATGCAGCTGCCCCAGCGGCCGCAGCCTAATACGGAAATCTTCATGATAATCACCTTGGTAAAAGAGAAATGAAAAAGAAATGCCGCTTTCGGCGGCGTGTCTGTGTTGCTGTTGTTTCAACTTATATGCTTTGGTTTCAGCTCTTATTTCTTTTTTTTGTTTCTTATTTCTTAGTTCTTATTTCTTATTTCTTAACTAAAATAGGGAATCCCGCCTGATCGCAACGGTCTTAAGATAACCTGCCTACAGAATGACAGGTGGGTGCCCGCCCTGCGGCTTTAGGCTCCCTTCGTCCATACGGATGGGAGGTCTGCACACCGCCGAAGGAGCTAAGCTCCCGATTTAAGGGTTGTAGGGTTATTTGCGACCGATACGCGAATCAGGCAGGATATTAGGCTTGGTAAATCGGATAAAATTGCCGAAGCTCACTCTTCTTCGACGTCGTCGAACATCTCTTCAAAATGCTTTTCGAAGATCGCCGACAGCTCATCCAGCAGCGCTTCGTCCTCGACCTCGGCGAGCTCTTCCTCACCGTTTTCGTCGATGACCTCCATGATGTAATACTCGCCGCTGTCCTCGACGGATTCCTCCGCGGTATCGAAGATCGGATACAGCGCATAGAACACGCCCTTCTCGTTCTCAACGGTGTCGAGGATCTCAAAGTTGTGCTCTACGTTATCCTCGTCGATCAGGGTGATCAGATCGGGCTTGTATTCGTTGTCCATTGGTAAAACTCCTTTGGCTTCTTTGTCTATATTGTACTATCGGAACACCCTAAAGTCAAGTGGATTTCACAATATTTCATAAAAGACTATTTTTCGTCGGGATATTGAAAAAATCGCCCGTTTGTAGTATAATACAAATATCTATAGGCTTTGTGATAAGCTGTGTGAAATCAACGTAAACTATTATGAAACAGTTTACGTTGAATATTCGGAGGAATCATGATTCTTTTACCGTTTGACAGGCTGCCCGAGATTTTTCAAAACGACGAGGTCAAGCCTTATTATGACGTGCTTTATAAAAAGCGCCTGAGCTTGTGCTTTAAGCGTATCACGGATTTTATCCTGGCGCTGATCATGCTGGTCTTTCTGCTGATCCCGATGGCGGTGATCGCGGTGATCATCAAGCTGGGCTCCAAGGGTCCCGTGCTCTATAAGCAGGAGCGCGTGACAAAGTACAACAGGACCTTTCGTATCTGGAAATTCCGCACCATGACTGTCGGCGCGGACAAGGCGGGCGCGCTGGTCACCTCGGCGAACGATAACCGTATCACGGGCATCGGCAGGACGCTGCGCCGCTTCCGTCTCGACGAGCTGCCGCAGATCTTCCATGTTCTGTCGGGGAAGATGAGCATCGTCGGCACCCGTCCCGAGGTGCGCCGGTATGTCGACCGCTATACCCCCGCGATGATGGCGACGCTCCTGATGCCCGCGGGCATCACGTCGCTTGCGTCCATCAAGTTCAAGGATGAGGACGCGCTGATCGGCGACGTCAGCGATCCCGACGAGGTCGACCGCATCTATGTCGAGGAGATCTTACCGCAGAAGATGGCGTACAACCTCGAGTATATCTCGCGCTTCGGCTTCCGCCGCGACATCAAGCTGATGCTCTCTACCGTGAAACACGTTTTTTCGTAAGAGGACGTTATGAGTAAATTCAAGAAGGCGGTGCTGGATACCTCGCTGTTCCGGCGCAGCTATATTATATGTCTGTTTTGCAGCAATATTTCGTTTGTACTGATCCCCGCCTACGCGGTGCTCGCGGTGCTGTTTATCTGGGGCGTGTTCCTGATGATCTACAACGAGCGAAGGTATCACACGATCCTGAAAACGCGCTACGGCGCGTGGCTGGTCGCGTTCTTGCTGTCGTCGACGATCACCTGTATCATCCACCTCGCCGACTCCTTCCTGTACAATGCCTACAACGTCATCATGCTGCTGCATGTGGCGCTGTGCTTCTTCGTATTCTACGGCGTACATACCGAGAAGCACCTTAACTTCCGCCGCGAGCTGTACTCGGTCTGCCGCTTCATCGTGTATATCACCACGGTGCTCGGCGTGATGGGTCTGGCGTTTTTGATGGCGAAGATCAGCTTCGAGGTGCTGTGGTTCAAGTTCGTCGTATTCGACAACCGCTTCGACGGCATGTTCGCGAACCCTAACCAGCTGGGCTTCGTCAACGTCTGCGCGATCTTCTGCTGTCACATGCTGTTAAAGAAGGATTTCATCGCGATCTCGGGCAGAGAACGCGTCAGCCGCATCTGGATCGGTTCGTGCGTCGCGATCAACGCGATCTCGCTGATCCTGTGTGATTCCAACGGTGCGTTGATGCTGATGATCTGCTACGCGATCTTCTTCCTGATCTATAAGATGTTCGGCTCGGAACGCAAGCTGAAGGTGTGGCAGGTGCTCACGAAATCCGCCGCGTGTCTGGTGCTGGGCGCGTTTATCGTAGCGTCGCTGTTCTTTATGCGCAACGTGACCCAGGCGGGCTTTGTGCAGATCATGAAGTCGAGCGAGCCCGTCAGGATCGCCGAGGACGTACCCGATATCATCGTCGGCGAGGAGGCGGTCGTCACCTTCGAGCACGAGAACACCAATATCGACTCCGGCCGCTTCAAGCTCTGGCAGCAGGCGGCGAAGATGTTCATGCAGAACCCGATCATGGGCATCGGCAAGGGCAACGTTTACGAATACGGAAACCGCATGTTTGAGGACGGCATCCGCTTCTCAAAAGGCTACGGTATCCTCGCGCCGATCATGACCGACTTCCATAACGGCTATATCACCATCATTATCTGTTCGGGTATCATCGGCTTTTTGTTCTTCAGCATCTTCGGACTGCGGCTGTTCAAGCACGTTACCGTGCATGTGTTTCGCAGCGACGGACTTAAAGAAAGCGTTCTGCCGTGTATGTACTCATTCCTTTGCGCGTATCTGGTCTATTCCTTTATCGAGGTCGGATTGCTGTACAACATCAACTTCATGGTGGCGTTCTTCTGGCTGATCCTCGGTTATACCACCTGCTTCCTTGTGAGGTTCGAGCCCCATCGCGAGCTCGGCACCTTCGTCCTGTTCGGCAGAACCTACCGCAGGACGCTGATATGATAGCTCAAAGCTTAAAGCTCGAAGCTCAAAGCGAAAAGCCGATTTTCGGCGATCTCAACCAAATGATGATTATTTTCCCTGTTTTTGACAATACTATCAGCGGTGATGAAGATGAAGCTGTTTTTACAACGTGATACTGCCGATCTCAACGCCCGCTATCGGGTGTTTGACGACAGGGGCGAGCTGCGGTATGTGATCACCGGTAAGCGCAGCCTTTCCGGCGGGAGCATGAGGATCCGTACCCCCGACGGCGGGACGGTCTGCAAGATCCGCTCGCTCGGCTTCTCGGCGTTGTGCCTGTACAATATCAGCGCCGGCGGAGAAAGCATCCGCCTGAATATCGCCGTCTCGAGCGGTCGGGCGTCGGCACGCTTCAGCGGTATCAGCTTCTTTATCCGCGGCGATGTACTGTCGGGCTCGTATTCGATCCTCGACGCCGATACCGCCGTTGTCTGCGAAGCGGGCAGGGACTTCGCAAAGTGCTGTACGCAGCTCCTTGTGTATGAGGAGGAGCGGGAGATGTTCTGCCTCGCCGCCGCCGCGTGCATCGACTCCCTCAGCGCCTGCGGTGAGCCTGCATTACAGATGACATGAGGGCTTGATCGGTTATCGTCGTAGGGGCGGTCATTGACCGCCCGCTTTCGCAGGGCATTGCACATCCTATCCGACGTTTCAATATGGATAACGCACGTCATTCCCGGGCGACAATGCTCGCCCTTACTAAATACAGAAAGGTAGAAAAATATGGACAGATTATTACAGCTTTTAAGTGAGAATTCCTCCCTGAGCACCGAGCAGCTCTCGATGATGCTCGGCGAGCCCGAGGATTATATTGCGGCACAGATCAAGGAGTATGAGAACAGCGGTATCATCCGCGGTTATCAGGCGGTCGTCGACTGGGACGAGGTGCCGGATTCGGGCGTGATGGCGATGATCGAGCTCAAGGTCGCCCCCCAGCAGCAGAAGGGCTTCGACGATATCGCCGAGCGTATCCTCGCCTATGAGGAGGTCGAGACCGTCTACCTGATGGCGGGCGCTTACGACCTGCTCCTGACCGTCAAGGGCAAGACCATCCAGGACGTCTCCGCCTTCGTCGCCAAGCACCTCGCCGCGATGGACGGCATCCTCTCCACCGCGACCCACTTTATGCTCAAGCGCTATAAGGAGAACGGCGTCTCGCTGATCGACAGCAAAAACGACGGAAGGGAAATGATTGTCTGATGGATTATACCGATAAGCTGGCGCAGTCGATCCGGTCGGTCAAGCCCTCGGGCATCCGCCGCTTCTTCGACATCGTCAATGAGATGGATCACGTGATCTCCCTGTCGGTCGGTGAGCCGGACTTCCAGACTCCCTGGCACGTGCGCGAGGCGGGTATCGCTTCGCTCGAGAAGGGCAAGACCTGGTACACCCCGAACCGCGGCTTCAAGGAGCTTTGCGCGGAGATTGTAAAATTCTATAAAAGAAAATATCACCTTACATATTCACCGACGGAGGAGTGCGTCGTGACGGTCGGCGGCAGCGAGGCGATCGATATCGCGCTGCGGTGTCTGGTCACCCGCGGCGACGAGGTGCTGATCCCCCAGCCGTCCTTCGTCTGTTACGAGCCGCTGACGGTGATGGCGGGCGCGACGCCCGTTTTGATCGAGACAAAGGCGGAGGACGCCTTCCGCCTGACCCCGCAGCAGGTCGAGGAGCATATCACCCCGAACACCAAGCTGCTGATCCTGCCGTATCCGAACAACCCCACCGGCGGTATCATGGAGCGCGCGGATCTCGAGGCGATCGCCGAGGTCGTGAAGAAGCATGACCTGATGGTGCTCTCCGACGAGATCTACTCCGAGCTGACCTACGGCGGCAAGAAGCACGTTTCCGTCGCTTCGATCGACGGCATGCAGGAGCGCACGGTCGTCATCAACGGCTTCTCCAAGGCGTACGCCATGACCGGCTGGCGCTTAGGCTACGCGCTCGGTCCCGCCCCGATCATCGCGATGATGGTCAAGCTGCACCAGTTCTGCATCATGTCCGCGCCGACCACCGCTCAGTACGCGGCGATCGAAGCGCTCCGACACGGCGATAACGATATTGAGACCATGCGTAACGAGTACGATATGCGCCGCCGCTTCGTCGTCGGCTCGCTCAACGATATGGGGCTTACCTGCTTCAACCCCGAGGGCGCGTTCTACTGCTTCCCGTGTATCAAGAGCACGGGTCTGTCGAGCGAGGAGTTCTGCACCCGCCTTTTACAGAGCAAGCATGTCGCGCTCGTGCCGGGCTCGGCGTTCGGTGACTGCGGCGAGGGCTACGTCCGCCTGAGCTATTCGTACTCGATCAAGCACCTTACCCGCGCGATGCAGCTCATCCGCGAATTTTTGAAGGAACTTTAATATGAAACAAGAGGATACTCGTTTCACTCTGACAAATCTTGCAATCCCTCAGTCAGCTGACGCTGACAGCTCCCTTTACCAAAGGGAGCCTGTTGTAACGGTTAAAGCCCCCGCGAAGATCAACCTGACCCTCGATATCGTCGGCAAACGTCCCGACGGCTATCATGACGTCGCCATGGTGATGCAGACGGTTTCGCTGTACGATACCGTCACCGTGGGGCGGCTCGAAGGCGAGGGGGATCGGATCGAGGTGAGCTGTCCCGCTTATCCCGATGTACCCGCCGATGACAGCAACATCGTCTGTAAGGCGGTACGAGCCTTTTGTAAATACACCGAAAGCCGTCCCGTGCCCCTGCGCATCTCCATCGACAAGGTGATCCCGACGCAGGCGGGCTTGGCGGGCGGTTCCGCCGACGGCGCCGCCGCGGTGCTGGCGCTCAACCTGATCTATGGAACGCATCTCAAGGAGCAGGAGATGGCGGAGATCTGCTCCCGCTTCGGCTCCGACGTGCCGTTCTGTCTGTTGGGCGGTACGATGCTCGCTACGGGTACCGGTACGACGCTGAAAAAGCTCGCTTCCCTCCCGAAGTGCTCTATCGTTCTCTGCAAGCCCGAGCTGAACGTCTCGACCGCTCAGGCGTACGCCGCCTGCGACGCAAGACCGCCGAAGGGCTTCCTCTATACGGACGAGCTGATCAAGCGACTCTACGGCCGCGATATCCGCGGACTCTCAACCTGCCTGTACAACGAGTTTGAGCAGGTGCTCGAGCTGCCCGAGATCAACGAGATCAAGAGGATCATGCTCCGCTGTAAGGCGCTGGGCGCTTCCATGAGCGGTTCGGGCTCTGCGGTATATGGTATTTTTCTGAATGAGAAAAAAGCGCAAGCCTGCGTCGATACTCTCAAAGAGAAATACGACAAGGTTTTCCTGACCAAGCCGACCAAGGACGGCTGTTTTGTTGAAAAGACTGAATAACATTTGTTTTACCTGCCGATTATAGAAACGAACATTTTATAAAGGCAGGTAATTCTTTTGAAGAAATATATTCACCTTCTGGTGCTCTCGGTGATCCTTTCGCTTATGCTGGCGTCACTGCCGTTTTTTGATTCTTGTGAAGAATTATGCGACGACGTTCTGCGGATACATATCCTCGCGAATTCCGATTCCGCCGCCGACCAGAGCTTAAAGCTCGGGGTGCGCGATCGGGTAGTGGGGGCGTGCGCGCGCTACTACGACGGCTGTACCGACAAGGAACAGGCGATCGCGATCACCCGCGATCATCTGCGTGAGATCGAGGAGGTTGCCGCGGATGAGATCCGCTCCCGCGGCTTTACCTATCCCGTGCGTGCCGAGTTGGACGAGATGTACTTTGACACCCGCTATTACGAGCGCTTCACGATGCCTGCGGGTACCTATGACGCGCTGCGCCTGACCATCGGCGCGGGCAGAGGACATAACTGGTGGTGCGTGATGTACCCGTCGCTCTGTGTGGGCGCCGCCTGCGACAGCGAGCTGCATGACCGGCTCGACCGCGGCGAATACCGCGTTGTCACCTCCGATAAGCTCGACTTCCGCTTCAAGCTGGTGGAATGGTTCCAACAGCTCAAAGGGGATCGTGATAAATGAAATGCGGGGCGAACGTCAGAGCGAAAATATGATTTTGTAAAACTAAATGCTTGTTTGTAAAAGTAAATAGTGGGTATTACTTGCATTTACTTTTACAATTAACGGGATAAAGACCGAAGACTAAGTCCCGTTTATGGGATATTCTATATGCTATACTGACAGCAGATCATCGATACGGAGGATAGGATGCTGCATTTTGTACTGGGCCGATCAGGCTACGGAAAAAGTGAATACCTGCGGCGGCGTTTCGCCGAGCTTGCGCGGGCGGGCGGCGAGAAACTGCTCTTTTTGGTACCCGACCAGATCTCGTTCGAGACGGAGGCGGCGTTCCTCGATCTGTTGGGACCCGCCCTGTCCCGCAACATTTCGGTGCTGGGCTTTTCGCGCTTATGCGACTATGTCTTTGAGGCGACAGGTCACCGCTTCGCGACCTTCGCCGACGACGGCGTGCGCCATATGATGATGAGCCTGGCGCTCTCTCAGGTGGGGGACGCACTGACTGTGTTCGATAAGCGCGGCGATACCGCCGACATGCGCGAGCTGATGCTTTCGGCTGTGAAGGAATATCAGAAGTGCTCGATCGGCATCGACGCCCTCTATCAGGCGGCTGACTCGTTGGATGACCCTACTCTCAGCGGCAAGCTGCGCGATACGGCGCTGGTGTATGACGCTTACCGCGCGATCATGGAGCGCAGTTATATGGATCCGCTGGATTCGCTGACCAAGGTGCGTGATCTCCTCGCCGAGAATCCGCTGTTCGCGGGCTATACGGTCGCTCTGGACGCGTTCTACGGCTTTACCTCGCAGGAGTACGAGGTGATCGATCAGCTGATGGCGCAGTCGGCGGATATGCTTGTCGCCCTGACCGACGACGGTACCCCGGACGGCGCGGAGCTGTTCTTCGTGCCCCGCCGTACCCGCATGCGCCTGAGTCGTATGGCGCGGGAGCGCGGGATCGCGGTCGCTCCGCTGACGACGCTGACCGAGCCCCGCCGCTTCGGCGATGAAGCGCTGATCGCACTGGAGGAGAACGCCTATCGCGTGGAGAAGGAGCCTCTCACCGACCCGACCGACCGCGTGACGGTCTACCGCGCCTCGGGACGGTACGACGAGTGCGACTATGTCGCCTGCACGATCCGCAGGCTGGTCGAGGGCGGGATGCGCTACCGTGATATCGCCGTGATCGCCCGCGCGACCGACGGCTACCGCGGCGTGCTCGAAACCTACTTTGATAAATACGATATCCGCTATTTTATGGACCAGCCGCAGAATATCGACGCGATGCCGATCGTTCGGCTGGTGAACGCGGCGTTCGATATCGTGACCCGCGGCTTCGACCGCGAGGACGTTCTGACCCTGCTCAAGACGGGTCTGACCCCGTATTCGGTCGCTGAGATCGCCGATTTCGAGAATTACCTCTTCGTCTGGGATATCAGCGGCAAAGGCTTTTTCGATGAATTTACCGCGTCGCCCTCGGGCTTCGGCGAGCAGATGACCGAAGCGGAAGAAGCGCAGCTCGGCGCGGTCGAGACCTTGCGCGCCGACGTGATCGGTAAGCTCCGCAGGTTCCGTAAGGCGATCGCCGACGCGGACGGCAGAGCGATCGCCAAGGCGCTGATGAAGCTGCTCTACGACCTCAAGGCGGACGAGCGGATCGGCGCGATGTGCGACGGGCTGGAGACAGCGGGAGAAGAAGCCCTCGCCGCCGACCTCGTGCGTATGTGGAACGTGCTGTGCGAGGTACTCGACAAGACCGTCGCCGTCCTCGGAGATTACATACTGCCGCCCCGCCGCTTCGCGGAGCTTTTATATACGAATTTCGCCGCCTCTCAGGTCAGCACCATCCCGCGCGGACTGGACGAGGTGGACGTCTCCACCGCCGACCGCAGCTTGATCTCGGATAAGAAGGCGGTGTTCCTGATCGGATGCGTCGAGGGCGAGTTCCCGCGCACACCTGTTGAAGCGGGTGTGTTCACCGACAGCGAACGCGTATTTTTGAAGGACAGCCTGCACCTGCCGCTGTCCGACTCGGTGGAGGAGCTGACCGCCACCGAGCGCTACTACGCCTATTCGGCGCTGACTGCCGCCGCCGAGCGGCTGTATCTCAGCTTCCCCGCCGCCGATATGCGCGGCGAGGTTCTCTCGCCCTCCGATATCATCGGGGAGGCGCAGCTTTGTCTGCCCGATCTCCGCTTTATCAACTATGACGAGGTGCCTTTTACCGAGCGGCTGGTCAGTAAGCGCGCCGCCTTCGATTACCTTGTCAGCCGTTATCGCTCGTCGTCGTCCGATATCGCGGCTTTGAAGTCGTATTTCCGCGCGGACGACGAGTACGGCGAGATCGTCGCCGCCATCGACGGCGTACTGTCCCGCCGCGAGCGCAGGATCCGTGACAAGGCGCTTGCGCGAGAGCTGTTCGGCGGGAGCATCCAACTCTCGGCGAGTAAGATCGACGTCTATCACAAGTGTCCGTTCCGCTATTTCTGCGAGTACGGACTGAGGGTCAGCGAACGCCGCCGCGCCGCCGTTGACGCACTGGAGTACGGTACGCTGATGCACCGTATCTTCGAGGTGTTCTTCTCGCGTTATGAGCGTGAGGAGTACCTAAAGATGGATGAAACGCAGGTCGCTTCGGCTGTTTCCGATATCCTCGATGACTATGTCGACGAGCACTTCGGCGGAACAGAGGGAAAAACGCCGCGTTTTGTCTATCTTTTGATGCGGATCAAGAGTACCGCGACCAAGCTCGTGACCCATATGCTCGCCGAATTGTCGCAGAGCGACTTCGTCCCCGTTGACTTCGAGCTGGGCGTGGGCGAGGATATCCCCGCCTATACCGTACCGCTCGACGACGGATTGAGCCTGACCGTTCGCGGCAGCGTTGACCGCGTCGATCTCTGTGACGCCGACGGCGTGCGTTATCTGCGCGTCGTCGACTATAAGACAGGCACCAAGGAATTCAACATCAACGATCTGCTGTACGGATTGAACCTGCAGATGTTTATCTACCTGTATGCGATCGAGAAGAACGGCACGCCCCGTTACGGTGCGATCACGCCCGCCGGTGTGCTGTATATGCCCGCGGTATCGCCGTCGGTCTCCGCCGATCCCGATACCGATCCCGAGAAGCTCCGTGTCGAGGTGCTGAAAAAGTACATGATGAAGGGCGTGATCCTGAACGACGCCGACGTCATCGGTCACATGGAGCACGACGGCAAGGGCGTCTATATCCCCGCAAAGCTCAAGGACGGTGCCGTCTCCGCCTCGGCGGGGAGCCTCGCGACCCTCGAGGAGCTCGGCGCGGTATTCCGCCGTGTGGAGCGGCTCATCACGCAGATGGCTGAGAGCCTGTACGACGGCGCGGTAGCCGATCTGCCGCTCAAGGGTAAGAAGTATGACGGCTGTGCGTTCTGCGCGTATCAGTCCGTCTGTCTGCATGCCGAGGACGATCCCTGCCGCGAGGCAGTCGAACGAACGGCGGCAGAGGTATTTGACGACTTAACACGAGAGGAGGGAGAGCATGTCGAGGAATTGGACGTCCGCCCAGAGTGACGCGATCACGGCGCGGGGCGGTTCGGTGATCGTCTCCGCCGCGGCGGGCTCGGGCAAGACCGCCGTGCTGGTCGAGCGCGTCATCCGCATGATCACCGATTCAGCGAGCGGGATCGACGCCGATCGTCTCTTGGTGGTGACCTATACCCGCAAGGCAGCCGCCGAGCTGCGCGACAGGCTGAAAAAGGCGCTGACCGACTGCATCCGACAGAACCCCTCCGACCCGTATCTGCTGCGCCAGCAGCGACTGCTGTCGAAGGCGCAGATCTCGACGGTCGACTCCTTCTGTATGTCGCTGTGCCGCGAGTATTTCTACGAGCTGGATATCGACCGCAATATCCGTATCGCCGATACGGGCGAGCTGAACGTCCTGCGCGGCGACGCAATGCGCCTGACCCTCGATTCGCTCTATGCCGAGGGGGATGTGCGTTTTCACCGCCTGGTGGAGACCTTCGCCTCCGCCCGCGACGACAGCAGGCTCGAGACGAATATCGCGAAGCTCTATGACTTTCTGCGCTCCCATCCCTTCCCGCGGCGCTGGATGGATGAGAAGCTCGCTTATTATACCGATTTCGACGGTGCCGCCGACAGCGTGTGGGGCAGGATCATCACCGAGTACACGCGTGAGGCGCTGATCTATCTGCAGCAGCTCTGTGACCGCGGCGCGGAGTCCGTCGCTCTTGATGAAAAGCTCAGCGAGAAGCTCACGCCGCTTTTCGAGAGCTATCAGGTCTTTTTGGATAGATTGAACACGGCGACCGAACGCGGATGGGACGACGTCAAAAGCGTTCTGCAAGCCTTTGAGCCGGGGCGGCTGAGTACGCCGCGCGGCTATAAGGATCATCCCCTCAAGCTTGCCGCGTCCTCCGCCCGAGATGTGTTCAAGGACACCGTCAAAACGCTGCAGAAGCTCTACGCACAGGATGAGACCATGTGCCTGTACGATATCGAGCGGCTGAAGGATTATGCCGAACAGATCTTCAAGGCGGTCAGCCTGTTTGATGAGCATTACGCCGCCTTGAAGCGTGAGCGCGGCGTCGCGGATTATGCCGACATCGAGCATTGGGTGCTCGGACTATTGATCGACGAGGAGTCGATGCAGCCGACCGATACGGCGGCACAGATCGCCGCGCGCTTTGACTGCGTGATGGTGGACGAGTACCAGGACGCGAACGAGGTACAGGACACGATCTTCAAGACGATCTCCGACCGCGAGCGGAACCTGTTTGTCGTCGGCGACGTGAAGCAGAGCATCTACGGCTTCCGTCAGGCTATGCCGGAATTATTCGTTAAAAGAAAAAACAATGCATATTTATACAACAGAAATTCTCCGCGGTTCCCCGCAAAGATCATTTTGGATAAGAATTTCAGAAGCGATAAGCCGATCCTCGACGCGGTCAACTTCTTCTTCGGAAAGCTGATGAGCGAGGCGGTCGGCGATATCGAATACGGCGACGAGGAACGCCTGAATGCCGGCGCTGTGTACCGTACCTCTCCCGAGCCCGCCGTGGAGCTCGATATCGTGGATAAGGAGGGCGTCGGCGAGGAGGATGCGGCGATCGCCGAGGCACGGTTCATCGCCGAGCGCATCCATCAGCTGATCGCAGATCAATACCCCGTCAAGGACGGCGATACTTACCGCCCCGCAACCTACAGCGATTTTGCGGTCTTGATGCGAAACCTGTCGAGCTACGGCGCCGTGTACCGCGAGGTGTTCGAGCGGTACGGCATCCACGCCCACGCCGAGAGCGCCGCGGGCTTCCTCGGCGCGCGGGAGATCATGCTGATGACCAACTTTTTGAGGGTGATCAACAACCCCGCGCTGGATATCCCCCTGCTGTCGGTGCTGATGAGCCCTGTCTTTGCGTTTGACGAGGACGATCTGAGCCGAATCCGAACGGGACTGCGGCGCGGCTCGCTGTACGCCGCCGTGACGACGGACGCCAAAAACGGCAGCGGTAAGTCCGGGCGATTTCTCGACGAGCTCGCCTACTACCGTGGGCTGAGCGTGACGGTGCCGCTGTACCGCCTGATACAGGTGATCTATGAGCGCTCGTCGTTCCTCCCGATCATCGGCGCCTCCGATCCCTCGGGCGGTGCTTCGGGCAACCTGCGGCTCCTGCTCGACTATGCGCGCTCCTTCGAGCAGAATACCGGAAGGGGACTGTCGTCCTTCGTCGGCTATCTTGACCGGCTGATCGAGGACGGCTCCGATCTGCCGCCTGCTCAGGGCGAGTCGGGCGGTGATTTCGGCGTAGAGCTGATGACCGTCCACGCCTCCAAGGGGCTGGAGTTCCCGATCGTGTTCATCGCGAATACCGCGCGGCGCTTTGTGTCCGATACGACCGCCGCGGTATTGCTCCATTCGCGCTACGGCTACGCCCAAAAGCTCTATGATCCCGCCCTGTCCGCAAGCTTCAATACCATGCCGCGTACGGCGGTCGCGATGGAGCTCGGAAGGGACGAGATGAGCGAGGAGCTGCGTGTGCTCTACGTCGCCATGACCCGCGCAAAGCAGAAGCTCGTGATGGTCTCGACTCCGTCGTCGGGCACGATGAATCATATCACAAATATCGGTAAGAAGCTCGCGGGTCAGCGTGAGATCGCGCCGTTCGCCGTGCGTTCGGCGACCACCCTCTCCGACTGGATGGTGATGTGCGCGCTGCTGCACCCCGACGGTCAGCCCCTGCGCGATTATGCCGGGGTCGAGGCGGACTATGAGCCGCAGAGCGATTTTACCTTATTATGCCGCGTGATCGATACACCGTTTGACGTTGCGGATGAAGAAACGGATTCCGGGCACGGCGAGCGGACGATTGAGCCGAACCGTGCCGTGATCGACGAGCTGAATACGCATGTCGGTTTCCGCTATCCCTACGACGGACTCAGCGCCCTGCCCGTGAAGGTCGCAGCGTCGACCCTGTCGCATCGTTTCGCCGAGCAGTCCTACGACCGTCATCTCGACCGTCCCGCCTTTATGAGCGACGAGAAGCTGACCTCCGCCGAGAAGGGCACCGCCCTGCATGCCTTCATGCAGTTTGCGGATTTTGCAAAAGCGCGTAAGGATATCGAAGCGGAGCTTGACCGTCTGACGGAGCAGGGGTACCTGACCGAGTTACAGGCGCAGAGCGTTGACCTCGACCGTGCCCGCCGCTTCTTTGACAGCGATCTTGTGACCCGCTGCCTGAACGCGGAGCGGGTTTATAAGGAGTACCGCTTCAACGTGCGTATCCCCGCATCACGGGTGAATCCCGGGATTGATACAAGCTTTAAGGATGAGACCGTCATCCTGCAGGGCGCGGTGGATCTCGCCTTCGTCGAGGACGGCGCGGTGGTCATCGTCGACTACAAGACCGACCGCGTAAAGCGCCCCGAAGAACTCGCCGAACGCTACGCGGAGCAGCTCCGATTGTACCGCGACGCGCTGACACAATGCCTTGACCTGCCCGTCAAACAACTCCTGATCTACTCCATCCGCCACAGCGCCGAGGTGGAGATCATAGACTGATCGTATAGAAAAAGCAGCTCCATCGCCTTTTTGGACGGTGGAGCTGCTCCGGTGTTTGTATTAATTCAGTATGATCTTTTCGGCGATCCGTATGCCGTCTACGGCGGCGGAGACGATGCCGCCGGCGTAGCCCGCGCCCTCGCCGCAGGGGTAGAGCCCTCTGAGGGTGACGCTCTGCATACTGTCGTCGCGGATGATGCGTATGGGGGAGGAGCTGCGGCTCTCTACAGCGGTCAGCACCGCGTCGGGATGGCTGAAGCCGTGCAGCTTTCGGTCGATCAGCGGGATCGCCTCTCGCAGGGAATCGGTCACGAAGGCGGGTAAGACTTCTTCGGGCTTTGCGAAGCGCGTCCCGGGCAGGAAGCTCGGCAGCACCTCGCCGAAGCGGGTGCTTTTCTCTCCGCTGAGGAAGTCGCCGACCCGGCATACGGGCGCATGATAATCCCCGCCGCCCGCCGTGAACGCCTTGTGTTCGAGCTCGCGCTGCCAGTACATGCCCCTGAGTGCGTGCTCACCGGGGATATCCTCGGGATTGACCGAGACCAGCACCGCGGCGTTGGAGTTGACCTTATCGCGGGCGAACTCGCTCATACCGTTGGTGACGACGGTGTTCTCCTCGCTCTGTGCCGCGACGACCGTACCGCCCGGACACATGCAGAAGGTGTAGACCCCTCTGCCGTTTTTGAGGTGGACGTTCTGCTTGTAATACGCGGCGGGTAATCGGTCGTGAGCCGTGCCGTACTGGGAGCGGTCGATGTTCTCTCGCAGGTGCTCGATGCGCACGCCGACAGAGAAGGGCTTCGGCTCGGTACGGACGCCCATGCCGTGGATCAGCTCGAAGGTGTCGCGGGCGCTGTGACCGATCGCGAGCACGAGCTCATTACATTCGATCAGCCGCTTCTGTCCCTTATGCTCGACCTCGGCAGCAGTGATCCTCCCGTCGTGTGTCTTGATATCGGTGAGCTTGGTGTCGAAGTAGATATCCGCGCCCAGTGCGATCAGCTCCTCGCGGATGCTGCGGACGGTGTCGCGGAGCTTGTCCGTGCCGATATGAGGCTTTGCGTTGTAGAGGATCTCTTCGGGTGCGCCGTGAGCGGCGAACTCGATCAGCACCTTGCGGGCTCTGCCGTCCTTGGTGCCGGTGTTCAGCTTGCCGTCCGAGAAGGTGCCCGCGCCGCCCTCGCCGAACTGTACGTTACATTCGGTGTTGAGCCTCCCGTGCTCCCATAGCTGTAAGGTCGCCTTGGTGCGTTCCTCTACGCGGGAGCCGCGCTCGATAACGATGGGTCGGATGCCGCTCTGCGCCAGCGTGAGGGCGCAGAACAGCCCCGCGGGGCCTGTGCCGACGATCAGCGGGCGCTTGTTTTTGTCCCTCGGGGTGAGGGGGATGTAGCGGTATTCCTCGGTGATCGAGGCGTTTTTGTTCTTTGAGCGGTTCACCGCTGTTTTCTCGTCCGTATTCAGATACAGGTCGATGGTAGCGGTGTAGTGGATATCGTCCTTGTGCCGCGCGTCGATGGAGCGGCGGAAAAGCGAAGCTTTAATGATCGTTTTACCGGGAACGCGCAGTTCTTTTGAACAGATCCTTTTGATATCTTCGTCATCATAACCTATGGGCAGGCGCACGTTGTTCAATCGGATCATAAGCAGTCCCCCGCGCACAAGCCGCTCGCGAACGCGAACTGCAGGTTATAGCCGCCGCAGTCACCGTCGATATCCAGCGCCTCGCCGATCAGGTACAGCCCGCGGTGCTTCTTCGCTTCAAAGGTACGCGGGTCGATCTCGCTGAGCCTTACGCCGCCCGCCGTGACCTGCGCCTTGCGAAAGTCGCGGCTTTTTTCACATACAAAGCGCCAATCGGTGAGGTGCCGGCATAGATTTGATAATTCTTTATTAGAAATATCCTTGCAGGGTCGGGAGGGCTTGACGCCGCTCGCTTTCAGCAGGGATAAGCCGAGATTCTTGTGGAGCATACCCGTGAAGATCTCCGAGGCGGGGGCGTCGGGATCGCGCTGTACCCGCACGGTAAGCTCATCGGTGATCTGTTCGCTGTTATAGTCGGGCAGGAGGTTCAGGCTGATCTCGCCGCCGAATCGGTTCGCCTCCCGCGAGAGGTTGAAGATACAGATCCCCGACAGCGCGTTTTCGGTGAACTGTACCTCGCCGCGCTCGGTCTTGACGGCTCTGCCGTTCTGTATGAGGGTCGCTTCCGCCCCGGCACGTACGCCTTTGAGCGGCTTGAGCAGGTCGCCGCTGACATTGACGGGCGAGAGGGAAGGGGTAGGCTTGACGGTTGACAGCCCGAGCAGGCGCAGAATATCCCTGCTGCCGCTCTCTCTGCCGGCGTAGTCGGCGTGACCGCCCGAAGCGATCACGAGCCTGTCGGCACAGATCACGCCGTCGGCGGTATAGACCTCGTACCCGCCGCCGCTCTTCTGTATCCCGCGGATGTCGGCGTTACAGCGTTCCTCGACAGAAAGCTCCCTGAGCCGCCGTCTGATGACGTCCAGCACGGAGCTCGCCTGATTCGAGAGCGGGTAGACCCTGCCCTCGCTGTCGGGACGCGACAAAAGCCCGAGCGTGTGAAAGGTTTCAAGCACCGCCTCGGGCGAATAATTCTCGTATAGAATATTGATAAGCTTTTCGCTGCCCTCGCCGTGGTAGTTTTTAGCTCCGGCGCTCAGGTTCGACAGGTTGCACCTGCCGTTGCCGGTGACCAGCAGCTTCTTCCCGACGCGGTCAGCCTTCTCGAGGATGACGATCCTCCTGTCCGGATGACGCTCAGCCGCGCGGATCGCGCACAGCATCCCGGACGCTCCGCCGCCGATGACGGCGGCATAGACGCGCTCCTTCTTCATCTTACTTAGGAGCGAAGATCGCGCCGATCGCGCCGAAGAGTCCCATCGATGCGAGTCCCATGATCACGCCCGCGATGATGACGCCCAGCATCACGGCGATGATGCTCTTCTTAAAGCCCATATCGAGGATGGACGCGGCGAGCGTACCCGTCCACGCGCCCGTACCCGGCAGCGGGATGCCGACGAACAGCATCAGGGCGACGAAGAGTCCTTTACCCGCCTTGGCCTCGAGCTTCCTGCCGCCCTTCTCGCCCTTCTCAAGGCAGAAGGTGAAGAACCTGCCGATATATTTCTTGTCCTTGCCCCACAGCAGTACCTTACGCGCGAAGAGGTAGATGATCGGTACGGGCAGCATGTTGCCGATGATGGCGATGATGTATGCCCACACCATATTACAGTGGAAGCCCACAGCATAGGGGATCGCGCCGCGCAGCTCGATCAGCGGTACCATCGAGATCAGAAAAACGATAAAATAATGAAGCATGGTGATTCTCCTTGTATTTTTCGTGTTCGATTAGCATTATAACTGAAATTGTCGTGCTTTTCAACACTTATTTGACTGATACTGAAAACTTGCCTGTTTCTGTTTGACATCTTATGCGCAAACGTTTAAAATAATGCTGGAATAACTCGCCCCATTTTGGCAGGGGGAGCCTCTGTAAGGAGAAAAGATGAACAAGCGATTATTGATCGCGCGGATCGTGCTGACCGTTCTGACGGTGGCGGCGGTCGCGGCGATCTTCTATAACTCGTCGCTCAGTGCGGTGGAGTCCACCGAACAGAGCTCCCCGCTGACCGACATGATCAACGCGTTTTTACACAGCATCCATATCAACATCACCCTGACCGAAGGGTTCATCCGCAAGCTCGCGCACTTCACCGAATATACGGTGCTCGGCACGCTGCTCGGCACGACGGTCTATCTCTACCGTTTCGACAGGAAGAAGGCGCTGCTGACCGTTCTGCCGATCGGCGCGGCGGTTCCCGTGATCGACGAGCTGATCCAGCTCTTTCCCGAGGGGCGGAGCTGTCAGGTCAGCGATATGGTGATCGACTTCTGCGGCGTGATGTTCGGTATGCTGATCGTGACCCTCGTCGTTACCCTGATCATGAAGAGAAAGCGAAGCAAAAGCACTGATTGATAACCGATTTGAAGGAAGGTAGTTTTGTGAGTGAGATAAAAGAAAACAAGATGGGCACCAAGCCGATGCTGCCGCTGGTGCTGACGATGTCGCTGCCCGCGATGTTCTCGATGATGATACAGGCGCTGTACAACGTTGTCGACAGTATCTTCGTCGCGCAGTACCACCCCGACGCGCTGCAGGCGGTGTCGCTGGCGTACCCGCTGCAGCTGATCCTGATCTCGTTCGGCGTCGGTACGGCGGTGGGCGTGAACTCCCTGATCGCCCGACGGCTCGGCGCGAAAAATTATAAAGAGGCGAACGCCGCTGCGACGACAGGCCTGTTCCTCGCCGTCGTCAACTGGGTGTTCTTCCTCCTGCTGGGGCTTTTCGCGGCGCGTCCGTTCATCTCGCTGTTCACGAAGGATCAGACCGTTATCGGCTACGGCGCGACGTATCTGAATATCGTGCTGTGTATCTCGTTCGGCATGCTCGTTTCGACGATGGGGGAGAAGATCCTCCAGTCGACGGGAAACATGATCTTCCCGATGCTGACCCAGCTGCTCGGCGCGGTCATCAACATCATCCTCGACCCGCTGCTGATCTTCGGCGTGGGCTTCTTCCCGCGCATGGGCGTTGCCGGCGCGGCGATCGCGACCGTGATCGCTCAGCACTGCTCGATGCTGTTCATTCTGTTGGTGCTCTTCCTCAGAAAGCACGAGGTCAAGATCTCGTTCAGGGGCTTCAGACTACAGGCCATGGTGCTAAAGAACATCTACGCCGTCGGATTCCCCGCGATCATCATGCAGAGCATCGGCTCCGTGATGGTCTCGGGCATCAACCTCATTATCTCGGTCGCGGATATCACCGCCACGTATGCCGCCGCGTATATCAACGCCTTCGGCATCTACTTCAAGCTCCAGAGCTTCGTCTTTATGCCCGTATTCGGGCTGAATCAGGGCGTCTCGCCGATTATCGGCTATAACTACGGCGCCCGTAATAAAAAGCGTATGTATTCCGCCTTCAACCTCGGCGTTGTGATCGCGGCGGGTATCATGGCGCTGGGTACGCTTCTGTTCCATGTCGCTCCCGAGTGGCTGCTGTCGCTCTTTGAGTCCGACGCTGCAGCGGATATGGCGGCAAACGCCCGGCTCGCCGAGGTCGGCGTTCCGATGCTGCGGATCATCAGCCTGTCGTTCATGTTCGCCGCCTGCGGCATTATGTTCGGTACGCTGTTCCAGGCGATCGGCAAGGGCATGTACAGCATGGTCATGTCCGTATGCCGCCAGCTGGTCGTTCTGCTCCCCGTGGCGTTCATCCTCTCCAAGGTGAACATGATCGTGATGTGGTACGCCTTCCCGATCGCCGAGGTCGTGTGCCTCTTGATCGCGATCGGCTTCTTCATCCGCCTGCGGCAGAAGCAGTTCAATCAAATGTAATACTAATCCTGCTCCTTGACAGGCGCCAGCCTGTCTGCGTCTCCCGTCGCGCTATCCGAAATATATCACTAATATCTGATTAAATCTTTTTATCAAGGATTAGTATAACATAATCCCTTCCGTCGTCTCGTATAATGTACGGGGTGATAGGATGAATGACCGAAACAGTGAGATCATCTATGAGGAGGGCTGGCGCGAGAACGCGGCGGTCACGCCGATCGAGCCTGAGCCGCTCGATAAGCAGGATGATAGCGGGAATGTGAGCCCCGAATCCCGGAAAGCCGAATCGGGGAGCTTCCCTCTGCTGCTGACCTTACAGCTCGCGGTCTGCCTGATCGCGGCGCTGGTGCTGTTCCTGTTCAAGACGATGGGGAACGAACAATATAATTCTTTTATCGAATTTTATAAAGAAGAACTGCAAAAGCCCGTGATCTCCCGCTCGGTATTTGACGCGGCGGATCTGAGCCGCCTGTTCGCGGGCGGAGAGGTGAAGGTGCAGGCGTCGCCCGATGAAGCTGAGGGTCGCTGACTGTGAGCTGACCGTCGGATATGAGGCGGTTGCGGCGATGACCGCGGTGCTTCTGCTCGACCGCGAGGGGCATGTCGCGGCGTGCCTCTTGGCGGCGGCGCTGCACGAGCTCGGTCATGTCCTGATGACGCTCGTCTTTCGCGTGCCCGTCAAGAGGATCAGGGTTCGACTTTTCGATGTGCTGATCGAGGCGGATGACGCCCCGACCCTTGCTGCCGACGTGTGGATCACCCTCGGCGGCGTGCTGATGAACTTTTTCTGCTTTGCCGTACTGTATCCGCTCGCTCCGGCATGGGCTATGCCGCACCTGATGCTCGGCGTGTTCAACCTCTTGCCGGTGCTCAGCCTCGACGGCGGCCATCTGCTGACGATCCTCTTACAGCGGCGTTTTTCGCCTGTGGTTTGCAGGAACGTTCTGCGAATCCTGACCTTTGTATTTCTGCTCCCGCTGTTCACGGCGGGGCTGTATCTGCTGCTGAACAGCGGCTATAATTATTCTTTATTAGCAATATCGCTGTATCTGACGGTGATTTTGTTTAAATAAGTCATTGCGAAGCCCTTCAGGGCTGCGGCAATCTCAACTGATTATAAAAACACTCGAAAAAGCTAGGTGAAGTCATGTATCCTAAGGAAATCGAAAAGCTGCTTCTGCGCGTGCAGAAGCCCGGCCGTTATGTCGGCGGCGAGTTGGGAGCGGTCGTGAAGGACAAGCGGGAGGTCGACGTGCGCTTTGCGTTCTGCTTCCCCGATACCTACGAGATCGGCATGTCCCATCTGGGCATCAAGATCCTCTACAGCCAGTTCAACGAGAAGCCGTATATCTGGTGCGAGCGTGTGTTCGCGCCGTGGATCGATATGGAGGCTGAGATGCGCGGGCATGATATCCCGCTCTACGCGCTCGAGTCGGGCGATCCGCTGACCGATTTTGATTTTATCGGCTTTACGCTCCAGTATGAGCTCAGCTATACCAATATCCTGAATATGCTCGACCTCGGCGGGATTCCCCTGCGGAGTAAGGACAGGCACGGACTCGAGCATATCGTCGTCGCGGGCGGTCCCTGCGCCTGTAACCCCGAGCCGATCACCGACTTCATCGATATCTTCTTCCTCGGCGACGGCGAGGAGGTTGACCTCGAGGTCATCGAGCTGTACCGCGTATGCAAGCGCGAGGGGACAAGCCGTGAGGAGTTCCTGCGCCGCGCGTCCCGGATCAAGGGCGTCTACGTCCCCTCTCTGTACGACGTCAGCTACAACGCCGACGGTACCGTCAGCGCGATCACCCCGCTTCACGGCGCTCCGTCTGTGATCGAGAAGCGCGTCATGATCAACATGGACGAGAGCTACTATCCCGACAATTTTGTCGTACCCAATATCGAGATCGTCCACGACCGCGCGGTGGAGGAGATCTTCCGCGGCTGTATCCGCGGCTGCCGCTTCTGTCAGGCGGGCTTCCTCTATCGTCCCGTGCGTGAGAAGTCGGTCGAGTGCATCAGCCGCCAGTGCCATGCCCTGTGCCGCAACACGGGCTATGACGAGGTGTCGCTCAGCTCGCTGAGCTCCAGCGATTACAGTCAGGTCGTGCCGATGCTCAAAGCCCTCAACGAGTGGGCAAAGCCCGAGAACGTCGCTTTGTCGCTGCCTTCGCTGCGCGTCGATGGATTCTCGGACGATATCCTCGATCAGATCAAGACCGTGCGCAAGAGCGGGCTGACCTTCGCCCCCGAGGCGGGCAGTCAGCGCCTGCGTAACGCCATCAATAAGAACGTCTTTGAGGACGAGCTGATGAACACCTGCCGCGTCGCCTTCGAGGGCGGCTACACGACCGTGAAGCTGTATTTCATGATCGGTCTGCCGACCGAGACACCGGACGACGTCGCCGCGATCGCCGAGCTCGGCCGCAAGGTGGTGGACTGCTTTTATCAAACCGAGAACCGTCCCAAGGGCAAGTCGCCCCGCGTGACGATCTCCGCCTCCTCCTTCGTCCCCAAGCCGTTTACCCCCTTCCAGTGGGAGCCTCAGGATACGATGGATACCCTGCGCGAAAAGCAGCAGCACATCAAAAGCTCGCTCACCACGCGGAAGATCACCTATAACTATCATGCCTCGGATACCTCGTTCCTCGAGGCGGTGTTCGCCCGCGGTGATCGCAGGCTCAACGCCGTGATGCTCGAGGCGAATCGCCGCGGCTTGCGCTTCGACGGCTGGAGCGATTGCTTCTCGCTCGAGCGCTGGCTGGAGGTGTTCGACGCCTGCGGGATCGACCCCGCCTTTTACGCCAACCGCCGCCGCTCCTTCGACGAGGTTCTGCCGTGGGATCACCTCGATTACGGCGTGAGCAAGAAGTTTTTACGTCAGGAGTGCGAGCGCGCGTACAGGAGCGAGGCTTCACCCAACTGCCGCGAGAAGTGCCTCGGCTGCGGCGCGGCAAAATACGGAGGAGGTGTGTGCTATGAAAAACGTCAGAGTGTTTTATGAGAAGAACGGTCCGTGTAAGTACATCTCCCACCTTGATACCAACCGCGTGATGCTCCGCGCCGTCGGGAAAAGTCGCCTGAATATCTGGCACACCGAGGGCTTCAACCGCCACGCCTATATCACCTTCGCTCTGCCGCTGTCGCTGGGCTTCGGCTCTACCTGCGAGAGCATGGATTTCCGGATCCTCGATGACGACGAGGATCTCTCCGTCATCCCCGAACGGCTGAACGCCTGCCTCCCCGAGGGGATCCGGGTCTACCGCTGCGCGGAGGCGGTGCATAAGCCCGCCGCTATCGAATCGGCATGCTATGAGATCATTCTCGAGCCGATGAAGGAGAATGAAATTTCTTTTGAAGAATTATCGGATAAGTTGGGTTCTTTCCTTGCGTTACCCGAGATCATCGTGCAGAAAAAGACCAAAAAGGGCATGAAGGATGTGGATCTAAAGCCCTATATCCTCGCTTATGAACGCCATGAAGGCGAGAAGGTAGCGTTCTCTCTGACCCTCCCCGCCGGCACGACGCTGAACATCAACCCGAACCTGCTGATCGGCGCGCTCGCCGATTATGCGGGCGTTGAGCTGTATGCCGACATCACCCGCACGGGCATCTTCATGCAGGGAGGCGCTGACTTTGTCTGATCACCGTCATCAGCGCTTCGATATCGTCTTGCTCGACGCGGACGAGACCGTTTACGACTTCAAGCTCGCTGAGAAAACCGCCGTCAGCCTGACGTTGCAGGCGTTCGGCGTTGAGCCGACCGACGAGGTCGTCAGCCGCTACAGCGCCATCAACCTGAGCTGCTGGAAGGCGCTCGAGAGGGGAGAGCTCAGCCGCGAGAACCTCAAGCCCGAGCGCTTTCGCCGCCTGTTTGCGCAGATCGGCGCAGGTGAAGTCGACTTTGACGCAGTGAACGCGATGTATGAGGACAACCTCTCGCACCAGGCTTTTTTGCTCCCCGGCGCCTATGAGTTCGTCGAGGAGCTGCATAAATATTGTAAGATCTACCTCGCCACCAACGGACTGACCATCCCTCAGACGGGGCGCTACAGCCGCTGCGCGATCCGACCGTTCACGGATGGTATCTATATCTCGGAGCAGATCGGCGCGAGCAAGCCCGACCGCGCGTACTTCGACTTTATCTTCCGCGATCTCGGTATCACCGACAAAAGCCGCGTGATCTTAGTCGGCGACAGCCTGACCTCCGATATGCTCGGCGGCAGAAACGCCGGATTGACCACCTGCCTGTACCTCGGCGGCAAAGCCCCGACCGGCAGCGACCTCTGCGACTATGAGATCGCTGACTATGACGAATTCTTTGATATCCTCTTTGAATGAACACTTTGCAAAGGCTCCCTTTGGTAAAGGTGAGATTCTGTCCAAATCTGTGATTTGGATTACAGAATCCATACACCGGAGAGCTGTCTCCGAACGGAGACTGAGGGATTGTATAAAAAGAGCGAAGCGACCAACCGATATACAAAAACAAGGCTCCCCGATCGGGGAGCCTCTCTTGATTTATACAGCGTTTTGGATGGATTAGTCCTCTTCCTTGCTCTTGATCAGCGCCTTGAAGACGACCGCCGCGAGCGCGCCGCCTACCAGCGGAGCAACGATGAATACCCACACCGAGCTCAGCGCCTCGCCGCCCTTGAGGATTGCGGGGCCGAAGGAACGAGCGGGGTTGACGGAGGTACCGGTGAAGTAGATGCCGAAGATGTGTACGAGCGTCAGGGTCAGACCGATGACCAGGCCGGCGAGCTTCTCATACTTCTTCTTCGAGGTAACGCTCAGGATGACCAGGACGAAGATGAAGGTCAGGATGCACTCGATGATGAGGGAGGGCAGGATCTGTCCGTTGAACAGGCCGTTGGTGCCGAGGCTCTTGTCGAAGCCGACCAGCGCGCCGAGTACCGCCGCGCCCGCGGTAGCGCCCGCGAACTGAGCGATGATGTACAGGAAGAAGTCCTTGACGCTCATGCCGCCCGACAGCAGTACGCCGATGGAGACAGCAGGGTTGATGTGGCAGCCGGAGACGTTGCCGATGGAGTACGCCATCGCGACGATGACCAGACCGAACGCCAGAGCGGTCAGCACGTATGCCGCGTTGGGCTCATTGGAGCAGCCCAGTACGGTCGCGGTGCCGCAGGCGAAGAGTACCAGCACGAAGGTGCCGATGAACTCAGCGATGAATTTTTTCATGTTTTTCTCTCCTTTAAATATGTATTTCCGATGACAAAAGTCACTGGTATTATCATAACAAAGAAAAACCGTGAAATCAATAAAAATTAGTACTTTGTAACAAAACTTTAATCTGTTAAGAAGAATGAAGGGTAAGCCTTACGCCTGCAAACAGCCGACGCTTGATTGAGTCGTAGGGGCGACCATCGGTCGCCCGCGAATGACGGACGTTATCCATATCGAAAACGTCGGATAGGAACAAAACGCCCTACAAGTTAGGAGTGAGAAGTTAGGAGTTAGGAATGAGGAATTAGGAATTGTATAAACGTTGCATAGAGTTGTAGGGTGGGGGCTTGCTCCCGCCGTAGGGGCGACCATCGGTCGCCCGCGAATGACGGGCGTTATCCATATCGAAAACGTCGGATAGGAACAAAACGCCCTACAAGTTAGGAGTTAGGAATGAGGAATTAGGAATTGTATAAACGTTGCATAGAGTTGTAGGGCGGGGGCTTGTCTCCCGCCGGAACCTATCCACTAATTGTCGTTTTCACGCGAAGCATGACAAGCCTTTGATTTGCTCCGCGTTTCACATTGATGTCACCACAGCGTCTCGGCGGGAGCAAGCCCCCGCCC